>JBCDIX010000023.1:0-93273 GCA_038748405.1 Cyanobacteria bacterium P01_H01_bin.21 | reverse complement strand
CGAGACTCAAGAGAGTCAAAATTGCCCTTTTTGGATGTCCTTACGGACGTTAACCTGATTCAACAGATTGTCCGACAACAGTCGGACAACTGAGGGGGCATTTTCAGACTGCTTGACAATACTCATGAATAATTCAGGCTAGGACCAATCACCTCTGTTGCAAAACCGGCAAAATCTGTGAGTCCGCTTCAACCAGGTTGTTAGCTGGCACCTTGCTGTTCGCCGCTCGGCCTGTACATCCTAAAGAGCTTCCAGCCGACAATGGCGAATCAAAGCGATAACAGGAATGACACCCGAAGTGACAAAGCCAAGCGCGGCAACAGACGCACCAAATTAGTCGACATAACGAGACTTATCAGAGATCTGTTGTTGTTCCATATGATCAATCATCGCATGCCCCCTGTTGCCAGGCTCGATACCGTTGCCACGTCACATCAAGTTTACACTACCTAATTGGTTTCATCGACATGTCTAGCTAACTAAGCAGCCCCTACTCTTGTTTTGATCGCAACGACCATCTCGTTCGCCAACTCATCTGAGGAGCTAACACCATTTAGAACCAGATCGCAATTTTTCAAAACCCTTGCGTTTACCTCAAGATACATTTCTCGGGTGGCACCACTGAGATATCCTGTTAAGTATTCTTTAATATAGGCTGCCAAATAATCTGAACTTCTTTCATTGATACACCATTCAACATCTCGAAGCAATCGACGTGCCAAAGCAACTTCTAGTGGAAGGGTAATACACGCTACAAAATCAATGAGCTCGTTCATCTTGGCACGTTCTCTACCAAACGGCTCTTCCATGACAATGAAGCGGGCTGTTTTGATTATTCCTTTATTATCAGGCAAAGAAATGGTTTCCCCATGCCGTAATGCTTGCAAGTCTTCGAGGAGTTGTGGGGTCTCCCATTGATTCGGATCAGCTCCCTCCCTAATCCACTCGGAAAAGTTCGAGGGATATTTTGATACAGAGGCATAGTCATCAAAATAGAAAGGTACGGCATCCTTTAGCAGGCTGGTTACTTTTTGCACCAGGGAAGTCTTTCCTGAGCCAGAGGGTCCACTTATGGCAACTACAAAACTTGGCGGTTTTTTGTTGGTCATTTTAGCCATGCCCTTACATCTTGGCGACCTGACAGTTCAATCCACCTACCGTTAACAAACTCGCGGAATTATTAGGTGGTGTTACTGCTATCTCATTCTATCGAACCCCATAGACAACCTCCCAACTACAGCCCTAACTGATATCTTAGGCCGCCTAACAACTAGTGAGAGGGAAACTTTCTGCCTAATTCTCTGATTTAGTAGATTAGGTAGAAAGTTTTCGGTCTAATATCCCTAATAAGATAATTAGGTGAAAAGTTTCTATCTAATCACCCGAGGCTTTATACAGTTGAGTAATTGTAACCAACGCAGCTACTCAACGACAGAATAAGGATTGCTCTCCATTCTCGATCGGAGAGTTTTATTGGCAACACATCTTTAGAAGATTAACCTGCCTTCAGACCAAGCAGCTATTTTTCCCATTTCTAGCGAGAAGCTCAGCTTATCACTCGGGCTATTAAGCCCTGCATACTCAAGGAATGTGAATCATTGTTTAAACGGGTCATACTCTGCCAACAACCGTTCTAGTTTTGCTTCATCAATGCGACTTAGCATCCGTTTGGCTTCTTCTTGATCGCGAATTGTTTTAGATAAGCTAATCGTAGAACCTACAGAAAACATTAGCCCCATGCCCAAATAGCCTTTTAACCAAATATCTGCGGGTAAATACGTAATGCCAATGGCAGTCGCTGAAATTGACACAACAAACGATATCCAGGTTTGAGCAATCCAGGCGGTTGTATGATTTGTCGGGGTAGCAAACTTTTTGGTCGTGGTCATTGTGTGGCTCCTCAAAAATCTTTTGCCATGACCCTAGTTTGAGTAAAGCAGAGATGAAGATGCCATGAGACATACTCAACGCGGCTAAGACAGCAAAATAAACACCAACTGCATCGAAGCTCTGCGAAGTAAAACGAATTACTTTGGATCTGAGGCTTGTGGCAGATTGGAGCTATCTTAGATGTATGCACTGTTCAGCATGCCTGCAATGATTGCTGTCCCAAGTCCACTCACCTTAGATGACTTTCTTCGGCGACCTGACATTGATGAGTCCCCTGCTTGGGAATATATCGACGGTGAGGCCGTTCAAAAAATAATGCCTGGAGGTAAGCATAGTCGGCTACAGTGGCGTTTTGCTGATGCGATTAATTCATTGGAAGGAAACTACGAGGCATTTCCAGAGCTAAGATGCACATTCGGTGGGCGCTCTATTGTGCCCGATATCGCTATCTTGGCGCGAAACCAGGTACCCACAGATGAGAATGGGGAAATTGTAAGTACAGGAATTGAATTTGCACCATCTTGGATGGTAGAAATTTTGTCTCCCAATCAAAGCTCTATTAAAGTCACTCGTAAAATTCTTCATGGGCTGCGCCATGGGTGTCAGCTTGGGACCTTAATTGACCCAACAGAAAGAGTTGTGTTGGCCTATCGAACTGACCGTATTCCCGATGAGTTGACAAAACTGGATGTCATTCCTTGTTTAGATGACATCCAGCTAACCATAACTGTGCAACAACTTTTTGATTGGCTTAAAGTACGCTAGGTTTAGTTTCGAGCGATTCCAGAATCGCGAGCTGCCTGCTGTACAGCGGCTGCAACTGCAGGAGCTACCCGCGCATCAAAAACTGAAGGGACAATGTGGTCAGGTCGTAGTTCACTATCGGGAATCAAAGTTGAGATCGCATGGGCAGCTTGCAAAAACATGTTGGTAGTAATTGTCTCAGCCCGACAGTCGATAGCCCCCCGCAACAGCCCCGGAAATGCCAACACATTATTAATCTGATTTGGATAGTCGCTACGGCCAGTAGCCATGACAGCAACAATGCCATCTAACAATTCGGGCTGAATTTCAGGAACCGGGTTAGCCATGGCAAAGACAATCGGATTTTTGGCCATCGATTTCACCATATCTACGGTAACGACACCAGGAGCACTCACTCCCATAAATACATCTGCGCCCACCATGGCATCAGCCAGTGTGCCGTTTTGGTCAACGACAAATTCTTGTTTACGGGTGTTTAAATCGGTGCGATCGCGACTGATAATCCCTTTTGAATCACACACCTTAATGTGATTGACCCCAGCTTTTTTAAATAATCGAGCCATGGCCAGGCCTGCCGCCCCTGCACCATTAATCACCAGCTTGATATCCCCTATCTGGGGTTCCTTGCCCACTACCTTAAGCGCGTTGACCAGAGCGGCCAGACTGACAATAGCCGTTCCATGCTGATCATCATGAAAAATGGGAATATCCAGTTCCTTTTGCAAACGGGCCTCAATCTCAAAACAGCGAGGCGCACTGATATCTTCCAGGTTTACTCCACCAAAAACTGGGGCAATTCGTTTGACGGTTTCTACAATTTCATCCGTATCCTGGGTATCTAGACAAATTGGAAAACCGTCTAACCCAGCAAATTCTTTAAACAGCATCGCCTTACCTTCCATCACCGGCAAAGCACCCTCCGGCCCCAGGTTACCAAGACCCAGCACAGCGCTGCCGTCGGTAACAATTGCCACCGTATTAGACTTAATCGTCAGGTCGTATACCCGTTCTGGATGTCGCGCAATCTCAGAACACACCCGTCCGACACCAGGCGTATAGGCCATGGCCAGATCTTCTTGGCTACGCACGGGGGCCTTACATTCCATATGGATTTTTCCCCCTTCGTGGAGCTTAAAGGTACGGTCGTGGATCTTGACCACGTCAATATCCTGTAGAGCACAGACCGCGTTTACAATTTCCTCAGCATGTTCACCACTAGCGGCATCAACACTAACGTCACGGGTAACATTTTCTCGGCACCGCTCTACCACATCAATGTCGCCCAAACTCCCCCCCGCTTCTGCAATTGCCTGGGTTACCTTGGCCAACATGCCCGCTCGGTTGGGTACGTGCATGCGGATGGTTAAACTATAGCTAGGGTTCGGTGTCAGGCTGACCATCTTTAAAGACCTCGAATAGTGGGAAATGGGTATGTAGTAAAAAAATGTTAAGCCCTGACGGCACAATCTCGCGACCTCTGGAACCATTCATATAAAAAGCGTTTAAAAAAATTTCCTTTCCCATGTACAGACGTTCCATGGAATGTCTCTCCGTCCTAATCCCTATTGCCCCTGCCAACTATGCCTAGCCTTTACGCTGAAATTGAAATCGACGCCCCTGCCATGGCTGTGTGGGATGCTCTGGTGCGCAAGGAAGACTGGCGCTATTGGAATACCTTTCTCTACGATTGCGATCCACGCTCAAATTTTATGTTGGGTCGAGAGGTATTTCTGGCAATGCAGCGGATTGAAGGGGATGCGGACACAGAATTTCAGCCAGTGGTAACCACCCTACGACCAGGTAACTGCCTACGCTGGGTGTCAAAAATTCCAGGGTTAAAAACGGAGCATTCGTTTGAAATGCAGGAAATTACCCCCGGTCGAACTCGCTATCTGCATCGGGATATTTTTATGGGGCCTCTATCGGGTGTATTCCTGCCGTTTATTCGAGATGATGAGCGTGACGGGCTCAGGCGTATGGCGTTTCAGCTAAAGCGCTATGTCGAGAGTGGTGGTAAGCCGCAGCGAGATCCCTACGGCAATCCTTACGGCAGAGGCTATCAAGATCCCTACGGTCGTGGCGGTTATGACGACGGAGGTTATGGCAACCGGGGGTATCAAGACCGGGGCTATGATGATCGCGGCCGGGGCTATCAGGACCGGAGCTATGACGACCGCAGCCGCGACTATCAAGACCAAGGGTATCCAGAGCGCGGTTATCCAGACCGAGGATATTCGGACCAGGGCGGCTATCCAGACCGGGGATACGATGACAGACGATATCGCGATCAAGGGTATGGTGAGCGCGGTCGGGGGTATGACGATCGGAGAAGCGATCGCAACTATCCAGACCGCGATGACCGTGATTACCGCGATGACCGGTGGTAACCCAACGCTTATTACTCACCACTATCTGTTACATACCCTAGTGGTAAAGCCTATTAACAACAGATCTTAGGCGTATGCTGGTATCAGCCAAATCAGGAGATGCATGATGCAGGACTATTACAGAGAGGACCTTGCTTACATCCATGATGTTGGCTATTGCGAGCACGCTCTCAAATCAGCAGCTGGCATCCTTAAGATTCTGACCAAAAATCATATTCTCGACGGGCTGATTGTTGATCTAGGCTGTGGTAGTGGTCTGTCAACACTAGAATTTATTAAAGCTGGATATCGCGTTCTGGGTATCGACATCTCTGAAACGATGATTGCTTTAGCCAGAAACCGAGCCCCCAGTGCTGAATTTCAGGTAGCATCGCTGTTCAAGGTTGATATTCCAACATGTAAGGCTGTTACAGCAATTGGTGAATGTCTCAACTATCTGTTTGACCCAGATAACAATGACGAATTGTTATGCCAACTTTTTGAGCGGATTTACCAAGTACTTGAGCCCGGTGGTGTTTTTATCTTTGATATTGCAGAACCTGGTCAATTAGAGAGAAATGACCAACAGCAGTTTTCTGAAGGCCATGATTGGTTTGTACTTGTTGAGAAGGAAGAGGACTCTGCACAGTCAACGCTAAAACGGCGCATTATCACGTTTCGAAAAATGGGTGAACACTATCGACGCAGTGATGAAGTTCATCATGTGCGGCTATATCGGTCGACGGACATCGCCCATAAGTTACGAAAGGTAGGCTTCAAGGTCGAAACGATGCGCAGTTATGACCAATATCAGCTACCTAAAGCTCATGCTGCCTTTGTTGCCCGAAAACCTGCCTAAAAGCTCTAGGAACGTATCTCTACAGCCGCATTATAGATCGCTTCATTTGTGCGGACTGATTTCTCTAAATCCACCACTGGGTTAGGGTAGTCAACACCAATTCTGACATTGCAGCGTTTTTGCTCCTCCGGATCTAGCTTCCAGGGGCTGTGGATCTTTTTACGCGACACCTTTTGCAGCTCTGGCAACCAGTGTTTTACATACTGGCCATCTGGGTCATAATCCTTGGATTGCTTAGGGATATTAAAGTATCTAAACCCTCTTGCATCATTGCCGACACCTGCTGTGTAGTTCCAATTGCCCCAGTTACTACAGACGTCATAGTCTATTAGCAATGACTCAAACCATTCTGCCCCCATACGCCAGTTGATACCAAGGTTTTTAGTTAAGAAACTGGCCACATTTTGTCGTCCCCGGTTTGACATAAACCCGGTAGCGGCTAGCTCTCTCATGTTGGCATCAACTAAAGGGTAGCCAGTCTCACCACGGGTCCACTGCTCAAATCTTGGCCAATCTTCTTTCCAATCAACGCGCAATCCCCGCAGCCCTGATGGATAAAAAACAGTATCGCCGTGTTTGGCACAGATAAATCGAAAAAAGTCTCGCCACAGTAGCTCAAACACTAGCCAGTAGGTAGAGTCATTGCGCACACGCTTAGCTTCATATGCACCTACCTCTTCGTAGATGCGGCGAGGAGAAAGACAGCCTAGGGCCAGCCAGGGAGAAAATTTGGATGAGTAATCTGCTCCCAGCATGCCATTGCGGGTTTGTTTATAGACTCGCAATT
Source organism: Cyanobacteria bacterium P01_H01_bin.21 (assembly GCA_038748405.1). GTDB lineage: Bacteria > Cyanobacteriota > Cyanobacteriia > Phormidesmidales > Phormidesmidaceae > Leptothoe. The sequence goes on along the minus strand of JBCDIX010000023.1, from coordinate 86,606 downwards.
TATCGGCATTCCAAAAATAATGTTCTAACCGCTTAAGAGCTTCAGTTTCGCCCCCTTTAAAGGGAAGGACGCCTCGTGAATCAGGTGTTTTCTCCTCTAAACCAAGTATGTCTAACGTGGGGAGTTTGCCTGGCTCAATTTTAGGCAGCGCAGGGAGTGTTGCAGGTGCAGCAAATGCGGGATAAACAGAGCTACTTTTCTCTACTTTTTTGCGAAAGGATGTGAAAACTTTGGGTAGCTGAGAGACTTCAAAGGGTAGATCGTCAGGATGGTAGAGTGTTGCTCCCCAATAGACTTCATAGCCAACTTTCAGCTGAGTCAGCTGCTTTTCTAAAGCGGTATCGACCGCAAGCTCTTCGCTGGTTACTTCTTCGTGCCAATAGACAGCGTCTATCTGTAGAGATTTGACAATGGTGGGGATTTCTTCTTCTGGTTTGCCGCGACGTATGACCAGGTCTGAACCTTTTGATTTTAGGGATTGGCGCAAATCGGCCACGCCCTCTAATAAAAACTGAGCGCGATATGAGCCTGTTTTTGCAAAGCCAAAGCTCGTTTGACCAAACTGACGCGGATCAAAACAATAGACGGGAATAATCTCTGCTTTTTGCTCTAGGGCTCGATGGAGCGGTTCATGGTCGTGGAGGCGGAGGTCATTACGAAACCAGAGCAGAATGCGCATGTGTCTTTGAAATTGGTGGGGTTTGCTGGGTAGAACAATGTTCTTTTTCGCCAGGCAGTATGCTAAATAAAACTTAACAATTTATTCTCATAAAGGAAAGGAACAGACACAATGGCCATTAAAGCGGGCGATATGGCTCCAAATTTTACCCTCCAGTCTCAAACCGGTGAGTCAGTGACGCTGTCTGATTTTCGAGGTCAAAAGGCGGTAGTGCTGTACTTTTACCCCAAGGACAATACGCCGGGCTGCACTACAGAGTCGTGTACGTTTCGCGATAGCTTTGAGGAGTTTCAGGGGCTAAATGCAGAGGTGCTTGGCATCAGTAGCGATTCACCCGCATCCCATCAGGCGTTTGCGGGTAAGTATCAGCTGCCGTTTACGCTGCTTAGCGATCGCAATTCAAGCGTGCGTAGAGCTTATGGGGTACCGGCAACGTTAGGACTTTTGCCAGGCAGAGTCACCTATGTAATTGATAAGCATGGCACCGTACGCCATGTATTTAACTCTCAGTTCAACCCTAAAAAGCATGTTGAGAAGGCGCTGATAGTGCTCAAAGAGCTGGTTTAGGCGTTGGCACGCTAGCTACCTGCTGGTTCATCCAGCTGATGACGACGGGTGAGCGGGAGGTAAACGTAATGATGTAGTGTTTGTCTCGACCGCCCGTCTGTTGCACTTTGGCATAAATATCGGACTGGGTAACGGCCTCAGGGGCCTGGTGTGCGGTTATGGCGAGTTTTAGATTTGTCAGCAACGCCAGGGGAGTGTCATCTTTGATGTGCAGCAGGGCTGTTTTAGCCGATAGCTGCTCCAGATAGCCCTGCGACTGCTGAGTGCCGACCTGTTTACCTTCTAAGGCTACATATTCAACTGGGATAGGCTGGTCCAAAGGCTCTAGAGGCAAGTCTTCGGTGCTAAGGGTAAGGTTGTATCGCTCACCGCCAATACCGGCCACATCGTAGATTGTGATAGGGCGTTTAATGCCTTTTGGGTAAACTTCAAATTTGCTTTGAATCGCCAGGCAATGGGGGTTAACTGTGCCGATCTCCTGATGGGTGGCTTCAGAAATAAACGTTTGGCCGCCTGTGGTATATGACTCGATGCGAAAGGCCAGGTTAACGGCCCCGCCAATAACGCTGTATTTGGTGCGTTTTTCAGACCCGATATTACCAACAACAACCTGACCTGTATTAATGCCAATCCCCATTTCCTGTTCGGGGAAGCCGTTGGCACGCATGGCGTTGTTGACCTGATCCATCGCTTGCTGCATTGCGATCGCACAGGCCACAGCCCGGTCAGCATGGTTGTCATTATCGATCCTATTAGGAGCCCCAAAGATGACTAAAATGCCATCTCCCATAAACTCATCAATGACTCCCTCATAGTCATTGATCACATCGGACATATAGCCCAGATACAGGTTCAAAAGTTTGACCACCTGTTCGGGGGGCAGCTGTTCTGAAAGGGCCGTAAACCCCCGTAGATCAGAGGTCAAAATGGTGATTTTGCGCGTTTCTCCACCCAGCTTTAGATTTTCAGGGTTTTCCAACAGACTGGCAACAATCTGATCGCTCAGATAGCGACTAAAGGTACGGCGAATCTGACTGGCACTGCGGGCTAAGTAGGTGTTGACACCAGAGGCGGCCCCCACCAGCGCCATTAACGGTGGAATCACGGGCACCCACCAGCCAGCCAGCAACAGGGCATAGGCCCCTAAAACCAGGATGGAGGCAATGGCAACCATCAGGACCATTTGCCGTAGAAACGTTCGCTTGCCTGGATTACGCTGCACCCAAGTAACCGTAGCACCCAGAGCGGCCCACAGAAAAATCCAGAGAATTTCCACAGGTTCTGACCAGGTGCGAATCAGCACACGGCCCTCTAACGCCGCGCTGATAATTTGGCTGGTCAGATTGGCATGAATTTCCACACCCGCCATTGACTTGGGCAGGGCCAACATTTTGCTGCTGTGGGGTACAAAAAATCGATCTTTCAGGCTTTCTGCCACAGAGCCGATCAAAATAACTCGATCCGTCGCCCAGTCATCCGATAACTCATCCTTGAGAACGGCTCTGAGGGGAACAGTTTCAATTAGCTCACTCCCACCACGATAGTTGATTAGAGTTTGATACCCCCCAGCATCGGCCCGCACATAGCCACCGTCGTTAGCCTCTAATGGACGAAAGACCGCGCCATTGAGCTGCCAAAAGTCTGTGTCACCCACCGGCTCAGGGGCAATCCCGTCAGCATTTAGATACAGTAGGGCTAAATAAAGGGCAAAGCTGGGAGCCTGTTCACCTTCTGGGGTGGTTACCATCAGCAGCCCCCGCCGAATCGTATTGTCGTTGTCCACAATGCCATCGTTGATGCCGATTTGACCCAGCTCAGCCAGGGTGGGGGCGGCATCGATCAGGTCGCGGTCAGCACTGTCTCCTAACACTGTGCGAATGCCGACTAGATTGGGGGTGTTTCGAAATACTTGCTCTAGCTGCTCATGCCCCGGTTCCACAGGCACATCTCGAATAATATCTAAACCAATGGCTCTCGGATTTTGCTGAGCTAGCTTGCTAATGACGTCAGCGTAGATAGCATCTGGCAGAATTGCCTGCTGCAGGTCTCGAATATCTTGCTCGTCAATACCGACAATGGCAACACGCGGGTCGGTTTTTTCGGGACGCCACTGTAGATATTGATCGTAAGTACGCCACTCTAAGGGTTGCAATACCCCTACAGCCCTGATTAAAACAACGAGAATGGTAACAGTGGGCGTGGCAATGGCCACCCCCCGCCACTGCCACCATAACTTTTTCAGATTCATTATTCAGCACTACGGTTGATGCCCTCTAGCAGTCGCTCCAAGCTGCCGTTGCCGTTTGGCATAGCAGCAGGGGTTTCGTCAGAACTGATGGGGGCGACGGCTGAACTAGGCTGCCCCACAATGGGCTTCTCTGCGACAGAGGCTAGATCCACGGACGTTAGCAACTCGGCCCAGGCGGTTGGGTTTTGAGGTCGAACGGACGCAGCTAAGGCGATGGTTTCTTGCCAGGCACCTGCTGCTGCATACAGCTCAGCTTGGGCCAGTGGGTCATTGGCGACAGTGTCTAGCTGAGTTAGCAATTCTGGACTGGCATCAAGACGCTGAATGCCGCCACCCAGTAAGACATCGTCACCGCGATCGCTAGGGTCACAGATCAGAGCAAAGTCCCAGTAGTACAGGGTGCCAGACGAAAATGTAGGGGTGGCACCGTCGGTCTGGTGTCTGGGCAATTCGAGTTGGATGGTGCCGGGGGTGTCGGGTAGCTGGACGATTTGCTGATAGACATCCTCCCCAAGCTCATCCACAATAGTTAGCTCTGCTTCAGCGGCCCCAGTTTCTGGAATATAGAACCAGAGGGACAGCGGAATATCGGTATCGGCACCAAATGCGGTTGCGATCGCATTATGGGGCAGTAACGAGGTCAGGGAGGGTCGATTTTCGGGGTCTAAACAAATTTCACCACGGGTTGCCAGGGAAGGGCCACGGGCTGGCGCACCGCGATCGCGAGTTTCTGGAAACTGTAAGGCATAGCTGGGACTGGCAGCAGTCACCATAAGTACGGCCAGTAAAGCCTGGATGGAACGCGAACGGATAGACATGACGACTTCTTCTCTGACAAAGTTTGTGGGGGCAGAACTTGAGTGGGGATGATATTTCAGGATTTAACTGTTCTTACGGATCACTACAGGGGTTTCAGACCTTGTTTCGGTAACTTTTATGTAGGCCAATCGGAAAACTGTCTAAGACAGAAGAGGGTAGCCCCAGTCCGTAAACTCTTCTGTTTATGTTGTTGTACGAGCCGACGTATGGAGTTTAGAAGATTTGTTTTGTCATCAAGTAGTTGCGATCGCCCTCTAACCTAGCTCGTAAATTCTCTTAGTATCTAGGTAGTAGATGTGACAACGACTGTACTGGTTCCCAAAGAGTTAAGAACCTTACCAAAAGCGGCGAGAAAATTTCGACATAGTCTAATTTTCACAACAGCATCAGTCAGTCAAAGGAGACTTCTAGATCAACGGAACGTTCAGCTCCGTCAAGGCCAAAATATTGAGCCTCAATGCCACCGATATTGGCCGTGGGGGCCAGCGACACTGGTGCCGTAATCGCCCCCAGGGACAGCAAATCTCCAGGTCTAAGGTCTACCCCCTGGGTGTGTAATGTATCGCGCAGCCACCGTAGCGCATTGATGGGATGCCCCAACAGTGCGGTGCTGCTACCCTCAGTCAAAAACTGTCCCTGGTCATTCTTCAGCACAACCCGAATGCTGGCAAGCTGCTCTAGCCCCTGCTCTTCTGCTTTTATATCTACTGGTTCACCTAAGACACCATAGCGAGCGCCCACATTAACAGCCACCAACGCCCCAGCATTGAGGATGGCGTCTTCTTTGTAGATCAAGTCGGGAAGCTCTAAAAATGGAATAACTGCATCTAGACCCGCTAATAGTTCTAAATCTGTCTCTGCTTGATTAATCTCGGCGCTGCCCACACGTACCATCAGATCGCCTTCAGCTATGGGGCGAGTACCAAAATCCAGTGGCAGGGTGTCACCGTCTTCGAGCAACATATTTTCGAGTAAAAACCCATACAGCGGATGACTAATTCCCAACTGCGATTGGGCTTCCGGGTTAGTCAACGCCACCTTATAGCCGACAACGGCACCTTCATCGCCCGCTTCATCCATTAAACGACGCACAAAGTCAATGTGCACTAAATCAATTTGTCGCGACGATAGCCCTTCTGTCAGTACAGGAGCTGGGTAACCGGCTGAATAATGCTGAAACAATGAAACCGCCACTAAATCTGTATAGCTTTGGGCCAGCCGTAGGGGCTGTAAGGGTTCAGGCAAAGGATCTGCAGCGTGAATCGCTGTGGTACTGCTAGCCATAAGAACACCGAGGCCAATACCCTGTAGCCAGCGCCAGTTTTTCATACGTTGTTTCCCTTGCTGTGAGTGAGCTTAACTTAAACGTTAAATTGATGTGCTCAGTTTAGTCTGCCTGAGTAAAACATCTGGCTGAGCTAGCCAGTGCTGCAGTTGTTGCAATCATTTTTAGAAGACTATTTACAATACATGGCCGCTGGCTCGATAGCATGAGTAAACGTGACGCCTGACCAACTGGCTTGCCTGGCTGCAGGCTTTGCCGCTGGCCCAACAGACTCTTTACCCCTTTGTGCCAATCCGCTAGGTCATTTTGTTAATGTATATAAAGACATCTACCATCATTTCCATAGGCGATGGTGCGACCGTTTTGTCCGTTGTCCTAGCGAAGTCATAATCCATGAAGGCAGTAGTTTTGAATTCGACTGTGCGGGCCTCCGCCGTCCGGGCCTCCGCAGCACCGACGGTAACCAAGGAGAGGGCCCAGCAAACCACTCGACAGACGTACCCTAACTACAAAATAATTGTGCTCAATGATGATTTCAACACGTTTCAACATGTGGCAGAGACGTTGGTGAAATATATTCCCAATATGACCCCAGACCAGGCATGGAAACTAACAAATCGGGTGCATTATGAGGGTCAGGCAACCGTATGGATAGGCCCGTTAGAGCAGGCAGAGCTTTACCATAGCCAGCTGATTCGGGCTGGCTTGACCATGGCCCCTTTAGAGCAAGCTTAGGTCATGGCCTCTATCCCCAAAGACCGTGGCCGAGTTGTGCTCAATCATTCCACCCATGTACCTGGGCTAATTGCGATTCTGCAAAAGCTGGCCGCCCATCCAAATATCAAAACCCTAACTCCAGCCGTAATTAGCCGGGGTCGTTCTAATGCTCCCAAGCTGCGCTTAAGGGTCTCGGTGCCGATTCGCGGTGGCTTTAAGCTGATTGCCCGTAAGGGTAAATCGATCCAGGAAGTATTTGTGATTACCGACCTCAGTGCAGAACAGATGACAGCCGCCATTGAGGCGGTCGGACGGCCATGACACGGTGAAATATCAGCAGCCAGACAACGGCCAATACCAGGAAGGCAAAGCACGATTTGCGATCGCCAAAGGCATGGCTACTGCCTTTTACCGAGCCAAGAGCCAAATAGGCCGTGATCTGGCAATCCTCGCTGCCGCTGTCTACCGCCAACAGCAGGGACAGCTGCGAGTGATCGATGCGATGACGGGCTGCGGTGTTCGCCCCCTGCGCTACCACTTAGAAGCTGGTGCTGACTGGGTTTGGGCCAATGAGGGTAACCCTAAGCTGCAATCGCTACTCAGCGACAACCTGTGTCAGGGCATGACCCCTGAGTCGTATCGCATTACGTGTCAGGATGCCAATCAGCTGTTTTTTAGCTGTGCCCAACAGCGTGATTACTACGACTTGATCGATATCGACAGTTTTGGCAGCCCTACTCCATTTATCACGACGGCGCTATGGGCGATCAAGCTGGGGGGGCTACTGTATCTCACTAGCACCGACGGACGCGCCACCAGCGGCCATGCACTAGAGAAGAGTGTGCAAATTTATGGAGCCTGTGCTCGCAATCATCCTGCAGTGCATGAACAGGGGCTACGGTTGCTCATGGGCTGTGCAGCTCAGCAGGCCGCTTCTAGAGGTTTTTGCATTGAACCCGTATTTTCGATTTTTAATGGGTCAATCCATCGGGCAATGGTACGAGTTGTGACCGGCCCATGGCTGCATGAGCACTACGGTTTTTTGGTGTATTGCCACCGCTGTGGCCAGTTTCGTACAGCAAACTGGCGGCAGTTGGGTCAGCTAGCGTGCGAGGGGTGTAGCATAGCTCCCGTGGTGAGTGGGCCAATGTGGCTCGGACCGCTGCACAATGTGGACTATCTCAGTCAGATGTCTGCTCTAGCCACCCAGTGGCGATGGCCCCAGCGGCTGCAGCGACTGTTGGTAATCATGCGCTCAGAAGCAACGATGCCGCCCTACTACTACCCTCTGGCGGAAATTGGCCGTCGGGGGCAGATGGATGTGCCAGCCCGAGAGCGATTGATTGAGGGAATTTGCGATCGCGCCTACCGTGCCACCCGCACCCATCTCGATACCCAAGCCATTAAAACCAATGCGCCCCTAAAAGTTTGCCTGGAGGTTGCTAGAGACTTACAGTCCACATAACCCGTTCTCTCAGACCCAGTTGTTTCCCCAAACCCCTTCACTAGAGCATTTTTTGCAGCGCAGACAACAGCTTAGTGTTTTTCACCTCATCTTGTAGCTGTTGAAACACAGAATCCATATCCATGCGGCTGAGTTCTTTGATGCCATTGTAGGTGACTTTATAAATGGCGGGAGCTGTCGTTCCTAACATACTGTTCCTAAGCCATCCCTGCTCAACTAAACGCTCCAGTGTCTGGGGCAAATCCGGAAACAATCCCAACTGGTTATTTAAAAACTGGGTTAGCGGGTAATCACGCTGAAATCGGCTGTTAGAGGACATCAAACCCAACAGCAAAAAATCAGTCGCCTCTGATATGTTCTCAGCAACTCTTCTAGAATTGGATGTCATACATTAAGTCTGGTGTATAAAATAAAGCTCAACTTGTTTATAAACTGTCGTATACATCCTGATGCCCCTAATGGAGAGGGGTTTGCCACCTTTAGAAGACATTAGAGCCCTACTATTGGTTCCTTAAGAGAATACAGATACATTCAGAAGCACCGTGAGAAAGTTTACCCTGTTTGCTTAACAGAGCTATCCATTGCACACTTCCAAGCCATTATTACCCATGTCGTCATATATCGACAGGTTTTATAGTTTGGGTACTTAACCTAAGTCGGTAAGCGAAACACATCGGCAAAAACGGCATCTTCGCCTATCAGCCGTTCCTGAGCGGGACGGTCGTAAACGATCATGAGGCTGTCTTTGTAGCCTAAACAGGGGAATAGAGTCATCCCTTCTGCAAAATCGCTCCCCATGGTCAAAGGAAGATCAAAGAGGGCCTCTAGACTGTCGGAATCTTTATACCAAACACAATCGTCATCGTGCTGCAGCACATCCTTTAGACGAAATATTTGTTGTTCTCCAGAGAGCGTCATCGTTGGCCCGGCTAAGATCAAAAGCACATCATTGTGAAAATATAAATCCCTTACCCCTAAACCATCAAGGTCCAAAAAGTGTTTGTGGTACAGCTTGTTCTTACCTAACTTTTTCAGAGAAAGAACTCCCGGCTCCTCCTCCTGCAGTTCTAATTCTAAAATAATTGCCCAACCTCTTAAGACCGGACCTCGCAATCCTAAAAAGATTTTTTGACCGACGACGGCCATTCCTTCAATATCCAGCCCATTATCTTTTGAGGGCAGATCTATTTCCAAAAAAGGACCAATATGTTCATCCTCTTTCAACGCGTCAATTAAAACATTGTTCTCTTTAGTTTTTTGAAGTGCGGCGGCAGTAAGCTTAGTGCCGTCCGATAGCTGACAGGATTTTACCAGTTTGCCATTGATAACCGGAATACGCGCCAGCATATATCGATTGATATCGTGTTTGATCTTGGCCAGACGCTGAATATCTTTTTGAATGTCCTTACCTTTGGCATTTTTACGCTTACTACTGTGGGAGCCGATCACCCAAAGGTATCCTTCTGAATAGCCCAGGGCTTCAATATCAATTTCTGAATCTTGATCCAATAGCTCGACAAAGTCCCCTATCTCAAATGCCTGATGGTTACCATAGACACAGTTTTCTATCTGCTGCAGTCGCTCAACTGCCGTAAACTCATCTGAGCCGACCCAGAGGCTACCGTCAGGTGTCATCGCTGCTGCCGAGAGATCAGCAATGACGTCTTGTGAGTTCTCACCAAACTGCAGCAAAACTCGACTTAGCAAAAAACTCTCAGCCATAGGTGGTAGTGATCCCTCAAAATTTGTTTGAGTATACAGCTGACAGCTTAATTTTTCTAAGATTTAGCATCGCTCCTAACCAGCGAATAGAACGATACCTTAGATCACGGTTTGTGCCTTTAGATGGGCTTAAATCCCTTAAATGGAAATTCCATTGAAGGAAGTATTTTCAACAGTGGTAACTGCGCAACACGATGATTTATTATCAAGGAATGCGTGTACGCGTTAGCAAAATTCTCTCCTCGTTTAGTCAAGCTATGAGCAACCCGACCCAGTACCCCGTCATGGTTATCGGAGGGGCAGAAGACAAGGTCGGTGAACGCACAATATTAACTACTTTCTATAAGGGCGCAGGCGGGGCACAGGCCACCATCGGTATTGTCCCCTGTGCTTCTCAAGAGCCTAGCGTTGTTGGCGAGCGCTACCGTCGCATCTTTACCGAGATGGGGGTGAAGGACGTTAAGGTGCTTGATATTCGGCGTCCCCATGAATGTGATGAAGCCCGTTGGCTTGAGCAGTTAGACCAGTGTACGGGGGTCTTTCTCTCTGGTGGCGATCAGGTTCGCCTGTTTGAGTTTATTCAAGACAGTACGTTTACAACATCCATTAAAAAGCGTCTACATCTGGGGAAGCTAGTGCTGGCTGGCACTAGTGCCGGTGCTGCAGTGATGGGTGAAAAGATGATTTCGGGCGGCAGCAGCGGAGAGTCACCCAATCGCAGCTTAGTGGATTTGATGGATGGTCTAGGATTTATTCCTGAGCTATTGGTGGATCAACACTTTCATAATCGCAATCGGATGGCCCGATTGATGAGTGCGATCGCAGCGCATCCCGATAAGTTAGGCATCGGCATTGACGAAGACACCTGTGCGGCCTTTCAGGGAGACGGCACCTTTCAAGTTATTGGCAAAGGCTCCATCACTATTATTGACCCGAGAGAATTAACTTACACAAACTATCGCGGCACCAGTGGCACCTCTCCACTGAGTCTGCACGATCTAAGAGTCCACATCCTCAGCAATGGCGATCAGTACGACTATAGACGTCGCGCAGTTTGTATGCCTAGCGTTGGAGCCCTCTCCAAGTTTTAGATCCAAGTTTTAGACAAGACTTCCCTACCCTTTTGGTCTGCCAGCCTAAACTTTGGCTTCATCCAGAAATCTCTAATCACTTACATAAATCATACTAATCTGCACGGTTGACCTTAAATACCGCATACTACACATGCACAAAACGCATGATAAACTCACAGTATGTTATGAATCTTTGACAAACAAATTATTTCCGTAGCCTTCTTTAGAGCAGTCTGTAACATTCAATACAGCCATCCGACACCCTTGATTACAGCCATTCACATCCCATGAGTCACTTGTAATCTTTGGGTTACTTTCAAGGATTAAGGCAAATTTAGGAGTCTTTTCGCAAAATATTCTAGCCAAACTTACAGAGCATTCACTTAAGATCAGATACATCTGTAGCTGAACTAACAAAAATACAAACAAATAGTTGACAAACCTGGTCTAATTCTCTGCAGGTGCGTCAACTTTTTCCTTAACTAACCATACTCTTCCTCAAGAGAGTCCTTGCAGGCTTTGCACATGACTTCAAAGGCTGCACTTGATTTCTGTTGGCATCTATTCAAACCCTTTTGTCGCCTATGAAAATTCTGCACACCCGAACCCTGCGTGGGCCTAACTACTGGAGTATCCGTCGTCCCAAGCTCATTGTTGTCCGTCTAGATTTAGAAGACTTAGCTGATAGTCCTTCTGATACGCTATCCGGTTTTTACGATGGGTTAGTACAGGTGCTACCCAGTCTTGAAGAACACCACTGTTCTCCTGGGTGCCGAGGTGGGTTCTTCAGCCGTGTGCAAGAGGGCACCATGATGGGCCACATCGTAGAGCACGTGGCTCTAGAGCTGCAGGTTCTAGCCGGTATGACCGTTGGCTTTGGTCGCACTCGCGAAACCAGTACCCCCGGCATCTACCAGGTAGTCGTTGAGTACCAAAATGAAGCAGCAGGCAGATATGCCACTCGGGCCGCCGTGCGTCTATGCCAAAGTATTGTTGAGACCGGTACCTATCCTGCGCATGAGCTGCAAATAGATCTCGCAGATTTGAAAAAACTCCGTACCGAAGCATCTCTAGGAGCAAGTACTGAAGCTCTAATCAATGAAGCCGAAGCCCGTGGCATCCCCTGGATGGAGCTTGAAAACTGTGATCTATTCCAGCTTGGCTATGGCAAATATCAAAAACGGGTTCAAGCAGCCCTCACCTCTTCCAGCAATGTGCTGGGCGTGGAGCTAGCCTGCGATAAAGAACGGACTAAATCCATTCTAGAGAGCATGGGAGCCCCTGTACCTGCAGGTCAGCTGGTCTATCATTTTGACGAGCTTGAACCCACCATTGAACGTCTTGGCGGCTACCCCATTGTGATCAAACCGCTCGATGGTAACCACGGTCGCGGCATCACAACCGATATTCGCTCTTGGCAACAGGCGGAGGATGCCTATGATCGCGCCAAAGAGGTTTCTCGCGGAGTCATTGTCGAGCACTTCTATGCCGGACGGGATCATCGAATTTTGGTGATAAATCACCAGGTGGTAGCCGTGGCAGAGCGGGTGCCGGCCCATGTTGTGGGTGATGGCAAACACACCATTACTGAGCTAGTAGACCAAGAAAATCAAGATGAGCGCCGTGGCAATGGCCATGACAATGTGCTTACCCAAATTCAGCTGGATGAGTCTACCGATGAAATGCTGACTCGGCAGGGCTTTACCCTAGAGACAGTGCTAGAACCCGATCAGATAGCCTATCTGCGAGCAACGGCCAATCTCAGCACGGGTGGCATCGCCATTGATCGCACCGATGATATTCACCCAGACACTGTATGGCTAGCAGAGCGCGTTTCGCGAATTATTGATCTAGATATCGCAGGGATCGACGTCATCACCACCGATATCACTAAGCCACTACGCGAAGCAGACGGCGTGATTGTAGAAGTCAATGCAGCGCCAGGCTTGCGGATGCATTTAGCACCCAGTAAAGGAGTAGCCCGTAATGTGGCAGCTCCGATTTTACAGATGTTGTTCCCCCCTGGAACACCCACTAGGGCACCCATTGTGGCCGTGACAGGCACCAATGGTAAAACCACGACCACTCGTCTGATTGCCCACATTGCCCGACAGGTCTATGAGGGCGTGGGCTTTACAACCACTGACGGCATCTATATCGGGGATCACCTACTTGAAAAGGGGGATACGACCGGTCCTCAAAGTGCTCAAATGATTTTGCAGGACCCCACTGTAGAGATGGCCGTTTTAGAAACTGCCCGAGGTGGGATTTTGCGCTCCGGGTTAGCCTTCCGTCACTGTGATGTCGGCGTGGTATTAAATGTCGCGGCTGACCATTTAGGGTTAGGAGACATTGACACTATTGACCAAATGGCAAGAGTCAAAGGTGTTATTGCAGAAGCAGTTCATACCGATGGGTATGCCGTCCTTAATGCTGATGATGAGCGAGTGGCTGCCATGGCCGACAGCGTGATCGGTAAAATAGCCTACTTCTCGATGGATCCCCAAAATGCCCTAGTACAAGACCATGTTCGGCGGGGAGGCATTGCCGCTGTCTACGATGATGGGCACATTGTTATCTTGCAGCATGATTGGGTACATCGAATCGAGCATGTTGAGCGCGTGCCGCTAACGTTAGGCGGACGAGCACCGTTTATGATTGCCAATGCTTTAGCGGCCAGCTTAGCCACATTTGTTCAGGGTATTAAGGTGGAACAAATCAGAGCCGCGCTGCGCAGCTTTGAGGCTTCGTCTCAGCAAACACCAGGACGGATGAACCTTTTCAATATGGGTCGCTACCATGTGTTAGTGGACTATGCCCACAACCCGGCTGGTTATGAAGCGGTCGGCGGCTTTGTGAAAAACTGGTCTGGACCAACCATTGGTGTTGTTGGTGGACCTGGGGATCGTCGCGATGAGGATTTGATTGGTCTAGGTCAGCTGGCGGCAACATTCTTTGACCACATTATTGTTAAAGAAGATGATGATGAGCGAGGACGTCCGGCGGGTAATGCAGCGGGGCTAATCGTTCAGGGGATCGCCCAGGCTGATGAGTCATCGGCGTCTCATGTTGTTCAGTTGGATGAAACAACAGCGATTGAATGTGCGCTGGAACATGCTCCTGAAGATGCGCTAGTCGTGATTTTCCCTGAGCAAGTCAACCGAGCGATTGAACTGATCCAGGCACGCAATCCAGTTTCTGAGGCTGCAGGGGCTACAGTATCAGACTCGTCAACTATGGAACCAATGGCGGTTGGTGGTCAGTAACGTTGACCTCGATTAAACTAAGTTGATTTTCTGTAGGGTGTGTTGTGGCGTTAGCTCAACGCACCCATTTTGTTTTAAGTCGATTGTATGGCTGATAGGCAACAGCTAACTCTCATCCCTAACTCTGAAACTGCGCCAACAACCAAGCCCCAACTTGAGCCCGATCCTGTTGTCGACTACGCTGCATAGCTTCCTCCAGCACAGCGATGCTTAGTCCTGTTAAAACCTGAGATTCATCAATGCGCTTGCTGCCCCGCTCTGCGATCGCATATGCCAAAACCTGAGTCTTTTGCACATCCACAACCCAGTATTCAGTTATACCCAATTCCTCATAAAGTGAGCGTTTATTCCCCTGGTCATCCAACAAAGACGACACCGCAATTTCAATGGCTAAACCAGGGGCTGGGTAACGATTTAGGTCTACCACCGCTGTACCCCAAGGAATTACTAGCGCCTGATCTCGTAAGTAATAGGACAAATCAGGCTGGCATTCCTGCACACCAGTCTTACGATAGCTACAGTTAACTAATCCCTTAAACGCTATACCCTTCACCGTGCAAAACAGCTGCACCGCAAAATCAACCATCGAATTATCTGCAGCATGATCGTGGCCAACTGGTAACATTTCAACCCTCATGTGGCCTTTGTGGTAATAGCCCTTTGCCTTTTCAAACTCTGGAGCTTCAATTCTTTGCAGGTATTCCTTCCAAGAAGCCTCTACCCAAGTGTCTGTGGGTAGTAGAGTCTTTAAATTACTCATGACCTATCCATCCTGCAATAAAATCATCGCCATAGAGTTCAAGGCTATGGGTGGCAATCACTTGGACCATGGCACTAGGTTAGCTATAACGCTCGTGGAGTCAAACTCCTACAAAAGCCATTCTATCCTAGGTCATTTGTATTATTCCAATTTATTGGTTCATCCCAAGGTGCAATGAGCTTCTCCACCGTGTTCAATCCAGCCACAGATCAGACCTGTTGTTGACTGAGCCGATGCACAACAACCTGCTGCATCAATAACAATTACCCCACCTTCACCGCGCACTCGATTTACCAAATAATCAATACCCGCTTGGGCCGCTGTTTCTACATCCATGCCGCGAAGCTGGACAAACATAGAGATTGTCTTTGCTAAGACTGTCCGCAAAAACTCTTCTCCATACCCTGTGGCCGATACCGCACAGGATTCATTGTCTGCATATACCCCAGCGCCGATAATGGGCGAATCTCCCACACGACCCCAATGATTGTTAACCAGCCCGCCTGTGGAGGTGGCAGCAGCCAAATCACCCTTTAAGTCTCGGGCAACCGCCCCTACTGTGCCTAATTTTTCAGAAGGTCTAACCCGTTCATGATCTAGGGTGATGCGTCCGGCAGCTTTCGCTTCTTTTAACTGCTCAATTCGGGATTGGGTAATAAAGTAATCTTCTGGGCAAAATTCCAGATTGCACAGCTCAGCAAATTCTGTCGCACCCTCGCCCACTAATAAAACATGCTGGCCATGGTCCAATACTTTGCGGGCTACAGAGATCGGATTTTTTACTTCACGCACACAGGCTACCGCTCCCGCACGCAGGTCAGAACCATTCATCAGAGCAGCATCCATTTCCACATGGCCTTTAGCATTAAGCACTGATCCTCGACCAGCATTGTAAAGCGGATCGTTCTCCAACAACGTGACGCAATATTCAACAACATCCAGAGCGCTGTCTCCATGAGCAAGACGTTGACGTCCTTGTTCTAAAACGGCGTGGATACTTTGTTGAAAATCGTCTTCACTGGCTTCGTACTTGAGATCTGCCAGGGAGCCTGACCCGCCGTGGATGATTAAAGAGTAGGAATTCGACATAGGTATGAGTAGCTGTATGGGTGACTCAGAAATTACTTAGAGCTGGTGGCTGTCTCACTCGGATTGAGTTCGTCGAGGATGCGAAAGCGGATGTGGTTGATGGCTAAGTCTCGTAATGAGAACTCTTCAGGTTTGTCATCAGCGGTCATTTTGGTAAAGGGAATGCCTTTGCCAATTTCGGTGTGGTACCAGGCCAACCCCATAAAAAAGCGTTGGGGATAAGGGCCTCGCTCAATCACATCGTCCACATTGGACTCCATCGGTAGCCAGCCAACACCAGGCACATAAAACTCTAGCCAAACATGGTTAAAATCAGGTTCAAGCGGTAGGTGGCGATATTCAGGTTGGGGCGGGCATTTGTAGCGGCCAATGGTACGACTGGCAATCCCGTTTAGACGAGCAAGGGCCAGCAGTACTCCTACATATTCTCCACAAGAACCGGTACCGCGTTCCAGGGCAACATCGGGAGTATCGATCTTAGGCTGAATACCGTAAGAGAGACGGTCATAGACGTAGTTGCGAATCCGCAACATTTTTCGCAATACGTTGGTTTCGGTACCTGCACCTTCACGAGCGGCCTGTTGAATGGCTTCTGTATCCATCGCCAGCTCATCATCGTCGATGAGATAGCGATGCAGTTCAGCGGGTAATGGCTGATCCGCATCAATATGGTCGGGAGTGAGGCTATATTTGAGGCCATACATTTCAACAGTAGCCTTCCAGCCTATAAGGCCTCCCTGAAACGGCTGAATCTGGTCAAATCGAAAAACAGCAACCTGTTGCCCATTTTGTTCTTCGATTGTAAATGGATGACCGATGGGCTCTACATGACGAACCCGCTGGCGTAGGGTGGTAGCGGGTAAAGCAATTCGCCACTCTACATTGTTGAGGGTGATCGCATCTAGCGGCAACAGTTCTTCAACATAGGACATCTCTACGAGATAACCGTTGGAGAGGGTGTAGTGTTCGGTTCGATGAGTGTGAAAGTAGAGCGGATGAATAAAGGTGCGATCGCGAAATGTGAGTTCATAGGGTGACTCTGCATTGGGATTATCGCGAATATAAGGTTCTTCATCGGCATAAACGATGTAGCAGATAGGCTCTTGCTCTGCTTTTGGCTGATAAAACGCGATGCCGGTGGGTGAACTGTAGGGAGTGAGGGCACTCAGCTGAATCTCACCTGTAGTTCTATCCAGGCAGTAAACCGTCTGTTCTGTTTTATCGCATACCCACAGTCCGTCTTGATTAGCGGTCAGGGTTTCTTCACCGACACCAGGCTGTGGGATTTTTTCGATTAGCTCGCCTGTATTTTTATCAAATAGGTGGATATAGCCAGATTTTTGACAGCTTATATAGACAGTATTTTCCCAGGCAGCTATGCCCGATACGGGGTAGGGCAGCTTTGCAAAAAAGGTGGGTTTTAGGGTGGCGCGACCTGACACGTCAGCGCTGGCGCGACCTGACACGTCAGCGCTGGCGCGATCGCACCAAAATACTTCTTCATCTCTAGCAAACCAGAAGGTATCGCCTGAGAGAGATAGCCCCACCGCATTGATCCACTCTTTCTCTTCTAACTGATGTGGGTTGAGGATAACTGTGTTGTTAGTCTGGGGATCAATACAGATGAGATAGCCTCTCACGGTATCGATGGAAAAGAAGCGCTCGTTATCCGCTGCTAGTCCTGACAGGGCATAGACACCGATTGGTCGAATGGTAGGTACAGGTGATGTTGCGGTAGAAAACCCATGATCAGGCATAGAGTCAAAAAGGGCTTAATGGTTATTTAAGGTTTTTTATTATAGGGATTTATGGGCATTTGGAGTTGCAGTCTACTACACTGACAATTTCTTCCGTTAAAGCTTTCCAGAACTTAGGCCAACAATGGTAGCTCTGGCTATTGAAGTCAAACAGCTACCTCGTAAGCTTTACTTTTAGAATTTTGTCGCAGCGCGCAAAATTCTAAACCACCTCACCGACCACTCATCATGTGGACGCAGTGAATAATTTATGCCCTTCTGTGGGGTTCTAGGGCGGCAGAACGCCCTAGCCAGGGGGTTTGGGGAACTCGAAGGGACCCCAAGCAGCCCCTTTGGCTTTGATTAAATCACTCAAGATGACTCGGTAAAAATCGGCTAATAGCGATGAGGGTTGCTCAGGGCTTGCCCCCCTGAAACCCCCTGTTCGTGGGGGCCTAACTCCCCCACACCCCCCGAAAGTAGGTTGTCTCTCAAAGCAAAAATTCGGGGGTAGTGAAAGTTACGGCGAGGTCAGGGTATAGGTTACCTTGCTTTGCCTTGATAGCTCTTTAAGGCTTTAGCATCTCAAACCTGAGCATACTTCCCAGTGAGTTTGTTGAGCTGATTAACTAGCAGACTGAGAAACAGTCCTACATCAGTAACTACGCCAATCGATTCTAAAGACCCTCGATCGCTCAGTTTTGTAACAACTGCTGGGTTAATATCCACACAGACCATCTTCACTCCAGCGGGGGTCATGTTACCAACACCGATGGAATGCAGCATGGTGGAGAGCATCAAAATCAGGTCTGCGCCTTCAATTAAGCGAGCATAGTCGGCCTGGGCCTGGAGTAAATCCATCTGGGTATCTGGCAGCGGACCATCATCGCGGATTGACCCGGCCAGGGAAAAGGGCACATTGCTTTTGACACATTCGTACATAACGCCACTTTGTAACACTCCCTGCTCTACGGCATTGGCAATGCTGCCGCAGCGACGAATCGCATTGATGGCTTTGAGATGATGACGGTGCCCACCATGCACTGACACACCCCGCTTCATATCCATCCCCAGAGAAGTTCCCATGAGGGCCTGCTCGATATCGTGGACGGCGATCGCATTACCGCCCAACAGGCCATGCACATAGCCTTCACGGATCAGGTGTCGCAAGTGTTCGCTACCCCCGGTATGGATGACAACCGGCCCTGCAGTGACAACTGCTTTGCCTCCCTGGTCACGAATCCGGCGTAAATCCCAGGCGATTTGTTCAACGACTAGCTCCACACGCCGCTCGCTAGAGACACCGGCCCCCATAAAGCTAAACTCTTCTGCAGAGTTCTTTTTGAGGGTAGTGTCAGTCCGCTTGGTACGAATGCCTTCGCTACCGACCACAACAGATTCGCCGACCTGTAAATCTCGCAGGAGCTTACAGCGGGCGACCGGACCGTCTGGAGTTTGGGTAATTGCGATCGCACCGTCCATTCGCTGACCCTGCACCTTAATCCATTGGCCACCGACAGAAACTTCCGTCGGATAGATGGCCGTGACATAAAAGTCATCGGGTGCTACACCTGTCTGTAAGACAGCCTCTAGATGAGCATCTAAAGAATCCGTCTCTGAGGTCACCACAGCGCCCAAATCCACCAGCTGCCCCATGATGTCTTCAATCACCGTCGCATCGGGGGCCGACACTTTAACCTCTGCTGTGGAGGTGTCCTGACGCTGCGCCCCCAGGTCAAACCGGAGTACTTGAAAGCTACCGCCGCCAGCCACAATGGTATCCAGGGCTCGATTTACAAGACCAGAATCGAGTAAATGCCCTTGCAGATGAACCATACGACTTTGAATCGAAGAAGCTTGAGGAGACTCTTGTCGAGGTTCTGTCATCCTTAGGGTTAAGCATTTTGCCGCCCCACCCGCTTTTAAAAATTCGGTCAGGGGAGTTTCAACTATGGTGAACCCACGAGCTGCCAGAGCTTTCTGCAAACTAGCACTGGCGCTATTCATAACAATTGTTTGGTCAACATTCACCGCGTTACAGGCAAAGTTAACCGCATCCACTTCATCCACAGCGATACGCTTTTCTGCTGGGATACGGCGCTCAATCAGGTGGTTAGAGTAAGTGTCAAACGCAGACGGATAGTAGAGTAAATCACCGTTGGTAAGCGGACAAAAACAAGTATCGAGGTGATAAAACCGACGATCAATAAGTCGTAACGACAGCACCTCAACATTTAGCCACTTCGCTAAATAAGGATGGGAGTCAAGTTCAGACCGAAACCCATAGCCAGCCCAAAGCCAACCCCCAGCCCGGTCTAGCAAGGCATCGCCAGCCCCCTCAAACGGCAAACTCTGAGGCAGTGTATGGACCGTGTAACCATGGTCTTCAAACCATGTTTGAAAATGAGGTTCTTCTCCCTGCCGTTCGGGATGGAAAAAGCGACTAAGGACAACAGTATCGCCCAAGACTAAGCCGGCATTAGCGGTAAATACCATGTCTGGCCATCCGGGCTGAGGGGTTACCAGCTCTACTGTTGCATGGTCTTTAAGGATGGTATGGAGTTGATTCCACTGTTCCTGGGCGCGATCGCGCGATGAGCGATGGATATTACCCTCCATCCACGGATTGATTACGTAATCAACGTCGTAGTGCTGCGGGGCACACATCAAGATTCGCACAGACTCTGTCATGGTCAACTCGGGTAGATAGGTTATGAAACGGTTGGTGACTGGGAGAGACCTCAGTGCGCCACACCCAATTATTTATGGATTGTTGATTTACAACAATTTTTTTGCCTTCACGTGTTTTTCTGAGCTTAAATGCAGCTTTAAAAGTTATGAACCACTGACTTCTTAAGCTGCTTTTCGGATGTTATCTATGCAGAAAATGCATATATCTTAGCGTAGCCCTTTTAAGATGGGGTTTGCGATCGCACAGCTAAACCAAGAACGCTTGACACAGGCTATGCATCCTCTTACGGGTTTGGCAAAGGCTTATTGAGGTTAGCTTGGCCCACATCGAATGAAATCGCGTAAGGACTCTCTGTTTTAATCGACGCTCGTTTGATTTCTAGACCAATCACCTGTCCGTCTTCGTCATAATCCAGTATTAATCCAGGTGAGATCTGCGCAGTTTCCTCAACTACGGTCGAGACAAAGGTAATTTGCAGGATGTCTTTATCTGGATCATAAATGACTTTCATGGGCAAGCATTTCCCTGGTTCTAGTGACGGACTACTTTAAAGATGGACTGTTGGTGGTCAACGCAGCCCGTATTGTGCGCCCATAATTATAGATAGTTTGTGGCTTCGCCCCGACCCGACGCAATATTTTCTGCAGGATTGGCAACAGTAGTTTTGGGCTTGATATGGAGCCATAATCAGTTCTCATAAAAAGACTTAATACTCATCGACGAACTGGGGGTGAACCCATAGAAATTCGCGACGTTTGTTTTGCACCTGCACCAGACCACCAAAGCCAGGATCTTTCTCTTTAAGAAACCCGTGGAGTTCGCGCAGCATGGCTCCTTGAGCGCGAATGGCGTCTCCTTGCTCAAATTCGGCGGAGTCATGTTTGGTTTGCCAGTCTATGGCTGTGTCACTGCTTTTGATACCAAACTCAAGGCTTTTTTGGCCGAGATCGAGTTCTTCTTGTATGCCTTTGTAGGTGGCGTCATCGAGCATCAACTGGGTTGTGGATGCGGCAACGGGGAGGACCAGGCTTAAGGTGCCAGTGAGTAGTTTAAAGTAGGGGACGGCTTTGATGAACCATTCGCGGTTAAGCTCGAGTTCGTAGACGCCTTGTTGGCTGTCGTTATTGAGGACGGGCAGAGGTTTGCGGGAATGTTCGCACCAGAGAGTGAGTTGGAATTTTTCGCTGACCCATTTGGGGCGGTCGAAAAAACCTGGGTCGAGGGGCTTAAAGCTGAATAGGCGGGGACCGTCTTTGGCTTCGTCAGTGAGCATTTGCATCAATATGGCAAATCGCTCATCAGCTTGGCTCAAGATACGACGATCATTTTCATCAAGTTGCTGAAATCGTTTCTGCTCTCGGCTATCTAGCACTCGTATATCTTTTCGAATACTGTCTAGCCTATCTTTGACATCTTCTAGCTCTCCAACAAGTATCTTTTCAGCAGGAGCCTTGCGTGATGCTGGCGCGTTTCGCATCAGTTCATCGATATCCAACCACTGGTTACAACCAGAAATCATGCAAGGAAACTTTGGCATTCCTTGACGTTTACTCTCAATTAGTTTTTGCACCTCAAAGAGCCCTGAGCCTGGTTGTTCCTTGCCACAGGGTTCAATGCACGGCACCATGATCTCGCATCGTAGTCCTTCCCAAAAAGTTTCCACTAGCCACTTCACATCTTTGGTCAGTTCATAAAGAAAGAATTCAGGATAGGCGGCTCGAACTGTGATTTTGACATTAGTGCCGATGTGTTCTAGAAATGCTCTGCCGTTGTAATCGTTGTCAAGCATCAAACCTCGTTGCCAATGGACGCTATTTTCGTAGTTAAAGCGCCCTAATGAGTACTTGTGCAAACGAACGATAAGCTGATAAAACAATCCTTCTGCATTGGCCAGTTGACCGTTTTCATCGACAATGCGACAGATTTGTACTTGCTGGCTATCCCCTTCTTCTAGTTGTTCTCCCCAGTTGGGTAATTGCTCAGGGCGATTGTCACGCACGAGTTGAGCGATCAGGCTGGTGTGGCTGGTTTCTGGTGAGGTAGGGTCGAGAACA
The DNA here is from genome assembly GCA_038748405.1 of Cyanobacteria bacterium P01_H01_bin.21. Taxonomy (GTDB): domain Bacteria; phylum Cyanobacteriota; class Cyanobacteriia; order Phormidesmidales; family Phormidesmidaceae; genus Leptothoe. The sequence continues at coordinate 64,434 of JBCDIX010000023.1, read as the reverse complement.
ACTTTGTAGGAAAGGTCAAAGCGCTCCATCAGCTTGAGGAAGATGGGATGAAGTTCTTTGGGGTAGCCAGTTTCTCCTGGGAAGGGGGGATGGCTCCATAGGTGGCTAAGACGTTCAAACTTGACTAAGCCATTATTTTTCCGAGTTTCCTCATCGTCTAGGACAAAGCTAATGGCTTTGGCGAGCCAGTCGGGTTTGAGGATAACGATGTCTTTTAGGACAGTGTCATAGTGGTAGTGGATCAGGTAGCCGAGGGTATGGGAGACGCGGACGAAGAGTTCGGCGGCAAAGCCTTCTAGTCCTTGTCCTTCGCAAATAGCGATGACATCGGCGTAGCGCATGTGGGTATTGCCAGTCTCTTCCAGAAGTTGACGAATTTGCTGCCATTTAGTGGGTACAAGGCGACCCATGCCAGGGAGAGCAGTAGCGACTTCGCCAATGGTTTCTCTTAATTCATCAATTCCTTTTCCAGTTTTGCTGTCTATATAGTGGAAGCCTAAAACTGTTTCTTCGCCAAACAGGTCAATTAGTTCCTGACGATCAATATCTGGTTGGCGCTGTCCAGGGCCACCGTGGGTTGCGACTACTAGGATTTTGGCATCAGGTTCTCGGTGTTTGATGAGGGTAATCCACTCTTTGACAAAACCCTGCTGTGGTCCTTCCCGCGGCTTCCAAACTACTAAATAAACAGCAGATGAACTGAAAAATAGCTGATGTGTTGGACGATAAACTCTTTGTCCACCAAAATCCCAGCCGTTTAAAGTTATTTCTGTTTCATTACCTGAGGCATTAACCAACACAGTTTTAATCTCAATACCATGTGTTGTAGGACGATTTTCTAACCATTTGTCTCCTCGTAAAGCTCCTAACAAACAGCTCTTACCAACTTCTCCCTCGCCTACTAAAATCAGTTTGGCCTCATTCAGCGACCTCTCTCCGTCAGTTCTAGCTCGCAAATACTGCATGACTTCTTCCATGCCTTGCTCATGAGCGGCAGCCAGATCAGGGGCGAGAGGATTTGCACTAAGACTGAGGTCCTCTAAATGCTCCAGTTGGCTTATTGATATTGGTATATCAATAAGATTGTTTTCAGACAGCAAGAGTTTTCTTAGGCTATTTAGATTCTCAATACAACTAGGAAGTGATTCTGAATTTATTCCACAAGCATTAAGTTCTTCAAGTCTACTCATGTGACATATACACTTAGGAAGATCAATAAATGAATTGGTGTTATTAATTTCCCAGCCTAGATGAAAGATTCTCATTCTTTTTAAGTTTCCGATGGAATCTGGTAGGTCAGTTAGTTTATTTGTATGGATGCTTAAAACCTCAAGCGATCGTAATTTTTCAATCCATGAAGGAATTATGAATAGCTCATTTCCCCATATCCAAAGCTTTTTTAACATTACTAGGGATTGTATGCTCGAAGGAAATTGGGTGAGTTTGTTGTGCCCGAGGTTCAATTCTTGCAGTTGGTTGAGTTCGCTAAAACAATTGGGTAATGAACTTAAGTGATTTCTCCATAGGTTAAGTATTCGTAGGTTACTGAGAGATGTAATTGATGTCGGCAGCTCAGTTAATTGGTTATTGGAGAAGTCGAGTTCTTTTAATTGATTCAAAAATACTATATCTATTGGTAGTCCAGTCAAATGGTTGAATGAGAGATTTAGGATTTTCAGCTGACTAAAAGAAACGCTCGCATCCGACAGTTTTGTTAATTGGTTATGGGAAAGGTTCAGGTCTTGTAGCTGGGTAAGATTTGAGATCGCATTCGGCAATCCCATAAATTGATTATGGGAGAGATTCAGTTCTTGCAACTGAGTGAGGTTTGAGATCGCGTCCGGCAAGGCCGTTAATTGATTTTTAGAATCCTCTCTCCACCCACTAACATCAAGCTTTTCCAACTGAGTAAGCTGCCCAATCGACTCAGGCACCTCCGTCAACGCCAGATTACTTAGATTCAGCTCCGTCGCCCCCTCCTGACGAGCCTCCTCAATCCGCCGTTCTGCTTCCTGATAACCTTCCTCTGGCGTCATCTTTGCTCACCCAACTTTTTTGCCGCCTCCGTTATAGCAGATCCCTTCAAATGAAGTGGATTTTCTGGGCTAAAATTCCACTTACCTAGAACGAAGTGGATTTTCTGGGCTAAAATTCCACTTGCCTAGAACGAAGTGGATTTTTTGAGCATTGGTTCACCTATGGACAAAATCTTATTTACTGACGATGCTCCAGGGCAACTTATTGAGCTAACAGTCGATGGTAGCAACGATTGGGCCTTTGTCCCTGACCCTTTACCGAACCATTGGGAAACACCCCAGGAACTTTGGCCCCTGCTTGCCGATGCTCGTGAAGCTTTAGCTCGGTTAGATGGTATTGGTCAGACCATGCAAAACTACGAACTGCTGCTCAGGCCCCTACAAAGCCGAGAAGCCATCAGTTCATCTAGCTTAGAAGGTACCTACACAACTGCAAAACAACTTCTGCTGTTTGAAATTGCCCCTAAAGAGCCCACATCTCCCCATGATCCCACCAGCGCTTCCCAAGAAGTGGCTAACTATGGCAGAGCTTTAGAATTAGGCTTCTCTAGTCTAGAAGACGGCTATCCATTTTCATCTAATCTGATTCGTCAAATGCATCAGATCTTGTTAGATGGGGTCAGAGGTTCAGGCAAAGAACCTGGACGATTTCGCAGGGTTCAAGTACACATTGGTTCAGACAAACGATACATTCCCCCACCAGTCTACGAAATCGAACCATGCTTGCGACTGCTCGAAACTCAAATTCAGTCTCCTCCTAAAAATATTCAGCCTTTGCTCTTCTGCTTTATGGTGCATTACCAGTTTGAAGCTATTCACCCCTTTACCGATGGCAATGGCAGAGTAGGCAGACTATTGTTGTCATTGATGATTTATCGACTATGTGGTATTGGCAAGCCCTGGCTTTACTTGAGTGCATTTTTTGACAGATATAAAGACGAATATACGCACCTACTTTTTCAGGTGAGTACCCAAGGTGATTGGCTATCGTGGCTAAGCTTTTGCTTGCGCGGCACCATTGAACAATCAAAAGATGCCATCATCCGTTTCGAAGCGCTACTTGCGCTTAGAGCCGATTATATGCAGATACTCGATGCCCAAGGAGGCAACATTCGCCTCAACCGGGTGATTGACCATCTGTTCAAAACTCCAGTTATTTCTGTGCCGTATCACAGACAAATGTGTGAAATCTCTTACAAGACAGCCAAGCAAGACATTGATCGTTTAATTCAAGCAGGGATTTTAGCTGAGTCTGAGAGCACCACACGACCAAAATACTTTTTCGCTCTAGATATTCTCAACATTATTTATAACTAAAATCTCAAGACTGAATCAGACTTTGGCTACTGGAGAGCATTTTGCCCGGTCCGAGCATAGTGAATTCTAAGCTTTAGCCCCAGGGTTACCTGCTTCATAATCCAATAAAGCACCGTTAGTAGAACAAATGAGAAGAAAATAACCGCCAGCGGTCGCCTTGACGTCAAAGTGTTTAGGGTAATAGCCAAAACACTCGATGGGTCAACAACAATATCCCAGCTGTTGAGCCGAATAAAACGGCCCAAATAAATACCAAAGGCGCACAGGGCGTGGAGGCCAATCTCCACCAGCCAAGTTAGGGCTTGCAAGCCCTTTTGTTGCAAATAGAAATTTACATTTAAAAGCGCGATCACATAGGCTTCAAACCCAACAATAATGGCTGCCATATGTAGCGGAATAAAGATAAAAGCAATCACCCAAATCCTGATTGTGCCAACACTGGTGCCACGAATTAAGTGAAGGATATCGGTCAACACATAGGGAGCATTTGGCAGAAATGCAATAAAAGTTACTAGCCCTATCCACCAAAGCCATAGCTTTCGTGTATGCGATTGTTTAAATAACCAAACGCTGATACCCAGGGCAATCACCATCACAACGGCTAGCCACAGCAGCTGCAGTAAGGTGTCAGGGTCGCCCGTCTGAATACCCCGGACTACCCCCAGGGCAAACACTCTCAGCCTAGGGAGCCTCGACTCTAGCCCAACAATACCGATTAGGGCAGTGCCAAAACACGCTAGCCCAAACCATAAAGGAGAAAGCGCTTTCCGGCGAAATAGTTTAAAGCTCAGCAGCATTGGAATAAAGGCTAAGAATATGTTCCACCAAATCCAGCCGCTGTAGAAGTTATTGATGCCCTGGTAAATGTCAACGATGATCCATCGCATAAAGTGATCAGCCCCATATTGAACATTACAGTTCTACTAATTCCCAGGGGCTAATTGCATAGGGGATGGACAATAATAGCGTTTAGGGCTAATACGAATGCATCACTAAAAGGCTATTCACTGTCATCTTCGCAAGCCCCAATACTGACCCAGCTGGTAGAGCCATCTTGCCAAATCTCTTTTTTCCAAATGGGTGCATTGTGCTTAAGCGTATCAATGGCATATTTACAGGCAGCAAACGCCTCTGATCGATGGGGACAGCCAACGGCAACTAATACACTGATCTCTCCTACAGTCAGTTTGCCAGTGCGGTGGTGAATCACCACATGGGTAACATCTGACCATTGCTGTCGAATCTCGGCGGCAATTTGTTTAAATACGGCAGCTGCCATGGGTTCATAGGCTTGATATTCCAGAGCAATCACGGCTTTACCGTCAGTGTTGTTGCGCACCATTCCGCTCATAACAACAACAGCGCCATTGGCCTCATCACCGGCTAGACGATAAACCTCATCTAGAGATAGCGGAGCAAAGGTGATGGTGAAGTTATCTGCCTCATTAGTTTGCGTTTGAACATCGAGATTGAAAGGGATACCAACGGTCATAGCGATGTGCCGACAGATGCGGGAAACGAATAGTTTGGTTGAGTATGACTGATCTGAACCGTCAGACCCATTAGCGGTCGGTCCAGGAATCAGCAACGCATCCATTGTAGATAGTCCATTGAGAGTTGCAAAACATCACTATTCTGGTGGTTTGAGCCGCTCTGGGGGAAAATTGACTGAGAAATGAAGTAGTAGCCTGCTAGGGTCTAACGCGATCGCAAACTATGAGTTCTGGAATTTTTGCTGTAGCTAACATTGGGCAATACCGTTTGTATGTAGGAGAAACCCATCAACTCAAAACCCGCTGGGCCAAAATGATGACCCTGCTTGCCCAAGGAGCATTTCCCTCTAAAAAAATCCAGCAGGCTTGGCAAGAATCAAGCAAAGAACGACGCTTTACGTTTCATACCGCCAAACAAATCTCTGAAGACACCGATCTGTTTGGCTACCGTCAATTTTTAAAGGATACGGCCTCTTAACAACAGGGCAGTGGATACATCAAATGAATGCTCTGCAGGTAACTTAACTGATGCTACATTCCCACTTTGTTGCCCTAATTCATTCCACCAATTAAATAAAGCAGCGCCATGCGAGTCGCTACACCGCTAGTTACCTGCTTAGAGACAAGGCTTAGTTCCGGATCATCCATCAAGTCCGATGTCAGCTCAACGCCCCGATTTGTAGGGCCGGGATGCAGGATTTTTACCGTTGGCTTACAGGCTTGCAACCGTTCACGCGTAATCCCAAACTGCTGATGATATTCTCGCAAACTGGGCAGCAGGTGCTCGGTCATTCGTTCATGCTGTAGCCGCAGCGCCATCACAAAGTCTGCATCTTGCAGTGCAGGGGCTAACTGCCAGTGGATAAAAAGTTGGCGCTCTGGGCTGTCAATTGGTCGTTTAAAGGCATCTAGAAAATATTTGGGTAGCAATGTCGGTGGGGCGACCAAATGCACCTCCGCTCCACAGGTTGTGAGACTCCAAATATTGGAACGGGCCACCCGAGAATGCAAAATGTCACCCACAATGACTACTTTTTTTCCTTGTAGCTGATTAATGTTGGGGTTGGCCTCGTCAAGGCTGCTGCAAATGGTAAATAAATCAAGTAGTGCTTGAGAGGGGTGTGCGTGCTGTCCGTCTCCGGCATTGAGAACGCCCACTCCTGAGTTAATGCGGTCCATCTCTTGGGCGATGATGGTGGGCACACCTGCCTGCTGATGACGAATGACCATCAGGTTAGTCCCCATGGCCAAATAGGTTTTGGCCGTATCTAAAATGGTTTCTCCTTTTTTGAGAGAAGAATTACCTGGTGCAAAGTTGAGGATATCGGCAGATAATCGCTTGGCCGCTAACTCAAAACTGCTGCGAGTGCGGGTGGAAGGTTCAAAAAATAGATTGGTAATCACCTGGCCTTGAAGGGCAGGTACCTTTTTAGTTCTCCGGGAGAGGACTTCACGAAAACTGGCCGCCGTTTGCAGGATAGTTTGATAGTCGCTGGGGGTGAAGTCTTCTAGTGAAATAATGTGACGACGACTCCAAGAATTGTCGGCCATAGACAGACCAAAATTGAGTAGAGGACTGGATGGAACGTTTTTAGCAAACCGTCATAAACTATTCACAGACTTGTAACACACTGTGAGAAACAGCTAAACCGGTCTATATACACACTCATAACGGACTATAGTTTTAGCAAACTGTCACACTTTAGGGACAGATCATAGGTGTAGTTTGTAGGATATGAGCAAACGCTTTATTTAGTATTTCATTCGATGGTTCGGTTCCCCAAAATATTGTTAGGTGTATGTGTGGCTGTAGGAGTAACCATTGCAGGCTGTAATGGTTCAACGCCCACTGATGTGGCTGAACCACCGGCTGTGGAAGAGCCGACTGCAGAAGTTCAAGAGGAACCGGACGCTGACAAGCCAAGTGAGTCGGCAGAAACCGAGGAACCTAAAATTGAAGCCCAGACTGATGGTGAGGCAGCTGACACAGAAATGGTGGATATTTCCATCTATGTAATGGATGACAGCTGCAGCAACTTTAAGCCCGAATTGGTTAAGGTACCTGCTGAGCAGGCGATGACTGAGGCGGTGGGTGAAGTGCTTGAGCGGCATAGGTTTGAGGCGTTTAAGCTGTCAGGCTATCGGGTTAATGTCGAGGATAGTACAGCGGTCGTTGACCTGCGTCTAGCAGAGGACTCCCAGCGTCAGTTTTTATCATTGTCTAGCTGTGAGCAGCAGGGGTTATTTGGAGGACTAGAAGAGACCCTAACCCAAAATTCAGACTGGAAGGTCAATCAGGTTGAATTTACAAATCGCGGGAAGGAAATCGTTCTCTAGTCTGGGTAAAGCGCACCGTCTAGCAAAGAAGCCGCTTACCGTTTAGACACACTGGGATGATCCTTTAGATACCAGCGCCACGGTCGCTCTGCCGCCTTGGAAATACCGATGCGTGTGGTTTGCACTAGGGTGTGCTGGCCCTGATTTAGCTTTTCTTGAAATGCAGATGTTCGGTGTTCTAGCCATAGCTGATGCTGGGGCTTAAGGGCCAGACCGTTCTGGCTGCGGTCGATGGCCAGGGTGCGGCAAAGCTTACCGGGACCGGCCGTAATCCGGTGTCCCTGTTTTTTGTATTTGAGGTCAATATCCTGGGGCAGCTGAGTCAGGGCGACAGCGCGAATCAGGACGGCACTGCCGGTGTCGGTCGACTCGGTGACGACGTTAAAGCAGTGGTACATGCCGTAAATAAAGTAAACGTAGCTATGACCCGGTGGACCAAACATGGCGGCGTTGCCGGGGGTTTTGCCACGGTAGGCATGACAGGCAGGATCATCTGAGCGGTAGGCTTCGGTCTCAACAATTAAGCCTCGCAGGGTTTCGCCATTGAGCTGACGGACTAGGCTACAGCCGATCAGATCGGGGGCAACAAGAAGGGTATTGCGATCGCACCAGTCAGCAGAAATCATCGACGACGTGGGCAGGCTGCCCGCACAAGAATGTTGCAGTTGATAACAGTCATAGGCACTATGATTGCATTCCTCAGTGAAATTGCTACGATCCAAAAATAAAGGTCTGCATTCTATGCTGTTTAAGCATGAAGCCGGTTTATAGACCACTCGACAGTCCAACTAAGGAATAAAGCATCTGTGGATATCAAAGCAATTTTGCCAGTCTTAGCCGTTGTTTTCTCAGTGGCGTGCCTATTTTTTGGCACCCAAAACGGCTTTTACGATTCTGACGATTACCATGGCAACGGCTCTGCCCATTAACTTCTTTAGGTAGCTCAGACGGGGCTAGCCTAACTCAATGGGGTTTGATGCCGGTTTAAGTCCATCTCGACCAACGGACGACAGAGGGGCGGTTGTTTGTTATCCCTATGGTGTTGGTCATGGTCATGAGGGAATCAGTCTGGGGCTAACCATTGGTCCCTATCGAGTTTTATTGGACTGTGGTTTAGAGAATTTAGCACCTCTGGGAGATCAGCCCCCTCCCGATATGGTGGTTTGTAGCCACGCTCACTTCGACCATGGTCGTGGTTTAGAGCTGTTAAAGCAGCGCTGGCCCAATGTGCCTATTTATGCAACAGCAGCGACAGCGGCGCTGTTAGCGGGCAGAATTTCGACTCAATCTGTCCATTCTCTGGCCTGGCGGGTACCGGTTCAGATTACTGATAATTTGACCTTGGAACTGTGGCCAGCGGGTCATCTACCGGGTGCTGCCTGCACCCTTCTGACCTATACCAGCAGCAGCCAGCGCTATCGAGTTTTTTACACTGGGGATTGTTTTCTTTCCAGTACTCGTCTGGTGGATGGGTTGCCGCTAGCAACACTGCGGGGTCTCAGTCCAGATGTGCTGATTATTGAGGGTAGTCTGGGCGCTGCTCGCTATCCCAATCGGCGTCAGCAGGAAAATCAGCTAATCGAGCGGTTGCGATCGCACCTGGCTCAGTCACGCTGCGTTGTCTTTCCGGTGCCATTGTTGGGGCTGGGTCAAGAGCTGCTAATGCTGTGGCGTAGCCACTATCACTTTACGGGTCAGCCACTAACGATTTGGGTTGATCCTGCGCTGGCTCGCAGCTGTGACACCTATTTAGATCTGTTAGCCCAACAGCCCGATGCGTTTCCTCGCAATGTGCAAAATTTTGCCCAGCACCAGTCTATTTTTTGGGACGACCGGATTAACCCCACCATTAAGCGGTTGCCCAGTTTGACAGCTGGGGCCGATCCCCAGATTTTTCAGACTCCGGCTGTTTTATTGGTGCACCCAGCCACACCAGTCGATCTCTATTGCCATCGATATCGCGGCACTTGGAGTGTATTTTTGCCCGAGCAGGCTGACCTAACCGCCTGGCAAACACAGCTCGATACCTACGGTCCGGTCTATGACTGGTTTGATAGCTTTAAAAATGCCACCACATCTGGCACGGTGCAGCTAGAAACCTACCAGCTGTACAGCCATTGCGACGGCAACAGCACCACACAGTTGATCCATAATTTGCGACCGCGCCATGTTGTGCTAGTCCATGGCAAGCTAGAGCACCTTAGCGCCCTGGCAAATTTAGAATCGCTACAGAGCCGCTATCAGGTCCATATTCCGTTACCGGGAAATCCTTTATCGCTGCTTTTAGACAGTCGGTTTACCTCGCCACCGCCGCCCCGTGAGGCCACCTTTGAAGGCACCGTTGGTGAATCTCAAGCCCATGTGTCGATTCAGCTACCGCCCGCGATCACAGCAGATGCCCGCTGGCAAAGTTTTGCTGAAACCGGCATCATCGAAGCACGCTGGCAGGGTGAAAATTTGGTTTTGCGTGGGATCGACCCGTCTGAGCTAGCGGAGATTGCTAACCGGCTAGCTCCCGATCGCATCGCCTGTGATAACTGTCAGTTTTATCAGCAACGGGTCTGTCAGCAGCCGCGATCGCCTCTATTTGGACGACTGGTTGCGCCAGAAGGCCATTGTCCAGAGTTTACAGCGCGGTAGGTGCGTTCTATGAACCCACCTATTCACGGATTTGCTCAGATGTGGGGCAATCGTCTGAAATTACGATTTCCGTGTCTCTCTTGGGCACTGTAGCCAGTTTTTGTTGGATGGAGCCGATGCTTTCTAGCCGTACCATTTCTTCCCATGCACAGCGCTCATCGTCTTCTTCCGTTTCGTAGCGCAGAGTCACGAGATCTCCTTCAATATTAAGAATTTTAGCCCGCTCGATCCAGCGGTGCTGATCCCTTAAAAATACCCACACCTCACGACCGTCGCAGGAGAGTTGGTATATCTTGCGATGTAGCATAGAAATCTACTCGTCATCTAAGCGACTACTGTGGCCTTAGAGCCAATAGCTATGGCTTTAAGACCGTAACTTAAGTACAGCTTAAGGGAGGGCAACCGAGTTTGACCACCCGCATAATGGGATTACGGTCAACGGAGGTAAAACAGTGAGATTGCATCTGTGTACATGGCCTGAAGTCGAGGACTATTTGTCGCGATCTCAAGGCATCATTTTTCCCATCGGTTCTACCGAGCAACATGGTCCAACCGGCTTGATTGGCACCGATGCTATCTGTGCTGAAACCATTGCCATGGGCGTTGGCGATCAAACAGGAGCCCTGATTGGCCCTACCATCAATGTCGGTATGGCACTGCACCACACCGCGTTTCCAGGCAGCATGAGCCTGCGCCCCAGAACCCTAATTGCGTTGATTCAAGACTATATAAAACCTCTGGCCAGGGCTGGGTTTACCCGCTTTTACTTCCTCAACGGTCACGGGGGCAATATGGCAACGCTTAAGGCCGCTTTTTCTGAGACCTACGCAGCCCTGGCGGAGCTAAACATTTCCGATGCCGAGCACGTGCGCTGTAAGCTAGCCAATTGGTTTATGTGCCGTTCTGTTTATACCCTCGCCAAGGAACTCTATGGTGACCAAGAAGGCTCCCATGCCACACCCAGCGAGGTGGCACTGACTCAGTACGCTTATCCAAATGCCATCAAATCAGCCACGTTAGACCCCCAAGTAGCCCCTTCAGGTCACCGTATCTATGGCGCTGATGACTTTCGACAGTTTTATACCGACGGTCGTATGGGTTCTAATCCCGATTTGGCCACACCAGAGCATGGCAAACAATTTTACGAAGCCGCCGTTAAAGAAATGAGTAATGACTACCTAAAATTCTTAGGTGATTAATTTCCATCGTGTAGGGGCATTGCATGCAATGCCCCTACACGATGGAAGAAACCCATTAGCTACCCAAAATTTTAGGCACCTTAAAGAAGTCATCCTCACGGTCAGGGGCAATCCCTAAGATAGATTCTCGGTCTTCAAAGGGCTCTAGCTCATCTTGACGAGTGATGTTGCTAAGTTCAATGGCCCGTGTCGTGGGTTCAATGTTTTCTGTATCTAGTTCGTTGAGCTGCTGCACATAGTCCAAAATGCCGCTCAGCTGCTCTGTAAACTGCTGTTCTTCGGCTTCAGTTAGCTCTAAACGAGCCAATAACGCCACTTTACGAACCTGTTCTAAATCAATCATTTTGAAAATCAAGCATACGCCATAGCGATGAGCAGCGCCCACCGTTCATTCGTTAAAAGAATACATCTGCGGCCATACGGCCCGTATTCTTTAACCAGTTTTGAGCCTCGATATAGTTATTGGGGGCCATCCGCAGGGCTTCAAGCCAGTAGCTAGCCGCTTGGTCATAGAGGGCTTCAGCCGCTTGCTTATCACCAGCCGCCTCCGCCTGCTCACCTCGATAATGATGGATGACGGCGGTGTTATTTAAAGCTTGAGGCATACGAGGGTTAAGGTCCATGGCGGCCGCATACTTTTCTAATGCAGCCTCGTGATCGCCATTACTGGCATGGATCAGCCCCATGTTGTAAAGGATAAAGCTCTTGTCATAGGGATCTTCTTCCAATACCAAAGCTTCGTTGTAGTTTTCGAGTGCTTCTGCGTACTCACCGTCGGCCTGGGCAGACATACCGTCCCGATAGTAGGCAAACGCTTCTTTTGCCTGCTTTTTGGTCGGCAGCATCTTTAAGATCATATCGGCCATGACCGTAAAAGATTTATCGATGAAATTATCGTTGCGCTGGGTTCTAGGCATGGCAAGACTAGTCAGTAAGAGTGCCGACCTATATTCTAATGCAACGCTACTAAGCTTTGACCGACCCGTAATATTAATCTGCAGCGGAAGGTTTACTGCCCAAACACGTGTCTAGAAACACAATCAGGTCAGCTAGGGTTTCAAAACGAGTTTCGTCAAAGCAATCGCTAATGTCTATGCCAAATTGGTTGATGACGTCATCGCAAAAGCTGGTAGGCCAGTCAAACCAGCACACCAAAGGAAATTGCAAATCGTCTATCAGGCGGTCATTGGGTCTAACTAGATTAAACTCAATACCGGAATAGACTTCTAATACACGATAGATAAATAACAGGGTGCCGGGTTGGGACTGGGTAGCTTTCTGGCAGGTATCACACCAGGCTTCCCTTGATAGAGGTCGGCGATGCTGACGCAGTGCTTTATTAACCTGATGACGTATGGATAAGTCGGGACTTATATCCCGATAGGTATTGACGCTCTGGAGGTAATTACTGACTTTTTGCCACTGTTGCCACATAAGATTTTGCCTAACCGCAACCCCAAAACGTTGTTCACCCGCCCATAGGTTCTAACCATACCTTCTGACTGAGAGCATCGTTTCAGGGCCAACGCTATGGTAACTCGTCAATCTGTCAGCTACTGGGATCTATGCTCCCAGTCTAAGGATATGTACTGCTTTTCTATGTATCTATTATTCCCTTAAGCCTTAGCCTAACTACGGTGATCGTAGAGACATTTTGACACTAGTAACCGTTACATTAAGGTCTTCTTGCCACATTCCAACTGTGCTCAGAGCTGCGTATATGAAACCTTTTATAACGGTAAACTGACTGGTGCCCGACGCTTTTCTAAATAGGTTTGCAGGAGCTGAGAAGGCATGGGTTTACCAATGAGATAACCTTGGGCAAAATCGCACTGATACCGTTCTAATAAGGACTGCTCATCGGCTGTCTCCACACCTTCTGCAACAATGCTCAGGCCCAAATCATGCCCCATGTTAATGGCCGATTGGAGAATAATCTGATTTTTGGGATCGGTGGTAACCCCTCGAACAAAGCAGTTATCGATTTTGAGGGTGTCGATGGGAAGCTTTTGTAGGTAGCTCAACGACGAATAGCCCGTACCAAAATCATCCACGGCTAGACGAATTCCCAGATTTTTTAGCTCATTTAAGGTATGTATGGCTGCATTTGCGTCTTGCATCAGAGCGGTTTCAGTGATTTCTAGCTCAAGCGCATGGGGGGATAGACCACTTTTAAATAACGTCTTTGCGACCTGTTTCCCCAGGCTTCCCTGGTTAAATTGCACGCTGGATAGGTTAACTGATATATGCCCTAGACCCAAGTTCATATCCTGCCACTGGCGAGCCTGACGACAGGCGGTCTCTAAAACCCACTGTCCAATGGCAATGATCAGTCCGGTTTCTTCAGCCAGGGGAATAAATAGCCCAGGGGAGATCGTGCCAGCTTCAGGATGATGCCAGCGAATCAGGGCTTCAACGCCTTCAATGCGGCCATTGCACAGATTGAGTTGAGGCTGATAGTACACTTCAAACTCGTCTCGTTCTAGGGCGTAGCGTAGCCAGGTTTCTAATCGAATTTGATGTTCGGTCGCAACTGCCATATCAGGTTGATAAAACTGACAGTAGTTACTTTTTTGGCGTTTGGCGTACTCTAGTGCGGCATCAGCCTGGCGCATCAGTACCGGTAGCTCTTGACTGTTTTCTGGATACATGGAAACACCCACACTCGCTGTCAGAAACACTTCATGACCGGGCAGTGAAAAGGGGCGACTAAGGCCATCCATTAGCTCTGTGGCCAGTTTTCTAACAGCCCCAGGATGTTCTACATGGCCAAGGGCCATGGCAAACTGATTGCCGGTTAGACGAGCGAGGGTAGTGCCTGCCGGTAGACAGGCCTGCAGCCGGTGGCTGGCTGACTGTAGCAGGCTATCACCTGCTGGATATCCCAAAATATTGTTGATCTGTCTGAGGCGATCAAGGCTGAGGGACAGCAGAGCTATGGGCTTCTGAGAGGTTTTGACCAGCTGGTCAAACCGCTGCTCAAATAGGAGGTGATTGGGTAGCTTGGTAAGACTGTCATAGTAGGACAGCCGATTGAGGTGTTCGGCAGCTAGACGTAAATGACTGAGGTAATGGTTGGCAACAGCATCTTGATGCTTTAGTCGGGCTGCGATCGCAGCAATTAACATCTCATCTGAAAACGGTCTTAGCAAACAGTCATCGGCTCCCAACTGCATCGTTTGTCGGAGATGCCTATGGTCGTACAGCGAACTGAGCAATATAAACGGAGTGACCACCAGCTGCAGATCCTGCCGCATTTGTTTGAGAACATGGTGACCATTGCAATCGCTGAGATCCCAATTACAGACAACAAGGTTAGGATTTTGCGCACGGGCCATCTCTAAGCCAGCTGTGCCGGTCTCTACCCAGTCAGCGGCATAGCCTGCGGCTGCAATCTTTTGTACGATTGTCGATGATTGTGATTTTGATGACCCAATCAGTAAAATCTTTTGCATAGATGCTACGTTGCAGCCCGCAGGTCAATCGCAGATGACCTATCGGGTGAAGAGCGTGCGGTCAAATAGTGGTTTTGTCCACAGTTGCTCTAGAATGCCCGGCGTAGCCTGGAATCAATCGAATTTTAGAGCTGCTATGCTGATACGCTCAGCCGAGGCTCGGCTATACCAACATGGCTTTGCTCAGATGCTTTTGAGCTGTGACAACGCTAGAGGGCAAACTGCTCTAGCGTGCTGGCAAACGGTGGATAGGAAACAGCAGCCGCTTCGGCCTGGTGGATTGTGGTTGAGCCATTAGCTCGCAAGGCAGCAATGGCCAGGCTCATGGCAATGCGATGATCGGTAAAACTATCCACATCTGTACCAGTAAGAGTAGCCCCTCCCTGAATTTCTAAACCATCGGGGAGTTCGCTAACCGACGCGCCCAGGCGAGTGAGCTGACTGGCAGTGACGGCAATGCGATCGCTTTCTTTTACCCGCAGTTCAGCCGCCTCTTGAATGCGGGTGGTACCGTTTGCAAACAGAGCCGCTACTGCCAAGATCGGGACTTCATCAATCAACCGAGGAATTAGGCTACCGCCAATGGTGCAGCCCTTTAACTGACTTGTGCGCACCCGAATATCGGCGACAGGTTCTCCGGTGACCTCACGGCTGTTCTCGAGGGTGATGTCAGCCTCCATCTGTTGTAAGGCGTCTAAAATGCCCGTGCGGGTGGGGTTAACACCAACATTTTCAATCACTAAGTCAGACCCTGGCACGATTGCGGCGGCCACCATCCAATAGGCCGCGGAGCTAATGTCACCGGGAACAATCACGGTTTGTCCCTGCAGCTGGCTGGGGCCGTGCAGAGTTACACAGCAAGCATCGCGATCAACGGTAAGGTTGGCCCCAAAGGCACTCAGCATGCGCTCGCTGTGGTCTCGTGAAAGGCTCGGTTCAGTCACGGTTGTATCGCCATCAACCGATAAACCAGCCAGCAAGATACAAGATTTTACCTGGGCTGAGGCAATGGGAGAGTGATAGTGGATGGGAGAAAGCGTTTGCCCCTGAATGGCCAGAGGCGCTAATCGATTGTTGCTGCGACCCCAAATTTGAGCGCCCATAGAGGTGAGAGGAGCAATCACCCGAGCCATGGGTCGCGATCGCAGTGAGCTATCTCCTGTAACCGTGAAAAATCGGTCGGGTTGAGAGGCCAATAGCCCTAACATCAACCGCAATGTAGTCCCTGAATTACCTGCATCCAAGACATTGGCAGGTTCCTGCAGCTGGCCAACACCCAGACCTTTAACGCTGACCCACTCGGCTTCAAGATCAGAAATCTCAGCCCCCATAGCTTGGAAACAGGCGGCTGTGCTGCGCGGGTCTTCGCCCAAGAGCAACCCCTTAATGCGAGTCTCCCCTTTGGCTAACGCACCCAGCATCAAAGATCGATGGGAAATGGACTTATCACCGGGCACCCGTAAGCGTCCCTGTAGCCCTTTGCCACTTGCTGTAATTGTCCAAGCCTGGCGAGCAGAGGTATCCGTTTTAATCAGTAAAGCAGGAGCAACCATAAATAGAATCAGCAAGCGGCGTTTCTGATTCTATCGTGAGCGTCGGTCCCCGTGAGCATCGGTCCCTGTGGGAGTCGTCCAGCTATTCAGCAGCGGGGGTTTCTTCTGGGGCTTCAGCGGGGGTTTCTTCTGGGGCTTCTCCTTCTGTACCGACAGGTACTTCTGCACCACAGTAGCCATTGATGTCGCCTACCAGGGTGGCCTCATCTTGAGACAGGGTTTGCAGATTGGTAAAGGCGGTGTTTGCTTTACCCTGAAACTCTTCTAAAACGTTGCTAAGGTCGGTTTCTGATTCGGCGTTGGCCACTAGCTGCATCGCTTCACCCGCCACCTGTAGTTCTTGGGCAGAGCCAGAAATAATGTCTGCATAGCCATCACGATACTGAGACAGCTGTTCGTCCGACAGATCTAGCCCATCTAGGCTGGTCACCATGCCATCAATGTTGCCTACTACTTTATCCACTGCAGTGATGTATTGAGTGGCGGCAGTTTGGATATCCCCTAGGCTTTCAGCCCCCTGGGCCTGCTGGGTAAAGCTATCGATTTCGGTTTCAAACTCATCTTTAAAGACTTGAGCCTGGTTGATCACATCAGCAAACGCATTGCACTGAGATACCTTTGAAGGACCACAGCTAGCTAAGGTCAGGGCTGCTAATCCCAATGGCAAAATTGAGTGTGAAAAGCGCATTAGTAATTTCCGTTTCCGTGATGGTCGCTAACGTCTAGTGAGCTGGCAGTGAATGCGTAACAGTAATCTTTTTTACAATTTACCCAGCCCGATAGTAAATACGTTCAAGTATCGGGGCTACCGGTCAGGAATTACTCAAGACCTATTAGGGAGCTTGGTTTTACGGACGAATTAACCCATACAGAATAGATTAAACTTGATAAATCTTTAACTGGCTTGGCTGTGCCTTCATGAGTGTAAGCATTGCGCAATATCGTCAGACAGTTCCAGCTCTACAAAATAAAGCTTACTTTAACTACGGCGGTCAGGGGCCGATGGGCACTGGTGCCCTTGACGCAATTCAGACTGCCCACCAGACCATTCAAACCCTTGGCCCCTTCGGGAGTGGCGTCAATCAGTGGATGCAGTCGGAGGGTGAAAAAACACGACAGATAATTGCAGACGATCTGCAGGTTTCACCTCAAACAATTGCCCTAACAGAAGATGTGACCGTGGGGTGTAATGTTGCCCTGTGGGGAATATCCTGGCAAAAAGGCAACCATATTTTGCTGTCGGACTGTGAGCACCCCGGCATCTTAGCCACGGTGTATGAGCTGCAGCGTCGCTATGGATTGGAAGTTAGCGTGTTCCCGCATTTGAGTCAGCTAAATGTGACTGACCCTGTAGCGACGATTCAGGCTCACCTGCGACCGACGACCCGACTGGTAGTGGTGAGCCACATTCTATGGAATACGGGACAGGTGATGCCGCTAACAGAAATTTGTCAGCTGTGTCATGACCGCCCCCGACCAGTGCGAGTACTGTCGGATGCGGCTCAGTCAGTAGGCATGCTTCCCCTGGTACTCGCTGAGACGGGAGTAGATTTTTACGCATTTACAGGACACAAGTGGCACTGTGGCCCAGCCGGGTTGGGGGCAGTCTATATCAGTCCTGAAACCATGCCAGAACTCGCACCTACGTTTATTGGCTGGCGCGGAATTACCATGAATAAGCAGGGAGAGCCCACAGGCTGGCAGGCGGATGCACGGCGATATGAGGTAGCCACCTCCAATGTGGCCCTGTGTAGTGGACTGCGGGTTGCGATCTCAGCTCACAATAACTGGGGCACTACCGAGGAGCGCTACTTTCGGATTTGTCAGCTGAGCAGCTATCTCTGGGGCAAGCTAAACGGCCTGCGGGCCATACAGTGTCTGCTTAAATCTCCACCAGAATCGGGGCTGGTCTCGTTTCAAATTTTTCAAGATGGAGAGCCCTCTGCGACACTGCATCAAACATTAGTCACCCATCTAGAATCAAAACAGTTTTATCTACGAACGCTGCTGTCCCCTAGCTGTGTACGGGCCTGTACTCACTACTTCACCACAGAGTCAGAAATAGACCAGCTGATCGATGCGATAGAAACTTTTTTACAAGACCAGCGACTGTAGAGAATAGCGTCCCAGGCCATTGGAGAAAGCGCAACGCACGCAGTAAGATCAGTCTCCATGCTCTTACCCCCAAGCAGATGTCCTCTCCAGACGGTCATGTGAACCAACCTCAGTACCAAGGCATTCGCGGAGCATTTTTAGATTTTGTTGGCGATCCGTTTTTTTTACCCGAACCCGACTGCGTTCGCTATGTGCCGGATGGTCTTTTAGTACTAAAAAACGGCAAAATCAAAGATTTTGGCCACTATGCTGATGTAGCCCCTCGCTACAGAGATATTCCAACTACAGACTACTCTGGGCGACTAATTTTGCCAGGGTTTATCGATACCCATATTCACTACCCTCAAACCGAGATAATTGCCTCCTATGGAGAACAACTTCTAGAGTGGCTAGAGCAATATACATTTCCGACTGAGCAAAAGTTTAAAGATAAAGCCTATGCAAGAGAGGTGGCCGAAGTCTTTTTAGATGAGCTATTGCGCAACGGCACCACTACTGCCATGGTCTTTGCGTCTGTGTTTCCGGCGTCTGTGGATGCCTTCTTTGAGGCTGCACAACAACGTAATCTATGTATGATTGCGGGTAAAGTCATGATGGATCGCAACGCCCCCGCAGCCGTTCGTGACACTGCAGAGTCAGCGTATCAAGAAACCAAAGCACTGATACAAAAGTGGCATAAGCGTGGGCGTCTCCACTACGCAGTCACACCCCGGTTTGCCATTACGTCTACCAATGAACAGCTGCGGCTAGCGGGCCAGCTCTTAAACGAGTTTCCAGATGTTTATTTACACACCCATTTGTCTGAAAATGTGGATGAGGTGACCTGGGTAAAACAGCTATTTCCTGATTGTGAAACCTATTTAGATGTCTATGATCAAGCCGGCCTGGTCAAAAAACGCTCGCTGTTTGCCCACGGTGTGCAGCTGAGCGATCGCGAGTTTCAACAGCTTTCTAAAGCCCAGGCAGCCATTGCCTTTTGCCCAACATCTAATCTATTTCTTGGCAGTGGGCTATTTAGGCTTGAGCAAGCCAAATCTGTAGATTATCCGGTTGAGGTTGGGTTGGGTACCGATATTGGCGGCGGCACCAGTTTTTCCATGCTGCAAACCGCCAGCGAAGCCTACAAGGTCGCTCAGCTACGACATCAAAGGCTATCTCCATTTCAAGCACTATTTTTAGCCACCCTAGGGGGCGCGCAAGCACTGTGTTTAGACAACAGTTTAGGCAACTTTGAGGTGGGTAAAGATGCCGATTTTATTGTGTTGAATCCACGAGCGACCCCGCTTTTAGCCTTTCGGAATTCTCCTGAGACGCCTCCCACAGCCCAACAGCTAGCCGATCGTGTTTTTTCCCTCATCATGATGGGGGACGATCGCGTTGTCGAACAAACCTATATTTTGGGAAAGTTGGCCTACAGCAATACGGGCGCTCCATGACAGGCTTGATGCCTCAGTTGCCTTATATTGAGCTATACGGAACGTGACCACGTGGGTCCATTTACGATAGGGCTGTGATTAATATCACATGACAAAGTCTGGAATTTTTCTGAGTAGGGTTGGAGTTTGTTTGGTGCCGCATGACGATTAAAGCGGTGCCCAAAACCACAGACGGTCCGTTACCGTCTGTATAAGCTAAATTTCGATGCCGGGCGTGTCCTCGATTGCCCTAGTTTTGCTCACTCACCTCTACTCAAAGGAGTTGTCATAAATGTCTGCAGTAAACGGTGTCATGATGCAGTATTTCCACTGGTACGTGCCCAACGACGGCAGCCTGTGGAATCAAGTTAATACCCTATCTAAAGAATTAGCAGACGCCGGTTTTACCGCCATGTGGCTACCGCCAGCCTATAAAGGTATGGGCGGTGGCTACGATGTCGGGTATGCGGTCTACGATATGTACGACCTGGGTGAATTTGACCAGCGTGGTTCGGTACGCACCAAGTACGGCACTCGGGATGAATATTTAGGTGCGGTTAATGCCCTCAAAGCTAACGGTATTCAAGTCTACGCTGACGGTGTGCTTAACCACCGCATGGGGGGAGAACACACAGAAGTTGTTAAGGCCACACCCTTCTCACAGAATGATCGGCTCAATCCTAAAGGCTGGCAGCGAGATATTAGTGCCTATACCCACTTTACGTTCCCCGGTCGCCAAAAGAAATATTCCGATTTTGAATGGCACTGGTGGCACTTTGACGCGGTTGACTATGACGATTATTCAAAAGAAGGGGATACGGTTTATCTCTTTGAAGGTAAGGCTTTTGATGATTATGTTGCCTTAGAGAAAGGAAATTTCGCTTACCTCATGGGAGCTGATGTGGACTTTCAAAGTGTTGAGGTGCAAAAAGAGATCGAAAACTGGGGTAAATGGTATTTAGATCAAACCGGTGTCGATGGGTTTCGTCTAGATGCAATTAAACACATCTCTGCCTGGTATTTTCCGCTTTGGATTGATGCCCTTGAACACCATGCTCAAAGAGATCTGTTCATGGTAGGAGAATATTGGTACAACGACCTGGGTACGCTGCAGTGGTATGTGGATGCGGTGCAGGGACGAATGTCTGTGTTTGACGTACCGTTACACTACAACTTTCACTACGCTAGTAAGGCTGGTGGCAATTATGACATGAGAACAATCTTGGATGGGACCATGATGCAGACTGATCCCGCCCATGCTGTGACTTTTGTTGAAAATCATGATTCTCAACCTCTACAGGCGTTAGAAGCACCGGTAGAATCCTGGTTTAAGCCCCTGGCCTACGCCCTAATCTTGTTGCGCTCAGAAGGGTACCCCTGTGTGTTTTATGCCGACTACTACGGTGCACAGTACGAAGACTATGGCAAAGACGGCAACAAATATCCTATTACGCTGCACTCTCATCGTTGGATGATCGACAAGTTTCTGTATGCGCGTAAACACTTTGCCTACGGTCCCCAGTACACCTATTTTGATCATTTCAATACCATTGGCTGGACTCGATTGGGAGATGCCGATCATCCTAAGGCCATGGCCGTGATTATGAGTGATGGTTCTGAAGGCTCTAAATGGATGGAAGTGGGTAAGGCCAATACTCAGTTTTATGACTTAACCGAGCATATGAAGACACCAATCACCACAAATGAGTGGGGCTGGGCAGAGTTTCGCTGTAATGGCGGTTCTGTTTCTGTTTGGGTGGAAGCATAAGTTCACAACCTCAGCGATTGCTGAAAGCATTAAATAGCAACAGCTATGGGGCGCAATCTGCTGAATGCATTCAGCAGATTGCGCTATTTGGTCGCTTTTACACAAAGCAGTCCCGTAGTGGCACCACCGATAAGTAGTAAACGTGTAGCCTTGTAGTAGATCTAACAAATGGCGCCAGCCAATGTGACAGTTTACACATGCGTCCCTACCTGTATTGCACAAGGGTGAGCCATTCTGCAGTAATGGTACCTGTGTGACTGTGGACTCTGCTGGTGTCTTTGTGGACCTGTCTGAAGGTACATTGGGGCTAACATGATAGCGATCAATTATCTAGAACTGATTGAGCAGGGAGTAGATGCCTGGAACCATTGGCGTTCAGAGCATCCTGAGCAACATCCTGAGCTAGAATCGGCCTATTTATTTGAAAAATCACTGCAGGGGATTAACCTTCGTGATGCCAACCTGAGCCGTGCCTGTTTAATTGGTGCAGATCTAGAAGGCGCTGATTTGACTGGGGCAAATCTCAGCGGCGTCTATGCCAGCAATGCAAATCTGCAGCGAGCGAACTTGACTGGTGCTGATTTGCGAGATAGTAATTTTATTGAGGCGGATCTATCTCAAGCAGAGCTGTCTGACGCGACGATTGAAAACGCTAATTTTACCAATGCCCGTCTGCAGGAAACCTGTTTGGATGGCTGGCAGGCTGCAGTTAAAGCGCCTGAAGCAGCCGTCAAAACGCCTGAACCTGCAGCCAAAGCACCCGAACCTGCTCCGTCACCACAGCCTAAACCGGTGGTTCAGCCTGTGGCCAAACCCCAGCGACGCTTGTCCACGCCTCAAATGGCAATGATTGGAGGTGCGATCGCACTTGCCGGTCTCTACCTTATCTTTCGCCCCAGACCAGCAACATTTGTCGCCCCTGACGGTACCGTCACTATCCAGCTAGTCTGTCGAGAGTCGGAGGTCACCCCTCTTAGCATAGATAATCCCGATCATACCTATCAAAACGGCATCCGTTTTTACGGAGCTTTCGAGGATGGTAAACCCGCCAACGGTCGAGGTAGTATGCTATACCCCAATGGCAATCGTTATGATGGCCAATATCGCGATGGTAAACGCAATGGCTGCGGCACCTTTACCTTTAATAACGGCCGTCGCTATGTAGGTGAATTTCAAAATGATCTGTTTAGCGGTCGCGGCATGTGGCTATTAGAAAATGGCGATCGCTATATCGGCGACTTTGAATTTAATAAGTGCAACGGCGAAGGTGTATATTTGTTCGCCGACGGCACCTCACAATCAGGTATATGGCAACAGGGACGCTTGGTGGATGGCGGCATTACGTGCGATCGCCATCCAATTGAATTACCCGATTCTTAAAAGTTTGATATTAGTGTTTGCAGGAGCTTGCTATGGCTACTTTTTCCAACCGATTTTCCAAAGTCCGCCTGTTGCTAGCAGTTGTTTCAGCGGTCAGCTTAACCCTGGGAGCTACCCCTAGAGTCTATGCCCAGGATGTTCCCACCCCCACCCCACCGGCTGATGGAGGAGAGTTTGAAGGTGCTCCCGACCCTACGCCAGATGCTGAGGTGGTCCCAGAGCCAACCGAGGATGTTTTACCTGAGGACACTGACTCCACACCAACAGAATTACCCGATGATGGCACGGCTCCAACCGATGAGGTCATAACCGATCCTGAGCCAGGCACCGAAGACGCTGTTGACCCAGCGCCAACTGAATCGCCCGCCGGCGAGGAAGCAGAGCTGCCAGGTGAAGAAACAGAGTCACCCGCTGGTGAAGTCACTGACGACCCCGTTGAACCAGCGGAGCCCATTGGTGACGAGCCGATAATGGATGAACCAATAACAGACGAACCGATAACAGACGAACCAATAACAGACGAACCAATAATGGACGAACCAATAATGGACGACACTACTCCCGATGAAACCGTTGACGAGACGCCCGACGAGACCGTGGACGAAACAACCGCTCCAACAAATAGCCCCAGAGGACTCTGGTAAACGCCTTTTTAAGGTAAAACCATCACCAGAGTACCTGGAGTAACAATGTCATAAAGCTCACGGATGTGCTCGTTGTAAAGACGAACACATCCGTGGGACTGAGCCTGGCCAATTGAATTTCGTTCACGATTAGGGGTGCCGTGAAATCCGATTTCATTATGACCATCGGTCCAAAACGCAATCCATCGCTCACCTAAGGGATTTTCAGGACCAGGCGGCATCTGCTCACCGGTAAATGGATTGGTCCAACCTGGATTTTCTAACATATAGGACACCTCAAAGGT
Source organism: Cyanobacteria bacterium P01_H01_bin.21 (assembly GCA_038748405.1). Taxonomy (GTDB): domain Bacteria; phylum Cyanobacteriota; class Cyanobacteriia; order Phormidesmidales; family Phormidesmidaceae; genus Leptothoe. Next base: position 40,798 of record JBCDIX010000023.1, on the reverse strand, counting down.
GCCTGTCGGTGTTTCCCAACCCGTTTTGCCCACAGCGACCGGAAATGTTTTTTCCAGGGTGTCACCACGATAGACATAAAGCTGTCGCTCTTCGAGCTGTATTACTAGCTTAATTGGTCGGTCGACAGATGGCCATTTTCTCAGTTCTGAGGCAGGTAGTTTAACGGGTTGAGGGTCTTGATCTAAGAGAATCGATGGCGCTGTCGTTTGAGCCACGCTCGGCAGTGCCCAAAGCCCACCCAAAAGCGGTACTGTTAACCCCACTATCAAGCTACGTAACGCTACCTTAGTCACCAGTCATCCCCACATCTTTTTGACACTGCTGAGCTTCGGGCTTATTCCCTGAAGCAACAATTATTCTTGTTTAATGGTGACAAACTCCAGCTTTAAATTGCAAGCGGGTGGACAGAAATCTACAACTGTCTGCCCACCCGCTTTAAACCTTGGCGCTTACACGGGTACTTGCATATTTGTAATTGATGGCAGCGCCAATTAGATAGCCTGCAGTACACAGCATCAGACCGTAAATATTGACCCCAAGATCAATGGCATATCTGCCGGCTCCAATCAGTACCCAGTCTGGAAAAATTTGGGTACTGAGGGCACTCTCGATCACTCGCAGAATGCCAAAAATAAGCCCTGGCCAAAAGGCGAGATGAAAGCTGAGGCGACCGGCACTGGGAATAAACGACAGCAAAAAGATCGGAGCCAGCCCCATGACCATGGTGCCGCTGATCGTGGTCGCCAAAATGATAGCCGGACCAATCTGGTCGCCCAGATAAATGCTCAATAGTGGGAAATTACCAAGCACTGCGATCGCAACAATCCACCAGCGACCCACCAATGCCTGACTTTCAGTCGGGTTATCTTGATGATTTGACCAGTCGCGGGCCCCTAACTTGGCCACACTTGAAAACGTGGAATCTAGGGTGGAGCCAGCACTGGTGAGCATAATGGCATTAAAGACCAGCAGCATCGGCAAACTAAACAGCGCCGGTACCGCTAGCACCGGGGAGCCCTCAACTGCAAATGCACGAGCATATAGCCCAACAAAGCTAAAGAGAAAGATAAAACCACCGCTGATCAGCCCGGCCAAAATAAACCCCTTTAACATCACCTTGGGTGACGTAATAAAGGCCCGGTCAGTCATCACCGGGTCATGAAACGGGTAGCTAAAGATTTGCACAAACGCCAGGCCGCAAAATGTCAGTCCTGCCAGGGTCGTATCGTGATCCACTTGGGGCAGTCCCTGATTGACCAAACCTGGCCCCAGCACAACTAAGATAACCACCAATAAAACAGCCGCCAGCAGCATCTGAGCCCCATCCGTCAACAGACTGCTGCGCAAACCGCCCAAAAGACTGTAGTAGACTGTAAACACGGTCACCAGCAGTGCGGCTAACCAATAGCCACCGCTGCCTTCTGGGCCAAAATACAGTGAGAAGACTTTGGTATTGGACCACACTTCATTGAGTAAACGAATGGCAATGGCTAACAGAAACAATCGAGAACAAAGCTGACCATACTTACTGACTAAAAATTCAGAAATTGAGCTGTAGCCACCGCGAGTGCGAATCAGATAGAGAGCGATCGCAGCAGTAACAAAACTCAGGTAGTAAATGGCATAGCCAATGCCGCCGGTAATGCCAAAAGCGTTGCTCAGGCTGGCCGCATTATCAATTGATTTTGCAAAAATCCATGAAATAGCCGCACTGGATACCAGCAGCCAAAGCCCCGGCTCATTCCCTTGACGTGACTGTCCCTGAAAAAACTCAGACGCCGACACCTTACCCGGTGTTGTCGTTTTAACAATGCGATAGATAAACAGACCATACCCGGCCAGCAAAGCCCAGGTGAGTGTTACTGTGAACATATTTTGGTGTAAAGAAAACTGTTGTGACGATATTATTGGATGATGACTAAAACAGTTTAAGCCTGGACAGAGATCCGCTGTCTTACAGGCTTTTCAGCCACTGGTAAAATTTCAGCGCAGGTTGTCCAAACCCCCTGTTCTAAGGAGTCAATAAACTCTTGCGGTAGCCCCTCTGAGCGCATAGCGGTGGTGACAGCGCCAACGTCGTAGACTAGCGGAACAAGCTTGGGGACAGGGACCGTATCCGTTTTTGCAAAGTGCAGACAGCCATAGTAAACGTGGGGCTGTCCCTCATGGGCTGGACGACCCAAGACACCTACATTAAACCAGAACCCGTCCTGATTAACGGTACGAACCCAGGGTAACCCTGTGTGGGTAGCACAGATGCCGTCTACCTGATGACGCGTCAAAAAGTTTTGAATTTGAGCGTCTTTTGTTTCGGTCTCCCACACAAATTCATTGACAATGTCTGGACTGCCATGACATAACAAAATACGCCGGTTTCGCCACTCTAGAACAATCAGCTCCGGCAGCTGCTGTAACCATTGCCGATGGGGCTCAGACGTATGGGCAAACGTATAGTCATAGCTTATTTGCGCAAATTTTTGATCGCGCGGGTCAGAATAGCCACAGCCACAGTCCCGCAGACCGTGGCCAACGGCGTGATCGTAATTGCCCTGTAAACAAATCACCTCAGCCGCCCGCAGTTGTTCCAACGTCCGATTAGGATAGGGGCCAAAGCCGCCCAAATCGCCTAAACAGAACCGATAGGACATATCCGCCGTGGCGGCTAAAAATGCATCAACGGCGGCAAAATTACTATAAGGGCCACCACAGATGGCAATATGTTCGCAATCATCGGGAAGTTGAACTCGCTGAATAGATGCAACCATCAACAAAACTGCTCGGTGTCAGGTGAATAGCAATTGATTTAATCACACATTTCCTGAACCAAAGCTGAGTTTTTCATAAGAAATATACAACTGCCCGCACCTATCTTCTAGCTCCTGATATCTCCACCCAGTGACGAACTCTCTTGTTGTGACACAAATTCAGGAGTCGGAAGCTGTTGAATATGCTTCCAACAGACGGTACAGGCGGGTAAATCATGCTCGACCGCGTAGGGCTCATGTACGGTATCTAGCCAGGTCAAGAAACGCTGAAAGTTTTGGGTAACCGTCTCTGATGAATCGTCTACAGTACCCAGTTGAAAATGGGGAGATTTGTTCTCCACCGCAAACGGGCAGGCATGAAATTGTCCGTCGGTCTTGAGCACAGGATAACAGTGAGGACACTGATGGTTGTTTTTAGGGCGGGCTGCTTCACCCGTAAACGGATCAACACCTCGACCAGAGTCAACAATATCAGGATGGCCAATTGCGATCGCACCTCTATGTGCCCGCTCATAGGTTTCCAGCTTGCGCAGTGACGACAGCGGCATTTGTGGCGCACCATCCCCGGTCGCAATCGAATAATTTAGCGAAGCTGTCGTTTTACCTAAGGGATCGGCCTCTAAAATCGCCAGCAGTCGCTCGGCCTGAATCCCATTGGAATAAACAACAATTGCCCCCTGAAACCCATGGCCTCGCAAGTAACCAACCGCCCACATCACATTCTCATGATTGAGCGTAGGCTCTCCACCATAAAATTTAATCGCGCCCTGTTCATGCACCATCACACTGTGAAGGGCCGCATCTAGATGGGTTGCCGTATAGTCGGTATACCAACCTTTAGGCGACCCAAACACCGTGCAAAAATCACAGTCTCGGTTACATTGATTTCCCGGATAAAGATGCAGCTCCATCAGTCGATGATCTTCAATCACGCCTTTATCACGAGATTGTCGTTCTTGGAATACTTGTTCTGTCGACACCATTCTGTTATCCCTCTCTTTATAAGTTGTCTTGAACCAACGTTAAATAGCAATTTGTTCCGTCCATGTTTGCTCTAGGCGTGTGGTATATTCCGCATTCACCACAGGCACTGTCTGTTTAGTTAACGCCTGGAGTGGCATGCCATAGATCGTCTCCACCTGGTCAAATTCCTTTTGCAGCTCTGCAGACAACAGCGACCGGGTTAGCAACGGCGGGTCACCCCAAACCGCCGGGTCAAATTTTTGCAGCTGTCCTTCAGGGCTTGAGAGAATATTTGCCAGCACCATACCGCCAGCCGGGTTACTGGCATTGGTGGGAATTGCCGTAAACGAAGGATCATTTAACGACGCTCCCGGTATCGCAAAAGCCTGGGTGGTCTCAGGAAACTGACCCGTCGCAATTCCTTCTGCAATACTCGCTGTAAACGCAGGCATCAGCCAAATTTCACCATTGGCAAATAGCTCTTGTAATCGACTTTGCGTGGGCGGATAGGTGGATCCTTCTCGCCAAAGATACGGTTCAAGCTCTTTTAGGTAGTCCCATACACGAGGCGACTGCTCAGCCCAAAGAGTCTCATCAAACTCGGCTCCTGCATATTGTTGATAGCCCCCTGTCAACCCATAGAGGGCCGTTAACAAAAACCGGCTGCCATCAAATTGGGGCGGCGCAACATAGGCAAATCGCCCTGGATTGGCCTGGGCCCAAGTCAGCAACTCTGCAAACGTAGTCGGTGGCGTTGGTACCCTGGCACTGTCAGTCGCCATGATATAAAACGCCCCCGTATAGGGAGCTGAGTAACCTTCAATCGGTAAGCCAAAGTCATTGGTCACCGCAGGATTACTTGTGTCGTAATACTGCATTGCAGGTAGCTTGTCCGCAAAGGGACCAAACAGCAGGTCTCCCTGCTTCATCGTGCGAAAGTTCTCGCCATTAATCCAGATCAGGTCGATGCTGCCAGTCTCCGTGAGTCCTGCTTGCACTTCACCCACCACCTTATTCACCGCTTCCACGGTGTCTGTGAGCGGCACCCGATTGAGCATGACCCCATATTTCGTCTGTAACTCACTGGCAACCCAACCATCAACATAGGCATTGGTCTGATCGCTACCGCCCCACATTGCCCAGTTGACCGTGGTGCCCCGGGCGCGTTCAACCACCTGGTCCCAGGTTACAGAGGTGGGATTTAGTCGGGGAGTAGCGGGTGTGTTGCTAGCGCAGCTAGCGGCCAAGGCCGCTCCAGCAGAGAGATAAAGAAACCGACGACGGGGAAGAGAACGATGAGTCATAAAAAAGTGGCGAAACCGTAGATGACAACTGACAGCATGCGGGAAAAACCCCTTAAACCGTTTGAGGCAGTGTGGACAGCGAAGAATCAGAAGAAAAACTCCAAAGTGCATCTGCTGGCAGATGGGCAAACACTGATTGACCGATGGCAAAATCTTGACTGGGCGGCACCCAAGCCTGTAGCTCAAGCTGATCGGGGGTTTTGAGTACTAAATGGCGTTGGGTGCCAATAAACCGATTTTGAACCACCTTCACCGGCAACAGATTTGTGCTGCAAATCGCGTCAGCCAATACATGAATGCGCTCTGGTCGAATGGTGACATTCACAGTCCCTTGCTGAGGATAGTCGGTGATGAGGGTATCGCCCCCTGGCAGGTATAGTCGGTGTTGCTGAGCCTCAGCAGAGAAAAAATTTACCCCGCCAAAAAAGCGAGCCACTGCGTGATCACACGGCTGTTGATAGAGCACTTCAGGTGTATCTACCTGACGTAGACAGCCGTCAAACATGAGGGCAATTCGGTCTGACATGACGACCGCCTCACTCTGGTCATGGGTCACAATCACCATTGTCACTCCGGTCTCCTCTTGCAGCTGTAAAATTAGCGTCTGCATATCACTACGCAGACTTGCATCGAGTGCAGACAGAGGTTCATCGAGGAGTAGCACCTTGGGTTGAATCACCAGGGCACGGGCTAACGCTACCCGCTGAGCCTGACCGCCAGACAGCTCACTTGGGTGGCGCTGGGCAAACCCATCCAGCTGTACCTGCTCTAACATGGCTAAGGCCCGCGTTGCTTGCTCCGCTCGGGGCACCCCCCGCATTTTCAGACCAAAGGCCACATTCTCACCCACGCTCAAATGTGGAAACAGCAGGCCCTTTTGTAACACCAGAGCAATCTCTCGCTGTTCGGGAGGAACCCGATTTAGCAAACGGTTCTCTAGAAAAATCTCGCCCCGGTCAGGGCGTAAAATCCCGGCCATTAGCTTTAGAACGGTCGATTTACCACAGCCAGAAGGCCCCAGTAACGAGAGCCGTTCACCCTGTTGAATATCAAGCCAGACATCACTAACGGCTGAGATCTTGCAAAATGATTTGGTCAACTGCTGAATCGAGAAGTAGGGTGTATTAGACATCGCCTAACCCTCCCATCGCACTATCATCACTCAACGCCTGACTAGAAAACAACAGAAAAATAAGGGCCGGTAAAATAGACGTAATTGAGATCGCAGCCGTCAACCCCGTATTGCCCCCCTGCAGCGATGTAAACAACACCATCGGTAAGGTAAACACACGACCGCTCCCCACAAAAAAGGTCAACAGAAACTCATTCCACGAGATCAAAAACGCAAACAGGGCTCCCACCACCACCCCAGGCGCAATTAACGGTAGCGTCACCTGCCAAAGCACCTGGATCGGAGACGCCCCCAGGGTCCGCGCCTGGGCCTCATAACCCGTATCAAAGTTGGCATACACGCTGCTGAGCACCAACGTCATATAAGGAATCGTCGGCAACAGATGTACCAACACCACCCCCAGCATTGTGCCACTTAGCCCCAGCCGGATTAGGATAAACTGAATCCCCATCAGCGTTGCCAGCGGAGAAACCATAATTGGCAACAGCAACAGTAGTTTGATCGCTCCTTTTCCTGGAAAATCGAGTAGCCCCAGTGCCCGCCCCGCCGGTAGGCCCACCAGCAGTGCCAACCCCGTAGACAGAGCCGCAATCACCAAACTTTGCAAAAATCCTTCACCCACCTTGGTGCTGGCCGTCAAAATAGCGCTCCAGTGCGCCAGCGTCCACTGGTCGGGTATGAGCTGTGGGAAATACCAACCGTCTGCCACTGACCACAGTAACAGCGGTAAAAACGGCAAAAACAACACAATAACAATTAAAGTAAGCGTGATGTTGCGAGTCATGACGCCCCCCTGTTAGCGCGGCGAGATAGAATCTGTCGAAAGGGCTTACCCGACCCCAGCCAGAGATAAAGTGCAATCAATACCACTGAAATCAGAGATAAAGTTAACCCCAGGGCAATCGCCACCGCACGCTGTTCTAAATCAACATCAGTAAACGCCTGATACACCAAAATCGGTAATGTTTTAGGCGATGTTGCCCCCAGCAAAAAAGGCACCTCAAATGAGCCAAAAATAAATCCAAATACTAGCAAGCTGGCTGACACAATCCCCGGCCGCAACAGCGGCAGCGTCACATACCAAAAACATTGCCACGGACTGGCTCCCAAAGCGCGGGCCTGCATGCCATACTCAGGCCGAATCCCTCGTAAAACGGCCAACAAAATCAGGGTCATAAACGGAATCTCTTTCCACAAAAAGTGAATGATTACCCCAAAACTTGCCGCATCATTGACCAATAAGGGAAACCCCTGATCAGAGCTAATCAGCCCCAGCGAAAACAATAGTCGGGCCAGCAAACCACTCGGAGACAGCAGCAACAAAATGCCCGCAATCCCCACTAAATGGGGAATGGGTAGCGTCAGCTGACAGGCAAAGCTAGCCCAGCGTCCTGCGCCCCGCAACAGCATGGCCAGCCCAATGCTAAGTACGGTCGACAACGTTGTTGCCGTCAATGCAATATATAGACTTAAGCCTAGAGAGCGCCAAAATTCACGACGGCCCAATGCCTGTTGATACGCATCTAGAGAAAACGTGCCATCGGTGGTTAACCCCAACAGACCCACACTTTGCAAAAAAGCCAGGATCAGACCACCACCAAATAAAATGACGATAATGCTAACCGCAGGTAACACCAGACAATATGCCTGCCAGGGCATTCCTAGGACCCGCTGCCGTAACCGGCTGCCCCCGCTAGCCTGAGACGACTGGGCAACCGTCATGGTAGCGGTTCCTCCAACAGCGCCATGACCTCAACCCACATGGTAGAAAACTGTCGTTGACTCTCCCGCAGGCGTTCCATTCGAGCAACAGCGCTGCTGCTGTCCGCCCCAGCGTACCAGCGACGGGCCGTCACCCAGTAACCCGCCGTCCAACACAGCGATCGCAATGCCGGGAACGCACCAAACACGGCAAAATGCACCCGCATGGTTTGAGCTAGGTTCGCATCTTCTAGCGCACTATAGTAAGCATTGAGAAAAAACTGTTTATCGTCAGCCGGTAGCTGATGGTTGCGATATCGACGGACGGTAACGGGCGACAAAAAATGGCCCAAATCCCCGGCGGGTGAGCCAATTTCAGCCCATTCCCAGTCAATCAAATAGGCTCGCTGGGGGTTAATCACCCAGTTCTCATAGGTATGGTCGCTATGCACCAAACATTCATGGGGATAGTCAGTTAGCAACGTCTCTGCGGTCAGACGAGTCTGCGCCCTAGTCAGCAGGGTCTCCAACATATCCACCACGTCAGGATCCGCGTCAGATGACGTGATATAGGGCTGAGCATAGTCCCAAGCTTCCTGAAAAAACAGCCTCAGCGGTTGACTTACCCGCTGCACCAGCGGCATCAGCTGATAGAGTCTGTCATCGTCTGTCTGCAGCGGCAGTCGATGCAGTCGAGCCAACGTTGTTGCACATTGCTGCAGCTGTAAACGACTGTAGTCAAGTGGCTCGCCCGGAAGATAGTTAGTAATCAAATAGGTATAGGGAAAATCCACGCTAGGCTGCAGCCGAGCATCCAGTAGCTGATGCCCCAATCCTGTCCCTTGCAAATAGCCCAGAACAGACGCTTCAAATGCAGTTACTCGGCTAAAGTCGCCCCCAAACCGCTGATTTGGGGTATTCACCGCCACCCGCACCAGTCGGTCCGAATTCAGACGAAAGATAACATTCGCCTCACCGTGGGCCAATAGCTCTACAGTGTCGTCCGACTCGAGCAGATGTCGACCGTAAAGATGCGATCGCAACGCCTCACAAAGTTGCCCTAAATTAAGCAAAGTGGAAGACGACAATAGACCTCGCAGAATGTATCAAAAAAGCTGAGGGTATTGTAAGTCACGCATCTCAAAATTCCTATGAATGACACCTTAAAAAATCCTGAGTTTAGGGTCTGCTACCCGCCCTATTTTCAAAGGAAACCATAGACGTGACCAATCTTTATTGGGTAACCGAACCGAACTCTCATCCCCCAACCGCATACAAACAAATCAGGTTCAGGTAGAGGGAGCGGCCACATAACCCACAATGGCATCGTACAGGCCGCTCAATGACTTCAATACGCCAATATCGACGTTTTCCGTAAACTATTCTTCTCAATATCGGATTTGTAACGTAACCCTGGCATTCACAGTCTGTTCACCCCCCTCGATCGGAGTCGTCGCTTCAGGTACTGCATCTGCCGCCAATCGTGCCTGGGCAGCAAACGGAATGGGCATGGGTGGATTTGCATTATTTACCTGAATGCCGACAATCTCTTGGGCACTCAGGTTAAGGCTTTGTAACACTACGTCAGCCTGGGCTTGAGCATCTGCCGTTGCTTCTTGTAATGCCGTGCCACGAGCAGCATCAATAGCGTCATCGGCTGCAACAAAACTAACGCTGTCGATCTGGTTAGCGCCGGTTGCGATCGCATCATCTAGCAGCGTTCCCACCTCATCGGTTGGCATTTGAAAACTGACGGTGTTAGAACCGGTATACCCAATAATCCGGGGCTGATTACCCTCGTAGTTATATTGTGGGTTTAGTCGAATACCAGTCGTTTGCAACTCATCCACGTTCTGAGACCTTAATAACTCAACCACGGCAGATGACCGTCGAGCAATCTCTTGTTGAACTGCTTGCGCATTCTCTCCTTGGGCCGTAACTCCAAGCTGTACCTGGGCTAAGGTAGCAGGAATACTTTCACTCCCTTCTCCTGTGACGGTTAATACCCTTGAAACTGCTTCTTGAGCTTTGACCGGAGAAACCGCTGCTATATTAATGAGCCCGACCGCCAGGGCTGTTGCCCCTAGCACTAAACCTGCTGATGGCAAGATCCATCGCTGTAGCGTAATCATCTGTATGTCATCTCCTCAGTACATCATGGAATCATGACTCTAATGTGGCACGAGATGCTCCCTATCAGGGCATTGTTACTGTTTATGTAACCTGTGCTGGTTGCGATCGCATCTTTGTTGAAAGCCTCTCCGCTGAGCAGAGCGCGTTTTTCGTGACTGGCAACCTCGCCCGTTTCTATTGACCAGAAAAAATGCCCGGTCATTGCAACCAGGCAGATTCTTTTAAGAGAGTTTTTGATAAGTTGTTATGTCAGTTGATTTTTATTTATCTATAAAATCACCAAGAGTCGAACTCACCTGCCTCAGCAACAGTTCATCGTTGTTGTTGATCTGGTAGGTATCAGCCGATTTAATCAGTTGTTTTGACAGTTCAATAACGGCTTCATTATCCGCAACCTGAACAAGATCTTCCATCTGCTTAAGCAGCTGAGAGCGATTCACTTTAGTAGCTTGAGCAACATATTTATTTGACTGAGCCAATACTTGGCATTGTCGCCAAATCAGTTCCTTTTTTAACCAAGACGTTGGAACGCATCTAAGCGTCAACCTGAGTATTTGCATAACCTGAAGAATGTAAATGGATCGTCACCGAAATAAGTCGTCTTAACTTCTGCCCCTGTTAAAGAAGCCAAGTTTCAAAACATCACCCTCTTCTAGTTACAAAGCCTCAGAGATAAACCCGCCAAGACTGGAGATGCCATTAGTTTTTTTAGGTCGTATATATGAAACTATATAATGATCATTAACGGTCCGTCAGAAGGTGTATCAGAAGGCTGTTTTTAATATGACGGTCCATCCTACTTAAACTCTCTCTCTATGGGACAACGTAGTTTACACGAATTTTTGTTGTCTTCCTAAGAGAGTGCTGTCTACATAATTACAACAACCGAAAAGCTTGCTGAAGCAATAGGACTTAAAGACCCATTAGCCGCGCTAAAAGGCTTGAAAATCTTCAGACTCTGAAAGCGATAGATGGCTACAGAGCTTAGTGGATTAAATCGGACCTAAATTAGCGAACTGTCACACAGGTCAACACCTAATTCTTTCGTTGAGGTCTGTGCATTGAAACCTCGTAACTACGTTGACTAGTTGCGTTTTTAAACAACTAATCGATTTGAAATTAACGATGAAGTTGTGCGGCGGCAGATAACCTGGAATGTTCACCGATAAATTTTGTCCGCCGTACCAACGTAGTGTTAAGCGGCTTGCAAGAACTATGAGTTTACAGGATGTGTCAGATAAAGTCTTAACTATTACAACTTTGCTGTGTCTGAATATCTTGGCTCATCTGGTAAATTCTGTAACTTGATTATCAGCTTTTCAATTTCTATGACCGCATTGCCGGGCGGTTCTGTGATTTCACCATGCGCGATTTTATCGCGAACTTTCTTTAGACGCTTAAAAGTTTCAATATCATCATCACTAAGATGTGTCCAAATGCTTAATGCACACCAGACAAAACGATCCTGCAAAGACTTCCAGTGTTCTCGCTGTCTTTGAAAAAAGATAATAGACGATTCTCGTATTCTATCTGGACTTTGAATTAGTTCTGATAGGTATCTATCGTGGTCTACGGAGCTAAATACAAAGTGTGTTTGCCGCTCGATCGCTAGGAAGAAGTAGAGAAATCGTTTTAGTGGATCTTCTTCTTCAAGGGCAAGGAAAAAGAATTTAGAGACTTTAGGGTTGATTGCCGCAACCAGAGCATTGGCGTACTGCAGTTTTTCCTTTACTTCTGTAAGTTCCAATTTATCAGAAGCATATCCTGAAGCTCGAAACTCTAGACTGAAGTCGTACAGTACCGTTGCAGATGACGTGATACCAAACGCATCACGCGCTAGCTTACGAAGTTTGAGATGGCTTCTTGAAAGACCTAACGAGCAGGTTAGTGCAGAGACGACATTAGGAATAACCGCCGCCTCCATTTCGCGAAGCTCAGTACGTGCTGGGATAAAACTTTCGTGAGTTGTTATAGTCGAGCTTTCAAGTTTTACAAACTCGCCAGTCATAGTGTGCTCTTTCGTTGGTCCGATATGTATTAACACAAATGGCGGTCTACATTTCTGGCTCTTTCGCCATTCTTCCTCATCTTCAACCAGATCATTATTCATAATCAAGCGTGTCAGTACGTTCACACTTGTTCCAATAGCGACTTCATAAGGCACTCCAGCCGATATGCCCTGCGATTGAACCATATCATCATTGCCATCCAGCTCTATGCCTTGTAATTCATACGTATGCAAGCTATGGAATGATGCACTGAAGGATTCGCCTACTTCTAAGCGACGAAATCCCATTGATTTCAATGCATGTGCTGAAAGAAGTGCCATCTTATTGAGCTTTATAGATGCAAGTCGTATTGACGCCTAACGACAGACATCACCGAGGATGCGCGAATGATCTTCTATTGCCAAACTGCTCGGCTCGCGTCCTTCGATGCATGTCATTGTTCTGTCTTCTACTTCGTCTCAAAGTTATCTATGTCAGTCCCAATCGCCGTTGCCTGCGCTATTGAGAATTGGTCATCGAAATGCGTAAGCATCATGTCAATAAAGCGACCATGATAAAGCCCATAAATTTGCTTCTTCATCGTTACTCCCTTTTGTCCCAGAAGTCCGAAGGCAAGCAAACCTTGCTGTGGTTTCGGGCGCAACCAACCTTTGCCCTTCCATTGGTCAGGTACGTGTGTGAAGTCTCCGTCAGCATCGTATTCCCAAGTGTCGATCTTTCCGTCGTCGATCTTCTTTTTGAGCGCCTTAAGTAGTGCTCTGGGTTTGTTCGTTGTAATCAAAACAGCCATTGCTCCCCCTTTTGCGTGTGTGTTGATTGATGACAAAACTACTATGTATCCAGAAAGCTTTAACGTATTATCTTTACTGGTTCAAATTTTTACGGGCGGTGGACCGCTCCGCTCAATCGCTAAGAAATTAGACTAACAACCTACACAGGTGATTTGACCAGCAAAGGATGTATACAAACTAAAAAAATTAACCGTATTGTTACATGTTACAAGCGTAGTCTACTGGGGCCATACCGACCTTAGTTCAGTCTCTCCTCTAACATTGCCGGTATAATGCCTCAAAATAGTCTCTTCACTGTTGCCGGTGATGGAGGCTATTTCGCTTATAGACCAGCCTTGGTCGATTGCCTGAGAGATAAAACTGTGGCGAGTATTGTACGGTTTTCGGTAGGGCACCTTGGCAGCGGCCAGCGCTGGTGTCCAATGTCGCCGTCTGAAATTGTGGTCATCGATGGGCTGACCTTTGGAACTAGTAAACACTAAGTCATCGTCTCGGGCCGCGGCCGATCGCCTTGCCTGAAACATAGCGACCAGGTCGGGCGATAGTTTAAATGCTCTACTCCGGTTGGTCTTAGTCGGTTTCCGCTCACCACGTCCCCACGACTCACCAATCCAGATGCGATCGCATCCTTCTGAGAGATGTCCCCATCTAAGCCCAGCTGCCTCGCCAGTACGACAGCCAACACCCATCAGAAAGCGTACAAAGTCGAAGTAGTGGGCATGATTAGCTTTGAATTCAGCGAGTATCCGCTGATATTCATCATGAGTAAACGGCTTTGGTGGTTGTCTGGGCGGAGCCTTCACCCTGACGTTTTTCCATGGATTATCAGTTAGCAACTTCTTGCCAATTGCCCAGCTCCAGCAGCTGCGAATCATGCCAATACGCTGGCGGGCCGTCAGCGGTGACAGTCGTTTGAGCAACCAGTCACGGAAATCCAAGGCGTGGTCTTCCGTAACCCGATCCGCCTGGCGGCTGCCGAAGAAAGACTCAAGTTGCGATCTCAACCCAAGATACTTGTCTATAGAGCGTTTTATTACCTGCCGTCGCTTCCAAGCAACAAACTTTTGATACAGCTCTAACACTGTCAAAGTGTCAGTCGACTCATATCGATATTTCACCAGCGACTTATCAAATTGCCCCGATAGTATGTCGGCCTCGATGACGGTTGCTTTGGCAGCCGCAATCGCTCTATTGGCAGGGGTATCGAGCAAACCAACCGCCATCACATGACGCTTACCTTGGCAGCTCCAACGGAGCCGAAGCCAACCCTTATCGACATTGATTTTGACCTCACCCTTACGGGCGTGTTTTTTTGCAGGTTCAATCACCAGTTTCCGTCGTCCAGTTATCGACCAGTTTATGTCGTAGTGGGTCGCTAAAATGTCGCTTCCAGTCGCTAACGCATACCCAAAACAAGTAGACAGAACCTACGTTTAAAAACACAAAAACCGCTGATACCAGCGGTTTTCATCAATCGGAGCGGCGGGATTTGAACCCACGACCCCTACTACCCCAAAAATGTACAAGCTTTATCGAAAGTATTACCTTGAGAAGGTTTCACGACTTTCTTAGCAATCATCGACCTAATGTCTACCTTGAGTCAACTTATTTTCTAAACAGAGGAAAATGTATAGAAATATAAGGCTACTGACCGCTTGACTATGGAGTTGTGAAGACGGTTTCGGGTGTGGTGCGATCGCAGGCTCTGCACATAACTATTTTTTCTTATTGGTCATAGCCATAGATTTGTGATCGTGACTGGATAATTAATTCCGTTTGCTAGAGGACATTATCCGCCCAGGTTTCTGGCTGATTGAGCGATTAACGCCTCATTTACAGCTCTGAGGATGGCCAACTCCTTTTCCACACTGTCTAGTCGTCGTTCAAATTCCTTAAACAGGGTGGCTGAATTGTCTGAAAGAGATTGATAATCTCGCTTGAGATGACTGATATCACGTTCTAGACCGTATCCCTTTCGTATTCTAGCTGCTCCCCACCCAATCAGCCCGGCCAGTGCTGAAATGACGGTGATTAAAAGCGGTAGGTTATGAATGATGTTCATGGCTCTGTCTCAAACATAAAAAGGCCGGCATTCCGGCCCTGGTTTCCAGACGACTCTTAGAGAGAAACTCCCTACCCGTGTTTATGCCGTTTGTAGCGTGTCAGGAACGTCCTCACTCGGGAGTGCTTCAAACTCAATGGACAGACCCGCTACAAACAATCGATGGCTGATTAAGTCTTGGTCCCACGTTTTGCTGAGCGCTAGCCCGGATACCGTTAACTTAGAAACATTAAATTTCATCTGATACCCATCGACGAGGCCACCCCCATCAGAGATTTGGCCCGTGTAGGTGGCCACGCTGCCATCCTCAGAAGTTGTTCTCTGAAACGTGACCGTTTGCTCGGTTGCATCACTCATAACGACTTTAGCACTGGTTACGTAGCCATCTGTGCGTTGCACCTCATCCACAGCAACGGGCTTAACGGCCTGTTGGTCCGCTAGCATCTGCAGAAAGACTTGCCCATCGACCAACTCGCCCTGGTAGTTGATGTTAAAGCTTAAATCGAGATTGGGTAAGTTGTCTTGAATCATGCTCAAGACTTCCTGACGTTCTGCCTCCTGCAGGTTGGGTAGGTCCGCGACTTGGGCTTGCAACGTTGCAATGTCTGTTGAGTTGGTGCTGATACTTTGCGCCTGTTGTTCAATCCGTGAATTGAGCGCCACAGCCAATTCCTGAATCGCGGCATCAGGAGCCATCGGCAGCACTTGAGTTAACAGACTGAGTGAATCAACGGCAGATTGCTTTACGGTTGTTGCCATACTCTAAATAGGTTTACGAAAGAACAAAAGTGAAGCGTATATTTCGGGTGATAGCCCTGACTGGTAGCCATAGCCCCACGGTTTGGAGCGGTCGCGATCGCACCGCATCTCAAGCACAAATGTGGTTTGCGAGGCAATCGTAAACACGCCCTCAATGGGGATATGCCAGGAATAGTGCAGGGAATAAGACGTCGCCCCAGGCCAGCTGATACGAGTATCGGTTGACCTCAATCGGCTACGCATGCGACCGTTTTCCATACCGATAGACCAGCCCTTAAAGCAGTAACTACCGGGCTCTAACACCAGCTGACCCATGCCGTTGATA
Organism: Cyanobacteria bacterium P01_H01_bin.21; assembly: GCA_038748405.1. GTDB lineage: Bacteria > Cyanobacteriota > Cyanobacteriia > Phormidesmidales > Phormidesmidaceae > Leptothoe. The sequence goes on along the minus strand of JBCDIX010000023.1, from coordinate 24,853 downwards.
CGACCAAAGCCATTAGATTTGAAGTTAAACGGTCGCACTAACCACTGATTCGGCGGTGTGAAGGCTCCACCCCCTTGACCCGTGGTGTTTCTGATTTGGAAAAGCGTCCACTCTAGACCCGTTGAGCCTGACTGAGCTCCCAAGGTAATGCTCGGGTCAAGGCTTGCCCGGTAGGTTCTCCCATCCCTAACAACCAGGAGCTGATCGCCCTGCCGAAATGGAAGCGTTAGACCTGGTAGTTCTGAAAACTCTTGAGTCACGGGAACAGAATGGACTCTCCAAAGAACGTAAATTGACTGGATATCGACTCACCCACTTGAAACGACAACAATCCGGTTTTGGGGCTTATTGGTGTTGTTGGCAGTGTGGTTATCCCCTCGCGTGCCCACAGTTCTAGCCTGTAGTCAGATATCCACGAATGGGGCCAAAATTCAAGGTAATAGGCAAATCCAGTCCACTCGAACGAGATATACTGCTGACCAAAATACACCCGTTGAGTACTCGCTATCGGGTCTGAGATGGGAGTCCCTCTCAAAATATGGGCTAGATATCCTGCTCTATACCATCTCTTTTTGACGGCAATCGTCGAGGAGATTTTGATTAAGAGTTGAGAGGGTTGTTCTAACTCAACCCCAAATCGATAGGGCTGATGGGTCAGCGTTTGCCGGATATCGAGCTGCTTAAACGCTGAGCTTAAGCGCTCGACCCTCAGCCCCAGCACTGGGCCAGACGGTTTTGAAAAGGGCCAGCCCTTGGCCGTCGCCATTAGACGTACCGGCGCTGCAGGGGTCGGTAGACACGGGAGATGGAACGACCGCCGATCTTCTTTCTCGGCAGCTGGGCCATGGCATCCTCTGCCTTATCCGGGTCGCAGTAGAATGTAAACCGCTTGGGTCGGTCGTTCTGGGCAGCATTGCCCACCGCTGTGCCCACCGCTCCCGTGTAGACAGCCACGAGCTTTACTAGCACCCGCTTACACTGCTCTGGATGAACCACAGCAATCCCTTGCCCGGTCTTACCGGATGTTTTCTCATCGGCGGGCTTGGACCCTGTATATTTCTGAATGGTTTTGTCGCCATAAAACCATTTCGCCAGGCTGAGTTGATAGAGGTTGCCGGCCACCTCAAAATTGACTCGTATGCGTTCTGTCATAATGTTCGCCTCATAGGGGGTCTAGTCGTCACCCAGCCTTAGCTCAGGTACTCGCCAGCAGTCAGAGTGACGGCACCCGCGCTGCCGCTAAGAACCGCTGGAATAGTGGCCGTGACGGTAATCGTGCCAGATTCAATATCGGTATCAATCTGGACATTGTTGATGGGGACCTCATCGGTGGATTGTGCCGCCTCAAGTGCTTGAATCTCGCGGGCGATATCGACAAATTGACCTTCTAGGGTTGTTGCAGACGATGAAACGGACGCAGCCATAAGGTTGACCTCAGATGTACGACTTGTATCTGGGGTTAGTGTTGCCCTAGCCGGTCTCAGCCGCAACAGATTTCATCATGATGTGCGCTTCGGGTCTACTGCCAAAGGGTTTAAACCACCTTGGTCAGAATGAGCCACTTGCCAGCATTCTTGTAGGCCGTGAGCTGTCCGCATTTACACCGAGATTGAACCGTTCTGACAGAGAGAAAGACACGCTTGGCATAAGTGGTTGTATCGACTAACTCATAGCCCTTAGGAATTTGGCGCGTTCCCATGATTTTTCTGCGCTTAGTGTAGGCATACTCCATATAGTTTTCTTGATGAGTTGTGTTTTATTATGGCTACCCCACTTCCCGGTGCAATTCCCACGTCGGTTGATACTGTCGAAAAACTTCTGATTTATGCGGTCGATATCTACAACCGTGTCGCGGCAGGTCGTCAGTATTCAGAGCGCGCTGACTCAGACCGGCGGCCCTTTTTGCAGACCTCCATTGACACTGTTTTTGGCAGTGAAAACAGCTCTCAAACCTTCATTATCTTTCGAGGGGCTGTTCCTCTGAATCCGAACTACGCACTACAAGGTGAAACGCTTTGGGAAGGGGCACCAGGGTTAACCGGGTCGGTCACACTCCCGCCTGGCTTTACTGACTAAAAAGAGTCTCATCTGCAGGACAAGGGGATAGGGAACGATGCCACAGGACACCATTCCATCGGTGCTAGACCTCAAGCCCATGGAGTACAACCCGTTCATGGATGGGACGGTTGTGTATGACGAGGTCGGTGGAACGTTAGCGCCTGTAACTGTGGCGTCGCCCATCCAGCCACTAAACAGTGGTGCAACAGACTATCGCCCAAGTCGAGCCAGCACGGAAGCCCTACGAGATGCAGCCAGGTCCAGCACCAGAACGGGGGTTGGGTTGGATGATGTTTCTCTGAGGGGGTACAGAAATGTGTGGGGAGGGTTAGACACCAAGCGATTTGGTGCGGCTGTCGATAGCCTCAGCGATTCAGACCTGAATGACTTTATTGATGATGTCGCGGCAGACCTCGCGGCCAGTGGGCGCAATGCTCAGGCCATGATTCCTAGAGCGAACGCGATGCAAATGCTAAAACGTGGCTCACAAGCTTTAAATGTGTTGGGGACAGCTGTGGATGCCTGGAATCTAGGGTCAGCCTTGATTGACCCAACCAACAACCCGCTGGACGAGATCGGGGATATAGCCGGTTCAGCCATTGGTGGCACCCTGGGGGCTCCATTAGGACCAGTGGGGGCATTAGCGGGCTCGTTGATTGGCGGCTTCATCGGCAGACAGCTAGGCAACCTACTGCAAGGAGATGGGGCTAGAGGAACGAGTCTTTATGCAGAGCCGTTACCGTTTGAGGGTGGTCAATGCGCTATTGACTATCGTTTCGATAAAACCATGACCTACAAAGATCGATACGGTCAAGTGAAAACCGTCAACCGGGATGACATTGCCACCGGGCCAATTGGCGCTCCTTTTCAAGACGGGGCGAGTGTTCGCTTAAGGGTCCAAGGCAACAGGAGTGTGCCTATTTTTGGGTCACCGACGGAGGGTGAGATTCTTAGTTTCAGTATTAGCAATGTCAGGCCCAGGGATTCAGCCTTTCTGGATGACTGCGGAAATGGATTCAAAGATCCTGAGGAAACACCAACGGCTCCCAGTTACCCGCGAGTTGACAGTCCCACTAACAATCCATTTTCTAATCCAGGCATCGATGACCCGGTTGGTAATCCAGGGTCCGAGCCAGAGCCTTTGCCGGATGTTGACGCGGATGAGGATGACACTTCACCAAATCCCGAGGGTAGGAATAAGTACGACGATCCACCTTCCCTAGATGATTTACCCGAGGATCCTCCGGATCGTGATGGCAATCCTCGTGAGCCAGTAGATCCAAACTCACCTGAAGGGAAGTGCTGTCCTGAGACGATAGCGAAGCTGAACGAAATCATTGAGAAGCTCAGCTGGACCTACCAAGGAGTTGTTGATATGACCGCTTGTGATGGGGAAGGCGAGAGTGTCGAATGGCAGGGAGATGGCCTGGATGGAATCTATGAAGCCGTTAAGATTCTGCAAGAGCAGACCCAGATAATACATGAGAATACTAAATGTCCCCCCGAATCTAACGCCGCTCTACCGATGGCCTGGGATGTTAAGGTGCATGAGCACCCCCAGCTAATTGTTTTGTGGGGACCTGCTGAGGGGGGCTCTAGTCGATGGGCGATGCATATTCCACATCCACGGGCCAACATTGACGACAGCTATACGTTTAAATTCCCGCAGTACAAGAAAGGGCCGGTGATGGGGAAGCTGGTTCTGAAAGACAACACTCGCATTGTTGTGAATGGCGCATCTGAGGGTGAATGTAAAAAAGTCTTTTCTTATGCACGAAAGCTGGTAGACAAAAACGCGATTGAGGGTGCGACAGAGATCTACACAAAAGGCGGATCAAAACTGTCTATCGTCACGGTCAAGGCGGTCTATGTTAAAGCGTTTGCTGGGCATCGATCTGAAACTCCACTGTGGGCGAAGAGACTTTAGCGAGAGACTGGAATGGACTCCTTAGTGATAAGGATTACTCGTGGGGTGTGTTGGGTCTGAGCTAACACATACTTTTTTTCTCCCGCAACTAGTCTACGATATGACTGAGGTTTTAGCTCAGACCATCAACCATTGAGCAGGGATTCGAAAAATGTGACAGTTGGCTTATTTCAGCTACGGTTAGTGCGTTTCACTAGCTTCACACATCTGCCTCCAGAAATGCTTCACACTATGAGGCTCTGGTTAGTGGTCTTGTTGAACAATGGGATCAATATCAATGGCGATGGGAGTCATATGACCCTGGGGTAGAGGCTCACCCTGCCAATTTCGGGTATCCATGTATTGCATACGGCGACCCGCAGGAATGCAGGCTAGGGCTAGGGCAATACTCATCATTTTATTACCACCAGTAATGTCGGCCACCATAACTTCATCTTTGTAGGCAGAGTCACGAAATATTTTTTCGGCCAGCTGCCAGAGGCTGGCGTAGTCATATTCTTTAACAGGATGTTTTTGCTGGTGAATTTTGGGTGCTATGCTGCCATAGCGATGACAGAGATATTTTTCGAGGATGGAAGCAGCAGATGTAGAGCCTTTGACAGAGGAATAGCTAGCAGTAGATAAAAGCCAAACCTCTTCTAATTTATTGGCACTGAGATGGTATTCAATAGCCTTGATTTGGGGAAGAAGATTAGAGTGAAGAATACCGATATTGGTAAAGTCCTCAGCAGTAGGTTGAGAAGTAGCAAGAAGATGCTGTAGGTGTCTTTCTAGCTGTGTGGGATCTATAGCCTTAAGGTCTCTTACACTGTAGGGGCTGAGAAGTAAGATGAGGCCTCGAGCAGGGCGAGGTTGCTCTTTGGTAACAACAAAGCGAGCTGACTGCAGGCGTTTGCGCTGTCGGCGTTGGTCAAATAGCCACCAAGCTGTGGCAAAGATCGGAATAAAAATTAAACCAAGCCAGTTGCCTGCTGACATTAGGCCTAGCATAGCTGTCATGACGGTGAAACCAATAAACTCTAGGGGAGATTCAGGAGAGAAAAAGCCCGAAACTTGCATAGGTTTAGAGGATTTAGAAAATGGCGGCAAAGACATAGTAGGACGATAGTCAGCGGACACCTTTATACTCTAAAGGCATTTGGAAAGAGTTATTTCCAAGATGGCATAGGGTATGTAGAGTTTATGCGGGTAAAGCTATGGCTGTAAAACCAAAGCGGTGGGCAAAAACGACAGAATTAGTGAGCGTAGTATTTGAGCTAGAGCCTCAGGATTTCTGTAGTTTATATCCACAGTATGCTATCGGTTTACATGCCTGGTTTTTAGATCAAGTGCGTCAGAGCAACCCTGACCTATCTGCTTACTTACACGATGGGGGCTCGGAAAAGGCATTTACGATCTCCCGGTTGATGGGGTTAGATTTAGGTCGGCGGGGGATGATGCAATTGGAGCCAGGGCAGCGATATGGATGGCAGGTAACAGCTTTATCCAGACAGGTGGTGCAGTGGTTAGAGGAGTGGCTGGCATCAGCACCAGAGGTGATTGCGTTACGGGGCGCACCACTGAATATAGTTGGCTGGGAGCTAGCTGAAAAGGGTACAACGTACAGTGCACTTTGGCGACAGGCTGGAAAATTGTCACAACAGCAGTCAATACCTGGGTTAACGCTGAGTTTTGTGTCACCAACGAGTTTTCGGCGAAAGAAGCAACATTTTCCGTTGCCGTTGCCGACGAATGTGTTGCAGAGTTATCTACGGCGATGGAATGATTTTTCGGGAAAGGTTTATGAGTCGGATACGTTTCTGGAATGGGTGGATGAGGCAGTGGTGATCCGGCGGCATCGGATTGAGTCTTGCAAGGTGGCAGGGGGTAAGCGGGGATTTGTGACAGGCTTTATGGGAGCGGTGGAGTTTGGGTTGACAAATAGAGCTGTAGAACAATCTGAGTATGTACAGTTGTTTTTGGCATTGGGTAAGTTAGCACCTTATTGTGGTACAGGGCATAAGACGACATTTGGGTTAGGGCAGACAGTAGCCGGTTGGCATGATGATGATGTCGATGTGGAGCCTTTACAGGCAGTACTGGCAGGACGTATTGAGGAACTGACAGTGTTGTTTGAGGGGCAGCGGCAGCGACGTGGCGGGACGCGAGCACAGCATGTTGCTGAGACGTGGGCAACGATTTTGGCGCGGCGGGAGTTGGGGGAATCGTTAATGGGAATCGCAGAAGATTTAGGAATGCGCTATGAGACGGTGAAGACATATGCAAAGTTGGCACGGCAGGCGGTGAAGGGGGCGTAGAAGAGTATTCCCTTACGGGGAAGATGTTGTGAAACAGTACCAACTAGAATTAGGTAACGACGATCATGGAACCGAGTTTCCGTCCCCTTGCGGGGAAGAGGTTGTGAAACCAGTGTTTGCTGTAACACTAAGGACTGATTCTGATGAATAGTTTCCGTCCCCTTGCGGGGAAGAGGTTGTGAAGCAGTCGATTTACACTATCGTTCAAGAGGACTCCTCTGATGTGTTTCCGTCCCCTTGCGGGGAAGAGATTGTGAAACGTCATCTACTTTTCACGCACGTTCGTCTATCATCGATTAATGTTTCCGTCCCCTTGCGGGGAAGAGGTTGTGAAACTCAAAAAACTATATCCTCTAAGGAGATTTTTTCTCATACTATCGTTTCCGTCTCCTTGCGGGGAAGAGGTTGTGAAACTTACACAATTACTGCTCTTTATCCAAAAAAGGACAATGCAAGTTTCCGTCCCCTTGCGGGGAAGAGGTTGTGAAACTTTGACGTTTTTGGCATTAGGCAATGGCTTACATTCCCTCACAGTTTCCGTCCCCTTGCGGGGAAGAGGTTGTGAAACATAAACTTTAGCCTGGAGACAATGTTATGCATAACTGTCCCGTTTCCGTCCCCTTGCGGGGAAGAGGTTGTGAAACATTCTATTATCAAAAATTACATCCGAGGTTACTATGGCGGATTGTTTCCGTCCCCTTGCGGGGAAGAGGTTGTGAAACCACTTAAACAAACGGCTAACTACACTCGTCTGTTCGGGTTTCCGTCCCCTTGCGGGGAAGAGGTTGTGAAACGTTTGGGACTTGTCTATGTAAATTAGAGGATTAAATCAATGTTTCCGTCCCCTTGCGGGGAAGAGGTTGTGAAACGTTGTATCACCTTATTTTTCAAGGCTATGCGTACATGTTTCCGTCCCCTTGCGGGGAAGAGGTTGTGAAACCAAAAATCGTTTGTTTCAATTAAGGAGCTTTATAATATGGGGTTTCCGTCCCCTTGCGGGGAAGAGGTTGTGAAACAGCTCAACTAACCAACCGGGATATCATGGAAGTTTATAAGTTTCCGTCCCCTTGCGGGGAAGAGGTTGTGAAACCCACGCTGGTATCGGGTTGACTACTCCCATACGTTAGGAAACGTTTCCGTCCCCTTGCGGGGAAGAGGTTGTGAAACTTTACTGAACTCTATTGGGCTCCCATTTGGGGAGTTTACTGTTTCCGTCCCCTTGCGGGGAAGAGGTTGTGAAACGCTAGATGCTTTTTTATTGCCGAAAGGCTAGGAGACGTTTCCGTCCCCTTGCGGGGAAGAGGTTGTGAAACATGTAAACTCAAATTAGGATCATTCAAGATGACTTTTATTTCCGTCCCCTTGCGGGGAAGAGGTTGTGAAACAAAAGGGGGAAAGCTTAAAAGAAATGGTGGCGAATCCTTGTTTCCGTCCCCTTGCGGGGAAGAGGTTGTGAAACCCTTAGTCTGGGAAACTAATACCAGTAAGGGCTCTGAAGCCCAAATCTACACAATAACTTTGTACTAGTCAATAAGGGCCTCTTGATTGTCAATAAGGGCGATGCTTAATAGCTGAAACGCTTACGGAATAAAGCATCGACACAACATGACGAAGTTATGCGGTTTTCAAGGTTTTTCTGGGTCGTGTAGGTGACCTAACGGATAAATACTAGTCTGGATCGACGAAAAGCAATCGCTAAATAATATAAAAATTAGGCGGTCTTTCTGGAGGTGAACTGCCAATGGTCAACGTCCTAGGGACTGAATCCACAGGAATCCAATAAAAACGGATATTGTCCTCATCAGGGTTGACCCGTTTTAGTACCTTGGTATATAAAGACTGCATCTTTGGTAACGATAGAAAACACTCAAACACTGAGTATTGAACACGTTACCCATAACCCTCTAAAAATTTGGCTAGTTTCGTTCGTCGCTTATTATCTGGAATGTCGTATACCACCAGCACTAACATGCTCCCTTAGAGGATTCTTACAAACGGTTCATAGGGTATCGAATCAATTAAACACCGCTTATAATTCTGCACTTGAATTGGTCCAGGTAGCGTTTATTTGGCTGGTTTCTGTTATGTTCGTGGAACTCTAATTTTGATGAGCTATGGACGACATTGTTGTTGTTACGTTTCCGTCCCCGTGAGGGGAAGTGGTCGTGAAACGTTTCGTAATATCATATTCGTATGAACCCTATTGAGATGAGTTTCCGTCCCCGTGAGGGGAAGTGATCGTGAAACCATGCACGTAGTTTTTCACAGGGTTAATATGTTTGACGAGTTTCCGTCCCCGTGAGGGGAAGTGATCGTGAAACAAGGTAATCTACTCTTTAGGGAGTTTTTAATGAGACATGTTTCCGTCCCCGTGAGGGGAAGTGGTCGTGAAACACTTAAACAAATGGCTAACTCTAAAACTGCTCGCATGTTTCCGTCCCCGTGAGGGGAAGTGGTCGTGAAACCCTTTGTTGTTATTTGTTGACTTGGAGAAATTCCGATTAGTTTCCGTCCCCGTGAGGGGAAGTGGTCGTGAAACTTGTTACATTGACGTTATGTAGGAGAATCGCGTGAATAAGTTTCCGTCCCCGTGAGGGGAAGTGGTCGTGAAACAAATTCACTTAATAAAGCCATGACTGCTGCATTCTCATCAAGTTTCCGTCCCCGTGAGGGGAAGTGGTCGTGAAACTATTGTTTAGCAATTTTTTAGCCTAAAGATGAGTTTCGTTTCCGTCCCCGTGAGGGGAAGTGGTCGTGAAACCTGTTAATTTACTTAGGTATTTGTCCTATGGACTTACTGTTTCCGTCCCCGTGAGGGGAAGTGGTCGTGAAACGATCTATCTATTAGAATTTACTAGGTAAATGATATGTCAAGTTTCCGTCCCCGTGAGGGGAAGTGGTCGTGAAACAGTGAGAAGGTTGAGGCTTTGTATTTGTATGTGGATCCCGTTTCCGTCCCCGTGAGGGGAAGTGGTCGTGAAACCGTTTTTGGAAATTTCTTCCTGATGAAAAAACCTCTCAAGTTTCCGTCCCCGTGAGGGGAAGTGGTCGTGAAACACTACAGTACTGTTATCATCGGAGGCTTGTTATATGGCGTTTCCGTCCCCGTGAGGGGAAGTGGTCGTGAAACATTAGTGTACTTATATCTATACAGGCAATCATGGCAAAGGTTTCCGTCCCCGTGAGGGGAAGTGGTCGTGAAACTGTTTACTCAAAAAAACTAGGAACCTTTCAATTATGAAAGTTTCCGTCCCCGTGAGGGGAAGTGGTCGTGAAACATTTTCAACTGTTACGATCACTTTATCTAACGAAAGGAAAGTTTCCGTCCCCGTGAGGGGAAGTGATCGTGAAACTTTTTATAAAAAAGCAAGGAGAAATTATGGACGAGAATTGTTTCCGTCCCCGTGAGGGGAAGTGATCGTGAAACACATTGGGTTAAGCTTTAAGGCAAAATTTATAGGGTATAACGTTTCCGTCCCCGTGAGGGGAAGTGATCGTGAAACGAAAACTTAATTTCGTGCTTGTGTACGAAGGAGAATCAGTAGTTTCCGTCCCCGTGAGGGGAAGTGATCGTGAAACATGTCAAAAAGAGAATCTCTGAGGAGAGTAAAGATGTTGTTTCCGTCCCCGTGAGGGGAAGTGATCGTGAAACTTGTATATTTATGGCATGGCCAAACCAAAAAAGATTGAAGTTTCCGTCCCCGTGAGGGGAAGTGATCGTGAAACCAGCTATTGCTGCTTGTACTTTTTACTCCATAGGAGAAAAGTTTCCGTCCCCGTGAGGGGAAGTGATCGTGAAACGGTTAGTCCTTTCATTAACTAAAACGATGAAACTAGGTTTCCGTCCCCGTGAGGGGAAGTGATCGTGAAACCCTGCGTTTGGAAACCCGCTCATAGCAAGGGCTAAAAACCCTAAATCTACGCAGGTCATTTTTACTGTCAATAAGCGGCAAAAAATTCGCAATAAGGGCTCACTGGAAACGCTGAAATGCCCACGGAATGGGGCACCTACAGAGGTCAACGGTATAATGCGGTTTTCAAGGATCAGAGGGTATGCGTAGGCAACCTATATAAACCTAATTGCTAGCAGTTTGAAAATCAATTCCTCTCTACACTTTTTAACACCTCCTAACCCTAGACAATATAAGCATTGGGCGGTGGTTTCGGTGGATCGCTGCCTAAGGTTAAGGTCTTGGTCATAGCATCTGCCGAAATCCAATAAAATCGAACATTATCTTCAGTCATATCAATCTGCTGTTTTACCCTAATGCAGAGTTTACGCATCTGAGTCAAACTCAAAAAGCACTCGAATACTGAATACTGAACGCGTCGGCCGTAACCCTCCAATAAATTAGATAGCTTTAGACGACGCTTATCATTCGGAATGTCATAGACGACCACCACTAGCATTAACCCATTCGTAAATAGGGCTCATACATACCAGAGGTTAACAGTATCTGTTTGTATTGTTGCACTTGTCGCTGTATGACGCGGCGATAGGACAGCTTGGCCTCAATTCCTGGATAGGTCACCATGTCTGAAATACGATTTTCAAAGTGTTTTAGAAAGATACGCCTTGATGATGGATCCAGATATATGCCGCCCTCTTTGTTAGGCCAGGTAAAATCCGTGAGCTTTAAGATTTGCTTGTTGATTAACCCTATTACCATCGTATCGACAATGGGGGAACGAAACTCTTCCATTAGGTCCAATGCTAAATGGGGACCTTTCCGATCAGATCGATGTAGATTTCCTAAGTATGGATTGAGTCCTTCTGCCAAAATCAAGCTTAATACGTTGTTAAACAATAATGTATATCCAAAGCTCAATAGGCTATTGACCGGATCTCTGGGCGGGCGACGGGTCCGCTGAGTAAGGTTAAAATCAGTGTTGGTGATGAGTTCTCCTAAAGCACTAAAGTAAAGTCTGGCTGCGGTTCCTTCTAAACCTCTCAGGCTGTTTAGATTATCAAATTTATCGATACCACAGGCATACTGATCTAGCCGCTTAATTTTTCCCATCATCCCAGCAATCTGTCGTTTTCGATTCAATCGCAACAATAATCGCTTACTATTTAATATCTTCCCTGCCACGATCTGCCGTGCCATCTTCAGCTGAAACTCATGATTTTTTCGCCGACCATATTGAGCAGCTTCTACCGCCAGATCACAAAAATCTCCACTCCACAAATGCCCTTTATACTGACCCATTTGGGTCAAAAACACTACCGGGATTTGCTCTTGTAAACAAACGGACATCGCTGCCGTACTCAGCTGCACATTTTCTAATACTAAAACTCTCTCAACTTCTAAAACCGGAATCTCCACCGTTGGCTCATTCTTTTCCCTACGGGGCGGCTCCACCACAAACCGTCCATGATCTTTGCGTAGCTTTGTTCCCTGATGCACTAAATATAATGTCGCCATACCTGCCTGCCAACTCCATTCTTTTGATTCAATCTTGACTGGCTTGACTTCTCGCAAACCGTAACCCACCACCACAAAGAGCGGTGGTGGTATAGGCTGTTGCAAACTCTGTAATGCTTCTACTAGAGCACTTTCTAATAATGTTCGCTGCCCCACCGGATCGGCATAGACGATATTATCTAGAGGGACTTCTTGATCGATTAACTGCTTTGGTTTTCGCTGTTTTTGTTTTTGCTTACCCCGCTGACGGATCATCAAATCGCCAGTAAAAATATGACCAACAAACTTAAAGCCACGTTGAAAGTTAGTAATCTGGGTCTTATCAGGATGTAGCGACAGCTCCATACTTGATAGTGTATCTGCTACCAGCTGTCGTCCTCGCTCAATCTGGCCCTGGGTCTTGCCTAGCAGCACAAAATCATCCGCATAACGCACCAGTTTTAGGCCTGCTGCCAACATGATTTCATCAAAATCATCCAGATACACATTGGCTAAAATGGGCGACACCACCGAGCCCTGTGGAATTCCCTTCTGAGGCAATATCAGTCCCTGCTTAGTAAGCACACCCACCGACATCCAATCTTCCACCAGAGCCAATACCACATCTGTTAAATCTGTTTCTGTAGGTAACCGCTCTGCCACCTCAGACAACAACCGTTCGTGGCGCACATTGTCAAAATATTTCACCAAATCTGCATCCAACACCCATTGATATCCCCGACGCTGCCAGGTGTGCACCTGTTGTGCCGCCATCAGATGTGATCGTCCCGGTCGATAGGCAAAGCTACAAGTTTCAAACTGAGGTTCCAATAGTGGATGCAACACATTCAATAATGCCTGCTGCACAATTCGGTCCCGTACCGTAGGTACTGCTAATCCGCGCCAGCCTCCATCCTTTTTAGGAATCCATAGCTGCCGTAATGGAAACGGACTATAGGTTCCTGCCATAATCTGTCGCATCAGGGCTGCTAGCTTTTCATCTGCCTGATATGCAAACTGAGCTACAGTCTCACCATCGACACCCGCACAGCCTTTATTTTTAGCCACCCGCCGCCACGCCAGCTGAAAATTTTTCAGATTTAAGAAATCTGAAAGAAAGGTATTATTCATGCTTAGAAAGGTGGCTAGACCAGCCTAGTTGCCCAACCTAAAATTTGAATCACGCTTTCCGTATCATTCTTAAAATCACCTAACGACTGACGAGAAATTTCCAAAATCTTCTCACGATAGCCCACTGCAGATTTACTATATGCATCCCCATGGGTAACCAAAACCTGAAGATATTCAAATAAATGATCGCCAATCGCCTCATTGCTATGGCGATTACGCCACCAGCGAATATAGGCAACAATTTTCTTAAGCTCATTAGACTTAACCTTGGCTGATCGCATAACAGCAACAATGTCAGTGACCGCTTGCCAGTGTTGAGCAGTCATGGCAACTGGGGGTGATGGCTGAAGATTACTCATTTGACGTTTCTTGAGTAGAATTAGGCAAAATAGAACAGAGCTGTTTTAACTGTGTTTCTTTTAAGAGAGAACCACTACACGCGGCTTCCAACGCTCTTGTAAATAAGGTTTCTCTATCTAAAGATGTATTCTCAGATGAATACGACAGATAACGATTTTGAGTTAGCGTCTCAGTACTATAAACAGCTGTTTCAACAACCGTGGCCGTCAGTGTTCCAAACCCATACCCTTTAGCCGCACCAAGCTTAAGCGACAAAGGAAAATCAGAATGCTGCCCCAAAACAATCAGCAATAGTCCTATTTCTTCTAGAGTAAGGTTTTTCAACCGCAGCTGTGTGGTAAATACGGCTTCTACTGGAGCCCGCTGTGCCACTGCAGTTTTGGGGGTGTCGTCATTATCTGTCGCAAGGCGGGTATGGAGTGCTCGATAAAATCGTCGAGGCAAATGTTCAGGATAGTCCGCCTTTGGTTTCTTTGGAGAATACAGCAGTGGAATCTCTCCCAGCTCAGCTGGAGTATCACACACTGCATCCCCCACCGAAAGCAGCCCCTGATAGCCCATTGCCCCAAATATATGACTGGCCGGACAAATATCTCGATTTTTCCAGCTGTACATGCTGGGCTTAAACTGGGGTGGAATCCCGGCAGATTTTGTCCCCAATGTACTCGGCGTAATCGCCTCATACATAGAGCGCAGACATCCCTTAAGAGACGTACCCGGAATAATCAGGGTACCATCCGTTTGCTGAGTCATCGGACGCACCAGGGGGGCAGAACTTCCCACATCATCCCCCATGACTACTACCCCAGTGCCCACATGGACCGGCTCCAATGCCCTAAGAGCTAGCGTAAACTGACCATGGTAAGTATTCGCAGTAAACTGAGCATGACCAGCCGGAGGAGACATGACAGGAGCTGTAGCCACTGGTTGCTCAACAATACCAAAGGATTTAACCTTGTTATCATTGTTTTCATCCATTTTGGTTATTCTCCGAATTGTTAGATGATGACTCTGGCACGGGGGTAACGTCGCCTAGTGCTAGGGCTACAAACTGGACTAAACCAGTTTGGGCATTACGAAAATAACGTTGCTGTAGCTGGTCTGGATTGATGCCCTTATACTGAAACCGTTTAGGATATTGGGGAATTCGTTCTCGATAGGGTAAGACTGGACGTAGACAGGTTTGCCATTGATTATTGGCCAGGGACTGAAACTTTAGCAGCTCCTTCACCTCAGTCTTCAACGAACTAGCACTCAATAACAACAGATCGTATCTATTGCCATGACGCTGCCAGCGTAGCTCCAGATTAGCAGTCACTAACTGGCCCTGGGGACTCAAAACCTCTTTAGGCAGAGTACTGCGCCAACCGCTCACCCGATGAGGCCAACGCAAAAAGTAGGCAGACTGGGATGGCGCAAGTTGCTTTAACACAGAGACTAGCTGCTCTTGGGAAACAGTCTCACAGGTGCCGACAAAGCCATCTTTTTCCCAGGCTTGCACCTCAAATGCTGGTGAGCTTGATGGGGTTGTTGTTGCACTCATGCGGTTACCTTCTTTTGCCAGGACTGAACAGCTAATTCAAACAAACTTTCAACTTTTTCTTGACCTTCCCAACACTGCTGCACCCCAAAGTTTAGAGACATGGGTGTGACATCAGGCCGATATTTAGGATTGTAGCCATCCTGCTTATCAGCATCAGGAAGACCGTAGGGTTTTGTCTCCTCTAAAAACTCACTGGCTCCCAAAATATCAGTCTTTCGCCAAAATTTTTGAGAGCGCCCTATCATAGCAATTTTCTTTTGTCTCTGCTGCCCCTTTTTCTTTTCTCCCTGTTGGTCATTTAGGATACAGGTGGGATACTGAATAATGGCCTTGTTTAGTTTTACTTGCTTCATCACTCCTAAACCCCTTGACTTAGCAAAGCCAAGGCTAAACCAGCCATCGCTTAAATCTCGCAACACCAGTCCCATCAACCCCAACTGGGCCAGGGTAAAGTTACGTAGCCAAATACGAGTGGAAAACGCACCGGATGTACATACCTCAAAATTAAACAATGCCGTATTGGCTGTTGCCCCCGACAGTCGATCAATGGCAACACTGTTACGCTCTTCTAAAATTAGAGGAATCTTCAGAGTAGGATCGTAGTAAGCATCTTCAATGCGGATACGGCTGGCAATGTGAGTATTGCCAAACATCTGATCGGTAAAACAGGAATGTCTGTAGATATCTGGAGCTGTTTTCTCTTTGAGATGGGGGCGGCTAGGAGCAGGGGCCTCAGCCCACAGCTGATCGGGTTTCTTGTCATTGTAGGTGTCACCGCCCAGAGTAAGAACAATGCGCTCTGCCTGAGACCGCAGGGCTCCTTTGAGGGAGCTACCGGGAAGATAAATCTCCCGTCTACCATCATGATAGGTTTCAACAAACTCCATGTCAGGCTTGGTAGGGTCAGCCCCTTCCTGGCCTGATTTGATCAGCATAGGACCATCAGGAATCAGGGTAATGTGGAGCACACATTGATTAACGAGTCGTTTATGCATGATTTAAGGTAATAAAAGGCTAACTAGCAGGAACTTCAATCTGTTCGACAGCTGTGTTGAGATGAGTGACCAGGGCCTCACCCCATTGGCGTTTGAGAGCAGTGATATCGGTAGCTGAGGGAGGCGCTGAGCCACTGGCAACCTGTCGGATATAGTCATAAACCTTACTAGGGTCGGGCTTGCCGTTGTCTTGTCGCACATCCCACCAACGAGTCTGGGTAATGGCGAGTTCTACCGCACCCAGACCACGAGAACGTCCGCCTCCGAGGGGAACCTGAGCCGTTTCAAATTGGTGTAAGCCCAACATCAGCAATCCCAGCTCCCAATCGTGGGCATTTTCGATGATGGCCATAAACTCAAATTGAGTACCCGCTGGCACCACCTGAAAGTCATATTTGTTGCCGGATGTTTCTGTATCTCGGTCAATGATGACGCCATCTCGTTCCTGATACTGACCAAACCAGGTATCAGCAGTAACTGACAGGTCACGTATCTGTAACTTACCCGCTAGCCACGGACTCCCAAAGACCTGTGAGATCGGATCAGTTAGTTTAAGCAATGCTGCAGTGAGGGCCGCATCGTTATCCTTATGGGTCTGTTTATGGACACGTACTGCATTGGTATAAGCCTCACTCACAAGCGCGGCTGGGTCCTGAGCTAAGGTTTCATCAATAGCCCTCAAAAAGCTTTCTAGACGCGCCCTCAATGCTCCCTTAAAGCTAGACCCAGGAATGAGTGGATTCCCCAGGCTATCTTTTATCACCGGTAGGTCAGTGCCAATGGCGTCATTAGAACGCCCAATACCAATGCGCAGAGCCGTTAGATTTTCTAACGTACCTGTAATTTCCAGACGGTTAGTAAATACATCAAACATTTGACAACTCCGTGCTAAACACCTTCTTTGCGTTGAACATAGTCATGGGTTCCGTAGTAACGCAGCTCTAGACCGCCAGTGACCGGACGACAGCTTACCCGCCATTCTTTTTTATTGACATAAAAGTGGTAGATGCCGTCTGAACCTTGATAAGGGCTGTATTTAAAGGAAGAAGGCAAGTTGAGAGGGGCTCCCTGTGTGGGGATCAGCGCGGCTGATAGCTTAGCCAGTACGGACTGCAGGACGAGCTTTTCGTTCGAATCTTTCTGGTTTTTATAGTCTTTTGGAAAAGTGTCGTCTTTGTAGATGAGATGGGGAAAGGGCAGCAGTTCCTGGGTGAGCAGCGAGTCGCGGGCTTGGGACCAGATTAGCTGCCCCCAAGTGGAGAGGACCTTTTTGCCATCCATCTCACCCAGCATAGCCTCTGGAATCCCCTCAACCTCGCTGGCTGATAGCCCTAACCCGGCATCCATCAGAGCCAGAGGAACCCGATACGGGGCCAGCAGAGCATCGTCTACCCGCACGGGCAGCCGAGGGATGGTAATCAGATTAGCTTCTTTTCCTTCAAAGATATAGATAATCTTGTCGGCGTAAAACATGCCCAGGGTATTCAAGTAGCCCTGGAGACTTTTGAACCCACCCACCAGGTTAAAACAGATGTCGCAGCTGTTTCGTTTGGGTTTGATGGTGGTTTCTAGCCAGTCCAACAGCTCATCGATTCCCTCTGTGAAGGCGGTGGTGCTGGCAGTAGACAGATTGGTGGGGACATAGACGATGGCCTGGTTAAGCCCCTTTACCCGCAAAAACTCGGCCACAATGTCGGCGGTAATGCGCCCCTGGGCAGTATCTGTGGCTAGTAGATAGTGAGTGTCTAAACGTCCCTGATTCAGGTCTTCGCCGTACAGTCCATAGAGCCCATTTAGCTCGGCACTGGTCCGACGAATTTCGGCGACAGATAACTCACGCAAAGACTCCAGCGCCCGGTCCCGCAGAGTATTAATGATGGTTTGCGTGATTTCTTCAGTGTCTTCCCAGGAGAGATTAGCACTGTCTCGCAGCTTTGGGTACCAGTGCTTTTCTGCCGGTTCACTGCGATTGATTTGATTGGTAAGAAGACTAGTCCCAATGGTAGACACAACAATGTTAGTCATAGTTTACCGTCCTCCACCCTTATTTACATAGACCAGGTGGCGACCCCCAAACCCAATGTAACGACGGATAAGATCCATCCAGATCAGCTTGAAATTATGAGATTTGGCGTTCTTGGCGATGTGTTCAGCGAGTTCAGCTAAAGTACTAATATTATTGTCGTCTGGAGTATCTGCACTAGAGGCATTTTCCTCGTCTCCAGAGGTGGGCTGTTCGATGGCGTTTTCCTCCTCCGTAGGGGCTTCACCGATATGTGCAATGATTTTTTCTGCTAGAGAGTCTGGCCCTTTGCCCCATTTGTTATCTCGCCCTAGCTGATATCGCAGAAAGTTTTTAACCACTTCGGGGCTGTCGGTGCCGTCGGCCACATGCATCAGGTTACGAAACTGCGATTCTTCTAGCTTTCCATATTGATTACGATCTCGTTTATCCGTTGCTGTCTTTCGAACCTCCTGAGCATGGATTCGAAACGCATCTATACGTTCTTGGATCCAAATGACAAGCTGATCTTCAGCCAGACGAATCTCTCGTTGAACTGCTAGTTGACTTCTTTGTTGCTGACGGGACTCTGTGGTAGAACTCATACGGCCTCCTCACGAAAAATGGTGTGAAACTGATTACAAATGTGAACCTGACCAAACCCTTCGGGTGTTCGTTCACCGATGCCCACCTGTTCAAGGATTTCTAGAATTGGCAACCAGTCAGCCAGCTGCTTCGACGGAATGCTCAATAGATAAACACTGCCCTTGTTGGTGACTAGCTCCATGTCTTTTTTGAGACCCCAGGCCGCATTCCAACCGGTGCGATAGTCATAACTGCTGTAGGCAGCATGGAGTTTGATATCTGAGGGTGGGGCTGTGAAGCCTGATATCTGGCTGGGCGAGCGGCGCAGATAGGCCAGCAATACCTCTGGGGTAATCACCGTGGTAGGCTGCCAGCGATCGCGTAAAATTGCATCCGAC
Organism: Cyanobacteria bacterium P01_H01_bin.21; assembly: GCA_038748405.1. GTDB lineage: Bacteria > Cyanobacteriota > Cyanobacteriia > Phormidesmidales > Phormidesmidaceae > Leptothoe. The sequence goes on along the minus strand of JBCDIX010000023.1, from coordinate 6,152 downwards.
TGTAAGTCTAGTGTGAAGAATGTACGCTGGCTGATCTCATGGTCTTTGGTCTGTTCTTCGGTCAAAAACAAATTGGTCCACTGTTGCCAGCGTCTCTGTAATGCCTGATTAAAGTGATCAATCCGGTGTTTAAGTTCGGGTGGGTCAGGAGCTGGTTTTACTTCAATTTTTACCTTGCCCAGACCGCGAGAGGCGCTGCCGCCCAATCGAAAATGGTCACCAAAGCTGTTGAGAAATTTAGCAATGCGATCGCACAACTCAGGATCTTTCTCGGTTGGCACCCACAGGTAGCCTCGATACCCCATGTATTCCCACCGATTGAATCGGCTCTTGGCGTTGGGTAAAAAAGACTCGTTTAGCACCTCAATGCTATACAGCTGCTCATCCTGGGCGGTAGCACGACGACGGTTAATTCCCACCCGAGTAAGAAATCGAGTATTTACCCGATGGGACCGATAATAGCCATTGGCCTCACTGTAAAAGCCAGACATTGGCTCCACGCGCGAACAGTCCAGACTGCTGGGGTCGTAAAGATGACCACAGGCATCAGCACATAGCCGGTCGATCAAGGTATCAAAGACGCCGTGGGATGCCTTTTGCTTATCTGGGTCAGCGGGCTTAAACCCACCGTCATGCTTCGCGGTGATCGCCGTAGCGGGCATTACATAAATTGGTTCTTCTACATAACGAGACTCTTCTTCGCCTGTTTTGGCTACCACCGGGTAAGCATTCTGAAAAATAGCCGCTCGGTCATCCAGAAAAAGAGATTGAAAATCACCCCCCTGCTGGGAGAGATCGTCGGATAGGTTGGTCTGCTGTTTGGCCTGATGCAAAATCTTGGCGGCTACCGCGCCGCGAATTACTGCCCCAGGGATGTAATGTTCCACTTCGCTGATGGAGCCCCCCGGTTTCTGTCGGCCAATGGCGAGGGGAGCCAAAGCCGTAATGTTGAGTTCTAATCGCTTCATGGGTCAGTGTTGAAAAAAACTAACTAGCTGACGGTGCCTGCAGACAAGTCCAGTCGTAATCAGCTGGGATTGCCGGTACCTGTTGCCAGGTAAGCCAGCCAAGCCCAGCTGATTTGCTTCCACCGAGGGCGTAGATTTGGCGCAGCGCTGCTGTAACTAAGCCCAGGGTATAGGGGGGAGCCCCCGCCAGCAGATGTAGCTCTCCTTTGAATGGGAGCTGGACATTGGCGGGAGAGGTTTCTAAGAAAAACAGCTTTTTCTCTTCGGCGGTTCGTCGCCTGCGGTTGATAGAAACGCCTGGACGGGTTGTAGCCGCGAGCATATCCGGTGAATATTCACACACCAAATCGTCCAGTAGCAGCCGCGACGGTAAAATCGGGTCACCAAAGATTTGAGAAATCGCACAGTGATAGCCGGGATAGCCTGCCACCTGATACGGACTGCCGGTTCCTCCATGGTGGCCAAATTCTGGCGGTACCGTTGCTGAGAGCGCTGCCGGGTCGGGTGCTTCGGCCACCCACCAGTCTAGGCTGCATGCCAGTTTTTCGCTCTCGTGGCGCAGTCGGCCTTTGAGGTGAGACCCTGGAATCACCAGATTTCCTTCGGCATTACGCACAATGGCTTTATCGGCTAGGGAGCCCGTTGTGCCGCCTGCACCGATACACAGAGCAGAGTCGATAGTGAGCTTTAAGGGGAAAGTGTGGTCCCTGGCTGTCTCGCTAGCGATATTTTCAGGTAACAGATTGGTTAGATTAATCATGGGTTTATTGCGATCTCGATTGCCTATGTTCAACTATCTACGTCTACTCCTTCGATTTCTTCTGTTTTGGTTCTTAGATCTGTTTTGGCTCTTAGAATGATTGACCGCCCGTTTCTGCGGTGATTTTTTTGAAGATGAGTTTTGCTCTTTACTCTCTTCGGTTATAAAGAACATCAGGTCCACCAGTTCGCGCCAGATGGTTTCGTAAGTAGTGGTTTTCTCATCGGGAAGCGACATCCACGGGGCCAGATTGCCGCCGTTGGTTTTGGCCTGACACCAGGCATCTTCAAAGGTTTCTTTGAGCAGGTTGCCCGCGTCTCCTAGCTGCACCCGAAAGTATCGATAGTTGAGCATGGCGGCGCGTTTTCCCTGGTCTAGTAGGTCGCGTATTTTGTACAGCTGAGATTTTGGAAAACCTGTCTTCTCCAGGACCTTAGCGGTATTCAGCAAGCCTCCCAGCTCGTACAGCGTGTAGGGACTGCCATAGAGTTTTAGGGTGGACTGTCCGGCGGTTGGCTTAGTAAGTCCATTGGTACGAAACTCGCTCAGGTTAGATGAAATCATGGTCACATTTTTCATGACGAGGAAGTCCACAGTGCCCCCCAGGTAGCCGTCAGCACGCAGGTTTTTTGCTTTTTTCTTAGCGGACTTCTGCAGCTGTTCCACCAGACCCTGGGCGTAGTATATGGGGGTATTGTCGGCGGCAAGCAGCACTCCTGACGACATGCTCAGAACACTTTGATTTTTGTTAGGTGGCCCTGTGACAGATCGATATCGATGTATCGTTTGGGTGCGATCGCACTCTCCAGCTTGATAGGTTGGACCTTTGTCCCACAGCAGCGTTTCAAACTCTTCGCTAATGGTCTTGACCACCGCTAGTGCCCGGTCGGCAGGCACCACCAGAAACACATCGTCACCGCCGATAGTGAGAATCTCAAACGGATGAATCCAGACCTTGCTTGATTTACGTTCTGAGTCGGCGTCAGGCTTATATTCAAACGGTTTTAGATGCTTTGCAATGGCCCGATATACCGCCTGTTCTGTCGCCTCGGAAATATCCCGACTAAAGCGCTGATACGCTTCGGGGGTCCTAATCGCTTTTTGGATGTAGCCGCCTATATTGTTGCCATCGGCGTAGATATAGCCTACAAAACCAGGGCGACTACAGGCTGCCCCAATTTCCCGCAGGGAGCGGGCTTCATCTACGTAATTTAGGGAAACTTGCTTGGGCAGGGCGTCAAAGTAATCTTTATAAGGCAGTTTGTCTTTACTCTGACAAAATCGCTGTACCCAACTATCAATGTGGCCGGGATGCCAGTCACCTACTATAGTAGGCCACCAGTCTTGCTGGGTTTGGCGTTTGGTTTGTTGCCCCATAATGTATTTACGGCCTGCTGGTTCTGAAAACTTCAGATTCCGTAGGTCTTCTACCTGGCCCAGGGCGGGTCTGCGATCGCCATCGTCACGCATCAGGTAGGGGTGCGTTTCATACAGGGGGGGATGACTACGGGCAGGGCGGGATGTAGCATCGTAACCACCACGTCGCTGGTTAAACTGACTACTTAGTTGAGTAACCAACTCATTAAAGGTCTTGCGCGCTTTGAACTGGTCGATTAGATAAGATTCTGTTTTCTCCCCATCCGACGGTTGGTCAAAGTAGGCCTGGAGAACAGGATTATTTTTGGCCTGTAGATAGTCATTTAGCCAGAACTGCGGCTGATTCTCTTGGGGAAGTTTTCCAAAGCGTAGTTCCAGTGGGTGGAACCTATCCCCTACGGCACAGGCATTGGCGATCAGTGTTTCATCGGCGTAGCGACGTTCGATGGCATTGGCGAGATCGTCTACTAGTGAAGCAGGGCACAGGGCCAGAATAGCGCCACCGCTAGCGTAGATAATTAGCTGAGGGATGAGGGCATCAGCAAGGGCGTTAAAGCCCTGTTTTTGCAGCCATTGACGCACCCGCTGACAGTCTTGACTCCTGGTTTGGGCTTCCTGACACTGAGGAAAGCGATCATCGGTATCACCGTAAAAGAAAGCGGGTAAATCGACTAGATTAATGCGGTCCAGCAGAGCTGAAGCACCACGAATCTCCTGGAGTTTATTCGTCTCATAGACGTATTGTTTAATTTTGGTGGCTCCGCCATAGACGAGACCTACGCGGTCTGGCAGGTTCCATAGGTCAGAATAGTCATTCTGGAGCTGTTTGACGGTGTGAGGAAAGTAGTCTTTGGGGATGGTTTGGAGTGGCTCTATTTGGCTGAGCCACTCCGTCTTAAAGTCAGTTGGTAGTTGTTGCTGCAATAGGGCAGTGTGCAGAGACTGACGTTTCTCTGGGCTATCTATCTGTTCCCAGGCAAGGCACCACGCAAGGCCGGTGTAGAGGGGGTCATTTGAGATCGGTCTTTCGAGCGTTGGCGACATGGGCATATGGTTTAACCGACGTTAGCGATTTCATTTCAGATAATAATCACAAGTGGAAAAGGATGTTTCCGTCTTATGGTTTTATGCATATTTTCCGTATAGAAGGTCTAATTTTTGTATTATTTTGTGGGATAGCAAGGTTAAAAGATCAGTAGTACGGTCTTGTAGTTCGCATTAGTTAGTTCAGTCTCCGGAAATACCAATAGAGTGTCCCTGTACAGAAAAGCGAGGATGCAAACAAGTTTAACTAAGCAAATGACCGTAAGTTATTGTGCTTCCATCCCCTTGCGGGGAAGAGGTCGTGAAACTTTATGCCTTTTCGGGAGGCAATTATGACTACTGCATTACAGTTTCCGTCCCCTTGCGGGGAAGAGGTCGTGAAACGGATGTTGTTTCAATTTTTAAGGATCACGACTGATGACAACTGTTTCCGTCCCCTTGCGGGGAAGAGGTCGTGAAACCGGCTGCTCAGTTTTCTCTATGGAGACAAAGACAATGATCTGAGCTTCCGTCCCCGTGAGGGGAAGAGGTCGTGAAACGATTGGCGTTTTAGTTGTTGAGGTTTTTGGAGGTTAAGGTGTTTCCGTCCCCTTGCGGGGAAGAGGTCGTGAAACATGTTGTTCATAATCAGGGAGTGAAAGCATGTTGCTTTCTGTTTCCGTCCCCTTGCGGGGAAGAGGTCGTGAAACTGTTTACAGATAAGCAACTAAGAGAGATGCTCGATTCTTGTTTGTTTCCGTCCCCTTGCGGGGAAGAGGTCGTGAAACGTCTGTCCTATAGTTTTCAGGAAACTGTTTGTTATGACTTGTGTTTCCGTCCCCTTGCGGGGAAGAGGTCGTGAAACTTCTGCCTATTTCGCGTCATGCTCAGGCTATCCGTTCCTGTGTTTCCGTCCCCTTGCGGGGAAGAGGTCGTGAAACTGATGTAAATTTCGTAAAACAAGGAAACGCGTCATGCTTTCGTTTCCGTCCCCTTGCGGGGAAGAGGTCGTGAAACGTCGATTTTGAACTTGAACCAATGGCAAAGTCAGAATTGTTTCCGTCCCCTTGCGGGGAAGAGGTCGTGAAACAGTTTTTACCATTTAGTGACGTCTTAAGGGGCTAAAAAAGTTTCCGTCCCCTTGCGGGGAAGAGGTCGTGAAACACTCTGAAAATTCCAAATACAAGGACTTTGACTAATGAAATTTGTTTCCGTCCCCTTGCGGGGAAGAGGTCGTGAAACAGGGAAACCTTTATCACAGTCTTTTGACCGTGATTATCCTAGTTTCCGTCCCCTTGCGGGGAAGAGGTCGTGAAACTCTACCGTTGTTATTGTAGCAAGAAACTATGACTTCTAGTTTCCGTCCCCGTGAGGGGAAGAGGTCGTGAAACAGGGAAACCTTTATCACAGTCTTTTGACCGTGATTATCCTAGTTTCCGTCCCCTTGCGGGGAAGAGGTCGTGAAACTTTGATTATCGTATACAAATGTCCAGGAGACGCTGTGGAAAAGTTTCCGTCCCCTTGCGGGGAAGAGGTCGTGAAACTGTTTTGTCCTTAACGTTCGAAACAATGCAAAAAACAACAGTTTCCGTCCCCTTGCGGGGAAGAGGTCGTGAAACTGATTACAAGTATTCTCTATTTTTTCAAAAGAGTGAGTGAGAGTAGTTTCCGTCCCCTTGCGGGGAAGAGGTCGTGAAACGTAAAGGCTTGTTCTATACACGGTCGTTTTCGACCAAGGAGTTTCCGTCCCCTTGCGGGGAAGAGGTCGTGAAACACTTAGCTCAAGTTTTGATTATTTGATAGAAATGGCTACTGGTTTCCGTCCCCTTGCAGGGAAGAGGTCGTGAAACACCATCATTTTATCATAGATATGAACGACAATAAGCAAGTTTCCGTCCCCTTGCCAGGGCAAACGCATACTCAAGCGAGTAGCACTTGAACGAGGAAGTCGTTGTCCCATCCAGCTTTGAGCCGTTTGGCCTTTTTAGAGCCTTTGGAAGATTCTTTTGCCAGCAGGTTGAGGG
>JBCDIX010000022.1:0-93731 GCA_038748405.1 Cyanobacteria bacterium P01_H01_bin.21 | reverse complement strand
ACTTGATAAAAATCTAATGGTAGGGCTGATTGACACCCTGTCATGGCACAATGGAGCCCTTATATCTTTGTAAGAGCCTGATTCTATTCCGTTTCAGGCTCTTTTTCTAGCCCCATCCAAGCGGCTGATGAATAATTGAGGCTAGTGAGAGTTTCTGTACGGTTACTCATTCAATCCCTACACCTTTATGACTCTATTTATCCTGTAGGTAGAAACTAACAAGAACAGCCTTTACAAAATACGTTGCATTCTCACCATAAAGAACCCGTCCATATCTTGTTTATGGGGCCAAACAGTTGCCCAGCCTTTTTCTGTTGTGTATGGCGCAACAGGAGACTTTTCGTTAAGTGGTTGAATTTGCCAATTGGGGTGATCGGCTAGAAATGCCTGAATCAGGTTTTGATTCTCGTCAGGATGCAGTGTGCAGGTAGAGTAAACCAACACGCCATTTGGTTTTACCCAATCTACGGCTGCTTCCAAAAGTTCTCGCTGTAGCGTGGTGAGACCAGCAATGGCCTCAGGAGTTTGTCGCCAGCGGGCATCGGCATGACGGTGCAGGGTACCCAATCCAGAACAGGGAACATCTAACAACACTCGGTCGGCAATGCCCTTAAACTCGGGATGTTCACGACTGTCTCCCATCACTGTTTCGATGGTGGTGAGCTGCAGACGTTTGGCGTTTTGACGAATTTTGTTGAGGCGCGAAGAGGTGCGATCGCACCCCAACACTCGACCCGTATCCCCCATCAGTTCTGCCAGATGAGTTGTCTTACCACCGGGGGCAGCGCAGGCGTCAATAACAGTTTCTCCAGGCTGGGGGTCTACCAAATAGCTAACCAGCTGAGCACTGCTATCCTGCACCATCCACCAGCCCTCGTTATATCCGGGCAGCTGACGCACATTGCCGGTTGGCCCCATAATTCTGATGGCATCCGGCGTACTGCCGCATTGCACTGTTAGCCCGTGCTCCGTTAGGGCTGTCACTACCTGATCAATAGAGGCCCGCAGCCGGTTGACCCGCAGATCCATTTTGGGGGTTTGATTAAACCACTCACACAGTTCGGCAACCTCCGGCGCTGGTAATAGCTCTTGCCAGGCTTGAATAATCCAATCAGGGTAGCTGTGTAATACCCCCAAGCTCTGAAGGTTATCTGCAGGTAGCGTTAGCGGATCGCGGCCATCTTGCAGACGGAGATACTGACGCAGCATGCCGTTAACGACTCCGCTGAGCTTGCCTAACCGCGCTTGTTTTGCCAGCTGGACTGTTGTATCAACAACTGCATGAGGTGGCACATGATCTAAATAACGCAGCTGGTAAAACCCAATATGTAAAATACGCCGCAGGTCTGCAGGCTGCTGGTCAACCCGTCGATTACCAAACTGGGCCAACAGCGCATCCAGGGTTCGCTGTCGACGCACGGTGCCATAAATTAATTCTGTTGCAAGACGTCTGTCGGCAGGTGCTAACGAAAATTTGCCGATGTTACGCTCTAACGCAACATCGGCAAACGCTCCTTTATCAATCTCTCTAAGTACCGTAAAAGCTAACTGTCGCGCCGATGTCACAACTATTTCTTCTTGCCCTTACGCTTGCGTACGGGGGTGCGATTATCCAAGGCTTCCTGAGAGCGTTTACGCTTGTCGTTCCACTCAATAGCCGTTAAATAGATAACACCACCCGTCACCAACACTAATAATAGTGCCGCCAATGTGGCTAAAACACTATACGCCTGAGCTTCTAATCCACCTGTCATTGCAATATAGTCGCTGTTTAGAAGCCGTTACGACCCCAAATTACCATTGAAATAGAGAAGCTAAAGAACGCGAGTAGTCCAACCCAACCAAGTGTCAAAATGTCCATATTGCCAAACTTGCGCTGTTTACTAAATTGAGAAAACCGTTTGCACGGCTGCTTATATCATACGGTAGATCACTGCCTGATTTTTGGGCGATGGCAAAATTGACGCAAAGCAAACAGCTAACGCTATGGATCAAGAACGAATTGAATCGATCAAGGCTGGCGGTGTGGCGGCACTTACCGGTGCCGGTGTCAGTTGTGTCCTGGTTGCCCTGGCTAGCTCACCTACTTTGGCTGCTGGCAGCTTGCGGATTGCTGTCGCCACAGTCAGTGCGTTTCTATTTGGTGTTACCTACCGCTACATTGTTCGTAATGATGCGAATCCACATCTTAGAAGCGGAGCGGTTGGTGCCTTTGCGCTCACCCGCAGCCTGGGTCAGCTAGAAAGTGTAGATCCGCCCAGCCTTGCTTTAGCAGATGCTCTACCCCTGGGGCTTCCCATTGCTGAAAGTTTTGGTCTGTTTTTGTGCGTGCGTTTGGTGTTGGACTGGGGGTTGAAGCAGCAGTGGTTTCAACCGTTTGAGTCTAACTGAGCCCTAGTCTGCTGGATGGGAATTTGAACAATAAACGTGGTTCCCTGACCTAGGGTTGATTTGCAAGATAGCTGGCCCTGATGACGCTGGGTAATAATCCGGTAGCTGATAGACATACCAATGCCGGTGCCTTTGCCGACGGGTTTGGTTGTAAAAAAGGGTTCAAAAATGCGTGGCTGTACGTTATCTGGAATGCCGGGACCGGTATCTGCGATCGCAATTTCAACCCGCTCTCCATCTAGCTCACGGGTGCTGATTTTGATCTGGTCAAGATGCTCACTGTTGCACCGTTTCTCACTGGCTGTTTCCATCGCATCCACAGCGTTGGCAAAAATGTTCATAAATACCTGGTTAAGCTGGCTAGGGTAGCATTCCACCGGAGGTAGGCTGCCATAATCTCTGGTGATTTTAATCTCAGCGCCACCGGATGCAGCTTTAATGCGGTACTGCAAAAGGGAGAGCGTGCTTTCTAGACCGTCGTGAATGTCCACCGTTTTACAGGTTGCCTCGTCTTTACGAGAGAAATTGCGCAGAGAGAGAACAATCTCACAAATGCGTTCAGTCCCTTGGGTCATGGAGTTAAGCACTTTGGGCAGGTCGTCTTTGAGAAAATCAAGATCAATCGCTTCAATTGCTGTACCTATTTCACGATCTGGATTGGGGTAATGACGTTGATAGAGCTGCACAAGCATGAGCAGATCATGGGTGTAGTTCTCAGCATGGAAAAGGTTGCCATGGATAAAGCTAACCGGATTGTTGATTTCATGGGCCACCCCCGCCACCAATGCCCCCAGACTAGACAGTTTTTCTCGCTGAATCATTTGTACCTGCGTTTGTTGCAGCGTCTGCAGCGTTGCTTCAAGCTGTTTACCTAGGGCTTCTGCTGATTTACGGGCGTCGTTAACCGCCACCATTTTTGGAAAAATAGTCCAGCAGGCGATGGCCACCCCCAAAAAGGACAGTACCAGCACTAGCACAACTAAAAAGTCGATGGGCTGCCGGGTGTTTGCTTGGGCAATAACGGTGCTAGCGGACCAGCCAATAATGGTCGCTACGCTGATAAAACCTACCAGCGTAGCGATTTGGATGGGAATCAGGTTTTCAAAATTGCTAGTGCTTCGGCGTTTAAACCCTTGCCAACTTGGGTGAATCTGGCATTTTGACATCACTTTGGCTATCAGTGCATCGCTGCCGATGACGGCGAGCGGCAACAGCAGCCCAATACCAAAATTTTGGATGCCCCAGGCCCATCCGCCGATGGCTAAAACAACGATTTCCATAGCGGCCATCGCCAACGCTAGCCACGGCAGCTTGACACCTGCTTCTCCTCGCTTGTACCAAATGCCGTAGTGCAGAGTGATAAACGAAATCAGCCAGCCTACGCCAGTGAGCATGACAATCTCATGGAGATTGCCCCAGGTTAAACAGATCAGACTTAGCAACAGGGTAATCCCCAGACCAGGCCCAAACACTCCCTGGGGCGACACCCGGCCAAATATGGCCGAAATGTACTGATCTCTTGCTAGCTGATACAGCACCCGAGGTGCAATGGAAACTGCCGTGGCCATGGATAGCAAACAGCTGGAGACCACCAGAAATGTAATCAATAGCGGTGTTGCCACTCCCCAGTAGGGTCTTGCGGCGGTTGTTAGGGTGAGGAAGGTATCGGTTGGGTCTGTTATCCCAGCGGATAAATGCAGCAACAGCCACGACCCGGCTACGTAAACAATGGGAATCAGGCTGGCTACGATCAGCAGACTGCGCAACGTAAATCGGGGTTGTTTGCTATCAGCCACAAAGGCAGAGGCTGTTTCGCAGGCATAAAATGCGTAGGTGCCATTGAGATACCACTTGGCCCAACCCTGGATAGAAAAATCAGGACTGGCCGGTGCGATGATCGCACCCTGGGGTGACGACACCAGCAACCAAACACTCCCCTGAATACAAAAAAGCAGCAGCAATCCCACTGCAGGCATCAAAAAAGCCAGATGTAGCGCACTCAAGGAACGAGTACCGCTAAAGGCCACGACAAAGGCCATCAAGATAAAACCAATCCTTAGCGCTATGCCTGGTACAGCAACATCTAACGGCGGTAGATAGGTTTCAATCAGTTCCGCCAAAATAATGGCGTTTACCGGTATCACCGCAACCCAGCTTAAAAAGTAGCCAATGGCGGCATAGGAGGTTAGCCACCGCATATCCGGCAGCAGGTGGGTCAAATAGTTGGGGGTACCTCCAGCAACATTTGGCAACTGCTGCCCTAGCTGCTGTATTTGCACATTGATCAATATCCCTATTAGAGCCCCCGGAATCCAGACCCACATAGCCTGTATCCCTAGTTCTGCGTGGGCACCCGGAGCTACACTCAGCCACAGCAATAAGCCGGTCAGACCAAAGCCTAATGTTTCTATCAGCGATAGTGTGCGAGGTAGGGACGATGGCGTTGAAATAGGACCATCAGCGGTCATGACAAGTGTCGATAATTTAAAGGACGTCAGAACATATGATGAGGAGTGATTGTGTGATGAACCTAAATTTGTTTTAGTTCTACCGTAGATACCCTGAGCACTGTGCTTGTCGCACTACCTGATATTTTTTCTCAATTATGCGTCTTATCCTAAGAACTGTGTGCGGGACTTAACTAGAGTCGGGTTATCCGCACCCCCCCATTGGCCCAAACGAGTCTGTACAATCTTAGAAGCAAGCAAAAGAATTCCATATACGCTTAGGCCCTTATGATTCCTACCGTTATCGAGCAGTCAGGCCGCGGTGAACGCGCCTTTGATATCTACTCCCGCCTTCTACGGGAGCGCATCGTATTTTTAGGGCAACAGGTCACCGCTGAATCATCGAACTTGATTGTGGCCCAGATGCTGTTTTTAGAAGCCGACGACCCTGAGAAAGATATCTATCTGTATATCAATTCTCCTGGTGGCTCTGTGTATGACGGCCTGGGCATCTTTGACACAATGAACCACATCAAGCCTGATGTGTCTACTATCTGTGTGGGTCTAGCGGCAAGTATGGGAGCCTTTTTGCTAAGTGCCGGGACTAAGGGTAAGCGTCTGAGCCTACCCAACTCACGTATCATGATTCACCAGCCTCTGGGCGGTGCCCAGGGACAGGCCACAGATATTGAGATTCAGGCCAAGGAAATCCTGTACATCAAGAAAACATTAAATGACGCTCTTGCAGACCATACCGGTCAGCCGCTTGAGAAAATTGCAGAAGATACTGAGCGTGACTTCTTTATGTCCCCTAATGAGGCGGTCGAGTACGGTCTGATTGACCAGGTAATTGACCGTCATGCTATTGGCAGTCGCCCCACTGTGGTTGAATAACCTACCCCATACTGGGCGTAGGTTGGGATTCTAGATACAGCAAAAACGTCAGTAGCTCTTCATCCGTAAGCTGCTGGCGTGAGCGCTTATCAAAGGTTTTCTCTAAGTAGGTGCGGCCTTGAAGGCTACTCCACCCAAGACGAGCCATTTCTACATCGGTTTGGGCAATGATGTCCGATAGGTCGACTGGGTTGGTGTCATCAAAGTTTTCAATCGCTGTCGCGGCTAGTGACGATGCGGGTACTTCAGAGGGAGCAGGCGCTTCATCAGGCGTAATGCTGTCGATGGGGCGACCAATATCATCGGAGTCAGCAATCTCTGGTGCGAGCATTGGGCCAATGTCTGATATTGGGCTGCTATCTATCAAAGCCGATGGCTCTGGGCTGCTAGCTGCGGCGGGAACGGCCGCCGAGTTGTCTAAAGATTTGTTGGGGGCAGGGTCTTGCCCTGTTGCCCTATCTTTTTGCCCTGTTGCTTGGCCAAACCCGAGCATGGCCAGCGCTCTTGCTTTAGCCTGGTCGTCCGCTGTCGTCAAACTGGTGTCTGCGGCTAAGGCTGTAATCACAACCTTCTCGCCAATACTTACTGTAGCTTTGACTAGATAGTTTTCAGCATGGGTCATCAGCAACTCTGTGGTAAGGCTACCATCGGCATACTGGTGACGAAATTGAGCGAACAGGGAGGAAAGCACGGGCGGGAAATCCCTTAAGAAAGATGTCGGCGGATTGTATCCGATCTATTCTAAACAAGGGTGTACCTTGGCCCGAGTGCTAACGATACGTTTACTGTAATGACTGCAAATTGTAAGGGCTAAATGTTAGATCAGTTACTTGAATGGTCGCCTAACTTTGGGCTCGATACGCTGCTTTTGTTGCCGGTACTGATTGCTTTAGAAGCAGTGTTATCGGCGGATAATGCGATCGCACTTGCTGCCATTGCCCAAGGGTTAGAGTCAGAGGAACAGCAAAAGCGGGCCCTAAACCTGGGGTTGATTGTTGCCTTTGTGCTGCGCATGACCTTGATATTGACGGCCAGCTGGGTGCTTAAATTTTGGCAGTTTGAAGTGGCTGGTGCCGCCTACTTGCTATGGCTGGTCTATCAGCACTTTAGCAGCAGCACAGACGAAGATGAGCACCATCACGGTCCTAAGTTTTCATCGTTGTGGCAGGCAATTCCCATTATTGCCTTTACCGATTTAGCCTTTTCGTTAGACAGCGTCACCACTGCCATTGCCTTATCCGATGAAATCGGCATTATTCTTTTGGGTGGCACCATCGGCATTATTGCACTGCGATTTATGGCAGGTTTATTTATCCGCTGGCTTGATGAATATGAATACCTTGAAGATGCGGGCTTTGTAACAGTTGCCTTTGTTGGGTTACGTTTGTTGGTTCGCGTTATCAACGACAGCTGGGTTCCCCCCGACTGGGCCATGGTTGCCCTGATTGTCGGCATCTTTGCCTGGGGCTTTTCTAAACGCACAGAGCCCGATATCGAGAACGAAGTCGGGCTCAAAGTGCCGGTTATTGCCACTGTCGATGTGGCTGAAGATGAAGAAGATAAAGTCCTCAGCAGCGACTAGCCAAACCAGTAGGACGGCATGCAGGCTTGCGTCATATCCTGCACATCGCAGGCGGGCTCTTCTGCACTCAACAGCACATCGAGCTGGTTTTGAATAATATACTCGATACCCCAATAGATATAGCTTTCCAGACGCAGCTCTAGGTCCACTAGCTGATGGAGATATTGGGGTAGACACTGCCAATGCTCAGGATTGTTTAACTTTGGCACTGTCTGCTTTAGCTTAGATTCCACATACTCTAACAACAGTTGCCGAATGGCATCGTTGTTTAACGCCGTCTGATATGGATAGGCCGGGTATGCCGCAAGAACGCTGTTGACTTTATTTGATAAAACCTCGGACACGGAATCAGTGGTGCACTGCATCTCAATAAGCCCTCTACTAAAACAACGCTGGCCACAGTCGTGGCAACGTCTGTAATTTAAAAGTTGAATATCTGTGAGTTAGAGCTTAGTTTTGTGGTCCCTAACTCTAGTTGAGTTCAGCATAGGGGCAAATTCTAAAGATTTTGTGAGCATTTAGGGGCAATATTGCATGTTTGGAAAATTCATTTGCTTTTCCCGCATACGAAGATATGGATTTCGACATTGGGGTATCTATAGCTGCTAGTCCAGCAACTGATACTGTTGGCGAAGTCCAAGGAGTTCCTACATGGCAGGATTAAGCGCTGCAAACCGAGAGGTTTGCGTCTTGGCATGAGGCACACAAGCCATTCGACATCGCAATCAGTTATTTACTCGGAATTACTGGTTTAAAGCTTGTATAAAACAAGCGTGTTTGCAGTTCAGACATAGGCTTGAGACATGCAGAATATAAGAAATATAGGCTTGAGGAGCTGTCGAGTGAGGGTAGGAACGATGCTGCAATGGAGTCAGCTTGCTGCTGTCGGGTTGATGGTATCAATCTCGCTAGTTGGCTGCCGCAGAACGTCAGAAGAGACAGTGACTGCTCCTGTCCTAGATGCTGCCGAAGAGTCAGAAAATGTCTCCGATGATTCGCTGTTAGTTGAAGATGAAGCTCCTGACGAAGTTATAGCTGATGAGTTAGCGGTTGAAACTGATCTTATTCCCTCGGACATTGAGCAGGTGCCCTCACCCAATAAAGAAATGATTCTCGATTTGGCAACACTTGGCGTGTTTGACGAGATGGGTGAAGACTTCAAACTGCTAGACCCGATTACCCGAGGGCAGTTCCTAAAGCTTTTATACTATGCCAACAATGCTGTCAGAGACAGCGAGCGCCACATTCGCCTTGCCCCTGTCTTTGATCCAGAATTTAGCGATGTCAACGAAGAGCACCCGGCTTATCAGTTTGTTCAAGCCTTTGCTAGTGCAGGATATTCAGTAGGCTACCAAGACGGTACCTTTAAGCCTGATCAAGTGCTCATCAGAGAAGAGCTAGTGGGCATTAAAGTGCCGGTAGATAGTACAAAGATTAGGAGTATCCCTTCAAACTATGACAGGATTCAAGAGTTTAATGATGTTGACCAAATTAGCGAAGAATTTGCTGAATATATCTACCACGATACACAAGTAGATGGTGAGCAGGGGGGCAACATTGATCGCGCATTTGGCAGTGTTAAATCTTTTAGACCTGCCCAGTCAGTGTTGGGGTATGAGGCGGCAGCTACTATGTGGGAGTTTGTTGAGCCTGGCAGCGTGTCAAACAATGCTGTAGAGGCTATTGAATCATTAGCTGAGCAATAGGCCCTTGCAGCATCGCTGTGATCGTAACAGTCAGCTCAGGCAACGCTAACAGCTCTTACCCCTTCACAGAACCTGCCAGCAGCCCTCGCACAAAGTAACGCTGTAGGGCAAAAAATACAGCCAACGGCACCACCATCGAAATAAATGCGCCAGCGGTGAGCAGATGCCAATCTTGCCCCCGGTCGCCCACCAAGTTGCGCAGCACCAGAGTGACTGGGGCAACGTCTTGATTTCCCCCCAAGTAAACCAGCGCCACCAGCAGGTCGTTCCATACCCACAGAAATTGGAAAACGGCAAAGGATGAGATCGCAGGCATCGACAGCGGCACAATCAGTCGCATAAAAATCTTTAGATGAGACGCACCATCGACAGCAGCGGCTTCGATTAAATCTCGGGGCAGTGACCCAATATAGTTACGCAGTAGATAAATGCCCAGCGGTAGTCCATACCCGCTATGGGCTAGCCACACTGCTAAAAAGCTGCCCGCCAAACCCAGATCGTTATAGGCCCGCAACACCGGAATCAGGGTCATCTGCAGCGGCACTACCAACAGACCAACAATGGCCACAAACAACACTTGCCGTCCCGGAAACTGCATCCAGGCCAGGGCATAGGCCGCAAATGTGGCAATGGAAATAGGAATCACCGTGGCAGGGACGGAGATGACCAGACTGTTAAGAAACGCCTGCCCCATGCCCTGACTGGTGAGTACATCAATGTAGTTGCCAATGTGAAACTGGGTTAGCTCAAAGGGATGTTGAAACACAGTCCACCAGCCATTGGCAATGAGCGCATCTCTGCGGCGAAAAGAACTGATGAGTAGACCAGCGGTGGGTAGAGTCCAGAGGAGTGCGATCGCAATTACCGTTGTATGCAACGGCAGTCGCTCCAGCCAGGTCGTGCGGGCAATTTTCATCGGTTGGCCTCCTGCTGGGTAAAGCGACGAATGTTGGTCACCATGACCGGAATAACCGCCAGCAGCAACACGGTGGCAATGGCACTACCGCGACCAAAGTTTCTAAAGTTAAACATCTCTTTGATCATGCGGCTGGCAATCACATCGGTGTCCAGGTTACCGCCCGTCATCACATAGACAATATCGAACACTTTCAGCACCGCCACCACCACCGTTGTTGTTACCACCGTAATCGTCGGCATAATCATCGGAATAATAATCCGCCGAAAAATCTGAAACTCATTAGCCCCGTCGATCCGTGCCGCTTCAATCACATCCTTGGGAATCCCTTTGACCGCCGCCGACAGCAGCACCATACAAAACCCGGTCTGCAGCCAGATCATAATGACAATCAATGCCAGGGTATTGAGCGGCAGTAGCGTAGGCAGTGGCGTGAGACTCTCGATGCCCAGACCAGACCAGAAGGGCTCCAGCAATCCGTCTCGCTCGATCAGCCAGCCTAGAGGTTCTAGACCCACCGTCTGGCGTGCGGCGTTTAATACCCCAATCTGATCGCTACCCGCAGGCTTGAAGGCATAGACAAATCGCCAAATGACGCTGGCTCCCACAAAGGAAATGGCCATGGGTAAAAAGATCAGCGATTTAGCCGCCGATTCATATTTCACCCGGTCCACCAGCACGGCAATAATTAACCCCAGCCCCACACTGATGGCCGACACCAGCACCAGCCACAGCAGGTTATTGCGAAAGGCAATCACCATGTCTGGGTCGGTCAGGGCAAATACATAGTTCTTAAGACCGACAAACTCGACTGAGCGACTGTCAAAAAAGCTGATGTATATCGTGCGTAATGTCGGCAGCACCAAATAGGCTGTCAGCATCAGCACCGCTGGTCCCATGTAAACCCAGGGTAGAACGCGCTCTTTCCAGCGTCGGGGAAAGCGCTCTACCAGCAGGTTGAGACCGTAGAAAATGGCAATGGTACCAACAGAGCCGAGTGAGATCGCAATTAACGCCGTCAAAATTCGCAACACGTTATCGGACATACGTCTCCTCTTCCCTACCAACCATCGTAGAGGCGTTCCATGGAATGCCTCTACGATGGAACGCCTCTACGTAATTTTTGGATTTGATAAAACCCTTCCTCCTAATATCCGTTATTCTCGTTCGTTATTCGGGCCAGCTCGCCTCAATATCACCCAACACATCTTCCACCGGTTCACCCGCTACATAATCCACCACGCCAGACCAGAAAGTACCCGTACCTACAGCCCCTGGCATCATATCTGAGCCATCAAACCGAATGGTCTCAGCATTGGTCAAAAATTCTGCCTGCTTTCTACTTAGCGCATCGGGATACGCATCCAGACTTACCTGCTGATGGGGCGATAAAAAGCCTCCCAACCCGGCCCAGATCTCATGGGGTGTGGGTGTGGCTAAATACTCCATCAGCGCCTGAGCTTCAGGTGTGTTGTTAAACATGCCAAACACATCTCCAGCCACCAAAACCGGTGTACCGTAAGCCGGGTCAATTCCTGGCAGCAAAAAGATATCGACTTCCTCGTCTAAGTTCACATCTTCAGGGAAGAAGCTGGCAATAAAGTTGGCCTGACGATGTAAATAACACGTGGGCGTATCCCCAAATAATCCCTGGGGCGCATCCCCAAAGGGTGTACTGATCGCCCCTACCGAGCCTCCCACCACATAGTTTTCATTCAAAATGATGTCGCCAAACTGTTCAAATGCCGTCTGGACTGCCTCATCATTAAACGGAATCTCATGGCTGATCCACTGGTCATAGACTTCTGGGCCAGCCGTGCGCAGCATAATATCTTCCACCCAGTCAGTACCTGGCCAGCCAGTTGCCTCACCACTCTCTAAGCCAACACACCAGGGCATCTCCCCAGCCGCAACAATCTGGTCGCTGAGCGCTAACATTTCATCCCAGGTTGTGGGCACCGTAAAACCCTGAGCCTCAAACGCTGCGGGGTTATACCACACCAAACTTTTAACCGAGGCTCGATACCAAATGCCATAGATGCTGTCATCAACCGTGGCTAGCGATAGCCAGGTTTCTGGATAAGCTTCTGCCAGCGTCGCCTCATCCATAAACTCAGTGACCGGCACCATTTGCCCTGCCTCAGCAAAGCTGGCCATCAGCCCCGGCTGCGGAAACATGGCAATATCCGGCGCATCCCCTGACTCTACGCGCACCGGCAGCAGTGTCGCAAACGAGTCAGTACCTTCGTAGATAACGTCAATACCCGTTTCTTCTTCAAAGGGCTTAAGCGCTTCTTCTAGTTTTTCCTGCTGTTCCCCAACAATGACTCCAAGGATAGTAACCGTCTGCTCAGCACTATCAGACGATGCCCCATCGCCACCACCGCAGGCACTCATTAAGGTCAGTAGTGTTGCGATCGCTAGTCGCGTTTTTAGTTGGGCCATTTTCAAAGTATCCGATTCAGCAATTTTCTTTGTTCACATACTATCAAGGAGGGTCAGCAATGGGCAGTAGACAGTGAGTAATGAGGGGTTTGAGTTCTTAATTTTGAGTTTTGAATTGAAACCCTTAAAATCTACTGACATCATGTAAGTTCAAGGCTAGGCCAACCCAAACTTCAAAACTTCAGCCATGGCGCAGTTAGAGCTGTTTCCACCATCAGCCCTATTAAACGACTTTGATTACACTGTTCGCAAAAGCAAGCGGGCCAAGCATGTCTCCATCAAAATCGCAGTGGATGGCACTGTGGAAGTAGTGGTGCCCCCTAGCTATAACTGCAAAAAGCTACCAGGGCTGATCGCCAAACGTCGCGACTGGATTATCAAAAATCGGATGCGGCTTTTAGAGGAACATCAAGATACAGCTACTGGCTGGCAGATGAGCAAGCCAGACAAACTTGAGCTACGATGGCAAGCCCCGTTGACCCAAACCAATCCCAGCGAAACCTGGCAGGTCACCTATGAACCAGATAATGGACCGACCCTGTGCATTCCGTTGCCGGGGCATGGGCTAAAGGTGCGGGGCAGTATCAACCACCTGCCAACCTGTAACCAAGTGCTATGTCAGTGGTTAGGACACAAAGCCCATCGGGAGCTAGTACCCTGGCTGCGACAGCTAAGCTTTGATTTAGACCTCCCATTCAAGCGACCGTCAGTACGGGGGCAAAAAACACGCTGGGCCAGCTGCTCTAGCAGTAAGAATATTAGCCTCAACTACAAACTGTTATTTTTACCTAAAGAGGTGGTTCACTACGTACTAGTGCATGAACTATGCCATACGATCCATATGAACCATTCCAATGCCTTTTGGCAGCTCGTCAGCGAGAAAATGCCTGGGTTTGAACCCTATCGCAAGGTGCTCAAAAATGGTTGGAAATACGTACCTCGCTGGGTAGAAAATTGAACCTCAGTACGCCAAGTTGCGGAATTTACCGACGGCATCCCTATTGACAAGAATGTAGGGTGTATCGTTATGTAGGACAGCTTTGGGGCTGTAGCTCAGCTGGATAGAGCAACCGCCTCCTAAGCGGTAGGTCGCGCGTTCGAATCGCGCCAGTCCCGTCAGTGAACATCCCTCCTAATACAGTAAGTCACACGTACTCTGCAAAAGGGCTAATACCAAGTCCCAAAAGTCTGTCTACAGTTGAGGGATTACTACCCTTTGCCATATCAGAGGTTGAGCACTCAAAACTAAGCACTCAAAACTGAGAACTGGTATGAGTCTATAGAATCGCGCCAGTTTCGTTCTCCCAAGTTAGGATGACAAGAGATCCTACAAATTATTCTTTGGGAAATCATGAGCATTCGAGATCTTGAAGCTCAGCTTTTATCCCTGTCTCCGATTGACAAGCTAGAAGCGATTCAACTACTTTCACGTAGTCTGAGCAACAACTGGCGCGGTATCAGCAAAACGCCTGGGGTTTGTGGTGGTGAAGCTTGTATTGAAGGGACACGAATTCCTGTATGGGTTTTGGTGAGTTATCGTCAGCTTGGTGTGAAAGATTCTGACCAGCTTTATAACTATCCAACGCTAACTGCTTTAGATTTAGCCAACGCTTGGACCTACGCAGCTGCTAATCCAGAAGAGATTGAGGCGGCTATTCAGACTAACAATGATGATAGTCTTGACGGATAGCACATGGTAGAGATTTATGCGAATGAACAGTTTCCACGCCGTGTTGTCGAATTTCTCCGTAGCCTTAACCATGACGTCTTAACTGTTCAAGAAGCAGATAATCGTGGCTTGTCGGATATCGTATTCACAAGGCAATTGCTCGATGTGATAGTCTTGCTGGTCAGTTAATTCGAGTGAATAAGCCTGGGTAAGTTGCTAAGGAGAGAGAGTCTCGATTCACCTCAGCGCGTCAAAAGAGTCGGTGATAAAATACTGTCAGATTAAGGCGGTGTTTGCACAACTTTTTCTGGGCTCGACCATTGATAAACTCCCAGGCTGGTGATGCTTCAATATTGGGCTGGCGGAGAAAGTCAGCTAAACGATCTGTGACGATAGGGGATTGCATGATTTCCTCAGATGGGTGTTTTGTGCTGTGTCAGACTGACATCCCAGGAGTTAAGAACTTGACCAAATATTTAATCGCATAGTCAACATCTTCTGGCTGACTACTCTTTAATAGTGAGTCTGGTTTGCCGGCCTCGTTTTGTACTCGAATCAGTGTTGCAATCACCAGATCTAACTTCCAGTTGAGATCCTTTCGTGAACAGTCGGGAATCACTTTCTGCAAAATGTCTAGAAATGCCAGTCGACTCTCCATAAACTCACCGCTGGCAATATTTTGCAGTGGTTCTGGCTCGCTCCAGCAGCGTCCCATAAACTGGGCTCTCACTGTTTGAAATGATTCACCTTGAACAATTTTTTTAAGGCAGGGTTTGAGAAACGCTGTCAGAATCTCTTCAACGGATGGTGAGGATTCTTTTTGTTGCAGCATAGCTAGCATTGTTAGCTGCTCTGCAACAATAGGTTTGGCAATGCGAGAAAAGATTGCTCGAAATAGTTCTTCTTTAGAACCAAAGTGGTAATTCACCGCGGCCAGGTTCGCATTTGCTTGATTGGCAATGGACCGCACGGTAGTTCCTGCGTAGCCACGCTCAGCGATTAGTTGCTCGGCTACATTTAGGAGTTGTTCTTTTGTATCAGCGGACGCTGCACCTGCCATTAAAGTAATCTATGCTCCAATAATCGAATATTAAGATGAGGGTATCTCCAGACATCATAAGCGACTGCTAGGCCATAGCGTCCACAATCGTTTGCTGCAGGGACATACCAGGAAAAATAAAATTTTTATTTGCTAATTATTCAAACGTGCGTTTTAATTGTATCAAACATACGTTTGAATAAAGCCTAGGGGCAAGTTGCGTTCTTGCTATTAGTCAGGATACTGGCCCTGGCTGGAAAATTACAGGGTTCACTAAATCAATTTTGTGAAAGGGATTGGAGTAGTGGTCAAGGTCGGTGTCTAGGTTTTTGCGACCCTATTGTCGCCATAGCCGAGTGCCAACCGGGGTCAGAACTCGACGTGGTTTAGAGTTTCACAATCGATCTCTCTAGATGATTTTCAAGATATAGCAAATAGTTCAATAAGTATTAATGGATTTTCAAGTGCTGTTCAAACATACGTTTGTTTTTAGGCTGCCAACGCTATGACATCTAAATCACCAGTATTTAACTCAACCTTGTCGACAGTTTTTGGGACGTCTCGCCAGCGGTTGGCTCTGATTTGTTTAGGGACTATGGGATTGCTTGCCGTCGGGGTTCCAAGAATCCAAGAGCGTGTTGCCAGCTCGGCTGAAAGTTCGGCACCAGCAGGGAGAGTTTTGCCGGTAGAAACTCTGACGGTAACGCCTGTGGATAACTACTCTGTATCACGCACATACACAGGAGAAATTGTATCGTTGCGGGCTAGCGAACTGGGCTTTGAGCGTAGTGGTCAGCTGGTGGACGTGTTGGTGACAGAAGGTGAGGTCGTAGAAACAGGCACCCCCCTGGCGCGGTTAGATATTCGTAATTTGCAAACGCAGCGACAGCAACTGTTGGCTGAGAGAGCCCGGGCTAATGCACAGCTAATGGAACTTGAGGCTGGAGCCCGGTCTGAAGATATTGCGGCAGCGGCAGCGGCTGTGAGGGATTTAGAAGAACAGTTACGGCTGCAGGAAGTGCAACGTGCACGACGTGAGTCGCTCTATGCTCAGGGGGCAATTTCTCGCGAGGAGCTCGATGAGTTTTCTTTTGGCGAAGGAGCACTCCAGGCCAGGCTAGACCAGTCTCAGAGCCAGCTAGAGGAATTGCAAAACGGGACGCGACCTGAACAAATTATGGCGCAGCAGGCTCTGGTACGACAGCTAGATGCGAGCATTGCTGATTTGGATGTCACGATTTCTAAAAGTACCATGCGGGCTCCCTTTGACGGTGTAGTTGCCACTAAACAGGTGGATGAAGGCACTGTAGTGGGGGCGGGGCAGTCGGTCATACGTCTTTTGGAAAGTACCACTCCTGAAGCCAGGGTGGGTATGCCTATTGATGCCATTGAGCAGTTAACTATCGGTGATGAGAAAACAGTATATTTGGGTGATCGCCCCTACGCGGCAACCGTGTCATCAATTTTGCCTGAAGTTGATGCTCAAACACGCACACAAACAGCTGTGCTGGCATTGGAATCTGCAGCTGCTAGCCAAGCAAATTCTGGGCAAACCGTGCGGGTGAGTTTAGAAGAAACAATTCCGACAGAAGGGATGTGGCTACCCACTGAGGCATTAACCCAAGGGATTCGCGGGCTATGGACTTGCTATGTGCTGGTACCAGATGACAATGCGGCAGATGGGCGATATACGGTTCAGCCGCAATCTGTTGAAATTATCTATCAGGATAGCGATCGCGTTTTGGTGCGTGGCACCTTGCAGCCTGACGATAGGGTGGTTGCCAATGGTTCACACCGTCTTGTACCAGGGCAGTTGGTCACCCCAGTTCAATAATTTGTTTCTGTAGGGGCGCACAGCTGTGCGCCCCTACAAATATCCATCAATTCCTATTAATCCATCGTCTCTAACATTCTTGCCACTATGGTTAAACCGTTTTATCGCAACATTCGGTTATTAGTGCTCACTATTTTAATGCTGTTGGTGTGGGGCTTTGTGTCATTCCAATCGCTACCTCGTCAAGAAGATCCCGAGCTGATATCTCGAATCGCTGTTGTGCAAACAGCTTATCCGGGAGCTAATGCAGAGCGAGTGGAAGCACTGGTTACAGAAGTCATTGAAGCAGAGCTTTCAGAACTCGAAGAAATTGATGTTATCTCATCGGATTCCCGCATTGGGTTTTCGAGCATTAGCGTAGAGCTAAAAGATTCAATTGTAGATGCTCAGCCTGTATGGTCTAAGGTGCGAGATGAAATAGCTGATGCGGCGGTTAATCTGCCGGTTGGCACTAGCGAGCCTGAACTGGATGAGGCTTTTGTCAAAGCCTATACGATGATTGCGTCGCTCACCTGGCAACGACCAACAGAGCCAAACTATGCCATTTTGCGTCGCTACGGTGAGGAACTTGCCTTACGGCTTAGGGGGATAGGGGGCACCGAGGAAGTAGAGCTGTTTGGTGATCCATCTGAAGAAATTATTGTTGAAATCGATGCACCAAGCTTAACAGCGGTGGGTTTATCTCCTCAAGATTTGGCTAACCGTATTCAAACGAGTGATGCCAAGGTCTCTGCTGGGCAATTACGCAGTCCGGAGCAAACTCTGGCAATTGAGGTTGAAGGTGAGCTAGAGACATTAGAGCAAATTCGTCAGGTTCCTATTCAAACTGCGGGCGGACAGTTCACACGTTTGAACGATATTGCCCGAGTCTCTCGCGGGGTGCGACAACCGCTGACAGATCTGGCTTTGGTCAGTGGTAAACCTGCTGTGGTGGCTGGTGTCATGATGGAATCGAGGATGCGGATTGATAACTGGGCTGAGGAGGTCCGTCAGATACTGACAGACTTTGAGACGCTACTGCCTGAGGGGATCAGTCTAGATTTAGTGTTTGATCAAAGCACCTACGTGGAAGAGAGAATTAACACTCTGATCGGTAATCTGTTGATTGGTGCGCTCTTAG
Organism: Cyanobacteria bacterium P01_H01_bin.21; assembly: GCA_038748405.1. Taxonomy (GTDB): domain Bacteria; phylum Cyanobacteriota; class Cyanobacteriia; order Phormidesmidales; family Phormidesmidaceae; genus Leptothoe. The sequence goes on along the minus strand of JBCDIX010000022.1, from coordinate 75,688 downwards.
TCGTAGCGGTTACGCTGTTTACAATGGGCTGGCGCTCGGCCTTTATTGTTGGCACTGCCCTACCCCTAACATCATTGGCGGTATTTGGCTGGATGGCAGCGTTTGGTGTCCCGATTCATCAGATGTCAGTGACTGGCTTGATTATTGCCCTGGGCTTGTTGATTGATAATGCCATTATTGCTGTGGATGAAATCCAGATGGAGCTACAGCATGGCCATAGACCCATTGATGCGGTGGCTAAGACGGTTAACTATCTCAAGGTGCCTCTGTTTGCTTCAACAGTCACCACTGTAATGACATTTTTGCCGATCTATTTGTTGCCGGGTGCAGGGGGAGAGTTTGTTGGCACCATTGCCCTTGGGGTGATTATGGCCTTAATCTCATCCCTGGCACTCTCACTGACGGTGATTTCAGCGCTGGCTGCCCGAATGCTGGCTGACACACGCTCTAAGGCTCAGACTCTGCGAGAAAATAGCCAAACCGGGCCAGTTAAGTCTCTGCAGAGATTTTTACTGCGTCCTGGCAGCTGGTGGGCTGATGGGTTTTCGTCGTCTCGTTTGGCTCGTCCCTATCGTAAAACGCTGCGGTGGACGATGCAGCGCCCTCTGTTTGCGATCGCGCTTTCCCTGACATTTCCTTTAATTGGCTTTATTGCATCATCCACATTAGATCAACAGTTTTTCCCATCAGGAGATCGCGACCAGCTCCAGGTAGAAGTGGAGTTTGCCTCCCAGACTGCCATTGACCAGACTCGCACACAAATGCTCCAGGCGCGTCAGCTCATCTTGGAAAACCCGAATGTGGATGAGGTGCACTGGTTTATTGGTGAAAGTGCGCCAAAGTTTTACTACAACTTTACTGGCAATCGCCGTAATCAGGCCCAATATGCCCAGGCGATGCTGCAGCTCAACACCAACCAAAATATCGCCTCTATTATCCAGACACTTCAGGCTGATTTAGATGTCGCTTTCCCAGCGGCCCGTGTTTTGGTGAAACAGCTAGAGCAGGGACCACCCTTTGATGCTCCCATCGAGTTGCGTCTCTATGGACCCAATATTTCAGAACTGCGGCGACTGGGTGTGGAAGCGCGTCAGCTTCTCATTAACATTCCAGATGTAGTTTACGTGCGTGACGACTTGACAGAAGCCCTGCCCAAGCTCGGTTTAACCATTGATGAAGAACAGGCGCAGCAAGCGGGCCTGAACAATACAGCGATCGCACAGCAGCTAGAGGCATATTTAGAAGGAAGCGTTGGGGGCTCTATTTTAGAAGCTACCGAGAATCTGCCAGTGCGGGTGCGGGTGGCCAACAGTGACCGGGCTGATCTCAGTCAGATTGCGTCTTTAGATTTGCAGGGGATAGGTGACCGAGCCTCCACCGACGCTCTAGGAGAGTTTACGCTCGTGCCTGAACTTGCAAAGATTGCCCGACGTAATGAACAGCGAGTCAACATTGTTCAAGGCTTTATTACAGCCGGAGTGCTCCCCTCGGTGGTACAACAAGCCTTTGAAGAGAAATTAGCAGCGGCAAACTTTGAACTCCCTGCTGGCTACTGGTATGAGTTTGGGGGTGAAAAAGCTGAACAAAGCCAGGCCCAGGGTAATTTGATGCTTTATGTACCTGTGTTAGCGTTGGTGATGGTGATTGCGCTTGTGCTATCACTGGGCTCATTTCGTCAGGCCGGCATTGTCGCTGTTGTAGGCTTTGGCTCTGTGGGAATGGCCCTATTCTCTCTTAAGGTATTTGGCTCGGTGATGGGCTTTATGGCCATTGTCGGCAGTATGGGTCTGGTGGGTATTGCCATCAACGACACTGTGATTGTTCTCTCGGCTCTAAATGAAGATGGCAGACCTCAACAAGGGGACCGTCGAGCCATTGTGGAAGTGGTCAATAGGGCTACGCGTCACGTAATTACGACCACAATCACAACAATTGCAGGGTTTGTGCCGCTGATTATCAGTGGTGGACTGTTTTGGCGTCCGTTGGCAATTGCGATCGCAGGTGGCATTACTGGGGCATCGATTATGGCCCTATACTTTGTCCCTGCTGCCTACAGTCTGATCTATCGCCGTAAACGTACACCTATACAGACAGATACATCTGCGCATGAGCTTGAGGCTGTTGCTTAGCGTTGCAAAAACTTGATCGATGTTTGGGATGGCTGCGAGAGACCTTTAAATAACAAGGACTCTAGACCGGTCAATCCCAAACATCAGAAGCTGTTAAAGCTCGATGTTCTCAGCGATAATGTCTTGCTCACCAGAGATACCATCAGCAACTTTAAATTCCTTCTCAGGTGATTCCACAAATACATAGAGGTTAGGAATCATCTGACCCTTACGCTCAAAGCGAACCATTTGAGTTCCTTTGATATCATAGCTGTGGGCTAAGCCATCCAAAGAGCTATACAAAATCTCTCCTGATGAATCACCTTGCACATTGGGGTCAGGATTGTAAAACTCCCCATAGTTGGGTTCTACAACTACCACGTTTGCATCAGAGACATGCTTAATAAAATAAGCTTGCTCAGCCTCACTTGATTTAGCTAAACCATCGTAGTTAACGGCAATAGAGGTCATGCCGGTAAGGACTACGAATAAAGCAATAACCGGTGCAATCAGTTGTTTTATCATCGTTACTAAATTTTTTTGCTAGCACACAAAACTGTTAATTTTTCCAATAAACCTAAAAAAGACAGAGAGCCTGAGAATAGAGACTCTCTGAACAATCTAGTTCTGGGTTAATCATTTCCTAGGACACTGCCAAGGGCCCTTCAGTCGCGCCTGAAACAGCCTGCCAGGCACCCAGACCACCCATCAACTCTGCGACATTTCTGTAGCCAACTGCCCGCAGCTTAGAAGCAGCATTGGCAGTAACATCATCGGTGCCCCCATACACATAGATATCGCGCTCGTTCTCAAGACTGGCAGATACTCGCGCAACCAATTCATCCATGGGTATTGAAATGGCCCCTAAAATACGGCTCTCATTAAACAAGACTCGATCTCTTACATCAATAATGGTTAGGGCTGGTTCACCCCAATCGAGACGATCCTTCAAATCAAATACGGTTGAAACGGCCTTGAGTGGTTTAGGGTTGGGAAAAAATGCAGGAGCCATAGGTCTAGCAGTTAGATATGCTGCGAGGAGCGACTACTAGATTGTAACGAAATCTAAATAAAAAGTAACTTATATTTTCAAATAATTGACTTGTTTACCACTTTGGGCATAACCAAATAGAAATTACGTGTATCCCCTGATGCGTATTTATATGACTCTATGTTAACCCCCAGATATTGACTATTATCTGACAACAATAATTTCCTCTACGATCACCCAATCTAAATGACTCTACTTAGCTATTGGCGGTTGTAGCAATTCACATCGTAGAAATTATCTATATCGCAGCGGTTGACCAATTTATCGAGATATTGTAGCCGCACCCACTAGACGCTTTCGGATGTTAATGTAAAATGAATCCTAAAGAAAGAATTAAGATAAGCACCTTTAAATACTTTTAGTAAGAGAGAGACTATCACTACAATCACAGAGAAAGTACTATGAATGCTTCAACGTTACGATTACTTTGGTCTGTGGTTTTAGAAAACTCCCCAGAGAGTGTCTCTAACCTTCCTGAAGGACTTTTTGTCAGACATTTGCTCGAACAGGTACAAGCAAGAGTCTGTCTCACAGTTGATGAACAGATCGCTATGCAGTCCTATATCCAAATCAAAAAAGACTTAATTCTTGAAATGATTCAAGGATAAACTCTGATGCTATCCCTCAAATAAGACAGCAACAAGAACCGCCATCAGCCATCTGCAAAGATAATTACGGGCTCAAGCCCAGAACTGTCTGTGCAAATGGTTTAGAAGGGATTGGATTAATTTAACGAGATATAAAAGTCCGTGTAGTTGATAGAGATTAGCCTCGACTACACGGACTCTATACAGTTGTTGCTGATCTGTAGGGTGAACCGAGCTGTGCAATATGCAAAAGGTCAGTCTCAACCATACTGAGCATCAGCAATGCCAAAAAACTAGGCAGTTGCCGCAACAGTGCCTTCTATAGCACCCCCTGTGGCTTGCCAGTCAGTCAAGCCGCCTTTCAACTCAGCAACGTTTTCATATCCAGCTTCATGCAGCTTTGCAACTGCATCAGCCGTCATCTCATCAGTTTCGCCATAAACATAGATATCGCGCTCGCTTTCTAGGCTTGCAGATGCTCGTGCTACGAGCTCATCCATGGGCATGGAAATCGCACCTAAAATGCGGTTTTCATTAAACAGATGTCTGCTTCTAACATCGATGATGGTTAGTGCAGGCTCGCCCCAATCAAGACGAAGCTTTAGATCAGAGGCAGTAGATATAGTCTCAAGAGGCTTTGGTGTTAGAAAAAATGCAGCAGTCATAGTGTTCACAGCCAAAAGCGCTGTTTTGAGAGCGACTCTATCATTGTAACGAAATCTAAAGAAAATGTTAACTTCTGTTTCATGACAATTGACAAGTCTGCTTTTTTCAAAGTTAAGTCTGTAGCAATACTATGCCGACCTGTTGCCCCAATTGTTAGCTTAAAGCAGTGGTCTAATAGCCAATAAGGCTGAACCGGGTAACTGGTTCAGCCGCAAGTTAGTTAAAAATGCGATTCAACTGGTATGTCTTAATCCGATAAAACGGAATTGACTACATAATCCCGATCTGAGACAGAATGCTTTGACCTGTCAGCAGCTCTGTGGCAATGCCAATGATAAATCCCAGCATAGCCAGACGCCCATTCCAATTTTCAGCGGTGCGAGTAAAGCCAAATTTTGTTTCTTGATTATCCATGATTAAAACTCGATTAGGTTAATGAACAACTTTGTTACTAAGCCTGGGCGGTTTAGCGCTGCTTAGAAAGAGTGAGCTAAGGTGCTTATGGCACCGAGCGACACGGTTGACTATGCTGGCTGTTCTTGCGTTCTCTTCCGCAGTAGGCTAACAATCTCAGCCTTCTCTAATAGGCCTACCAGGGTGCCATTCTTTTGTGTCACGGCTAGGGTTTGAGTTCCTTCGCTCTCTAGCTGACGAATCACATCCAACAGCGGCTGATCAGCTTGAACTTTAGTTGCCTGGGCAACAGGTTCGAGAAAGTCAGACACCCAATGTGTTGACCATTGACCCGATGGCACTGTTTTGAGCACATCCAAATCGATTGTTCCAACTAGTTGGCCATCCGGTGAGGCTACTAAGAAGCGACGCCATGGGCTGTTGTCAGCTGAGACAATAGCTATGTCGGCAAAATCACGCAGGGTGCTACCTAGGCCAACAATGGGACTGTTTTCTAGTACTGCATCAGCGGCGGTTAATCCCGACAGTGCTTCTTGAACAGTGGCTGATTGAGCAGACTGACCCGCATTCTGAAGAATAAACCAGCCAATAATCAGCGTCCAAAAACTGCCAACGTTGGAGAGACCCAATATAGAGAGAACACCTAAGACAATGGCTGACCAACCAATGAACTGTCCTGTACGACTGGCCCACCGGATACCGCGATAGCGATTGCCGGAAAATTTCCAAACAACTGCCTTGAGAACATTGCCGCCATCAAGGGGAAGACCTGGGATCATGTTAAAAGATGCCAAAATCAGATTGATGTAGGCTAACAAGCCAACAATTGCAGCGGCCGGTCCAGCCAATAAACCACTATTGGCTATGAGAGTTAGCAGAAAGAATAGTGCCAGACTGACCAGGGGGCCAGCAACCGCAATCCAAAAAGCCCCAGCTGGTGTTTTGGCCTCATCGTCTAGACTGGCTAATCCCCCAAATAGAAAGAGAGTTATGGAATTAACACGAATCCCCTGTTGCTGAGCAGCAAAACTGTGTCCCAACTCGTGGAGTAATACAGACACAAACAAGAGAATACCTGCCGCTAATCCTAGAACTAATGCGCTAGACCCTAACCAGGGAAATTGAGCCGCTAACCCACCGCCAAAGTTTAAGGCCGTTAGACCCAGCACAAAAAACCAGGAAATATTGATAAAAAAGGGAATACCAAACAGATTCCCAAATCGAAGATTACCGTTCATATCGATCTCCATTCACTGATGTGAAGCTGGATGATGTGGCTTGCGTATATCAAACGTTTTGAGGGTTATCTCCAGCTCCTCCTCAGTGTAACGAACTGTAAATGTTCGTTCATCGTTCTCAGGTGGTAATAGCCGTCCGTCTATCAGTTCGGTCTGTTACAGCCTAAAGAAGACCCTCAAGTACAGCCCTGACTACGCGGTAGTCTGAATCTTGTTGTAACTCTGTCAGTGCCGTTTTGGCTTCTGGGCCACCAAAATGTCTGAGGGTTCGAGCAGCACTTGCACGAATCAGGCCATTGTTATCGTTTGCGGCTTTCAATGCGATATCTAAAGCTTCGGGTAGTTTGGGGGTGTCTTTAAGTCTTCTCAAATTGGCTAGTGAGGCCATTTGAACGGTCATATCTTCTCCGTTAAAACCTGACAGACACAGCTGTAGAAGAATTCCAGGATCGTCTAAATCTTCCAACGCGCCAAAGATACTTTGACGCACGAGCCAGTGAGTATTCTGTTCAAATAGGTCGACAAGATGAGGAATTGCCTCAGGACCAAACTTAGAGAGTGAATTAGCGGCTTCTGCGACAACATTATGATCCGTCTCATTGTCGAGAATATGCAGTAACGCCTCAAATGCTTCATTATTGCGTTTGTGGCCCAGCCCCATCGCAACAAAGGACCGTACTAAAAATTTGCCATCATGCATCCGCTGCTTCAGTAATGGCACCACTACAGAGGGCTCATGGTTGCGTAGTTCGGTAATAGCCCTCATTCGCAACTGAGGATTGGGACTATCTAGAAAAGATTGAATCTGTGGGAGGTTCATAAATTTTTTGGGATGGGTGTGTACCTACTTTACATTTCTTTATAAAAGAATGCACTGAACGACTGTTATCAGGATCTGTTTAGATGAAAAGCCTCCGTGGGGTACGGGGGGAGAGAAAAATGTCGCGAAAAATGCAAATGGCCCCGTGTCTATAGGCAAACAAGCAGGATTATTTACATAAGTTAATGACAGGTATCTAAAATACTTAACTTTTGTTGCGGAAAATTGCACTATCTAGCTCAAGCAAGTGATGGTTTAATTATGCGCAGTTCAAAAGTTGCCTGTTTGCCCTACATTTAACCTGGTGTTATGCAGTCTCTACTTCCCCTAGCCCCTCGCTATACATTGGACGATGAGTCGCCTTGGCTACTCGGTATTGATCCAGTGCGTCGCTACTGGGTCAAGATCAATGGAGAAGAGGACTGTGCGATCGCAATTCCAGGTCTGTCAACGGTCTCCTTTGAAGTTCTTAAAGAAGCCATTCGAAGTTTTCGCACGCTGCCGGTCGGCGCAACACTCACACTGCCGACATTTACGACAGAGCGACTGACAATTCATCGCTTGGCCAACAATCTATACGCCATTCCACAACCGATCAATGGCGCATCGACTTGGCACCTGTTCGATCGAGAAACAGTCGAATCATTTTTATTAACGGCTCATCCCGATTGGCAATGCGCATCCCAAGATATTGCCCTGGGACGCGATGCCATTCTTCAGTCATGGGAGCAACCCAGCGTTGCCTAATCTGCAGGCCGCAACCGGAAGAGTTCTTCTAGAGTTGCCAGCAGATCGACCCGTACCGACTCGATCTTATTGTCGTTTGCTAGAAGAAAGCACCAAGCAACATTGACCTTAAAGACAAGGGCAGTCACACTACCGCGCACATCAACTTGAAACCGATTATCTTCTTGAGGATGTACGTCAGCACTTAGCAGAGATACGGTCATGCCTTCCGCTTCTCTTAATAGATAATTGGCAATGTTGTCTTTTCCTACAACAGCGGGTTCAAAGGGAGGATGCAGGCATCCCTCAGCTGTGAAAAGATTGGCAACCTGCGCATATTTACCCTGGTTAAAGAAGGTAAAGTAACGCAGCACTGCTACAGCATGCTCTTCTAAAACAGTTTCGAGCTGTCGATTAACGGTCTGTAATACTGTCATTAGACCTAGGCAAAGGGATCGTAGCCCATGCCAACGACAGCCTGACGTAAAACCGTAATCTGTTGGCCAAAGTCCAATGCAAGAATGCGGCTGTAGACGTCGCTGCTGCTGCGAGAGAGCTTATAGTTAGACGGGACATCAATGACTTCGCCCGACTTCATCATTTCAGCTAGCTGGTACCAAAACGCAAGTTTTGTATTGTTGGTCAGTACACCATAAGCACGGGCCATGGGAGTTCTAGCCTGATTGACCAAGTCCCGCATAAACGTTAGCTGTTCGTTAGGGCTCAGCGCTCTAACTTGCTCTAGCAGCCCTTCAGCAAACTGTAGACGGGCTGCACCTGTGGCTGCAGGCGTTACCGCACCGCGACCCATTTCTTCATAGATGAACCAAAGTACGCCCAGCTTCTCGTCAGTAGATAGACGGTTAAATAGTGTGAATACCGCAGAAACTGAGTCAGCGAGTCCTGTTGATTGACTTAATGTGTTGGCTGTAGTGAATGTCATAACTAAACGATTCCTTATTTATTGAGTGCAACTGTAAAGAGCGGTGATGCTTCCAGGGCTTACCCGAGACCACCTGCAGCTATTAAGGGCTACCGCAGCTAAACTGGGCCTACCCTGTGGGTCTCATAGAACCGTTTCTAAAACGTTCACTCGAATTGTAACTCAATGTAAACAATTGTTGCCACAGGCGTAATAATTGTGCTCATAGACAAAACCTATGGTCAATGAGTGCAATTGTTAGCTAAGCGAAATCTCTACGTGTAAACACGATACAGGTCGTTCTTATTACTAAGGGTACGACCCATGATGTGATTTGGCATACATAACACAGTGGCGTAGGAAGAGAGTCTTCCTACGCCATCGTCGCTTAGCTAAAGCACTGCCGACTTAGGAAAGACCAGCACCCACCGGCACAGGGGCAGTTTTTGAATGGACGGTGACATCACCCTCTTCATTCACATCTAGCACTGCGGTCTCACCCTTGCAGACGTCTCCTGCCAGTAAGGCCTCTGCTAAGCTATCTTCCACCATTCGAGTAATGGCCCTTCTTAATGGACGAGCCCCATAGGCAGGGTCATAGCCCTTGACGACGAGATTTTCTTTGAATGCTTCAGTCACTTCAATTTGAATCTCCTGTGCCGCCAGTCGCTTAGCCACATCCTGCAGCAGAATATCGGCAATCTGCGTGACCTCACTGCGGTTAAGCTGATGAAAGACAACAATCTCATCTAAACGATTAAGAAATTCAGGTCGAAAAGAAGACTTTAGTGCATCATTGACCTGCTCTCGGGTGCGGTTGTACCGAGCCGTAGAAACATCGCCATCAATCATCTCAAATCCGATGCCGCTTCCCTGCTTTTCAATCGCTCTAGAACCGATATTAGAGGTCATGATGATTAAGGTGTTTTTGAAATCTACAGCTCTGCCCTGGGAGTCTGTTAGACGACCGTCGTCTAACAGCTGCAATAGCAAGTTAAAGACATCCGGATGGGCCTTTTCAATCTCATCGAACAGTACAACCGTATAAGGTTTGCGTCGTACAGCTTCTGTTAGCTGTCCGCCGTCGCCGTAGCCGATATACCCTGGTGGAGAGCCAATCATCTTAGATACAGACTGGGATTCCATATATTCCGACATATCGAGACGAATAATGGAGTCTTCGGAACCAAAGATTGTGTCGGCAAGCGCTTTGGTTAACTCAGTTTTACCCACACCCGTCGGCCCACAAAAGATAAAGCTAGCAATGGGCCGCTGAGCGCTTCTGAGCCCAACCCTTGCCCGTCGAATCGCTTTAGAAACCGCATTTACAGCGTTATCTTGACCAATAATCCGCTGGTGTAACGTCTCTTCTAACTTCATCAGCATGGCTGACTCAGTCTGAGTAATCTGATTGGTGGGGATACCGGTCCACGCGGCCAAGACCTGGGCAATGTCTTCAACATCAACCATCGGTCGTGTGGCTGCGGTGATAGTTTGATCGAGCTCTTGTAGCTTAGTCTCAAGTTCAAGTTCTTGATCTCGCAGCTGACTCGCTCGATCAAAGTCTTGAGCTTTGACAGCGTCATCTTTATCTCGCACGACTGTACGTAAAGACTGTTTGAGTTCCTTGGTCAGAGGTCTTTGAGAATGACGCAAGCGTACACAAGAGCCAGCTTCATCAATTAGGTCAATGGCTTTGTCTGGCAGGTAGCGGTCAGCAATGTATCGATCTGAGAGTTTTGCTGCGGCAACAAGAGCTTGATCAGAAATCGTCAGATTGTGATGCTGTTCGTAGCTAGACCGCACTCCCTGTAAAATCTCGATTGTTTCTTCAACACTAGGCTCGTTGACCATGACTGGCTGAAAGCGACGCTCAAGAGCAGCGTCTTTTTCGATGTATTTGCGATACTCATCAAGAGTGGTTGCGCCAATACACTGCAGCTCGCCTCGAGCCAGGGCAGGCTTGAGCATGTTGGCGGCATCCATGCCACCTTCCATGCCGCCGGCACCAACCAGGGTATGGATTTCGTCGATTAGCAAGATAATATTGTCAGCTTTATTGACCTCGGCCAAAATCTGCTTGAGTCGCTCCTCAAATTCTCCACGAAATCGGGCGCCTGCTATCAGCGAGTTGATGTCTAGGCTTAACACGCGTTGACCATATAGCTGCTGTGGCACATCGTGATTGACGATTCGCTGGGCTAACCCTTCAGCAATTGCTGTTTTGCCAACACCAGGTTCGCCGATAAGGACGGGATTGTTCTTACTGCGGCGACCCAAAATCTGAACAACTCGCTCGACTTCTTTTTGACGACCCACAACCGGATCGATTTTGCCATCGGTTGCCAGCTGTGTAATATCAGTTGCAAACTCTTGGAGTGCTTTGCCTGTAAAGCTACTGGCCTCTTGCCCACCGGTTGCTGGTACAGGTAGTCGTTCGCCCACCGCTTGAATGATGGCAATTCGCAGTTTTATCAGGTCTGCTCCCAAGTTCTGAAGGATTCTGGCTGCAGCACTCTCTTCGCTGCTCGTGATAGCCAGCAATAGATGCTCTGGCCCTACATAATTTTGATCGAGCTGCTGTGCCTCTTTGAGAGCTTGCTCTAATAGCTGCTTAGCCCCTGGAGTAAAGGGAACTTCAGTGACTGTACGAGTGCGATCGCGCTTTAAGATCGCCTCAACAGCATCTTGCAAATTCTGCAGAGTCAGCCCTGCATCTCTGACAATTGGCGAAATCAAACTGTCACCCTGAGCAATAATACCAACCAGTATCAGCTCAGTACCAACATACTGCTGGCCTAGTCGAGTGGCCTGCTGTTGGGCCATCATGATGGCCGAAATGGCCTTGTCGTTAAAAAATTCAAACATAGTCCTGCTCGATAAATTACTGAAGGGGTACTTGCAAAATGAAGTGAGTGCTTTCTGGCTGAAGGGGTTGAAGGGTGATTATGACGTCAGTAGTTTCAAGCTACGAGACCGATCGGGGAAAGAACTGAACCATAGATAAAAACTCCCTTAGTGCAATTGCGCCAATCGGCTCGTTCATTAACTTATATAAACGATTACATTAGAAACGTTAATATACTCGCGTCTCGCTTAGGGAGGGGGGAAACCCGTACAGTTAGGCGTTTTTGCTTAGCAACTAAGCAGTTCGGCTACCCGAAGGATTTCATTACGGCTTTCCGCCCTGCAGTCAATTCTGAGAGTTATTTACATTATTTAATAATAACGATTAGCAGTCAGCTACTGCCTGGGGCATTTGTCAGATGGAACAGCTACTCTCTGCGGCAACTGGAACATTTTTAGCGCTTTTTCCCATTACTGACCCTTTGGGAGCAGTTCCAATTTTTCACAGTCTTACGGTTGATAGCTCTCCCCATCATCGAGGGCGTCAGGCGCGTCAGGTCGCTGTTAATGTCATTGTTGTGCTGACGGTTGCTCTGGTGGTGGGGCGGTTTGTCCTAGACTTTTTTGGCATCTCTTTGGGGGTGCTGCAAATTGCGGGAGGGTTGTTACTAGCCCGCACAGCCTGGACGATGCTCTCTGCATCTGATCCTCCTAGCCAATCCAACACTGGGCAAGAAGTGCTCCCTGAAGATGTCACCTTAATTCCTCTAGCGATTCCTCTGATTAGTGGACCTGGGGCCATCGGTATGGTGATTGGTCTTGCGGCTAAGAGTCCTCACATTGCCGGGTATGCAGGTGCGTTAATCGGAATTTTAGGACTAGGTGTACTGCTGTATCTGTGTCTGACGATGGGTGCCCCCATCGTCAGACGTATGGGCAGAAGCGGTTTGAGAGCATTCACCCAAGTACTTGGTTTTCTTATCCTGGCAATTTCTATCCAACTGACATCAGAGGGAATTTTCTCTTTAGTCAGTGACTTCTCCACAACGCTGACTTAACTCTGCTGAGCGTTATGTGTCGGCGCTTAGCGTCCCCATGCCGGGTCAATTCAATTTTGTTGCTAGTTACGTCCAAAAATGAGCACTATGCAAAACGATACTGATCTAGTTCGCGTCTACTTAAAGGAAATTGGTCGCGTTCCCTTACTAACTCCAGAACAAGAAATCGCCTATGGTAAGGCTGTTCAGACTTTAGCAGCCCTGCAGTCTACAAAGACCGATTTGGCTGACTCTCTAGGGTATGAGCCCACTATAGAAGAATGGGCAAACGCTGCAAATATAACGGTTGATGTCTTAAAGACTGCTGTGGCAGACGGTCAGCGGGCTAAACGTCAAATGGTGGAGGCCAACCTGAGGCTGGTTGTTTCTGTTGCTAAAAAATATCTCAAACGCAATATTGAGATGCTGGATTTGATTCAAGAAGGCACCATCGGTTTGCAGCGAGGGGTGGAGAAGTTTGATCCATCTAAGGGATATCGATTTTCGACCTATGCCTATTGGTGGATTCGTCAAGCGATGACTCGTGCGATCGCAGAGAAAAGTCGCACTATGCGTCTGCCCATACACATCCACGAAAAAACTAACAAAATCAAAAAAGCTCAGCGGCAGCTATCTCAGCGACTGGGTCGCTCTGCAACAATTCAAGAGATTTCGGCTGAAGTGGATTTACCCCCTGAAAAAGTACGCAGCTATCTCAGCCATATCCGGCAGCCCCTTTCACTAGATTTACGCATCGGCGACAATCAAGACATGGAGCTTGGCGATCTTCTAGAAGATGATGGACAATCACCAGAAGAGTATGCTGCTCAAGGATTAATGCAATCAGATGTCACCGATATGATGAGCGCACTAACCCAGCAACAGCAAGAAGTTATCTCTTTACACTTTGGGCTCAAAGGTGGCCAAAAACTGACCTTTGCCCAAATCGGTGAGCGTCTAAACGTCAGTCGTGAGCGGGCCCGACAGATTGAGCGAGAAGCCTTTAAGTTTCTCCGTCGTAAATACGGGACTGCGCGCAATCACTTAGCCACTGCTTAGCTGCTGTAGAGAATGATCAGCCGCTAGCTTGCCACAGGGCTACAACAATGCATTAAGCTGCTGTACCTGCACATCTTGACGTTGTTTAAGAATGCGACGATAGGCATTGACCAACGACTGGGCAAGCTGTCCTTCTACCACAGCCGCTTCATCCCGTGAAGCATAGGAAGACGCCAAGAGCGGCTGTACTGACGGCTGCAAAAAAGTGGTGGTCAGTTCTGCAAACAGCGCTTCATCCCAAACTAAGTCTGCCTCGTAAGCTTCAGGAGTAACCGTTAGATGGGCTTTCGCCATACAGCGAATCACGCTACGTAATGGATAAAAAAGACATTGGGATGCCATGGCAAATCTTGAGGAAATATAAAGACAACAGCTAATTGTTGTGCAGTATACGCTTCTTTTTTTTTCTTTTGTCAAGTTCTTTCCTAAAGTGCCCATATTGCCGATCGACAGCACGGCCTACCCACAAACATAAGAAAAGCTGGTGATAAAATCACCAGCTCAACGCCACGAGTCATATAAATTTGACTGTTAAAACAGGGCAGAAACCTAAGCAGGGTAAACCTGGAGTAGTTTGCCAGCTAGATACCCAAAGCCAATAATAGGCTGGCTGCAGTCATGCTTAACAGGACCTACCTGGGCAACGGCGGCTACACCGTAAAGACCAGGGGTAAGCTGAGCATCGTTAGGAGTACCTGTCCACTTAAGCTCATACTCAAATGTATCTTTAACAGTGGTGATGACAACTTCGACGTCTTTCTCAGCTGCCGCACCGCCAATGCCTTCAAAAGCAAAGCGCACATGCACTTCAGTGCCTAGGCACATCAGCAAAGATGTCAGAGGGCTCTTGTTAAATGAGACTTTCAAACTAACAGAGAACTCTTCGCTATCGGCAATAATATAAGGAGAATTAGCAGGGGCAGGAGTTAGACCTACTTTAGTATCATCACTAGTGCCAGCGATAGTTAAATCGCTCATTGAGAAGAAAGCGGGACCTAGAATGTTTTTGGAATAGGTCTCAGATGCAAACAATTGCTTAGTTGGTTGAGCAGTCATAAGAGTGTCCTAATAATATTGACTATGGCTAAACAACTAACAAACAACAGCTGCTGATAAAGTGTTGTTTGTGTTTGTTATTTGGCACATTTACATCATGGTTGATCGTTTTTAAAAAGCCATCACCCGCAAGGGTGCCTTTCGAGAAAAAGAGAATAAGAATCCTTTGAAAGTCTTATTCATTAAAGAGTTCAGGCGATATCTTGTATGTATTTACTTCTAAAGTTATCAGTGCATAAACTCTTCTTTTATGGTTTTAAGGTCTGAAGAATGTATGGAAAAGCCAGAATCTTTTTGCTTTTAGAAACATAAAAAAGCTACTGAAAGAATCCAGTAGCCCAAGAAGCGGTTGTATGCTCTTATCGATATGTAAAAAGATTTTCTGACAACAGTTACTGTTGCCAACCTGCTCTCCTGTAGTATCTTTTGCTTGTGGTTTAGTACATCATGCGAAATTAATTGACTATCGCCATTACCCCCTGTGGGTACTCTTAGGCATGGATCAATATCTCAAGTGTCGCTGTTGGTCACACTAACTTCTAAAAGAAAACATATTATAAAGGGCGACCTCAACTGCAGTTGAGGTCGCCCTTTATTGACACAGAAACAGCTCTACTAAAGCGCTGCTTTGACTTAACTTTTAGGCAGTCGCTGGGTAAACGCTGACTTTTTTGCGACTCTTACCTTTGCGCTCAAAGGTAACAACTCCATCCATCAGGGCGAACAAAGTATCATCACTACCGCGACCTACATTTTCACCAGGGTGATACTTAGTACCCCGCTGACGAATAATGATATTTCCGGCAGTCACTGCCTCGCCGCCATATTTCTTGACACCCAGACGCTTCGCGTTGGAGTCGCGACCGTTTCGAGTACTACCTGTACCTTTCTTATGAGCCATTACCTACATCTCCGTGCTTATCTACAGTATAGACTGATAAACCCAGTGCCTTATTCTTCTTCTTGACTGGCAACAGGGGCATCTTCCGCAGTGAGCGTTTTGCCGCCTACGTTGATGGAGTCAATCATTAAACGAGTTAGCTCTTGACGGTGACCACGCTTTTTACGAGTCTTCTTTTTAGGCTTCATCTTATAGACGATGACCTTCTTACCCCGTAAGTGGCGCATCACAGTACCGCTGACACTTGCTCCTTCAACCAGGGGCTGACCGATACTAGTGCCATCACCGTCGTTGACGAGCAAAACTTTATCGATAGTAATGCTGGCGTCTTCATCGACAGCTAGTCGATTGATGTCGTAAAAGCGACCGGGCTCAACCCGCAGCTGAGTGCCGCTCGCTTCAATAATTGCGTATGCCATTGATTCTCCCTTGCCGTACAGGTAGCAACTGATGCTTCAAACCTGATCCGAGCATTTTTGCACAGAGAAACATCATCGTTAATTTGGGCGCCTACTGTCAAGGGGTAATCGGAAATATAGCTGCAGATTTGCTGTCCCTAAACTTTTTACAGTTTTTGACATATGAATTGAGGCAATATTTCGTCCTGATTGTCCTTGCAGTCAGCGTTTTAAGTAGGTAAGTCGTGTTCTCCATAGGCGAGGAAATTCGGGTATATGTCAGATTTACTGATGTTGATGGCGCAGCTAACCGCTCCAGAACCACTCAATGGTCCTAATCCAGACCTTGATATTGCGCCGATGGCTCAATCTGCAATTGATGCGGCTAGCCAGCTCAATCAGCTCATCCCCGAACCAACAGTCCATGGAAATATGGATTTGACACCCGCATTTTCTAAAGAGGTTGCTGCCCGTAGGCAAAAGCTTTTGCGGCTGCAGGAAACGGCTCGTCGCCCTGAGCCAACGGCCTATGCCATCACGCCCCGAGCGATTGAGGTGGCGCGGCGTCAAGTGAATGTGAGTTCTGGCCCCAAACCAGCCAGCGGTCCACAGTTATATCAGCAACGCTGGGCTGCCCTTAAGTCTGGGTCACTCTACACACGAATATCACCAGACAGTTTTCAAGATAACTGGGCCAATGCTACCCATCAGCCTACCTATGGGGAATGGCAGGGACTTTTGAAGCAAGAAGCAGCTGCGATCGCAGCTGGCCAGGGTGGCAATCGCCTGACCGTCGTTATCGGTGATTCGCTGAGCATGTGGCTGCCGCCTGAGCTGCTACCTCGCGATCGCTTTTGGCTTAACCAAGGTATCTCAGGGGATACCACTGGCGGCATTTTGCAGCGACTCCCCGCATTTGCCAACACCAACCCCGACACCATTCACCTGATGGCTGGTGTGAACGACCTCAAAAATGGGGCCAGCGATCATGAAATCTTGACTAACCTCAACCAGATCATGGCTCGACTGCGGCAACAGCACCCCGATGCCCGCGTTGTTGTACATTCCATCCTGCCTACCCGCTGGGAAAATATCCCCAGTCAGCGAGTCCGCTCGCTAAATTCACGCATTGCCCAGCTCACCGACTATCACCGATTAGACTATCTAGATTTGCACCCCAGCTTTAGCAACGACACAGGCAAGCTGCGTCAAGAACTCACTACCGACGGTCTGCATCTCAACCGACTGGGGTACCAAGTCTGGCAACTCGCGATTCTACAGGTATAGCCGACCGCAAAATGGCGCTTTTCAACTGAGCGACCTGCCCCGTAGAATATAGGGCCAAGGTCAAATTCACTAGTAAGTGCCCAAATGAAATCCTATCTGGCTGCCGCGCTGCAGATGACCAGCGTACCTGACCTGGAGAAAAACCTAACCCAGGCCGAGGAGCTGATTGACCTCGCCGTTCGTCGTGGAGCTGAATACATTACCCTACCCGAGAACTTTTCGTATCTGGGGAATGAAGCAGGTAAGTTAGCCCAGGCCAAAGAGATCTGCGTCGCTAGTGAAAAATTTCTTAAAACCATGGCCCAGCGATATCAAGTCACCATTTTGGGCGGCGGATATCCTGTTCCTACAGACGAGAGTAGAGTCTATAACACCGCCCTGCTGGTAGACCCCAACGGTAACGTGCTGCTGCGTTATGAAAAGGTACATCTATTTGATGTCAACTTACCCGACGGTAACACCTATCAAGAATCAGCGACAGTCACCTCAGGGCACCAGCTACCGTCGGTTTGTCAGACCTCTAACTTAGGCTCTCTCGGCATTTCTGTTTGCTATGACGTGCGTTTTCCAGAACTGTATCGGCATTTGTCCCAGCTAGGGGCAGAAGTCATTACGGTTCCGGCTGCATTTACAGCCTATACGGGTAAGGATCACTGGCAAGTGCTGCTTCAGGCTAGGGCAATTGAAAATACTTGCTACATCATCGCCCCTGCCCAAACCGGGTTTCACAACAATATTCGTCAGTCCCATGGCCATGCCATGATTGTCGACCCTTGGGGCATTGTTTTGGCAGATGCTGGTCAAGATGTAGGCATGGCCATTGCTGAAATTACCCCGTCCAGACTGGGCCAAGTCCGACAGCAAATGCCATCACTAAATCATCGAGTGTTTGCGTAAGTGTCGATTTAGGTTAGGTAATCCACCCATTCTCTAGGGAATGGGTGGGTTACCTGTGGATTGAGGCAACTCAGACTTCTGCATGTCCTATCGAAGCAATCAATGTGAATTTTTCCTTAAAAAAAGCGATAAACTCGCTTGCAATGAGCTAAAGACGTCGAGCTAACTCATGTAGAGTAAACAGGATACGTAAATTTCTGTAGTTCGTATGATCGACATAACCAGTGTGCCGTCAGGTCTAGGGAGTAGTATGCTTTTACTAGCCGAAGTCAACGAAGCTGAGTTAGGGCCATTTGTTTTGGCCAGCGTGCTACTTAGTCTTATCGTTATTTATTTAGCGGCTAAGCTCGGCGGCGAGCTGTGTGCCCGAGTCAATTTACCATCAGTTTTAGGTGAACTCGTCGGCGGCGTAGTGGTCGGTGTTTCTGCCCTAAATCTAATAGTTTTTCCGGAAGGAGCAGAGCCTGTCCACTCAGTTCTCATGGACTTTGTTCAGCTGACGGCTCATTTAGATGCCGATGCGCTCACAGCAGTCTTCAAGGGGGAGAGCGAAGTTATCTCTGTCTTGGCCGAAATCGGCGTAGTCATATTACTTTTTGAAATTGGCTTAGAATCTGACCTTAAGGAACTGATTCGGGTGGGGCCTCAGGCGGCCGTTGTTGCTGTTGTTGGTGTGGTTGTCCCCTTTGTCGCAGGGACTGCCGGGCTAATTGCGTTTTTCAACGTTGCAACAATTCCAGCTATATTTGCCGGTGCTGCTCTAACCGCAACAAGCATCGGTATCACCGCTAAGGTGCTGGCTGAAATGCAAACCCTTAGCTCCCGAGAAGGGCAGATTATTATTGGGGCTGCCGTTCTCGACGATGTGCTAGGCATTATTGTTTTGGCCGTTGTCGCTAGCCTTGCAAAAACTGGCGAAATTGAAATTGCTAACGTCATCTTTTTGATCATTGGAGCTGCCGTATTTTTAGTCGGCTCAATTTTGGTTGGACGACTGTTGAGCCCTCTGTTTGTTAGCCTTGTGGACAACCTGCAAACCCGTGGCCAAGTGCTGATTAGCTCTCTAGTGTTTGCGTTTGTGCTCTCCTACATTGCCGCCGCCATTCAGCTAGAGGCGATTTTGGGTGCATTTGCAGCGGGTCTGATTTTGGCTGAAACCACTAAGCGCAAGGAACTAGAAGAACAGATCAGCCCCATTGCTGACATGTTAGTTCCTGTATTCTTTGTCACTGTTGGAGCCCATACAGACATTAGCGTTCTCAATCCTCTTAATCCGGCTAATCGTGAAGGCTTGATCATTGCTTCATTTCTGGTTGTTGTAGCCATTATTGGTAAGATTGTCACTGGGTTTACGGTCTTTGGTCAAGACGGAATAAACCGCTTAGCCATTGGTGTAGGGATGATTCCACGGGGAGAGGTAGGTCTAGTCTTCGCTGGAGTTGGGGCCGCTAGCGGTGTTCTCTCAGAATCTTTGGATGCGGCCATTATTGTTATGGTCATCTTTACAACGTTTATTGCACCGCCGTTGCTACGTGTTGTTTTTGATACGGGCGATGATGATCCTAGCTGTCCGACTGAGACAGACGCTTCTCAAGAAATGGCTGAGGCTTCTGCTGAGTGATTCTGAGCTGAGGTTGGGAAAATTCAAGGTGCTGTTGGCTGACAAGGTTGACAGCACTGCCTGTAAGCCACTGTCACGATTCCTTACGAAATTTGAGTGAGTGCCCGTGATCTTCATTGGTGTAGTTTGTGCTGTCAATTTTTGGGCTAAAACCAAACAATTCGCCCAATTGTTTGACAGAAACAATTAGGGGCCATTACTAGCTGTAAAAAATAGCTGAGTTTAGGTGTATTATGCGACCCAACTAAACGTTGTGCTTAGCCCAACCCCAAGGTAGATGTAGATTGGGCCTAATTGCAGATTAATTAGTTTATGCAAAAGCTAGAGTTACGTATTCTTGCTTAAAAGTTTTGTGTGAGACTAAAATCTAGCAAAAATCCGACTAAACTCTAATCAACGTAAAATACCTAAATTTAGTAAGCGTCTTTCCCATGGCAAAACTCCTGCAAATGCCCGTTCAAACCAATAAAATTGGCGTTTTTGACAGTGGTGTTGGAGGATTGACAGTTTTACGGGAGATTATGGCCCATCTTCCGGCTGAATCTCTGCTCTATTTTGGCGACACAGCCCGTGTTCCCTATGGCAATCGCTCTCAGGTGGAGTTGCTGAGGTTTGTGCGGGAAATCATTACTTGGATGCAGACTCAGGGCGTGAAGATGGTCGTTATGGCCTGCAACACAAGTTCGGCTCTGGCATTGGAGATTGTTCAGGCAGAGTTTGATATCCCTATTCTTGGCATTATTTTGCCAGGTGCCAGGGCGGCGGCTAAAACTGGTCGCCGCATTGGTGTGATTTCGACAGTAGCGACTGCCCAAAGCAATGCATACAAACAGGCTATTTTAGAGGCATCTCCCGCATCTCAGGTATGGCAGGTGGGCTGTCCTGATTTTGTGCCTCTGATTGAGCAAAGCCGCATCAATGACCCCTACACACGAGCCGTTGCGACAGATTATCTAAAGCCTTTAATGGCTGCCAATATTGACACACTGGTCTATGGCTGCACTCACTATCCACATCTATCGCCGCTGATGGATCAGATTTTGCCCCCGTCGATTACGGTGATCAACCCGGCTAGTTTTTTGGTGGGGGCTATGGTGAAAGAGCTGGATCTTTTAGGCTTACGCAGTACTCAATTGAACCCACAGATTGACTTTTATGTCAGCGGCGATCCGACTCATTTTGCGACAGTCTCTAGCCAGTGGTTGGGCTTTACTCCAGAGGTAAATCAGGTTAGTTTGACTGCTCTTGCGATCGCACAGTCTGTCTAACCTCTACCCATGAGCTACGACTTTCTATTGTTTAAGCTCAAGGCCCATTCAATCCCCTAACGACCTGTCAGAAAGATGCCAACACAAAAGGGCGCACCTATGGCACGCCCTCGCAGGTTCTTCGTTAAATAGCAAACTGTTGATTCAACAGTTTGCTATGGCTAGCTGGTTCAACGTCTAGCTAGCTAATACGGCTAGGACCTTATCGTGGATTTCACCGTTGCTTACTACGACACCCGCTGTGTCCACAAAGCGAGGTTCTTTAGAAAAGTCTAGGGTCTTACCGTTCATATCGGTAACTCTGCCGCCAGCTTCTTCAATCACAAGAACACCAGCTGCATGATCCCAGATCTTTTCGCGATACCCAGGGTACTTAGGAGAGGGCAGTCGCAAATAGAGAACGGCGTTGCCTGAGGCCACTGTGCCATATTTAGCCTGACTGTCCATACGAATGGCTTCAGTCGTGATCCCGGCAGCCTGGGCAATGCGAGCATGGAGTTCCTGGTCACTGTGGGCCACACTTTCCACAAAGCGGAAGTTGTCAGTATCAGAAGAAGACGTTACAGAAATTTTCTCAGGGTTGCTGCCATCCATATCCATCATCATGGCGCCTTCACCCCGAACGGCCACAAACAAGATGCCAGAACGACCGTTGAGATTTAAGGCAGGACACCCCAAAACTCCCACTTTTAGATCGCCATCTTCCACCATGGCTAGAGCCACTGCATACTGGTCGCCCCGCAAAAACCCTTTGGTCCCGTCAATGGGGTCTAGAGTCCAATAGCGGGGGCTGACATTACCATTGCCCTGGTCAATCCAGCCAGGAATTTGTTCATCGGTGGCGTCAGGAAGTGCAGCTTTTACGTAGCTTGTGACCTGTGCCAGTCGAGCTGCCATTTCAGGTGTTCTGAGATCATCGGCATCTTCTTCGCCAACGATAGGGTCGCTTGGGAAAGCATCTTTAAGCATTTTGCAAACAATCGCCTGGGCACCAAAGTCGGCAACGGTTACCGGACTTTTGTCAGATTTTTCAATCGCTTCAGGCACCATTTCAGCCCGTACTTTTTCACATACAGTGGCCGCAGCTTGAACGGCTGCGATCGCAATTTCCTTTTCCTTTTCGTAGGCCATAGTAGTAACGATAAAGATTTAACAAAAATTTAAGACGGTTTCCCTGTACAGTTTACCGGACTCTCTTTAAGTCCTCAGTAGGGAATCTATGAATTTATCTAGATATATCTAAATATCTTGATTTATGCGAGGAAACATCGCCTGTCTGCAATCCAGGTACGGGTACCAAAATAGCGACAGCTAACGCTAGCAACTTGGCTTGCTTCGGCTAAAGCCGCCGAAAAATCACCTACCCAGGCATGGCAAAATGCCCCATGAAAAATATCTCCGGCACCGAGAGTATCAACGACGGTGGTAGTCGGTACTGACAGTTGACCTACCTGGTTGCTATCGCTAAACACAATGGGGCGCTCACCATGGGTAATGGCAACATAGGGTACGCCCAGGCTTTGCAAATATGTCAGCGCGTCCTGGCCATCTGGCGGCTGAAAGTTAGCCGAGGCAATGACGACTGTGGCTAGGGCAAGCACCTGCTCAAATCCAGGCTTCCAGCTGCCAGCATCCACTACGACAGGAATTCCTAACGACTTAGCCACCTTAGCAATCTGATAGCTAAGGGCCATTTGATGACCGTCTATAAGCACGATATCTGTATCCGTTAGCCCCACTGGCTGATGCTCTACCTGTAGACCCACAGCGTTGCGCGAGATAACGGCCCGTTTCCCCGACTCTTTAGACACCACAATCGAAGAAATAGGTGGCGGTTCCTGTCGCTGGGGCGTCAAGTCATAGATGCTCACACCCACTTGAGCCATATCTTCTCGCAGCAGTGCTGTGACTGGATGTTGACCCACTGCGGACATTACGGTTGCTTTACCGCCCAGAGCGGCAAACGCCACTGCTGCATTTGTTGCCGGACCGCCTGCTGCCATCATTGCGGTCTCAGCCACTAGCTTTTCATTTGCTTGGGGCGGTCGTTGCGCTTGGTAGATACAGTCAAGGGTCATAAGCCCCACAAAGAGTCCATGCATGGAAAAATACTCAACTGCTCTCTGGCATATCTTGCAGCAAGCTATCCAAACTTATTAAAAGTACAGGTAAGGTGTTTTGAATAATCGCCCAAAGCAACCGGTAATTTACCCGCTCATAACGATGGGCAATGATATTTCTCAATGCAACCGTATTACGCCAGTCGATTTCAGGATGTGCCCGCTGAAATTCCACCGATACTCTTCGACAGGCTTCTCCTAAAATTTCAAAATTACGCTCTACGACCCTCTTTATCCAGAGCGTTTCCAAAAACATATCTTCAGAAAAATCAGCCGTAAATTCCTGTATTTCCCGAATCGCTCGGGCCATATCCCAAATGGCAGCAGCATCTCGATTAAGACTGCTCATAGATAACGCGATTTGTTTTTAGAATTTCTGCCCGGCGGTAAGGATTCTCTAGTAAGTGTTTTTGCACTAGATCAACTTTTCGCTTAAAAAGCTTTTCAGATGTTTCCTGTAGATCCAGCCACATTGGCCACGATAGCTTTTGCTCTGGGGAAAACTCTATCAGCAGGTCAACATCGCTTGGATTTTCGCCATCCGCTCGAAAATCATCTCGCAAAACTGAGCCAAATATTGCTAGCTCAACAATGCCAAACTGTTCACAGAATTTGGCTATTTGGTCATAGTCCACCTGCAAGCGGTTTTTCAGAATGTCTAATACTGGGCTTTCTGATATCGAACTTTCAGAACCAGCGCTTTCCATAGCAGATTTGGGGATATTGCAGTGACAATACGCTTTTGAGCGTGAGCGCCTGTATTTCAATTGTATGGTTAGAGCAGAATTTGTAACCAATACTTGCCTTGTCTACTGTTGGCACGCTTTATCTGGTTGCCACCCCCATTGGCAATCTTGAAGACATCACATTTCGGGCCGTTCGCATTTTGCAGGAAGCGGATCTAATCGCGGCAGAAGACACCCGTCATACGGGGAAGTTGCTGCACCACTTTCAGATTGAGACACCGCAGCTAAGCTACCACGAGCATAATTCCCAGAGGCGAATTCCTCAGCTGATCGAAAAACTGCAGGCAGGTCAGACAATTGCTCTGGTGAGCGATGCCGGGATGCCAGGAATTTCAGACCCAGGCTACGAGCTTGTGTGCGCATGCGCTGAAGCTGGCATTGTGGTTAGCCCGATTCCAGGGGCGGCGGCGGTGGTAAGTGCGATCGCAGCCTCAGCTCTGCCGTCAGACCGCTTTACCTTTGAGGGATTTCTACCGGTTAAGGGGAAAGCCCGCAATGAACGACTGGCTCAATTAGCAATCGAATCGCGCACCATGGTGCTTTACGAAAGCCCCCATCGATTGCTCAAAACTTTGGCCGATTTACAAACCCATTTGGGCGGTGAGCGTCGGGTAACCCTGGCACGGGAACTCACCAAACGCTATGAAGAATTTTGGCGTGGCACTGTTGAAGAGGCGATTGAGCACTTTACAACCACCGAACCCAGGGGGGAATTTACAGTTGCGATCGCAGGCCAAACAACATCGCCTGAGCCTCTGTCTGAGGACGAACTACGACAGCATCTGAGCACTTTAATGGCGCAAGGACTTTCGGCGTCTAAAGCCAGCCGTCAGCTAGCCGAACAAACAGGTCTGCCAAAACGCGACATCTATCAGCTGAGTCTAAAGATCCAACCATCCGAACAAGAATGACCCCATTCGCTGGCAGTCAAGGTTGCGAGTTGGTTCAAGACCGCTGGGGCTGTACAGGGCGAGCATTAGGCTCACCAATGGCCTGGGTAAATCGAGCCACCTGCTGCACAGAAACAGTAATCGCCTGCTGCATCACGATCCAAGTCACCGATTCTGAACAGGGGGGTGTCGTTAACGAGCCACTGTATCGATAAAACTCTTCCCTATTGGTAGGTAGTAAGGACGCTGCATTAAAGTTGCTGTCCCGTAGTGTTTTTCGAATGCCTGCCTGCTGTGGCATGTGGTTCCAGATCGGCTGTAGGGCTTCGTTGCGATCTCCTGCCTTGAAAAAGACACCCAGCACCGCCAATGCTTGTGTCTCTAGGTTTTGATGAACAAAATGCACCTCCATCGCCGCTGCTCGTCCATTCTCTAAATGTTCGCTTGGCGCATGAAAGTGGAACTGTTGCAATTCAAACAGTACACCATCTAGCTGCATCATGCTGCCAGCTGCACAGTCTACTCGAATAGTGCGACCGTTGTTTTGAATCGTCAGCGGTGTGGCTTGATAATTGAGGGTTAGCGATGCTGGCTGTACGGCTGTTTGAGTCAAATTGATAGGGGACTGCTCAGTGCCGCTGGAGCAAAGGGTATAAGCATTTGATAGTTGCCCCCAGGCATCCGGCCCTTTACTGCCGGTATAGCCCCAATCGAGCGAGTCACCGCTAGCCTTGGCCGCTTTTAGAGCACCGATTCCCAATGGGCAAATGATCGCACCTAGCAGCGAACGCTTTAACAGGGTTCGTCTATTGATGACTCTAGAATCTGAGTCTCGATGCAAATTGAGTAACTGGTCAGATGATGCATTTAGTTTTTTTAGATCAACAGCCACAAATATTGTCAGCCCTTGTCTGCAATTCCAGCAAACCACTGTGACCAGCTCATGTCACGCCCTGGAAAACCTACAGATTTAAACGGCCAAGCATCGGCTAACCACTGTCGAACATCCGCGAATAATCGCTCTTCTAAACCACTGGCAAGTTCACTTTGTCGCGCCCATAGCAGTGCACAAACATCATAGTCTTGATGATCGGATGGGAAAAAGTAGACACAGCCCAGACAGCGGCTTTCATCCAGGCTCATCATGGTGTATGCAAATGACGTCCGACGCTGAAACTCTTTTTGGTGCCAGCCCAAGTCAATTAAATCTTGCTCTAGTGTCAATGTCTCTGGCCAGGTGCTAGGGGGTGGGAAAATGCCTTTTAGATGCTCTTCGCTAGTGATCACCGCATCAAAGTCTTTCACCACATCGTTAACCGTCAGCATGCGCAGACGATATTCGCTGGTTTCAAATACCGCTGGCACTTCAAAATCTGGCGGAACAAAAGAGGATGCTGTAGTACCCACGTTAAACCTGCTGCTTTAGTACTCCTAGCATTTTTAGCATGTTGCAGAGCTGATTTCCCTAGGTTAATTAGGTGATGGGGGTCTGGGTTTTGAATGAGTTGCTGGACTGTGCGATCGCATTCTAAGAAATATGCTCACGTAGTAGCGGAGTGAAGCCAGCCTGAGCAAAATGCTTGTCATAGGCCAAAGCATCTGTGATGCGATAAGCAGCCATAATCTTAAAGGATGAACAATCCGTCAAACTCCAGGCTTTATCAAGACGCTCAGCATAAAGAGACAACGCTTGTTGAAACTGTTGGCTCGTCTGCGGAACGATAGTTACATTAGTCATACTCTTTAATTCTTCGATTAGACGAATTGCAGCCAGACGTAAGACTGGATCAAACTTGGCAAAGGCTGTCAGCACTTCAGTCAAAACCATTTCGCTGGTGATGATATGTGTGGACTGCAACCTTTTAGAAAGGATTATGGCTTTCAAATGCAGAGTGTCTCTAGGATTTAGTAATGCAATCCAGTAGCCCGTATCCGCAAAAACGAGCCGCATTACTCAGGCTTACTCCATTGCTCTTGATAGTCATCAAAATTCTGGGAAAGATCGCTTGGTAATTTTGCCCACAGCTCATCTGAGACTGTAGCTGAAATATTCGCTGCTATTTGCCAGACCGGAACTTCTTCAGGATCAAAATCTAGTGGGTCTAAAGCTTGGTTGGGTTGAACAGCTACAGCAGACGTTGGTATTGCAATCTGCTGGCTAGAGTCTTCTACTAATTTAGGAAGAGCAGGAATATGAAGAATCAATCGGGATGCATACAGACAAGCTGCTCGAATATCATCAGGTTCCAATGCCGGATAACGAGCAACTACATCTTGGGGAGAAGCTCCTTGTGCTAATGCATCCAGCACCATTGCCACAGACACTTCCAATCCACGGATAAGTGGATTTTCAGCAGCACTTCCAGATTTAAATGTGATGCGTTCCAGCAGCTGATCCATGGTTCCGAGCCAGAGCTTTAATACTTCCATGATGGCACAGCTAAGCAGATACCCTACTGAAGACGTTGTTCCATGGCTTGAAAATCGCGGTTGATCTCGACCCATAGGGACTTATTGAGGGGGTCGGTTTTGAGGGCTTTGTCTAGATAGATGCGGGCTTTGCTTAGCTGCCCCTCGCTGATTAGCTGACGGCCCCAGCGCTGGTAGGTAATGGCCTGCCACTGACGCACTTCTGAGTCTTGAGTGATGCGCTGGGCTAGACCTTCAACCAGTGCGATCGCACGCGGATATTTTTGCTGTTTTAACAATGTCTGCAGCTGTCGATAGGAATCCCGTTTGAGCTTTTGCTCATGGTCCGACAGTCCTGGATTTGTTTGTACTGGGCTCGGCGGTTCTTCAACAGGCTCTGTCACTGCAGCTTCAGGCGCTTCCTCAGGTTGAAACAGCTCTATCAACGATTCATACGCTTTCGTGACCCTGATAAACCGATCGTTAGCTTTTTGATCATCAGGATTAACGTCTGGGTGATACTTACGCGCTAGCTTGCGATAGGCCGCCTTGACCTCATCAAACGATGCGCCTGTTCGTAGCCCTAATGTGCGGTAATGATCGGCTAACCCCATTTCACCTATAACCTGCTCCAGACTCTGATATTAAAACGTGGAGAACAGTAATTTCTGAGAAAATTTTGACCAGATTGAGTTTTTATAGCTTTGCGCCCATAGTTCAAGCCATACGTGATCGCCATAAACTCAGTTTCTTTGAGTAAGGGCAACGGACATTAAATCGTGCAAATTACCAGATTAAACCATTCAAAATCTATCCCTAATAGCTAAAACCCTGACAGACTATATAGTCCATCAGGGTTTTTTGCTGATAATACGATCGGTTATTAGACCCGTTCTTCAATCACTCGATCAATCAGACCATAGGTTTTAGCTTCTGCTGCAGACATAAAGTTATCGCGGTCTGTATCTTTTTCAATTTGATCAATCGTTTGACCCGTATGCTCAGCCATCAAACTATTCAAACGATGCTTGATTTGCACAATGTGGTTGGCCTCAATTTCAATATCAGTTGCCTGACGCTGACCAACACCCCCCAGGGGCTGGTGAATCATGATACGAGAGTGAGGCAGCGCCAGACGCTTACCAGGTGTGCCCGCACACAGCAGAAATGAGCCCATAGAAGCCGCCAGACCAACGCAGATAGTGACCACCTCTGACTTGATATAGCGCATGGTGTCATAGATGGCCATACCCGCCGTCACAGAACCACCAGGAGAATTGATGTAAAGGTAAATCGGCTTGCTGGGATCATCGGAATCTAGGTACAGCATGTAGGCCACAATGGCGTTAGCAATACCGTCTGTAACTTCCTCAGTTAAAAAGATAATCCGCTCACGAAACAGACGCTCGTAGATGCTGATCCACTGCTCGTATGTGCTACCAGGAAGGCGATATGGGACGCTGGGAATACCAATAGGCATGGGTCTAAATGGGTTAAGGGATTTGCAGAGGGGATGTGTAGGTTGGGTTGAATGTATGAAATCCAACCTCTCGGATTCGTTGGGTTTCGCCGGGCTCAACCCAAACTACGGAGTGTTTCAAATTTATGCGGGTTTCTCAATCACTCGGTCAATCAGGCCGTACTCAATAGCCTCTTGCGGTGTCAGATAAAACATCCGCTCCATATCCTTATGGACCTTTTCTGCAGTTTGACCGGTGTTTTCGCTCAGCAACTTAGTAATCAAGCTGGTTTTGCTAAGGACTTCATCGGCATTGAGCTCAATGTCAGTTGCTTGACCCCGTGTACCGCTGTAGGGATGAATCAGTGCAATGGATGAGTTTGGTAGACTAGAGCGCTTGCCCTTAGCGCCGCAGGAAAGCAATACAGCGGACATACCAATGGCTTGGCCCATGCAGATAGTAATCACATCAGACTTGATGTGGCGCATGGTGTCGTAGACGGCTAGACCGGCTGTAATCGACATCATGCCAGCTGAACCATCCGCCATTCCTGCCATCACAGGGTCGCCTAGCGAATTGATATACATGTAGATGGGCTTGCCTGGGTCTTCAGAGTCCAAATATAGCAACGCTGAAATCAGTGAGTTAGCCACCCCATCGGTTAACGGCTGATTCAAGAACAGGATACGTTCTTGGCTCATGCGGGTGTATATGTTGACCCAAGTCCACCGACGACTGCCGGGTAGGTTGTAAGGAACTCGGATAGGACGTTCTACAGACATAGGCTAAGCAACACCTGCTGGAATTTGGGTCGGCAGATCCTTGGTGCTTTCCAATACACGGTCAAGCAAACCGTACTCCTTGGCTTCCTCAGGTGTGAGGTAAAACATCCGATCAGTATCTTTCTGCAATTTTTCGGGAGTTTGCCCGGTACAGCGAGACAAAATATCTAGCGTAGCTTCCCGGTTTGCCAAGACTTCTTTTGCGCGAATTTGAATGTCGGTGGCCTGACCTCGAGCACCCGTACGAGGCTGGTTTAGTACGATAGTGGCGTTCGGTAAACTAGCCCGGAACCCTTTAGTACCAGCGGCCAAAATCATTGACGCTGTTCCCATGGCCTGACCGATACAAATCGTATGTACCGGTGGGCGGATATAGCGCATGGTGTCGCAAATGGCAAAGGCTTCAGTTTCAAAGCCCAAGGCATCGCCGGTGTACCAGGATGTTCCAGTCGAGTTGATATAGAAATAAATGGGCTTTTCGGGGTCGTCAAACTCTAGGTAAAGCAGCTGGGCGATGATCAACCGTGTGACATCCATACCCATTTGACGCTTGTAGTCGTCTGACGACACCAGTGGCGTACCTAGATAGACAATCCGTTCTTTAAGCAGCAATGATTGTAAGTCTGGAGGGGGAGTGCGAAACGCGGCATCTCCGCCATAGTAAGGAGCCTGTACGGCTTTAATGTTAGAACTCATAAACCCAAGTTAGCCCTTTGCGGTGTCAGCTGTTCACCGTTCTACGGTTTGATTCAACAAGCCTGTGATGTCACAACCTATTGACGTCTACATAGTGTAACTCGCTCTGAACAAGCTAGCAGGCTAGGAGTTTGGGGGATATCCGCCCATCGCACCTACTGCAAATTCTGGTTGAAGCAACAGCCATTATCGATGCGCTATGGGTCTTTTTAAGGAATTTTACGTCAGGTTATGTAGCCTTTATCTGCACATTGCCCTGTCTATTACGGTCCAAACTATTATTTCAATGGAGAACGCTAGCGTTTGAGACTGGCTATATGCTACCTGCGTGAAGCTAATTTTAGGCAAGCTGTGCCATTATTTTTCAGCATATTGGGGGGATGTGTGGCGGGTAAATATCTAGAACCATATTGGTAGTGTTATTGGTTAGGGAGACAAATGTATGAAAGCTAACGTGCAGTGGTCCATTAGCGATCGCAACTTAGACAGCAATCAAACCAATAGCCAGCGACACCTAGCCATTTCCGTACAAGCCGCCAGCAGTGAGCGACCTGCCTTAAATCTGTGTCTGATCCTCGACCAAAGCGGATCCATGGGCGGTACCCCCATCCAAACTGTCCGGACTGCCGCCCAAAAAATTGTTGATAACCTGTCTCCCCAGGACCGTATCTCAATAATCTCCTTTGATCATGAAGCTCAGGTCGTTGTCCCCAACCAGCTAGCTACGAATCCCGACGCCATTAAACAAGCCATCGAAGGTATCAGAGCCGGTGGCGGTACCGCCATTGATGAAGGTCTCAAGCTGGGTATCTCAGAAGTGGCCAAAGGCAAAACCAGCACCGTTTCCCAGATTTTCCTATTGACCGATGGTGAAAACGAGCACGGCAGCAACGACCGCTGCCTCAAATTCGCTCAGCTTGCCGTTAGCTATAACTTTACCGTTAGCACCCTTGGCTTTGGCCACCACTGGAATCAGGATGTCCTAGAACAGTTAGCCGATGCTGGTAATGGTAGCCTGGCCTACATTCAAAATCCAGACACCGCTATCCAAGAATTTAGCCGTCTTTTTAATCGCGTTCAGTCCGTCAGTCTGACCAATGCTTATTTAGTGTTGACGCTGCAGCCCCAGGTACGTTTAGCCGAACTCAAACCCATCGCTCAGGTACTCCCTGAAACGATTGAACTAGACGTTCGCCGTGAAGGTGAGCAAGCTATCGTACGTCTGGGCGACCTGATGAACAATACGCCCCGTGTTGTTCTTGCCAATCTATATATCTCGCAACTACCGGCCGGCACTCACCCCATTGCCCATGCTGAAATTCAGTATGACGATCCTACGCTGGGTAGCTCCCTGTCTACAGACAAAGCCATTATCGACGTTACTGCCCAGACAGTTTATCAACCCCAGGCTGAGCCTAAAGTGCAGCAATACATTTTGACCCTAGCCAAGTATCGCCAAACCCAAATTGCCGAAACCAAACTACAAGCTGGCGATCGCACTGGCGCTATCACAATGCTACAGTCCGCTACCCAAACCGCCATACAGATGGGCGACCAAAACGCCGCAACAGTTTTACAAGAAAACGTTACCCAATTACAGACCGGTCAAGACCTATCAGAACACGCTAAAAAGAAAACACGCATTGCATCCAAGACCATTTTGCAATAGCTCACAATGCATCTTCGCTATCTGACCAAAGCGATTCAGGCTGGTTTAGCCGGTCACCCAGGCGACACTGCCGCTTACAAAGCGGCGGCTCTTGGCACTCCCGCCTACGCTGATTTAGACGATACCCTGGCTCAGCTAGCCAATCCGTTACCCAACATTACCATTGACTACCTGACATCTCAGCCGCCCGATAGCTTTGGTCGCAACCTAGCCCAGTTTCTTAAAAAGAACGATATTCGCCCCCTCATTCTTTCGCCTGTCACCCGTCGCGAACTGCACAAGTCTTCAGTACTGTCTGTTCGCTATCCCATTTTTCATGACGCTTTCCATGTTCTCTTAGGTTTTGACACCAGCTTGGCAGGAGAGCTAGGTGTCTGGTCTTTTGTGGCTGCCCAGCGCTATAGCCCTGCCTTTGATCGTGCGGCATGTGTTGGGCATTGGTTTACCCGCTTACTCATACCCTGGCAGTGGAAGAGATTATCGAGGTATGAAAATGCAGGAAGAATGCTGGGTAAACAGGCTGTTTGTGTGATTGCCCAACCTTTGGAGGAGTATTGGGCAATGTCATTGGAGGAGGTGAGAGTGAGGTTTGGGTTGCCGGTGGGGGGATGGTTGGATTTGTAGGTTTGGTGGGATAGTTCTAGATGTCGGTTAAAAGCGTGATGGGCTGCTCAGGGCTTTCCCCCCTGAAACCCCCCGGATCTGGGGACCTCCGACGTCCCCAGGCCCCTCGCACAAGAGTGTGTCACAACTAATCGCTAGAAATCTTGCACTGGTTGTTGGTCGGGTGGTTACGCTGCTCCGCATTCGCTCCACACCGTAAAAGAGCAGTTGTTCCCTTTCCCTTTGAAACCTTTCAACCAGAGAAAATTGTTTAGGAAAAATCATTCGCGGTAGAGATAGATAACCCACGCTTTTTTAATTTGCTGTGACACGTCACAGCAAATTAAAACCCACCCCACCAACCACCCCCTTTTCACGCAAACCGAGACAACGCAATTATTCTTATGAGGGTCGTAGGGCGGCATCCCGCCCTGCCCATTGGGGTGTGGGGCACTCGGAGGAGCCCCACGCAGAATTTCACCCTATTAGCGATACCCTAAATCCCAACCCCTAAAAAAACACTTATGCAAATCACCTACCACCCCATCACTGTCCACAAAAAAGTCCCCCTCACCATCAGCCGTGGCACCCGTTCCCAATCCACCAACCTCTTCATCCAAATCACCGCCGACAACATCACCGGCTATGGCGAAGCCACCCCCTTCTCCATCGGCGACCAAACCCAAACCACCGAAACCATTACCCACTCCCTCGACCAAATCATCGAAGGCATTTCCCATTACCACCCTTTTGACCGCCAAATCATCGAAGAAAGCCTCGATCAAATCACCCCCTGCTCAGCTGCCCGTGCCGCTATTGATGTTGCCCTTTGGGACTGGCTTGGTAAAAAAGTGAACCTACCCCTGTGGCAGCTCTGGGGTCTGGACTGCCAAAGAATTGGACCAACTGCCGTCACGGTTGGCATTAGTACACCTGAAGCAGCCTGCGATCGCATCCGTCGCTGGCACTCAGACTATCGAGATCTGCGCTCTATCAAAATTAAGCTAGGTAGCCCTGCTGGTATCAAGGCCGATCAAACTATGTTTAGCGCCCTACAGCCCGAATTTCGCCCCCACGACAAAATCAGCATTGATGCCAACGGTGGTTGGAGCCTCGACGACGCCAAAACCATGGCCGTCTGGCTGGCAGAGCGTAATGTTACTTATTTAGAGCAGCCCCTGCCGGTCAAAAACAATCATCAGCTAGCCGAGCTAAAGCAGCACTCGCCGCTACCCATTTTTATCGACGAAAGCTGCTTTACGAGTCGTGACATTATGCCCTTGGCACCCCATATCGACGGCATTAATATCAAGCTAATGAAATCTGGCGGTCTGACCGAAGCCCGTCGGATGATTCACACTGCCCGCGCCTGCGGTCTTGGTATCATGTTTGGTTGCTACTCCGACAGTGCATTATCTAATACTGCCCTAGCCCAGCTATCACCCCTGGCAAATCATCTTGATCTCGATAGTCACCTTAATCTTAAAGACGATCCCTTTACCGGAGCCCAGCTAAAGCTAGGTCGCCTAATGCCCGATGACCAACCGGGGTTAGGTGTGCAATATTTAAGCAGCCACTAGGCAAATACTCCAATTAATGTGGCAACGCCACCGATCACCATCAATCCAGCTGGCATAAACTTCTTTGTTTTTACCAGTCGAACGATAAATACGAGCAAAAGCATCAGCGTTACGATTCGCACTAGCCATAAACCGCTAGCAATACCTTGAGCCGCTCGCAATGCACCGATAATCAACAGCAACCCGCTTATAATGCCAGAAATCAGCGACGGTTTACTGCGAACCTTGAGGTAACCAACAATACCGCCGACCACAGCAAGGATTCCGTAGATCAATGCGATGATAAGTCCTAATGACATAGTGCAAAGGGATTGAGGATGAAGGAATTTGGGGCAGCAACTATCGCTCAGTACCGACAGCAAGCCGCCTCGCTCTTACTGTATCAGGCTGTTCTAAACGATACCGTAGGTCAAACATTCTTATCGTTGTTAAAAGCCCTCAGTGTGAGTAAAGGTCTGGTTAACGAACGAGCCCAATGTCTAATTGCCTACGGTGACTGGTTTCAAGCATTAGCTAGCACAAATAAAAGCTGGGGAGACCATCTGCTAGAGCGCATACTGATTGCGGACAATGCCTTTACCCAAGCGGCTCAGCAGAAAACCATAGCAGAACTACCGGTTCCTCTACTAGCGGCCGCTCGCCATGATCTACAGGTGCTACAAAATTTATACGCTCTGTCTCCTAGCTATGTCAGTCAGTGCGTACAAACGGCCTGTCAGTTATCCCAGGAGCCGGTTGTATGGTCCTTAATGCCAAATCCAATGGCTGTAGACCTGTCACAAGATTGGTCAGCCAGTATCGAGACTCTTGTCAATTACTATCAAAGTCAGGGGACAGGTCAGTTTGGCCAGTTTCATGGGTTTCGCTGGCAGCAAGGAAACCTTGTCGGTATTGCTGAGCCTGATCCAATCTGTCTAGCTGATTTAACGGCCTATGACGGTCCTAAAGACATTCTGATAAAAAATACTCAATTTTTGCTGGCCGGATTTAATGCCCTCAACGTGCTGCTGTATGGTAGCCGGGGCGCTGGCAAGTCATCTTTAGTCAAAGCATTGCTCAATGAGTACGGTGCTCAGGGGCTGCGGCTAATTGAGGTGTCAAAAGCAGATCTGTATGATTTGCCGGCAATTGTGGAGCACCTGAGACCCCAGCCGCAAAAGTTTATTATCTTTGTCGACGATCTTTCGTTTGAAGAGGACGATGATGCATTTAAGGCCCTAAAGGTTGTTTTAGAAGGCGGGCTGACTCGACGACCTCAAAATGTAGTGGTTTATGCTACATCCAACCGTCGACATCTAGTAAGAGAATTCTTTGCAGATCGGCCTCGACCCAGTGATGCAGATGAGCTGCAATCTTGGGATACGGTCCAAGAAAAACTCTCTTTTAGCGATCGCTTTGGTCTGACACTGACGTTTGAAGCCGCTGACCAGCCAATGTATCTAGAAATTGTGCATCACCTGGCCAAAAAGGCCGGGCTAAAGCTACCCAGTGAGGATTTAGACTACCGCGCTAGGCAGTGGGCCACACGCCATAACGGACGTTCAGGGCGCAGTGCTCGACAGTTTATAGATTTTCTATCGGCAGAACTCGCCTTAGAAAAGAGGATATAGCGACATGGGCAATTGGGGACGCTGGGGCTTGGGTCTGGTGGTTGGTGTAAGTGTGGGCGTTGCGATCGCATCTATCGCCAAGCTAATTCACGACCAAAACCGTATTTATACGATCCGTTTAGCCACAGGTAGCTCTACAGGTGAATACTACGCCTTTGGTCGGGCCATTGCCCAAGTTACCGAAGCCAATGCACCCAAGGTTCGTGTTGAAGTCATCGAATCAGCAGGGTCTAATCAAAATATGGACGATGTTCATACCCATGCTGTGGATCTGGCGCTGGTACAAAACGACACCCCGGTACAGCGAAACGTGCGTGCGATCGCTCAGCTTTATCCCGAGATGTTTCATCTCATTGCCAATAAAGATGCCAACATCAATACTCTGACCGACCTCAAAGGCAAGCGGATTGCGTTGATGCCGGAGGGCAGTGGGTCTTACAATCTTTTCTGGCCCCTGAGCGAACACTATGGCCTCACCCAAAACGATTTTCAGTTTCGTTCGATGGGGGTAGATGAAGCCCATAGCGCTTTGCAAAATGGCACTGTCGATGCCTTGTTTCGCATTATTGGGTTAGGCAACAGTAGTGTGGCCGAACTCTTGGCAAATGAACAATTTAAGTTAGTTCCTATTAACCAAATCGGCGCGCTGCAGCTCACACAGCCCTATCTAGAATCTACCGTCATCCCAAGGGGAAGCTACGATGGTGCGTCTCCTGTGCCTGCCAACGATTTACCCGTTGTCTCAGTCAGTGCTCTGTTAATCGCCAATGTCGATGTTCATCCAGAGGTTGTCAAAGCGATTACCCGAGTTCTTTACGAACATCGCAGCGAACTGATCCGCATTAACCCACGCACAGCCAATATTCAATCTCCCGAAACCAGTCAAAACCTGGGGTTTCCACTCCATGAAGGGGCTCGCGCTTATTACACCCAAGACAATCCTAGTTTTTTAGTAACCTACGCCGAATCAATCGGTCTACTGCTGTCTGTTGGTATTCTTATTTGTTCTACACTGTGGCAAGGGCGTCAGTGGCTCATTAGCAACCAAAAAGATCGCGCCGATCGCTACAACCTGGAGATTTTGGACCTAATTGAAAAAATAGAACAGGCTAGAGACTTTGATGAACTTCAGAATCTGAGACAACAGCTTCTTGAAATTCTTAGAAAAGTTGTTGTTGACCTAGACATCGACAAGATCTCACCAGAATCATTTCAGTCGTTTACCTTCCCCTGGGAAGTCGCCAATACCGCTATCCGTCATCAAGAAATTATTCTCAACAGCCGTACTACTCCCACCTCTGATCGTTAATCAGTCGAGATGATTTTGTCAAAACAAGAGCGTCATTGTGTTGGTACTCAAGATATTCATTGAAATAGACGCTGCCAATATGAAATCATAAATATCATCATGGCTGTGAGATTCTTATCTGTTAGAGACACCTTGCTCAGCTACCAGACTTTATCCATAGCTAATATTAGTCCTGATAGCTCTGGGTCACCTTTAACCACCTCAGGGTTTTCCAATACCTCAACAGTTTTTCCTGGGCGATAAATATAGACTGTCTTGTTTTTACGATCGATTAAAAAGCCTAAACGTAAACCGTTTTCTAGGTACTCCTGCATTTTTTCCTGCAGGTTTTTAAGTGTATCGCTTGCAGAACGGAGCTCGATAACAAAATCTGGACAAATAGGTGCAAAAGATTTTTGTTGCTCAGGTGTGAGTGCATTCCAACGCTCTAACCGAATCCATGAAATATCGGGTGAACGGGTTGCCCCATTTGGTAAGGTGAAGCCACTAGAAGAATCAAAGCCGATTCCAGTGCCGTCTTTATCGGCCCACTTACCTATCTCAACAGCCAGCTTAAAATTAGAAGCACCTGTGTCTGAGAAAGCGGGCGGTGTCACAATAATTTTCCCTTGAGCTGTGCGCTCAATGCGTAAATCGCGATTCGCTAGGCAGAAGTTGACAAAATCTTGGTCGGTCATTTTATCCATTGTTGGTAACTCAATGGATAAGGGCTGACTAAATGAGGTGACTTGCAGCGTACTCATGACTGACTGTGCTCAAGAAACTACCCGGCTACCCATAGATTAGCTCAAAAACCAAAAGCCTCTACCCATAGGCAGAGGCTTTAAGACATACACGCTTTTTCTGATAAAAAATAAGCGCCTAGTTAAAGATGATTACTTATCATCCAAAGCCGCAATACCGGGTAGAGTCTTGCCCTCTAGCAGCTCAAGGCTGGCACCACCACCGGTAGAAATGTGGCTCATCTTTTCAGCAACGCCCACTTTCTCAACAGCGGCAACAGAGTCACCACCACCAATGATAGACATACAGCCATTGGCAGTAATCTCAGCCAGCGTATTGGCAACCGCTTCAGTACCCTTAGCAAATTTGTCAAACTCAAATACACCCATGGGGCCATTCCAGATGACGCCCTTACAGTCCGCTAGAGCCGCTTGGAATACTTTGATCGAGTCGGGGCCGATATCTAGACCCATCCAACCGTCGGGGATAGCCTCTACGCTAACAGTCTGATCATTGGCATCAGGAGCAAAGTTATCAGCAACTACAACATCAGTGGGCAGCAACAGCTCAACACCTTTCTCTTTCGCTTTTGCTTCGAGTTCTTTCGCTAGCGCTAGTTTATCTTCCTCAACTAGAGACTTACCAACGCTAAGGCCACGAGCCTTGTAGAAGGTAAAAATCATGCCGCCACCAATAAACAGCTTGTCTACTTTCTCGAGAAGCGTTTCGATGACACCAATCTTAGAGGAGACTTTAGATCCTCCGACGATGGCTGCGAAGGGACGTTGGGGGCTGTCTACAGCACTCTGCAGATACTGCAGCTCTTTCTCGATGAGTAGACCGCTAACGGAAGGACTGAGGTGCTCAGTGACACCAGCTGTAGAGGCATGGGCACGGTGAGCTGTGCCAAAGGCGTCATTTACATATAGCTCAGCAACGGAGGCTAGATTCTTGGCAAACTCAGGATCGTTGCTGGTTTCGCCATCGTAAAAGCGCACGTTCTCAAGCAGCGCTACCTGGCCATCAGACATACCATCTACGGCAGTCTTCACGTCATCGCCAATGCAGTCGTCACACTTGATCACTTCCTGCCCTAGTAGCTCAGATAGACGTACAGCAACAGGAGTCAGGCGCATGCTGTCGACCACCTTGCCCTTCGGACGCCCAAAGTGGCTGCACAAAATTACCTTGGCACCCTTACTGGTCAATGCTTGAATGGTTGGCAGCGCAGCACGAATCCGAGTGTCGTCAGTAATTTTGCCTTGGTCGTCGAGCGGCACATTGAAATCTGCCCGCATCAGCACACGCTTACCTGACAGATCGGCCGCTGACAAATCAGTCACGGATTTCTTTGCCACAGAACTATCCTCCTAATGCAGTTTTGTTACGTTACGTACGTCTCACTTCAAAGCTAGGACAAGCTTGATTACCCTAGATGTAAAGCGTTGATACATTTTCTTCACTCACTAGGTATTATCGCTTATCGCGGCTCTGATTTTTGATCGAAGTCTAGGGTTTTCCTTTACGTCATGTTTAAGACCGTTCTATTTCCAATAGATGCCAGCCCAGAAGCACAGCAAGCGGCCTTAAAGGCTGCGGAGCTGGTGAAATATCATCACAGTCACTTGATTTTGCTATCGGTGGTTGAAGCGCCGAATGGCCAGAATGCTCACCCTGAGCAGACATCCCCCGAAGCCGTAGCACAGCTTTTAGAGAAAGCTAAAGCCTTATTTACAAACCAAGGGATTGATACAGAGGCGATTGAGCGTGAGGGAAATCCGGCTTTTGTGATTTGTGATGTAGCCGATGAAATGGCCGCTGATCTAATTGTGATGGGCTGTCGCGGTACGGGGTTAACCCCAGAAGGTCAGTCGGAGAGTGTTAGCAATCGGGTGATTAATTTGGCTCCATGTCCAGTCATGGTGGTTCCCTAGGGATGACTGACCGCTAAAATAGGGTGCTGCCTACACTTTTTCCCGCTATGTCTTCGCCGTCTATTCAATGGTATCCCGGCCATATTGCCAAGGCGGAGCGCTCTCTAAAAGAGCAGCTAAAGCGAGTGGACGTGGTACTAGAGATTCGAGATGCCCGGATTCCAATGGCAACTCATCATCCTGAGGTGGATGCTTGGATTGGTGATAAGGCCAGAGTATTGGTGCTTAACCGGGTGGATATGATTACCCCAGAGGCGCGCCAGCTGTGGCAAACCTGGTTTAAGACTCAGGGGCAGACGATTTACTTTACCAATGCCAAGCAGGGTAAAGGGGTGCAAAACCTGCTGCGGGCGGCTCAGGATGCTGGCAAGGCAATGAACCAGCGCCGGCAGCATCGAGGTATGAAGCCAAGACCCGTACGAGCGGTGGTGATTGGTTTCCCAAATGTGGGGAAGTCGGCGCTAATTAACCGATTGCTAAAGCGTAAGGTGGTGGTGAGCGAGCGCCGAGCCGGGGTGACAAGACAGCTGCGTTGGGTGCGTATTTCCAATGAAATTGAGCTGCTGGACGCACCAGGCATTATTCCGCTTAAGTTAAACGATCAAACAGCAGCGCTAAAGCTGGCGATTTGTGATGACATTGGTGGTGCTGCCTACGATACGCAGCGAGTGGCGTCGTCGTTTGTGGATTTGATTAAGGAACTGGATAAGCAGGATGATGTGGGTAATTATCGAGCTGCGATCGCAGCTCGATACGATACGCCCTTAGCCTCAGAGACTGGTGAAGACTACACAGGGGAGACCTATCTAACTGTTTTGGCTCAGCGCTACAACAACGATCCAGAACGAGCCGCCCATCAGCTGCTTAACGATTTCCGCAAGGGAAACCTAGGCAGTCTAATTTTGGAGCTGCCTCCGGTGGCTCCGATATCAGAAGCCCTTCGGGCCTAAGCTATCGCCATTCCCAACACTTTGATATCAGAAGCCCTTCGCGTTTAGCATATCTCTGTTCCCATTGTCATGGTTGCGATGTAAATCTTCGAAGAAGATTAAATTTAGTCATCGGTTTGGGATCACGGACTGAGATAGGATGCGGATCAAATGGGAAATCTTGATGGGTAATAGTGTCGAACGCCAGGCATGGTTACCAAAAAGGGAGACAAATCGGATCGGTGAACTTATCTAATGCCGCAGCGACCAAGGTGTCAGTAATTGCTCCAGATGTCTCTGGGGGTGGCATGACCCGCGTTTATCTGGTGAGTCAGATTCTGCAAAAGTTAGGCTTCAGCGTAGAGGTGGTGGGCTGTCAATTTGGAGATGCCGTCTATCCCCCTCCCCCCGATACATTGCCAGTGTCTGCTGTGCCAGGGCGGCGGTTGCCGGGGTTTATGGCGACGACGGCCCAGCTGCTCAACAAAATTCAAGGCGATATTATCTACGCCATTAAGCCGCGCCCTACCAGCCTAGGCATTGCGTTGCTTAAGAAGTTTTATACGCGGCGACCGGTCCTGTTGGATATCGATGATTGGGAGCTGAGCTGGTTTGGTGGCGATCGCTATGCCTATCGCCCCACCGCAAAGCAGCTAGCCCGTGACATTCTCAAGTCAGATGGTGCCCTGCGGGACTTAGAGCATCCTTTTTATATATCTCGAAGTGAAAGTTGGGTCCGTCAGGCCGATGTTGTGACGGTAAACAACCGGTTTCTACAGGAAAAGTTTGGCGGTCACTATTTACCCAACAGCAAGGATACCGATATTTTTGACCCGGCTCGGTTTGATCCCGAAACAAGTCGGCGCACCTATGGGTTATCTGACTACCGCGTGCTGATGTTTCCCGGTACAGCCCGCCCCCATAAGGGGCTAGAAGATGTCCTGATGGCCTTAGACCGGCTAAACCAACCTGATTTGCGTCTGGTGATGGTGGGGGGTCGAAAGCCAGATGGGTACGAAGATGAGCTGATGGCCCGATGGCCCCAATGGTTGATCAAACTGCCACGCTTTCCGTTAGAGCAAATGGCCGAGGTGGTTGCGGCGGCCCATGTAGTGGTGGTGCCACAGCGGGATACGCCGACAGCCAAGGCTCAGTTTCCGATTAAGCTAACCGACGGTATGGCGATGGCAAAGCCCATACTGTCGACTACGGTGGGCGATATTCCTAAAATTTTGGACGATACGGGCTATCTTGTGGCCCCCCATGCCCCCGACGAGCTGGCTAAGATGCTAAGAACGATTTTGGATGATCCGCTGCAGGCGGCTAATAGAGGCCGTTTGGCTCGTGAACGCTGCATTAAACACTACAGCGTCAGTGCCATGGCAGACACTCTGGGGCCGTTGATTGAGCAGTGTTTAAAGAGCCAGCCACGGAATCAGTTAGGCTATAAGCAAAACTACAGACGTATGGAGGACGGTCGCTAAATTCTTAATGTAAATGATATCTACACCTATCTAAGTTGTATCTATTAAGCGTCTCCTGCCTACTTATTCATGTCTTCCACCCGTTTATTAGTTCGGTCGGTTCTCAAATATCCGGTTCTGTTATTTTTTACGATCCTGCTGGGCTTTTCAGGGGCGTTGTTTAACGGTGTAAGTACTCTATTAATTTTGCCGATTTTGCTAGAGCTGCTGGGGCAGACGGCAGAATATACCAGCTCTCTACCGCCAATTTTGCAGCAGTTTCTGGGCATATTCGATCACTTGCCCGAAAATGCCCGACTGCCAGTCATGGCCTCTGCTGTGGTGGGTGTGATTGTGCTCAAAAGTTTGTCGGCCTATGCCAGTGCCCTAACCGCTGGCACATTAAACCGTAAGCTGGCGATGTCACTGCGTCGACAGGGCCTACGTCTGTTGTTAGATGTCGATTTAGGGTACTTTGCGCAAACTAAAATTGGCGATTTAATTAACCAGCTTAATGTGGAGGTAAATCGCACCACCATCGCCATTAGAAACTTGGTTCGCATCATGGTGGTGCTCATCACGATTTCAGTTTTTCTGGTGCTGCTGCTTTTGACATCCTGGCAGCTGACAATTATTTCAACGGTGACTCTGGGCTCGGTGACGATGCTAAACCAGTTTGTGGTGAAGCGATCTAAAGCATTGGGTAAAGAGCTTTCTAAAATTTCTAAGGCGTATTCGTCCCGTGTCTTTGAGATTTTGTCAGGTATTCGCTTGGTTAAGGCAACCGCGAATGAAGAACGTGAATATCAGCGTTTGGACAAGATAATTGTTGATCGAGAGAGTGCTGAATTTAACTCTCAGCTAATTTTTGCCGGCATTGGCCCTTTTAACGAAATCATTAATATCCTGGCGTTGATATTAATCGCAGTGCTGGGACGAGTGGCATTTAGCAATCAGCTAGAGCTGTTTTCGTCGTCACTGCTGACGTATCTGATTATCTTGTTTAGAACCCTGCCCTATATCGGTCAGCTAAACGGCCAGCGGAGTACGTTAGCGAATACGGCGGCTAGTGTTGAAATTGTCACGGCACTGCTGCGGCGGGATAATAAACCGTTTATGCCCCGTGGGGCTCAGCCCTACCGCCCGCTGCAGGAAGGGATTCGGTTTAACCAGATTCGGTTTAATTATCCAGGACACGACCAGGAGGTTCTTCAAGGAATTGATCTGTTTTTGCCTAAGGGGCAAACGCTGGCTCTAGTGGGTTCTAGTGGTGCCGGGAAGTCTACGCTAGCCGACCTGCTGCCTCGCTTTTATGATCCGACCGACGGTGCGATTGAACTTGATGGTGTAGATCTCAAAACGATTGACCTGTATAGCTATCGTTCTAATCTGGGGATTGTCAGTCAGGAGACGTTTTTGTTTAACGCGTCTGTGGAAGAAAATCTGCTGTACGGTCGACCTGATGCCACAAACGCTGAAATCATCGCGGCGGCAAAACAGGCGAATGCCTATGAGTTTATTGAGAATCTACCCCAGGGGTTTGACACGATGATCGGTGACCGA
This sequence comes from Cyanobacteria bacterium P01_H01_bin.21, assembly GCA_038748405.1. Taxonomy (GTDB): domain Bacteria; phylum Cyanobacteriota; class Cyanobacteriia; order Phormidesmidales; family Phormidesmidaceae; genus Leptothoe. The sequence continues at coordinate 32,299 of JBCDIX010000022.1, read as the reverse complement.
GGGGTGTTGCTCTCTGGAGGACAGCGCCAGCGTTTAGCGATCGCAAGAGCACTGCTGCAGGACCCCGATATTTTAATTTTGGATGAGGCCACTAGTGCGTTAGATACGGTGTCAGAACGTCTGGTGCAAGATGCCATTGATGATCTGAGTCGAGGTCGGACCACGCTGGTGATTGCTCACCGTCTTTCTACCATTTGTGAGGCCGATCAAATCGCCGTCCTAGACCGAGGCAAGGTGGCTGAAGTGGGGACCCATACAGAGCTGTTAGAAAAACGAGGTGCCTATGCAAAACTCCATGCAATGCAGCTGACCAAAAGCTTACGTGACAATGGCAATGGCAACGGTAATAGCCCGGTGTCAAACGTCTTGCCTGTCTATCGTAAGGCGATTGGTAAATCTTCCTATGAGCTGCGATCGCAGCTTAACTCCATGATTGGTCTGTTGGCCCTCATCCAAGACGATGTGGACGATCCCTATGAGCAGGCAGAACTGATGGTGCATGCCCAGAATATTGCCATTGACTTACTGAGTGTGGTCGAAAATCTTGAATCTATCAGTAAGCCTGTGGGTAAGGCCCAGCAGTCAGAACCGTCTGCCCCAGCAACTTCTACACCTTAGTGTTGTCTGTTTAAGAGTGTTACTTATTGTTTTTCTAGAACCGTCCGGTTCTGGCGTGAGTCATTTAGTTACTAATAATTATCATCGTTCCTATGAAGCGTGGCATATACACCCTGGCAAATGATGTAGTTTACGACCAGCTCGTTGCTTTATTAAACAGTATTGAACAAAATTCAGGCCACATTCCGGTGTGTGTGATTGCCTACAACAATCAGATAGACAAGGTGTCGGCTGAAGTGGCAAAACGAGAGAATGTTTCGTTGCTAACCGACGCAGACCTGTTTAAGTTTTGGGAAGAGTTTTCCCTGCGGGTGTGGCAAACTCATCCAACCGCCCTCGAGCAGTGGAAAGCGTCGGGGGTAAAAACACAGTTTTATCGGGTGGGTGAAAACCATCGTTATGTTTCCTTTGATCCAGCTGCCCCGTTTGAAGAATTTATTTATTTAGATGCTGACACGTTGGTGATGCAGCCTCTAGATTTTATGTTTGAGCGGTTAAACCAGGCAGATGTGGTGGTCTATGACTTTCAGTTTAAGGACCTCAGCCATATTTTTAATGTTAACTCTGACAAACTCACGACAGTATTTTCTAAAGAACGTCTGCAGCGAGATATTTTTTGTTCTGGCTGCTACGCGTCTAAGCGAGGGTTGTTTTCTAAAGCTGAGCTAGACCATGTGGTGGAGACTCTGGGGCAGGGAAATGCGGAGGTGCTATATATGGGAGCCCCTAACCAGTCGCTGCTTAACTACATGGTGCAAATCAATAACCGCAGCGTCCATAATGTTGCTTTAGAATGGCGCGATCAGGATAAAGCCACTGGCAATGCGGTGTCATCAAAACATTTTGAGGAAAAGGATGGCCTGGTGTATGACCATGGCAAACTCCTGACCTATTTGCACTTTATCGGTCTGTCGTCCAAGATATTTCGCCGGGTTTGCGGTGGTGAAAACCTGGATTTTCCCTATCGCAAGACGTTTTTGCACTATCGCTATCTACATGAGCCCATGCCTAAATTTGATGGCAAACCCAGAGCGTATAACCAGCCGCCTTCGCTACAAAAACGGCTGATGAAAAAAATTGGACTTGCCTGAGGGGGATGTTACCAATGACCAATCAATTAACCCGTGGTGTATACATTGTTGCCAATAAAAAGGTGGGGGAGAATGCGATCGCACTTCTCACCAGTCTACGGTCTCATGACCCAGATGTACCGGTGTACATGATTCCATTTAATAATGACTATCAATCTCTATTCAAAAAACTAAATTCGCGTTATCAAGTACAGCTATTTCCAGATTTAGAGTTTTTAGAGACCTTTACTCAAAAAATTAGCGAAATTTTTCCCCGTGATTTTCTGGCCTTGCCCAACAAAATGCGAAAGCTGGCGGCCTGGTTTGGCCCTCTTGATGAATTTCTCTACATCGATACCGATATTTTGTTTTTTGAGCCAGTTTCCAATACCCTGGCTTATCTAGACGAGGCAGACTTTATTTGTTGTGACTACCACTTTAAAGGGCGCAAGCTGCGGGATGTCTTTTCACCCAGCGTAATTGAACGCGGCATCTTTCCGGAGGATGTGGTTAATTCTGTTTTTAACAGTGGTCTCTGGGGCTCCAAAAAAGGAACCATTACCCTGGAGCAAATGTATCAGCGTCTTGAGGAATGTGCTCAAAACCGTGACTATTTTGACTTTTCTGGAGGCACCACCGATCAGCCAGTTATGAATTACCTGGTGCTAAATACTATTGATAAACGGCTCAATATTGTTCAAGTCAACCCAAATGAGCCTGGCAGTTGGGGTGGCATGAAGCACTTTATTACCCGTGAGCATGCCCTTTATGACGGTGAGACCCGGCTGCGATATCTTCACTGGGCGGGTACACCTATGCGAGCAGGAGGGCCCTATCGAGAGCTGTGGGAATATTATCGTTATCTAGACGAGCCTGACGGGCGTCCGCTGGTGAGTAATCCTCAACAGCAGCCTATGGATAAACTTAAACAGGCTATTGGTCAGCTGGCGAAACGAATAAAAAAATGATGTTCATTGCCCAGTGGGCGTGTCTACTCTAACCCATTGTCTGGTGGGCGCGCCCATTCAGCTACAACCTATGATGTCCATTGTCCGGTGGGCGCGCTCATTCAGCTACAACTTAAATATCCATTGTCTGGTGGGCGGTGCCCACCCTACCGACCTATGAATCTCCCTAGTTGTTCATTGTCCATCATGGTGGCCCGCACCGACATTCCATTTATGATGGAGACAATTCCCCACCTGGTGCGCACAAGCCATTATCCCTTTGTAGAGCGGGTCTTGTTTCTTGATACGGCACCCTTGACCGGTGATAAAGTAGGTCGACCGGGCATTGGCACCCTAGAGCAGCTTAGAGAAAACTGTACCCAGCTGATGCAGATGGGTGTAGTCGACCGGCTGGTGGATATGGACTATGACGATGTCTATCGACGCCGGGTCTATAAAAAACACTTTGGTTCTGTTCCCAAACCCACCCATAACTGGAAGGGATATCCCATTTTGGGTACCATCTTCTCGCTTGAAGAAACGGTCGGTGACTATGTGGTGCACTTTGACAGCGACATGCTGCAGTATCAAAAAGAGGGCCACAGCTGGATCACCGAAGGAATGGAACTAATGACAGCGCGACCAGAGGTGCTGTTTGTGCGCCCCTTGTCTGGGCCACCACGGGCTGACGGTACGCTCAACCAGAGAGTCCCCTACGAACAAGATGATGGATTTTATCGGTTTAAGTTTTTTGGCAGCCGTGCCTATTTAATTAAAAAACAGAGCTTTGAGAAATTTCTCCCCATCCCCGTATTGTGGATGGACTACAAAAATGAATGGCTGAAACAACTTCCCCCCCGCTTGCTGACCTGGCTAAACTATTGGACTGGTCGCGGCAAGCTGGACTCATGGGAAGTGATGATCTCTCAAGAATTAGAACGTACCAACGGCTGGCGAGCTACCCTGGCAAATCCTGATGGTTGGACCTTACACCCTGTTGCTAGGGGTAAAGACTATATCGACGCCCTACCAAAGATTATTAGCGCCATTGAGCAGGGAGACTATCCGGCTGGACAAGAAGGGTATTACGATCTCAATCTAGACCTGTGGTTAAAAAAGGTCGCGGCGCACCCATAAGGGCACTGTCGCACCTACACAGACTCTAACAACAACCCCTGACTATCTTTCAGTTTAAAGCTGTCTAAATTTTCTATCTCTAAACCAGGGCTAGCCAGGGCAATGCGCCACTGAGAGATATCCTTTAAAGATAGCCAATCTGCTAGCGTCACGTTGACGGAGTCTCCCCCCATATGGGCGACCAACACCAATCGTTTAGGGTTCTTATTGTCAGTCTCCGCAGGCTCACTTCTCATGCCATAAAAAATAGTCTTCTTGCCATCGCTCAACCGCTCAAAGCAATCTTCTGGGCTCAAGTTTTTAGTTAACCAGGGGTGAGCCTGTCGGTGTAAACGCAGAGAAAGATTAAACCGCGTTTGTTGCGGGTCAAGGTTGGCGATATAGCGGTCAACTCGACAGAGGTCGTGACAGTCTTCCATGTAGGCTTTGGCAAAGGTTCGCAGTGTCTGAGCCGTTATCTTGGCCGGAGAATCAACCTGTGTGGCTAAAAATTCTTCACAGAGCTGTGCCAGGATATCCAGGTCATAGCCATCTCCCAGGTCTGTGACAGTTTCAGCAAGCCAGGTCATAAACACACGCAGATTGTCAAATGTGGCAATGCCTAGCTGTTTGAGACGAACAAATGCTGTCTCATCGCCATAGATCTCGGGCTCAATTTGCCAGTCTAGAAACCCGACTTCTTCTGCCACCACCTTCAACCCGTAAATGTCGTCAGTATTCCGAAAGAAACACCAGGGGGCGCGCATCGTGGCGTTCAGAAAATCCATTGGTAAACCCGGACTAAACCCGTAGAACAAGAGGCCGACAGCAGGGTTGTCATAGGCCCGTCTAATTACCTCGGGCATCGTTGCTCCAAGGTTCCAGTTAATGTCTTCTTGAGGATCAACTTGAGTCCCTCGTCGCAGGGTGTCATGATTGCCGCAGCCGGTGATCCAGTGTGCGCCCTGGTACATAACCTCACATACTCGTCGCCACTTTTTGTCCCAAAAGTGATTTAGCGCTGGCGTATTGTGGGCAAAAATCAACGGCCCCCACTGGTAGGCGTCGGGCTGTTGTTGGATGACATCTAAATAGGTAGAACTCTCTTCCCAACCTTCTTGGGGCCAGGGTCGACCATCCTCAAAAATGGCAAATAGCTGACGCCGGGTGTTCCCAATCTCTTGAAGCACACGGCTCATTTCTCGGAGATAGTTGTCATCATAATCAATCTGCCCCGACTGGGGATTTAAAAATTTGAAGTCTTGAGCCCCATCCACTCGAATGCCATCGGCTCCAGTATTGATTTTGCGGCGCTGCATTTCTAGTAAGAGCGCTCGCACAATCGGGTTCTGGTGATTGACATCCTGACCATACATATTTGAACCACTAAAGAAATGCCGATTGAGCAACGCTTTGGCCTGGTTATCGGTATGGCCATAGACCAGGTCGTAAATGACTTGAATAGGCCCGGTCGGAAACCTATGTAGCGTGGCGATAAAGTCCACCAGTTCATCCGGTCGCAGGCTCTCTAATAAAGCAGGATTTGTGGCTGAGGACGCTGCCAACACAATATCGTAGCCCCAGTTACGAGTGTCGGGTTTATGGAGCGTAATCTTTAGATGTGTTGAGTCACCACCCTCGTCCCAAAAGCCCGGTCTATTCTTACCTTCGACCTGATATTCCACAATGGGCTCAAGCGGGAGCAGCTGGACTGCGTCATAGCCGATGTAATTTTCTTCAGCCGGGGTGAGGGCAGTTTGAGTGGTTAATTTATGGGCAATGCTCTGATAAAGACGAGTCAGTCCTGCCAGCGAACCGCTCTTAGAGGCCGTGCTCACATGGAGCTGGAGGATGTTACGAGGGGGCACAACCTTAATTGTGTTTGTTTGTTTCGATTGACCAAAATAGCTTAAATCGGGGCGATGTCTCTGAAGGTCATCAATGTCATACAGCTCGGCGGGGGCAAACACGCCATAGGGTAAGGAGTAGGCCATGATATCCCCAATTGTCTGCAGTTGGTTCTGAGCATCGATATACCGCAGCTGATAAAAGCAGCCTGCCTGCTCTCGGGTACCGGGGCGCATGCCTGAGAAGACACCGCAAAAATAGTCCTGCTGTCTTTCTAGGGGGATGCGATCGCGACGAAATGAAACCACCTGCTGAGGTGCTCGAAAATCAATCGACTCAAGCGGCGTCAGCACCTCTAAATAAATATGTTTAGAACTTTTAATTTGATAATGATGCGATGTTTTGGTCCATTCGCGGTAGCGCAACCCACTGTGGCCGACATCGGGCACCCAAAAAGCAATCTCAGTTAACCCATCTGGACGATAGTAGGCCCCTAGCCGGGTTGCCAGAACCCTAGCCCGATAAAAGACATCCTCATCTGAATAGGTAAAGGCAGAAACCCAGCTTAAGAACTCTTGGGTGGCCACTTCCACCAGAGTAATGTCTGACATAGCGCGTTCCAACAGGAGATAGGCTGTTGCTAGGGTAGCAAATCTCTCTACGCTGCTCGACTAGGGTATTGATGTAAATATTCTAAAAAGTGTGGCCAGTTAAAGCTGCGCGGGTCTTGTCGAGAACCGGAACGGTCAACAACTGCGTGGGTGGTGATTCTCTCTTCGGGTATGGTGGTGCGGGCAACCAACCAGGCGAGTGACTGATATTGAGCGTCCGTATAGCCACTGTGGGTCGAGCCATTGTCTTGGCCGTCTGAAGGGGTGACCAGCGAAATGTGATAGGCAAAATTATTAACAGAAGAGGCAAAGGCCGGATTGGTCACAACAGTTTCAGGACCGTTAGGCCCCTCAAAGACTGAGTTACCTGCACCAAAGGCTCGTTTTTCAGGCGGCACAATATAGATAACCGTGCCATCTCGGTCAATGATGGTGTGATAGCTCACCTGATCGGCATCGTTTGGATGATAGGTCTGGAACGTATTGATGGCACTATTGGCACTCCATACGGTTTCATGCAGCACGGCCAGGTATTCATTATTTACGGTCTGACCATAGGCATCAACGCCATAGCGTTCACCATAATTAGACGCGTCGGCCAGCTCAACTCGTTCAGCTGGTGTGTAAGTGGAACTACCTAAGTCAGCTGTGTAAACTAGGTTGTTTTGAGTTAACGCATTGAGGTCCACCGGGGGCAGGGTGCTCTTTTGGGGTGTTTCAAGGGCCGGTTGCTCCGGTGCGGCGATAACCTGGGGAGCACCTAAAAATACTCGGTAGGTGGTGGCCACAATCATCGTGACCACCATGGCCAGGCAAAACGTGCCTATATATATTCCGAACCTAAACCAACGACGCTCACCCATGAAAATTTTTGTGCAAATAACCAGACGGTACAGTTTTGCTCGTTCATTAACCTACTGCCTTGCTTGCAGTATTTCAACGACGATTATTTATTCTTTCTAGAGTATTCGCTTTGCCCCGATGATTGAAGTAGCTAAACAAGCAAATTCTCTAAATATATAAGGTTAATTTGTAGGATTTTACTGGTTTGTGGCGCGGCTATCGGCCCTGGCGATTTACAAATTGACGGTAGTGGCGTCTGTAGGCAATTTCGATGCGGCCACCGTAATCTGCGATCGCAGCCCGCTGTCGACGATATTGCCCTTGAAAGACATTGGCAAACAGCAGCGTCACCATGGCAACCACTAGCCCAATGGCGGTCGAGATTAAGGCCTCGCCAATGCCTGCTGTCACACCCGAGGCCCGTGCTGTGCCAACATCGCCAATCTGTAGCGAGGAAAGCGCCCGGATCAATCCCAAAATAGTTCCTAATAGCCCTAGCAGTGGGGCAATGCCGACGACCGTCTCAAAGACCGTGCTGTATTGCTTAAGCCGCGGTATTTCAGCTTGAGCCGCACTCTCTAACGCCAGTTTAAATTCGTCTGGGGTGGCCTGCTCTAACGACAGGGCGGCTAGAAAAATCCGCACCATGGGTAGAGACGGCTGTTCTTTTAATTTTTGAATGGCCGCTTTGGGTTGCTGGTCGTAGTCCACCAGAAATGTATTCACCACACGCTCCTGATGTTTGAGAATTTGCCACCAAAACCAGCTGCGCTCCAAAATTAGGGTCACCACAAAGACCGATGCCAGCAACAGTGGCCAAACAACGACGCCACCCGCCGTAAATAGTTTCAAAATTCCCACTCTGTTGCTCCCTGTGATGTCTCGGTGTTTTTACGGTTATCGTTGCGATCGCTAGCTTTAGCAAATCTAAGCCGCAATACACCCAAGTGATAATAATCGGCGTTTGTAAGCATTTCAAGATATGTGGTTTTATCTCGCATTTTTAACCCTTGTAAACTTATCTTCCAAACAATTTTAGATAGGTGTCAAAACCTATTATTTTCACGTCAGGTTTCCAAGGATCATCAGCGTCAATTACTAATCATATTTATTTTCTACTTCTTGAGAAGAAATTAAGTTACGGCTATATCGCTTTCATCTCTAAATACCTCATGTATGATGAAAACAAGCTTCTAATTTGAACGTACGTATGCGGTGAGTGACGAAATCAACTAATGATTCAGTTCATCTTAAAAGCCGTACATGACTGATTAATTATTCGCTAGGTCTCTACCCTTCGAAACCATTTGTAAACTCTTAATAAAATATCCCTCAATTGCTGATAGGTGCTGGGGATTATTCTAAGGTCGATGCTAACCGTGTGTTAGGGATGTAAACCATAATAAAAGGATAGGGTTAAATCATGTTGAATCACCGCAGTTCCCTCAGTCATGACACTGGGTTTACACCAGAACAAGTATTAGAAAATCGTGGCCGAGTAGCGATTTTTATTGACGGTTCGAATCTGTTTTATGCAGCTCTTCAGCTTGGTATTGAGATTGATTACACCAAGTTGTTATGTCGATTAACAGCAGGTTCTCGACTGTTTCGAGCCTTTTTCTACACAGGCGTTGATCGGACCAATGAGAAGCAGCAAGGGTTCTTACTGTGGATGCGTCGTAATGGATATCGCGTCATTGCTAAAGATCTAGTGCAGCTGCCCGATGGCTCTAAAAAGGCAAATCTTGATGTAGAAATTGCTGTCGATATGATGGCCCTTGTTGGCTGTTACGATACGGCCATTTTAGTGAGCGGTGATGGAGATCTAGCCTATGCAGTGGATGCCGCCAGCTATCGGGGTGTCAGGGTAGAGGTTGTTAGCCTGCGCTCTATGACCAGCGATAGTTTGATCAACGTATCTGACCGCTACATTGACTTAGATAGCGTCAAAGACGATATCAAAAAGACCCCGCGCAGCCACAGCAATGGCTATACCTATCGTCCATTGACCAGTTTGGGCGTAATGGAAGAAGAGGAAGCTACCAGTGAGCCAGGATAACCCGCCTTCTGGGCGAGAGCCATAGCCCTTTTTTAGAAAAAATTGAATTCTAGACGTGGACAAGATTTAGGATCCGCTAGGATAATCTGGGCTAATAGATTATGAACTGGCACGCGCTGTATGAATAAGTGGTATCGGTTTGCGTTAGTTGCAGCATTCGTTGCTGTAATCGCCGTAGCTGTACGTACCTGTCAATCATCAAGGGATACCTTAGAAAGTATCCAAAACCAAGACACTACCGAACAGACTGAACCAGAACTAACGCTTAAAGATGTCACATTAGAGCAGCCTGACGATAATGGTGAGCTGCTCTGGCGTGTCACCGCCGAAGAGGCTACCTACAGCCCAGACCGTCGTTTAGCTAGTCTAAAGTCCCCCGAAGGTGAGCTTTTTCAGGATGGCAGGCTGCTCTATCAGGTTAAGGCCGATCAGGGTGAAATCAGGGAGGACGGCAAATCAATCTTTTTGCAGGGAAATATTGTTGCCACCAGTCCAGATAATCAGCTCACACTCAGAGGTAACAGCCTAGAGTGGACGCCAGATGAAGACCTCTTGCTGGTGCGAGACAGCATTCGGGGCAATCATCCACAGCTTCAAGCAACGGCCCAGGAAGCTCGACTATTCAACAAAACCCAGCGTTTAGAACTCCTTAGGGGAGTCGTTGCCAAAACCGAGCAGGAACCTTGGATAGGATTTGAGTCAGAAACTCTAGTATGGCTTTTAGAGGCAGACAAGTTAGAAACAGACACGCCACTGCAGGTTGAACAGTATGTGGCCGAGACAGACTCAACCGTTACCAACCGTTTAGTCGGTAACCAAGGTGAGTTTAATCTGACCGACCAGCAGGCGACTCTACGGCAGCAGGTGCAGCTTAATGCGCTCGAAATTCCCCTACAGACAAATAGCAATATTGCAGTTTGGGATGTGGATGCTGGTACTGTCGTGATTGATCAGCCTGTTCGCATACAAGAGCCCGAGCGGAAAATAACGGCTAATTCAAGCAGAGGCAACCTCAATTTGAATACTCAAGTTTTGATATTAAACGGCAATGTGCGCGCAGTTGATCAAGAGCGACAGTCCCTATTAATTGCAGACCAAATGACCTGGAACATTCAGACCCAGGATATAGACGGTCAGGGCAACGTCAGCTACAGCCAGCAAGACCCAGAAGCCACCGTCAACGGTGATCGGGCCGTTGGTAATTTAGATCGGCAAACCGTAGTTGTGACGGGCAGGGACGTTGTTACTGAGATTGTGCCGTCGGAGCTTGAATAATTTCATTCCGTTTTGGGTCACCTAGCCGATAGGGGGCTTGATTAAACTGAAGCGTGGCCTTTATCTGTGGAGGTACCTGACTTGACTTGCCCCACTGTTTCTCCAGGTTTGTAAGCAGGCTGTCTTGCCGAGCCCGTAAGGTTTCTAGACCAGATCCATAATTGATAATGGCAAACCAAACCAGCCCTTTCTGCTCAGTTGGAAATGCTCCGGCCAAAGCACTAACAACAGCTAAACTGCCGGTTTTGACCGAGGCGTTGACAGGTATTGTGCGATCAATCAAGGTGCCAATATCACTGCCTGAGACTGGAAACAAATCCGCAAAATTTAGGTTTTCCTCCTGTAGGCGAGTCTGAATTGCCTGCATCAGAACAATGACCGCACGAGCCGACAGCTGATTGTCTTCCCCCAACCCAGAGCCATTGATCAAGCTGATTTCTCCAGGGGTTACCCCATTTTCCTCAGCAATCTTAACCAAATTGGCTGGACCGCCTGACAGGGTCGCGATCATATCAGCCATCACGTTATTGCTGTAGATATTCATCGCCTTAAGAATCACAGCTAGAGGCAAAGACTTATGGCGCACGAGCCAGCCTGAAGCTTGCTCAATAGTAGGGGCCGCTGAGGCGACCTTGACAGGGCCTTGGATTTGTACGGTGGGTTTAGGCGTTCCAGGTGGAAGAGTGACATATTGCTGTTCTACTTCCCAGCCCCAAGTTGCTGAGTTTATAGCCTGTTTTAGTAACTCGCCTGAAGCCAGCGGGTCTGTGTTGAAATTCATCACAAACTGATCGACGACCACTAAACTGCCCGTGACTTCTCGAATCCCCAGCTGCTGCAGGGTATTGCCTAACGCAATGCCTTCTTCCCAAACGAACAGAGGATCATATGCGCCTTTAACGATCAGATCGCCCTGGAGAACGCCGTTTGTGATAGTGCCTTGCCAGCCGACAAAGGTTTCAAACTGATGATTAATGTCATAGGTTTCAAGCGCTGCTAACGTTGTAGCTACTTTTGTTAACGATGCTGCCGGTAATCGGCGAGACTCCTGATGTCGAGCGACGGGATACCGGCCGACATCAATGGCGATACTTTGCTGACCAGCAGAAAAGCCCAGGTCAGTGAGGCTGGTTAGGTAGCCATTGAGAATTGTTTCAGCGGCGGGGTCGGCAGCCAGTTTCTGCTGCAGCCAGGGTGACTCCCAGGTCGGGCGGATATCAATATCAGCAAAATCGACGCTGGCAATCGGTTGCCAGGGGCGAGGGCCAATCAGAGCAGAAATAAAGGCTAGTTGAAAAAGCCAGTTCACAGCGGCAGGGTATCAGCGGTTTTACTGGCTAAAGATACACTAGGAATCGGTCAATGGGATGAATCAATTGGCGGATTTTCGTAGAAATGGGCAGCGGAGACATAAGGTATGGCTAAGGCAGACGATAATCAGTGGTTGCGGCGGTTGCCCCTGATAGTGGGTAGTGTGGGCGGTACGATGCTGATGTTAAATCGCCTATTGACACCAGTGGTGACTGATTCCCAGGCGCGTGCTGATGTGGTGGGGGTTTTTCTGAGTGCAATTCTGATTTTGACCACACTGCTCTGGCGAGAGATTCAGCCCATCCCCCCTGAGGCCGTAATCTTGGAAGGGAAAGAGGGATTTGAGCTGACAGACCTACCTGAGGATGTCGCCACTGAACTGGCGTGGGCGTCACATTTGCTGCTGACTAATACGGCCACTCGCTCTTTGGTCGCTTACTACGATGGTCAGACATTGATGCGTCGAGGTGTGCTTAGTCCCATCAGCCAAGTCGACATCGGGCCGATTTTGCAGCGAGCCCTGACCAAGAAAAAGCCGGTCTATTTAGTGAGTCTTAAGCTTTATCCTGGCAAAGTTGAGTTTAACTATCTGCCTGAAAATACCCAAGGGGTTATTTGTCAGCCTATGGGGGATAAGGGTGTGCTAATTTTAGGAGCCAATGCACCGCGTAGCTACACCAAACAAGACGAAAGCTGGGTAGAAGGTATTGCCGATAAGCTAGGGGCAAGTTTAGACGCTATGGCGGTAACTGAGATAAAAACCTGATACGCCGGTCTTGTATTCTGGCTATTGGAACTGTGAAAGAGAGTAGGGGAGCAATGCCTAAATTTGTTATGTGGGGAAGCTACTGTGAGAATGCGCTGGAAAAGCGTACCCCCTATCGCGCTGACCATTTAGCTGGTCTACAGGCGCAGAAAGAGAAAGGCGTATTAACCTCGCTTGGGCCAACAACCGACAACACTAAGGTTTTTGGTACCTATGAAGCAGAGGATGCAGCAACCGTGCGACAGCTAGTGGAGAATGACCCCTATTGGGTGAATGGTATTTGGACTGACTATAAAGTCTATGAATGGAATCAAGTGTTTTAGATTCACAGGTTCAAAATTCTGTTTATGGCGCTCTCGTCGACGGCACACGAAATCTGTCGGATCACTCAGCTTTTGTTGGCTAGTGCGACTATAGCAAAGACGCACTAGCCAATGTTTGTTTCTTAAGCTTCTTCAACCTGTTTCCGTTTTCGAACAGCCGCTAGACCTATACCGAGTAAGCTTGGAAGTAGAACAGGTGTGGGCACCTCTTGGAGTACGGCAAACTGGACATCAGAGATATCAACTGGTGTGGCGATACATTCAAAATCAGGTCGATCGCAAGATGCGGCAAACACAACTTTTTGGTACACCTCGTCTCCGTAATCTCGAAAGCTGGGAGGAATTATAGAAACAAAAGCAGGATCGTACTTGATGCCAATAAAATCGAAGCCGATAAACCGTTCACTCAATACATGGGCAAACAGTGGACCCACAGTGGCATGCTGTGTTGCTAAATCCACAGCTAGTTCCTCATCCCCATAAAAAAGTTGTTTTTCTAACGTAGGTAGGACATCTTCATAGGTCTCACCAGAGATTGTGGAAACAGAAAATTCTCGGCTGCCAAAAAAGACATTGGCGGCCTCTGCGGGAGGTGCGATCGCAAATATTGCCATGCCGCCGACAAGCAGCGGCACAAAAGTATGTTTAGCGTTCATTGAGCTTAGCTCCAAAACAATAAAGTAGAGGAAGCCACAGCGTTTATAACTTTGCCAAAATTATAGAGATTTGCGGATTATGAATGCGGTTATGTCTTGGCGCTGTCGCCAAGACAAACGAGCATAAACTGAAATTAATGCTGCTGATCTAAAAGATATGTCGCTCTGTTACGAAGGTTATATATTCATACTTCGCAGGCGAGATTATCTCAAGGAACAGCAATGTCAAATTAACGAATAGCTGTAGACCAAAGCTGAAGGGTAGATAGCAACAGCTGGTTAATCACCCTTAGTCTCGATTATCAGTCAACAGTCGGTAATTGCACCGAATCAAACAAATGCTTAACCATAAGTTTACTCAGTTGAGACTTACACAAAGCACACAGACAATTGTGATGCAGATCATGGCTCAATCTGGAGTGCGTGGCATTGGCCAACCGCATTCTGGCAGATGTTGCTAATTCGTCGCAAAGACCCTACTGCTGTGCGTTAAGTCGCTCAATCAGCTCTGTTCCGTTAGCTGAAATCAAATAATGAGCGGTGAGGAATGTTAATGTTTGTTTAAATCTGCCTAATCCATTGGATTCAAACCCGTTATGGTGACCTCCCCCAGTCCAATTACTGCCGTTAATACGCGTTATGAACTATCGGTCGTTGTACCTATCTATAACGAATATGACAGCATTCCATTGCTGGTGGAGAAAATCACCGCAGCGGTTCGGTCCATGGGGGTTTCCTATGAGCTGATCTGCGTTGATGATGGCTCAACGGATGAGTCGGGAAAGCTGCTTAAAACCCTAGCCCAAGACCGCCATGATTTGCGGGTGATTTTGCTACGACGTAACTATGGTCAAACTCCGGCCATGGCTGCTGGGTTTAACTATGCCAGAGGGCGGGTGATCGTCACTCTAGATGGTGATTTACAAAATGAGCCTGCTGATATTGCCACGGTTTACCATAAGCTGCATGAAGGCTATGACCTGGTGAGCGGTTGGCGCAAAGAGCGACAGGATGATGCCGTTACCCGACTGCTGCCGTCAAAAATTGCGAACTGGCTAATCGCCCGTGTGACCGGGGTAAGGCTCCATGACTACGGCTGTTCGCTCAAAGCCTACAGTGCCGATGTCGTAAAAGATATGAATCTGTATGGTGAGCTGCATCGTTTCCTACCGGCTCTGGCGTATATCGAGGGTGCCCGCATCAGTGAAGTCCCTGTGCGTCACCATGCCCGTCAGTTTGGTCAGAGTAAGTATGGTTTGGGACGCACATTTCGGGTGGTGCTAGATTTGCTAACCATCTACTTTATGAAGACATTTTTGACTCGACCTATGCATGTATTTGGCCCATTTGGAGCCATTTCAGTGTTGGCTGGTTTAGGGTTGAGTGTTTACCTCGCCTTTGTAAAGTTCATACTGGGTGCTGAAATTGGTCAGCGTCCCCTGCTGATGCTGGCGATAGTGTTGTTTATCTCTGGCATTCAGCTATTGAGTGTGGGTTTGCTGGCTGAATTAATGATGCGCACCTATCACGAGTCGCAAAAGCGTCCCATCTATCGAGTACGTGAAATAGTCGGTGGAAAACTGTAAAAATGTGCCGCTGGCGGCCGTTTTTACAGACGGCTTTTTCCAGACAGCTTCGTCCGGACGTCCTAGTCTTGAACGTAGAGTTCACCATTGATTAGGGCCATTTCTGCTCGAACAAATTCTCGTCCAAGATAGGCAGCATGGTCTAAGTAGCTTATGGGACAAGGGTTTTCCTTATCTTCGAACAGTTTCATACATAGCTCTTTCGCTGTCCGTCCTTGATATAACTGTGTCGACTGGCGTGGAGGAGCGTCTTTTTTGGCGATTAATGGCTTTCCGGTTTCAGGATCGCAGGCCACACCTTTATCGTTGATGACGTTGGTGAAGTGTTTGGCACAGATGAGCCCCTGTTCAGTGTCTAGATAAATTAAGAAATAACCGTCGGGGTCAAGCTCAATAAACCGTTTGGAGAGTTTGTCATCAAGCGCTTTGAGGGCATCGGTAGATGGGCGTGTGTATTGGCCAATAGTCATGGTAGAGAAGCGGTTTCAACCAGTTAGAACGTTGGGCAGAACATAGTCAGTTCCTTTGGGTCCCATATTCTACCGTGCAGATTCCTGGATTTCATCTTTATTAGACCAGCCGTCAGAGTCTTTGCTTCTGGGCTGCTCAAAAATCAGGCTGACTGCTCGCTTGTTAAGTATCTAGAGGCTTTAGGGGCAGATCTGCGTTAATTGCATCAATCTCCTGCTGTTCAGCAGTATTGATGCGCTCGATATAGTTATCGAGTACCTGGGCTAATGTGGGGTGATAAAACTTATGCAGGCTGTGGTTAGGGGCCGCAGGAAAGCCACGCCGCTTTTTATGACGCCCTCCAGCACCGGGGTCAAATAGCTGAATGCCGTTAGCAATGCCCCAGTCGATGGGCTCATAGTAGCAGGCATTAAAGTGAAGATGGTTGTATTCTTCAAAGGCCCCCCAGTAGCGGCCATAGAGCTTTTCGCCTTTGGTAAGGCAAAAGGATATCCCCAAGGGGGCATTACTATCGTCACTGTAGGCGGCAAATACGACGGTGCGATCGCAATACTCTGGATGTAGCTGCTGAAAGAATTTACGTGTCAGATATTTACTCCCCCACCAGCCAAACTTGTCGCAGGTGTCGCTGTAGAAGTCGTATACCAAATTGCACAGCGTATCTGACAAACCATCACCAGTATGGACTTCAAAGTGTAATCCCGCTTTGGTTACAGATTTACGCTCCCGCTTGATATTACGGCGCTGATTGGCATTAAATCGCGCTAAATAGTCATCAAACGTTTGATACCCCTCGTTTTTCCAGATGTAGCTATGGTGTAGCCACTTATAGAACCCTAGATCTTCGATGGTGCTACGCCATGTGGGATCTACGTAGAGAAAATGGCAGCCTGAAATCTGATTTTTGATGCAAAACTGGTCGATAGCCGCCACCATTACCTGAGTCAGTGCTATTTCATCTTCACCCTCAGCAATCAAGAACCGATAGCCCTCAGCGGGAGTAAACGGCGACATACCCAATAGCTTTGGGTAATAATCAATCCCTAACTGGTCTGCTAAATCAGCCCACTGGTGGTCAAACACAAACTCACCACGACTATGGCCCTTGAGATATAGGGGAGCTGCCGCCACCAGCCTATCTTTACACCACACCGTCAGATGATTGGGTAACCAACCGGCTTGAGCCACAGTACTGCCAGAGGTTTCCATCGAATTTAACCAAAACCACTCAAAAAAGGGCGTCTTGAGCGGCTGTGCCATCTGATCCCAGTCTGTTTTTGGCAGATCAGCCATACAGTTGACCCAGCGTAGCGTGTAGCTCTGGTCAGTGGACTGGTTGGGTGGAGTAATTGTTATACCCATTACTTGGCATAGTGTGTTGGTTCACTACGGTAATGTAACGCGGGAAATGGGGAATTGGAATGGGAGAAAGCGAGCTCAGATATAAGTTTTGAATGTTGAGTCCTAAGCTAATTGCCGTTTATAGTTCAAAAACACCTCATCCCCAATGGCTTGATTAGAAACCAACGTAAATCTGGGGGCGTTGGCCAAGGAAACACCCGTGCCGTCACAGACAGTAGGGGCGTCTTTTCCACCAATTATCAAAGGACATACCGTGAGCCAAAGTTCGTCAACCAGATCACGTTCCACCAGATTAGCCACCAGCTGACCACCCCCCATCACCAGTAGATGTTTGATGCCTTGGTCTCTAAAATTTCTCAAAATTTGTATCCAATCAAACCCGCTAACCGTTGGTTTAGTCGGTGCAATCCAGATCCGCTCAAAATGGTGTGTCCCTTGCCAACAGCTAGCACCAGCCGTCGTGGTTAACAGCCAGCGTGTCACAGGTTGACTAAAAAATTTAGCTGTAGGTTCCATTGACCCCGATGCAGAACAGACAATGTGAACCGGCTGGGGTAGCTGTGTATTGTGACATCGCTTTTCTAAAAGTTGGGAATCTTTAACTAATGCGGTTGTGTCATAGGCTCGTAGAGTGCCAGCCCCAAATAACGTGGCGTCGGCTTTAGCGAGTTGTTGTTCTAGATGATATTTATCAGCAGGGGACGGAAATCTTGCCGCTGTACGATGGGTGTCGCTGATTTTGCCATCAGCACTCATTGCTAAAATGGTGGTGATGTAGGGGCGAGAAGTAGAGTCAAAGTCGACCTGTGGATACATGTTCTTAACTAAGGCAAAAAGCCCTAAATTATTCAATTCTGCGCGATTAAGCTACCTTTGATAAGGCTTCATCTATGTAAGTGCTATTTCAACTTTTGGCTGGCTAGCCGGTAGCCGTGTGAGACCAGTCGATAAACTAAGAGGGTGTCAGTACCGGTATCAGTAATAACACGGTGGTCGTGGGTACGGTCATTGCAAACACTGATATTGGTGCATTGTGTTTTACCAGTGGATATAACATCGACATAGACGATGCTGTATGGCAACGGATAATGTTGGTTAAATGCAGCAGTCTAAAACGTTCTCGGTCGTTGTTGACGATTTTTGATCCATGTCTGATCTACTTTTGTTGAAATCAGCAACGATTCTCTAAATTGTTAGCGGTTTATGGCTAAGCGTCCTCTTTCATTTCGCCGATTACTGATACTGCGTATCTTGCTTTTAAGTACGCCTGTATTGTTGATTGGTCAGGCGATTACCTTGCGCAAGGCACGCTCAAGCCTATTGGAAACGGCCCGGCAAAATTTGACCAGCAGTGCCATCAATAAGGCCATTGGCCTAGAAGACAGCGTCCGTGCTGTGGAGTCTGAACTCATGCTGTTAGCAGGGGGGCAGGCGTTACGGTCTGGAGAGTCGGCTGAGGTCTCTAAGGCGTTAAGACGCTATACCGAAATTGCCTCCCATACAGTCGGGTGTATAGAAATGACCGATGTCGCCACAGGTGAGGTGATCTCGTCCACCTGTGAGGCTTCGCTATTACCCACGCCGCTCCAGCTTCCCTGGCAGCAAGCGCCAACGGGGGAAGCAGACTTTTATCTAGTTGATTTAGATAGTTCTAACCAGACGGATGCAGCGGTTTTGCCAGAGGAGGATACTGATGAAGGGCGGGGGATGCATCCGTCTTTGCTTGACCTGATTGTGGCAACGCCTGTTTACGATTCAGAAGGACAGCTACGCTACACGCTGTCTGCTCAGCTTGGATTTACCCAGTTAGAAGATACCAATCCGCGTTCGTTGGTTGGTAAGACGGTCATTATTGACCCCAACGGCATTGTGGTCACTCACCCTAACCCTAAGTTTGTAGGTCTTTCGGTTGATGATTTGCCTGTTGCTGATCGATTTGTCAGCATTATCAACAGCATTCGTGTGGGCAATGCGGATACGCTCCATATGTATAGTCTGCTAGAGGGAGGGGACGAATGGCTAGCTGGCTACAGCGGTGCAGAGTTGCCGGTGTCTACCGGGTTGACACAGACATGGAATGTGCTGGCAGTAACGCCTATTGATCAGGCGCTTCATGCGCTGGGCGAGATTCGAATGATTTTGTTTGTGCTGACGTTAGGGTTGCTGGGGGCAAATGCGCTGTTGGCCCTCTATGTGGCCCGTAGTTTATCTCTGCCTGTTGAGCGGCTGATTCACTATACGCAGCAAGTGCATGACCTATCGTCTGAAGTTAAAGCAGCACCCAAGAACCGCAGTATTTGGGAGCTAGATTATCTGGGCCAGGTATTAGAGCGAATGTTGCGTCGCTTAGAGGGTGGAGCCCAGGAGCTGCGTCAGGCTTGGGAAAATGCCCAAATGGCGAACCAGTTAAAAAATGAGTTTTTGGCAAATACGTCCCACGAGCTGCGTACGCCCCTCAACGCAATTATTGGCTGTATTCGGCTAGTGCGTGATGACTGCTGTGACGACCGTGAGGAAGAGCTAGAGTTTCTAGAACGGGCTGATAATGCTGCCATTCATTTGCTAAAAATCATCAACGACATTTTAGACATTGCCAAAATAGAATCGGGCACCGTCAGCCTAGATTTAGAAACCTTGGATTTAAGCTGCATTATCCAGGATGTTTTGGATATGCAGGCATTACAAATTCAGCAGAAGGGGTTGGCGCTACATCGCCCTAAAACGTCTGAGCCCATATGGGTCAAAGGGGATGGCGATAAGCTAAAACAGGTGCTGCTAAATATTGTCTACAACGCAGTCAAATTTACCCACGACGGTAGTATTACCGCCAAGGTAGATGTGGTGCACAGCATAGATGCTTCAGAAGATGATGCAGAAGCGGTCCCAGCACCTCGGGTTAGCGTCACGATTCAGGATACTGGTATTGGTATTGAGCCAAAAGATCAGCAAAAGCTCTTTCATCCGTTTGTCATGGTGGATGGCAGTCATACCCGTAGCTACGAGGGAACAGGATTGGGGCTGGCCATTTCTAAAAACTTTATGAAGCTAATGGGGGGCAGTATCAGCCTCTATAGCGAAGGGGTAAACCTGGGGACTGCAGTGACGGTGAGTCTGCCGCTATTGGCTAACCAGGGTGAAGCTGAGGAACAAAAACCTAACGAGGAGACAGCAGACGCGGCGGTGCTGGTGGGTCAGCAGGCAGAGGCTTAGCCTGAGTTGCTGGAAGAGTTTTGCTCAAGTTCACGACCTTAGTCTGGTTCGTATCGCTGTTTAACGTCTGTCCATGCGCCTTGTTGAGCGAGTGATTTAGACAGTGCTTCTAAAACGCTGACTAAATTTGTGCCGACCATACCTGAAGATAGGGCAGATGGATGATTTGTAAGGATACTGTGGACAAAGCGATCGCACATCGTGGCTAACGGCTCCTGCTTAGGCACCTCAACGGTGACAGTATCTAGCCCCATCGGCTGAAACGAACCAGGCTCCAGCTGGCCAATCTGCAGAGTCAGGGGGGCATTGGGTCGCATTTCATCAAAGATGAGACTGCCGCGATCGCAAACCACGCTGAGCTGTCTTTGTTTGTGGGGGTTCGCCCAGCAAAGATGAATGACGGCTTCAAACCCACTGCCATAGCGCAGACGACACCAGACCACATCCGCCAGGGGCTGCGGCAGCCAGTTGAGTCCTTGAGCCTGAACGCTAATGGGAAAATCATCTAGCCAATGGTTAAAAATGGCGATGTCATGGATTGCTAAATCCCAAAGAGCATCGACATCACGGCGAACGGGACCAAGATTAGTGCGGGCGGCATAGCCATAGCGTGGGGTTCCTAGACTGGCCAACTGAGTTTTGGCTTGGCCAACCGCGGGATGAAACAAATAGGTGTGGTCGACAAACAGCTGGCGGTTTTGTTGTTGAGCCAGCTGACACAGCGCTGCGGAGGTTTGGGCTGTGAGGGTCAAGGGTTTTTCGCACAGCACATGTAGCTGATGCTGCAGGGCGGCGGTGACAATAGCCTCGTGGGTCACAGCAGGAGTTGCGATCGCAACGGCGTCTAATCCCTCAAGGGTTAAGGCGTCTTCCCATGTTTCTAGCAGGGCCACTGAGCTATCTAACCCAAATGCTTTGGCCGTGGCGCTGAGGTGCTCAGGATGCGGGTCAATCACTGCCCGCACCGAGATTTGCGGGTGAGCCAAAAAATTACGAAGCAAATGGGTCCCCCACCGCCCTACTCCCATCAGTGCAAGCTGAATCTGGCCCATCGCTATTTTTTCCTCGGGATGATGTGAGCTGTGAGAGAGGGTTAAATAGCCACTGCGCTAAACCGATTTATCCCCAAAATCAGCAATCGCTATTATCTTATTGAGCCGGGCAAGGCCATGGCTCTGATTAGCTCGCCAGGGTTGAGGTGAGTTGGTCGTAAGCCTGGTGAGCCGCACGCTGTTCGGCCTGTTTAATAGACGGGCCTTTACCATCTCCCCAAAGTTTGCCCTGATATTGCACCCGAGCATAAAAACGTTCTGGATCGCCGTGGCGCTGGCTAATCTCTTCGACGGTGTACTCAGGGAGCTGTTTACTATGGGCCTGGGTCAGCTCCTGCAGAGCTGCTTTGTAGTTTTGGCGGGCCGGGTCGTTTTTGATGGATTGGGTCAGACGCTCAAAATGGGTATCTAGCCAGGGGCGGATCAGGCTAAGGCTATGGGTGCTGAGATATAGCGCCCCCAAGACTGCTTCAAAGGCATCGGCTAGACGTGAATTTTGACCCGCACGATCCCCAGCCGCACTCGAAGAGATGAAGAGATAGCGGCTAAAGTCATAGTCCTGGGCCAAAATTGCTAGTGTGCGGTCGCTGACTAGCTGCGATCGCACCGCGGCCATATCGCCTACAGACATTTGGGGATAATTTTCCTGTAGAAACTCAGCTGCCGCCAATCGCAGGGCTGCATCCCCTAAAAATTCGAGTACCTCATTGTTGTGGTTAGCTGAGCTAGAAATATCCACCAGTGCCTGGTGGATCAATTCCCAACGCACGGTCTGGTTGTTGGTGACACCTAATGCGGCTATAAACTGCCTTAGCTCCTGGTGTCGTTGGGGATGCTCCTCTACTAACCATTGTTCGTTGTCTGCTGTCTTCTGACCCAATGTCACATGGTGGGCTGAGCCCATCCTCCGCACAAAAAATGGAAAGAGTTAGCCGTAAGCCGGGTTCTGTTCTCGCTAATGCGGACATCAACGGGCGGTTATCTATCTGGGACGACTGTTACCAATCGCCTCTAGCGGTACACCAAAAGCGGGGCTGGAAAAAGGTCAACCATGACCCCTGCGACCTTGCTCCTAGCCGGGGTTTACCGAGCCAGCACCTCTCGATGCTGCTGGTGCGCTCTTACCGCACCTTTGCACCCTTACCTGTGGTGGATCACCACCCATCGGCGGTATGTTTCTGTGGCACTATCCTCACGGTCACCCGCACTGGGCGTTACCCAGCAAGCCTGACCTTTCAGGAGCCCGGACTTTCCTCAAGCTAAGTCTTTAGCTTTGCTAAGTCCTTAGCCCGCAACCGCAGCACCAACTCTTTCCGAGTAACTATAATATCGCGGTGCTACAGGAAACTCGCAGCAGGAATAACTAGACAAAAAAGCTGCTGTGTCGATCTGCCCTCCCAAGGAGTAACCGGTTAACGCGTAATCGTTCTGCTTTTGCCCCATCTCTTTGAGACTGATGCTATCGGCTGGTCCAAAGGATGTGATTAATCTCACACGTACTCGTAATGAGTTTGAGTTAATATAGAAACCTGAGTTGGAGGTTTCCCATGGAGCAACTCTCTCAATCCTGGTCTAGTGTGACGTCTGATGTTGTAAACGATGGCGTAGCCTTAAGCCTGTTGGCTAGCTTTGGCACTGGGCTAGGGGCCGTGCCGGTGCTGTTTACATCGCGGTTCAGCGAGCGTTGGAAAACGCTATTGCTAAGCATCGGTAGTGGCGTCATGCTAGCAGCGGCGGCATTTTCACTATTGATACCGGCCTGGGTAATGGCTGGCCACTCAGCAGGCTATGGTGTCGGCACAGGCACAATTATCGGTGCAACTGTCGTCGGGGCAGGGCTGTTCTATGGTCTTGAGACGGTATTTTCTAAATCTGACTCAGAACACCAGACTCAGGCGCGTCACCTATGGTTATTTGTCCTGGCGATTGCTCTGCATCATTTCCCAGAAGGATTGGCCGTGGGGTTAGGTGTAGAGTCAACCCACGATGCCAGCATTGCTTTAGGGGTGGCGCTGCAAAATTTACCTGAAGGATTGATGGTGGCTCTGGCCTTGCGACAGCTGGGGCATAGCCTGGGTGTTGCGCTGGCTTTGGCTGCTGTGTCTGGTTGGTTAGAGCCCCTTGGTGGTTTGCTCGGGGTTACGTTAGTGGGCTTAGGCGCAACGGTGGCACCGGTGGGCATGGCTGTTGCCGCTGGCGGTATGCTGTTTGTTGTTCTCCATGAGCTGTTACCACAGCTGAGTCTCAAAACCAGCAGCAGCTCCATTGGCTTAGTGGCTGGGCTAACCATGATGGGGCTAGTAGAGCAGCTACTGTGAGATAGTCCGGGCCTGTTTTCTAGTTCAGCAATTTTGGCTTGTGGGCTGTTGCTGCATCGATGGCTGTAGGGTCGTTCCATGGAACGACCCTACAAAATTGTTTTCGTATTAGGCCCTAATGCAATTAGGCCGTAACGGTTGGCGATTCGATTCCTCGCATACCTATAAACCCGGGTAGTTGCTTAACGCGCTCAATCCAGGACAGCACATGGGGATATGGGGAGAGATCGATCTGACCATCGGGGGCAAGAGCGACATAGGGAAAAGCAGCAATATCGGCAACTGTAGGAGTATCACCGACGAGCCATGGATGGCTGCTTAGATGCTGTTCGAGCTGATTGAGAATAAAGGTGGCTTTTTCCGTAGCTCGTTCGATGTTAATAGCTTTGGCACCAAATAGATGATACAAACGAGCCGACTCAGGACCCTGGCGAATTTCTCCGGTGGTAATAGACAGCCAGCGGATGACTTCAGCCAGGGCAACAGACTCGGTTGGTAGCCAGGAGCCGTTGTTGTCATATTGACGAGCGAGATACACCAGCGAGCCCTGGGCGTCGGCGAACACAATGTCACCATCGGTCAGCACCGGCACCTGGCCAAAGGGATTGAGAGCCAGAAAGGCTGGCTGGCGATGTTCGCCCTTGAGTAGGTCTACGGTGACCCACTCATAATCAATACCCAGCAGACTAAGCATAAGTTTGACTTTATAGCTGTTGCCTGACATGGGATGGCCGTAAAGGGTTGGCATGGCTTAGCTCCAAATGGTTGATTATTTGATGTGTATACCGAACGATCGGTCTAACTATTTGTACCGAACGAACGGTACAATGTCAATAGCTTTTCTTTTAGAGGCGGTTCTTTTGCAGGAGCCACTGTGAAGGAGGGTAAAATTTAGATTTGGTGATTGTTTGTGGCGCGTGAAACCTATCTGCCAGTAATGTTTCGACTATTTCGTCATCATGGATATGACGGTGTCAGTCTGGCAAAAATTGCTGAGGCTACTGGGTTAGGCAAGGCCAGTCTCTACCATCACTTTCCGGGTGGGAAGGCGCAGATGGTAGAGGAGACGCTGGCCTACTCAGGTCGGTGGATGGTGGATAATATTGTGGGTCCACTGCAGGAGGATGGGAAGCCGTTAGACCGGTTGCAAAGAATGTGCGATCGCATCTCCGATCTCTATGAAGCGGGAGAGCAGCCTTGTCTGTTGGCTTCTCTGACTACAGGGGGAGCGCGGGATATGTTTCAGGATGCGCTCAAGGTGCGGCTACAGACGTTGGTGGATGCGATCGCATCGGTGCTAACAGACGCTGGTTTAGCTCCTGATCTCGCCCAGCAACGCGGTGAAGATGCCGTCATGACTATCCAAGGCTCATTAATTTTATCTCGTGGTTTGGATGACCCTACACCGTTTCAGCGAGCGGTGGCCCAGCTCCCAGCGCGTCTATTAGAAGGGTTGCCTGCACAAGTTTGATCGTGAAACGCTACGACCATATCTCATAAACACTCGTAGCTCTGAGGATTTAACCCTAGTGCTTTCTCTTCGGTGAGTTTTTATACTACCGATTCAACGCCTCTTGAGGTGCTGTCTGAATAGTGACTGGTTCAAAGCACACTTTACGATTCCAGCAATAGGCGCCTACACCGACTACTAAATTTGACACCAGTGCCGCCACAAAAATCCCTGTTGGCCCTGCGATACGGCTGCCAATGTAAGCCAGCGGAATATATAGAACAAACATCCGAGCAATTGTCATGACAATAGACGGTGTTGGCTTGCCCATGGCATTAAATGCGGAACTACTCACCTGAATAATACCTGCAGTCCCATAGCTAATGGGGACTAACCATAGATATTGGCTAGCGACAGCCACCACATTAGGGTCTTGATTAAATAAGGTCGCCAGCGGTCGGCCACCCAAACCTAAAACAATGGCCATAAACAGCCCCCAACCAACACAAAATAAAAAGCTCTGACGCATAGCGAGTCGTACCCTATCAAACTCTTGGGCACCCCAGTTTTGGCCAATAAACGGTCCCATGCTGGCCGACAGCGCCATAACAGTAATTAAGGCAAATGACTCTAATCGAGAGGCCACACCAAACCCAGCAACGGCGGCGGGGCCATGAATCGAGAGAAAACTGGTGATGACGCCAATGGAGATGGGGCTGATCATGCTAGCCGCAGCAGCAGGGAGGCCAACTGTAAGAATGTCTTTCCAACACCAGAGAGTTTCGTTAACGTTAGGGAATTGAGCGGAGAGAAGATTTTCTTTAAAGCGAAGGACGAGTAGGGCGGCGACTAAAGTGGTGGCGCGGGCGATGACGGTGGCGATGGCGGCACCCTGGATTTCAAGGCGAGGAAACCCAAGGGCTCCAGTGATTAATAAGGGGTCAAGAATAATGTTGACGGCGGCAGACAGGGTCATGATGATACTCGGCGTCAGGGTGTTGCCTGCGGCGCGGATGGCGCTGTTGCCAACCATCGGCACAACCAGGAAGACCATGCCAAAGTACCAGATACGCATGTAGTCATGGATATAGGGGAGTACGTCTGGACCTGCTCCGAGTGCTTTGAAGAGTGGGTCGATAGTAAGTAGGCCCAGGCTAACGAAAATGACAACGGCGGTGACAGCAAGGGTAAGGCTATTGGTGGTAAAGCGTTGGACTCGGCTGAGGTCGCCTTCGCCGATGGCGCGGGCGATAACGGAGGATGCGCCGATGCCAAGGCCCATGGCAAGGCTACCAAAGGTCATGACGACGGGGAAGGTGAAGCTCATGGCGGCGAGTTGGGCGGTGCCGAGCTGGCCGACAAAGTAGGTGTCGACTAGGTTGAAGGCGATGATGGCAAAGACGCCCCAGACCATTGGGATGGTTAGGGTGAGGAGTTGTTTGCCGACCGGGCCTTGGGTTAGTTTGCGGTTCATATGGAGCAGAGGGGTTTTGCTCAGTTTAGGTTAGGTGAGGGGTTAGGGGGTGTATTTTTTGTGGTGTTGGGAGATAGCTTGAAGTGCTGCGTGGGGCTCCTCCGAGTGCCCCACACCCCAATGGGCAGGGCGGGACGCCGCCCTACAACCCTCGTGAGAGGGTGTCGTTGTGATGTTGTGAATGTTGGTGGGGGTGGGAGGTACGGTTGGGTGATTTTTAATTTTTTGGAACGCGTTCCAGAAAAATTAAAAAAGGGACAGGTTATTGCTGTGCTGTTTCTCTTGTTTCAACTAGTCGGAATCTCATAGAGAAAACCTTTTGTTTATATAATTCTCAGGTGAATCTGAAAGTCCCCTATTATTGGGGGATTTAGGGGGCTGGATAACTGAATGCAGCTTCACTAAGTACTCTCTCTTTAATCCACTTCAAACCAGAATTCAATTTCTGAGGTTTCTTGTTCAAACCGTGCTGCGTGGACTGCCTGAGCAGGGACGTGATACCAGTCGCCTGGCTGATAACGACTTTCTTGTCCATCCATAATCAGAATTAGTTCGCCTTGGGTAATGACGCCAATATTGTCGGTGTTGTGGTTATGGGGTGAAATTTTGGTTCCGGCAGGATAACTGGCGAAGAGGATGTTGCAGTTTTGGGCGGTGAGTTTATGGGCGTCGAAGGGGCCGTCGAATTTGGATAAAGCTCTGAGCTGTTGAGGAAAATGGATCATGGGTCTGTACTAAGAAAATTTGTGGGTACTACCATAGGCAGATTGTAGGGGTAGGTCTTTCAAATTTTGGTTTTTTAAATTTTGGTGCGATGACTAATAGGGAATTGCCGATGATTCCGCCTGTGTATGGGCGACGATTTGAGGGAGAGCATGTGTTTGTGGAGCTGTGCCCGAGACAGCCTTATGAGGTACGGTATGTGCCCAGATGGCATATTCTGGGTTTTGCGCCAGAGTCACAGCGGGGACATCATGCGTTTGCGAGTGATCGGGTGGCGGCTTATCATGCTCCTGCCAATACGTTTGCGTTTACACCTGCTGGTTGTGATACGTTTTCGGCATCAGCAGTGGGTGGTGAATATTTGATTTTTGGGATATCGCCAGAGTTGTTAGATGCACATAGTGCCGATGTTGCTGGAAAGCGGTCGGTGGAGCTGCGTCGGCTGTCGCATTTAAAGGATCGGCATGTGACAGCGATTGGGCGGGCAGCTCGGCAGTTTATGCAAGCTCAGCACAGCGGGCGGCTGTATTTTGAGTCGTTGGCAGGACAGTTTGCCACCCATGTGGTGTTGGCGTTGTTGTCTAAGTGTGAAGTAAAAGCTCAGACTAGAAAACTCTCTAGTGTTGAGTTAGAGCGACTGCGTGAGTTTGTTGAGTCGAATCTATGTGAGGATTTATCTTTGGAATCGTTAGCGGCTGCCGTGGGGATGTCTTCTTCTTGTTTTGCTAGAGGATTTAAGCTGGCTACTGGTCAATCGCCACACAAATGGGTGATGGCTTGCCGGTTAGCACGAGCTAAGGAGTTGTTGGCAAAAACAAATCAGCCGATTGTTCAAATCGCTTTGGACTGTGGGTTTAGTGGTCAAAGTCATATGACAACCGTATTCTCAAAAGCTTTAGGGGTTACGCCTAAATGCTATCGACAGCTGTTGGCATAGGTGGCTAACTTTTGTCGGCAGCGATTTTGCGTGCTAGGTCATACCAGACGCGATTATGGATAAGTTTCATTTCTGTGTCAGTGGGTAGACCTGTTGGGTCTAGAAATCTTTCCACTAAAGGGTGGGGGCTGCCAACACAGAGGTCTAAGGCTTTGCGAGTGGAGTTTAAAGCATAGTTGCCTCGATGAATCATCTGAGCGTTAAAAATTAAGACGTCTCCTGGTGCAAGCTCAACTAAGACAGACTCAGGTAGGGGGTCATGATTTCTATGGCCATTCAGCTCGAATCGCACATTTCTTTCTAGTTCAGTATCCCAGCGTTTATGGGTTTCAGGGATAAGTTCTACTCCTTTTTCTGCAACAAGGGGAATTCGTGCATGCAGGCTGAGCATCTTGCTATGTTCGGCGGCCTGCACACTGTCATCAATAGGACTGTATTGCAGATCACGATGCCAGTAAGGCTGTTTCTCTTTGTTATGCGGATTAAAAAAGAGTTGCGTATTGTGAAAATAAATATCGGTATTAAAGAGGCTATCTAATGCATTGATGAGTTTGATCGGTGAGAGTAAATTGAAGAACTCAATTCGTTTCTGGCTGCAGTTCTGAAAATAGTTAGGATGTGTGAGCGAGTGCATGTTGATCAGCTGCTGCTCAATCAGTGCTTCATGATTTTCTTTTTCCCACTGACTGTAGATGTGGTCAACGATATAAGTAAGCTGACAGACCTCTTCTTGGGTGAAAAGGTTTGTCAAAATCACATACCCTTGCTCTTCAAATTGTTTAGTCGTACCCATACAGTTCTGGTAAAAAAGACAATTTTAGACAAGACGATAAGATCATAGTGTGCTATCGCTTAGTTGCAGCTGTCGAAGTAGCCACTCAATCCAGAACTAGCATAGCCAAAATAGCTTGAGATATCGTTTTTCACGGGAATGCATGAGCCTTCAACTATTTTAGATCTTCGAACTCCGTCAAAATTAAACTGCTAAGACAGTGCTCTGGAGTATTCTCATGTCAATAAGGCTTAGAATTTGTAAGAATGCGAGAAACGAATTAGCCATTGCCCCATGGATAAGCCTGTCATTCTGACCATTGATGATGATCCCGCGGTACTACAGACGATTTCCCGTGATTTGCGTAAGCAGTATGGAGAGCGCTTTCGCATTGTGCGGGTCGACTCAGGTGCAACAGCACTAGAAGCAGCTCAGCAACTGAAGTTGCGCGGCAATACGGTAGCGTTATTCTTGGCCGATCAGCGGATGCCGGAAATGAGCGGTGTTGAGTTTTTGAATCAGGGGGTAGATATCTTCCCGGCGGCTAAGCGAGCATTATTAACGGCATATGCAGACACTAATGCAGCTATCGATGCCATCAATACTGCCCAGCTAGACTATTACTTATTAAAGCCTTGGGACCCGCCGGAGGAGAAGCTTTATCCGGTATTGGATGATTTACTGCAAGATTGGCAGGCAACATTTAAGCCAACATTTCAGGGAGTCAAGGTCATTAGCGATCGCTGGTCACCAGATTCCCATGCGCTACGAGATTTTCTCTCACGAAACCAGGTTCCCTATCGCTGGTTAGATATTGAGTCTGATCAAGAAGCTCAGCAGCTAGTCACCTATGCTGGCGAGAGGGATAACCCCTGCTTGCCGCTTGTGCTGTTACCCAGCGGTGAGAAGTTAGTAAAGCCCAGTACGGCTGACCTGGCCCAGCAGGTGGGGATGCAAACTGAGGCAGAAAAACCGTTTTATGACCTGGTGATTGTGGGTGGTGGTCCGGCAGGGCTAGCCGCAGCAGTGTATGGTGCCTCAGAAGGGCTGCGTACTGTCATGATTGAGCGAGAGGCCCCCGGTGGACAGGCAGGTACCAGCTCTCGTATTGAGAACTATCTAGGTTTTCCCGTGGGTCTAAGTGGAAGTGATTTAGCCCGACGGGCCGTCACTCAGGCCAAACGGTTTGGCGTGGAGATTTTAACTCCCCAGGAAGTCACAGGAATTAGATTAGAAGACAACTATCGCATTGTGACGTTATCAGATGGCAGTGACATTAGCTGTCATGCGCTGATTTTAGCCATGGGTGTGGCCTGGCGACGGCTGACGGTGCCAGGTGTAGAACAGTTTACAGGGGCTGGCGTTTACTACGGCGCAGCCCAGACTGAGGCAGCGGCCTGCAAAGATGAGGATGTCTATGTGATAGGTGGTGCCAACTCAGCAGGGCAAGCGGCCATGTATTTCTCAAAGTATGCTCGCAAGGTGCGGATGTTAGTACGAGGCGAGTCACTGACTAAGAGTATGTCGCAGTATTTGATTGACCAAATTGCCGAGACTGGCAATATTGAAGTGATGCCGTTTCACAGTGTGGTTGAAGCGAAGGGAGGTGACCGGCTAGAAGAGATTTTAGTAAAAGATTCGCAGACGGATGAGGTGAAGACATTTAAGACCAACTCACTGTTTATCTTTATTGGGGCAACACCTAGTACCGGCTGGCTAGATGGTGTTGTGCAACGAGATGAGCGAGGCTTTATCTATAGCGGTCCCGATATTCCTGAAAAATTATCCTGGCCTTTAGATCGCGATCGCTTCTTATTAGAAACAAACGTACCAGGTATTTTTGCAGTGGGTGATGTGCGCCATGGCTCAGTCAAGCGGGTTGCCTCTGGTGTTGGCGAAGGCTCAATCTGTGTGCAGTTTGTGAATCGACATTTGGCAAACGTCTAGCCGACCGTTTTTCTGTGGTGATTTTCTATGAGTTGGCTTTGATGTCAAGGAGTATAGAACCCAATGGAAACAGGTCGTTTAGAAGCATTTAGTGATGGTGTGATGGCAATTATCATTACCATCATGGTGCTAGAGCTAAAAGTGCCACATGCTGCCGAGCTAACCGCTTTGCAGCCACTGTGGCCGACGTTTCTCAGCTATGGGTTGAGCTACCTTTATCTAGGGATTTATTGGAACAACCATCATCATCTGTTTCAAGCGACAAGATGTGTCAATGGCAAAATACTTTGGGCAAATCTCCATTTGTTGTTTTGGTTGTCGCTAGTTCCCTTTGTAACCGGGTGGATGGGGGAGAACAGTTTTGCTGCTTTACCGGTAGGGCTATACGGGTTTGTTCTTTTAGCGTCTTCAGTGGCTTATGCTGTTTTGAGTCGTGTTTTGCTGGCTCACCCAGGAAATAACTCAATTCTGGCTAAAGCGTTAGGTAGAAATATAAAAGGCAAATTTTCCATACTTGCTTATATTGTGGCGATTCCCATGTCGTTTGCTGCGCCTTTGGTTGCATGTATGGCCTATGCAGGTGTGGCAGGGATATGGCTTATTCCCGATCGACGGATTGAGACTATTTTGTCGAATATCAAGAGCTAAGGAAATTAAAGTCCAGCTTTCGAATAACTAAATCTAATTCTGCAGTTGTTGTCTCAGCCAGTTAGCAGCAGCAGTGTTAGTCTCTGTTGCCAATCTTTCGAGTGTTTGTTCCACTAGTGAAAGTCTTAGCCCTGGTAAAACCTGTGAGACCTCAATGGTTTGATAGCCATCTGACTCAGTTAGACCAAATGCAAATAGCCGCATTCCCTTCACATCAATAACCCAATATTCCAAGATGCCTAAACTGGCATAGAGTTGTTTTTGCTCATCTAAATCTAAACTGAGGGTGGTGTCACCAATTTCGCCCACTAAGTCTGGTAGACGATGGCGAGTTGTACTAATTCGTCGAGGTTCGCCCGATTGCCATTTGGGAATATTGTCCCCTTTGTAAAGAACCAAGTCTGGTGCACAGGCTTGTGTTTCTGGCTTCTCAATTAGACAGCGCCCGTAGGATTGAAAGGTTTCGTCAGGATGTAAGAACGCCCAGATAAAGAAAATTGCCGTTACCAAATCGCTAAACGATGCATGATTTGGTCCTTCTTTACCCATATCAGCCCAGAGCCACCCTTGATAAAACGCAATCTTGCGCCAATTGGTGCTATCTCGCAAGGCAGCATAATCTCGCCAGGTTGCATTGTGCTGCTGGTGGATAGATGTCGTACCTTTTGCTAAAGAGATGGTCATGGCTGAGCACTTGATTAGGTTTTATGATGCCCGAATCAATCATAGCGTTCTACTTTGTTGATGTATCGTGCCACCCTTTATCCATGGGGTGGGATGGGTTTAGCTGTCAAGCCACAAAACAACCCATCCCTGTAGTCTATAGAGCAACCGAATTTATTGGCTAGCAGCTAAATCTCCAGGATCGAACATGACGACAAACTGCCCATGGGGTGGGATGGGTTT
>JBCDIX010000021.1:0-95821 GCA_038748405.1 Cyanobacteria bacterium P01_H01_bin.21 | reverse complement strand
TTTTTTTTATTCCCTCCCCCCCCCCCCCCACCCTCTCAAAACCCCCCCTTTTTTTGTGGGGTTGTTGTTTTTTTCTTTGGTTTTTTTTTGTCTCACCCCACCCCCAACCCAAAAAAAACCCCCCCCCCACCCTATTTGGTGGTCATCACGTAGACCCCGTCCCAGTCGGGGGGAGGTGGGGCAGCTAAATACCCATGAATCCGATCAATATGAATCGCCACCGCTTTATCGCGGGGTTGCATGGCTTGGGCCTGAGTAAAGATTTTTAGCGCCTGCTCAAAGTTTCGAGATGTGTAAGCTCTACGTCCGAGCTTATAGAGGGCTAAAAATTCCTGCGTCCGTTTGTCTAGCTCTTGGTGCCGATTGCCAATTAGCTCGTAGATTTTAACGGGTTTCATTTTTCCCTTTACCCGCGTTAGGTCTAGTTCCCTGACCCAAATTAGATCTCGGCAACAGTCATAGGTGTGTTCGCTCAAGACAATGTCGCAGCCGTACTGTTTCGTGACTCCTTCAAGCCGGGCGCTCAGGTTTACCCCGTCGCCAATGACTGTGTACTCCATCTTGCGGTGAGAGCCGATGTTGCCTGAAACCACCTCCCCGGAGCTTAATCCAATCCCGATATTGATTTCTGGCTGTTGGTTGG
Source organism: Cyanobacteria bacterium P01_H01_bin.21 (assembly GCA_038748405.1). Classification (GTDB taxonomy): domain Bacteria; phylum Cyanobacteriota; class Cyanobacteriia; order Phormidesmidales; family Phormidesmidaceae; genus Leptothoe. The sequence continues at coordinate 95,178 of JBCDIX010000021.1, read as the reverse complement.
TGCGTCGCAGCCGGTTAAAGTGTACCAGGCGCTCTCGCATATCTAAGGCAGCCTGTACCGCCGACCAACCGTGGTTTTCTAGAGGCAGCGGGGCACCAAAGACAGCCATCAGGGCATCGCCGATAAACTTGTCCAGAGTTCCTTCATGGTTAAAGACAGCCTCTACCATGGTTTCAAAATACTCGTTGAGCATAGACACCACCTGAGAGGCTTCGAGACTCTCTGTCAGTGTGGTGTAGCCACGAATATCGGAGAATAGAACGGTGACATCGCGCCGTTTGCCCACCATCAGAGAATCCTCCCCTAGGGCCATTACCTGCTCGGCCACGCTGGGGGTCATATAGCGATAGAGGGTGGTCTTCATCCGCTTTTCCTGGCTGATATCTTCAAGCACCACTAGACCGCCCCTCACCCCGCCTTCCGGCTCAGTGAGGGGATTTACAGTCAGGTTAATACTGTGTTCAAGCTGATGTAAGTTTTGCGGTGCCGTGACGGCGGCGGCGGTGTGACCCCAAGGATAGTAGGTATCCTCATTGTCAGAGGTCTCTCTAGGAAAAAATGTGGAGGTTTTACGACGGATTTCAGCCGGTACTAGCAGGACGGGCTGTTCTTCAACAGTGGCGATGGCCACCTGTAGGGTTTGTTCTGGTACATATTGCTGTGTGCCAAACTCTAGACTGTCGGCCAGTCGCGATCGCAAATTCTCAATTGGAACGACTTCCCAAATTAGCCGCCCCGTCAGTTTATCTTCCCAGGTCTTTTGCAAGTCTTCCAAAGAAGTCCCGGCACTGATGGCCGCTTCTTCAGTCGGACAGCCCAGTAGGCTCAACGCTGCCTCATTGATCGTGACAATCCGGCCACCCATGTCTGTCGAAATAACCGCATCAGAAAGACTCTGCAGAATATCTTTCTGATATTGCTTTTCCACCAGCACGTTTTCATAGAGCTGAGCATTTTCAAGCGCAATCCCCGCCTGTGTATTAAACGCCCGCATAAACGATTCATCAGACCGGGTAAACGCCCCCTGCATTTTATTAATCAGCTGGGTCACCCCCATGATTTTGCCCGATGAGTCAAAAACGGGCATACACAAAATGCTGTGGGTACGATAGCCAGTGCGCTCATCAGCTGATTTATCAAACCGACTGTCTCTATAGGCATCAGGAATATTTAGGGTCTCGCCTGTGGAGGCAACATAGCCCACAATGCTGTCTTTATCATTGGCCTGACGGAGCTCAAACTGCTCCATGCCATCAGCGCTGGGTACCTTAGACCACAGCTGGTTACCCTCCATCAGCCACAGGGTACTGCGGTCTGCCTGCATGAGTTTGCGGGCTTCTGCCATCACTGATTGGAGCGTTATCTCTAACTCCAAACTTTGCTCCAACGAAGAAATGGCATTAAGCAGTGCGTTAAGCCCCTTCTGAGTACGGGCGGCTGTATAAAACGAATTACAACTTTCCAGTAACACCCCAATGGAGCGCGCAAAGGATTCAAACTCCTTTTCATCTTGGTGGGTAAATCGCGCACCCCCGATTTTATTCAGGAGTTGAACGACAGCGACAACATTGACCCCATTGCTGAAGATGGGCATGCACAAAATATTTTTAGTGTGATAGCCCGTTTCCTCATCCGTCGCTCGATTAAATCTAGGATCGTCGTAGGCACTGGGAATGTTGAGAGTTTTACGAGTTTCAGCCACATAGCCAGCAATCCCTTTATCTATCGGTATCCTGATTTCAACGGCTTTTTCTCCCTCACCCTGAGCAATTTTTGACCACAGTTCTTGATTTTCGTGGTCTACGATGAAGATAGTAGTACGGTCAGCCTGAAGAATTTGGCCAATCTTTAAGGTGAACGCCTCCAGCAACTCCTCTAGAAGCGTTTCTAACGATTGATTATTAATTAAGTTGATCGCCTTGAGAAAGTACTCAAATTCTTGAATGATCAGCTCTAGCAGCTCAATAAATCTAGGCTTAGACAAATGCTGAACCTGAGCCTTAAGACGACCGGGCGTTGTGCCCTGCGACAAACGGGCCAACGTACTATCTGCAGACGACTGAGCCATAGTTATTTATATGAGTTAGCCAAAATTATAATTTAACGGGAGTTGCTAAGCCTTTGCGGTATAACGAGCTAGAGAAGGCAAACGCATTGCCAAACTGCGACGACATTAGTTTGCCCTCAACAGCTTCCCCTATAGTTTAATCAGTTTGGCCCAATTGACTAATCACTTCCTCCCTGTTCGGGCTTTAGTAGTGGGAATGCAATGACATCGCGGATGCTGGGAGAATCGGTCAGGAGCATCACCAGACGGTCGATCCCCATACCCATACCCCCTGTAGGGGGCATACCATATTCTAGGGCTGTTACAAAATCCTCATCCAAACTTTGGGCTTCTAAATCACCGGCTGCTTTTTTCTCAGCCTGAGCTTCTAAACGCTGACGTTGATCCACAGGGTCCGTCAGCTCAGAAAAGCTATTGGCGGTCTCTCGACCAACAATAAACAGCTCAAACCGTTCTACCAGGCCGGGCTTATCGCGGTGGGGTTTAGCCAATGGCGAAATTTCCACCGGATAGTCAGTAATAAACGTCGGCTGTATCAATGTGGGCTCCACCGTTTGCTCAAACGCTTCATTGAGGATGTGGCCGATGGTAGCGCAGTCATCGATGCCGTGTAACCCGGCCGACCTAGCCGCTGCTTTAGCGGTCTCTACGTCGGCAAACTCAGCAAAGTTAACACCGGTTTGTTCCTGAACGGCGTCGTGCATGGTGATGCGTTGCCAGGGAGTGTTGAGATCTATGGCGTCTCCCTGATAGGTGATCTGAGTGGTGCCCAGGGCCTCTTCTGCGGCGTTGACAATCAGAGCCTCTGTGATATCCATCATGTCGTGATAGTCGGCATAGGCTTGATATAGCTCGATTGAGGTAAATTCCGGGTTGTGACGGGTGGAAATCCCTTCATTGCGAAAGATGCGACCCATTTCAAAGACCCGCTCAAATCCGCCCACAATTAGCCGCTTGAGGTGTAGCTCTGTAGCAATCCGCAAATAGAGCTGCATGTCTAGAGTATTGTGATAGGTCACAAATGGTCGTGCATCTGCCCCCCCTGGCTCAGCCTGTAGCACCGGGGTCTCAATTTCAATGAAATCCTGCTCGTCGAGATAGCGCCGAATCGAGGCGGTAATTTGTGCTCGTGTACGAAATGTATTTCTAACCTCAGGGTTAACAATCAGATCGACGTAGCGCTGACGATAGCGCTTGGCCACATCGGTGAGCCCGTGCCACTTATCAGGCAAAGGTAGTAGAGATTTGGTAAGAATGGCGTAGGTGCTCACTTTGACAGAAAGCTCCCCCTTATCAGTGCGCTTGATAATGCCCTTAACACCGATAAAATCGCCGACATCGGTGAGCTGTTTAAGGTGGGTAAACGCCTGTTCATCTGTATCAGCCATCGCTGACTGGATGGTCTTTTTATCTAGAAATAGCTGAATAGACCCGGTTTCATCTTGGAGGGTAAAAAAGGCCAGTTTGCCAAACACCCGTCGGATCATAATGCGACCGGCCATACTAACCTTAAAATCTGCCTCTTCACCATTGGGTAAATCAACAAATTTTTCTTGAAGGGCTGCGGCTTGATGGCTGATATCCCAGCTATAGGCGTAGGGATTCAGACCCAGCTGTTTCAAATCACTCACTTTTTGTAGGCGAGCGGCGCGAATTTCGCGAGGGTTTTGATCGTTGGGCTGGGAGCTAGCCATGCGTTGAGAGGTCAGTAGTAATTGTGCAGGTGTTAATTGTATGGGGGCGATGGGGAATGGGCAATGGGCAAGTTTTGAGTTTATAAGTTAGTTCCACTTCAACTAACCTAACCCAAGCTAAAGCGCGCCAGTTCAAAACTTGCCCCTCGACAACTCATCATGACTGTGCATCAGGGATATGTTTATCCAGAAGCTGAGCAACTTTTTCTGGGTCTGGGGGTTTGGCTAAAAAATCATTGGCACCCACCATCTTGGCCCGCATGCGGTCGATCACCCCGTCTCGTCCCGTCAAAATGATAATCGGTGTTTTGTAAAATTCGGCAGTGCGGCGTAAAAACTTACAAAGTTCATAGCCGCTGATGTTAGGCATGGTGATGTCTAGAAAGATTAGGTCGGGCTGATGTTGAGTCAGGATAGAAATTTGTTCGACTGGCCTCGTAATGGGAAGGACTTCGTACCCTAGTGGTTGAACAAATTCAGCCATAACTTTGCTAACCAACGGGCTGTCGTCAATACAGGCAACTAAGCCCTTAGTTAATCCTTTAGTGGCCGCAGAGCGAGGGGGGATGTACGGGGCCAGAATATCTGGAATTGACTGTAGGTCTACCCAGCCCTGATAAATGAAGGGCAGCATTAGCTTAATCACATCGGGCAGTGAATGCTGGGTTTGGGCGACCATATCCCAAAGGGTAATGTTGCCCTGCATCCATCGGCTTAACCGTTTATATCGGGCGGTGGAAAGATGGATGTGCAGCCCCTTTGGATTAATGACAATCGGCGATAGATATGGCAATTCATGGGCTTTGACATTGGGCATATGGTCGTTAACCGTGGCAGGCCAGCTGTCATAAATTTGTTGCGATCGCACTAATGCCCGCTGCACAGATAAAAACACCATCTGCTGAGCCACTATCCGATTGGGGTGCCACTGGATATCGCTGCCAGTCGAGTAGCCCACCAAAGCGAAAATTACCTCATCCACGATGCTTTGAATCGTGGCTTTAGCCTGACTTAACGAAATATGCTGACGTTGGACAGCCTGATTGATAAAGTCGACTTCCCAATAGTCAGCTGGGGTACGCATGGTAGTAAACCAGCTACTGTCAAACTGATTGCTATGCTGCCGCAGTGCTCGATACCAGCGCCGCACAGAGTGCTGCCCCCCTGTGGCATAGATTAATCGCCCCGAATAGAAATAAAGCTTCCAGGGTTCATGGGTGGCTGTATTTACTGTCAACTCACCGGTACGACGCTGCTGAGCAACCGTTAGCAAATACTTTGATAGAGAAGATTGGGCCTGGGTCAGCATATAACTATACTCAGAGGCTTTGAACTTGCTTCTGGTAATGCGTTAAGCAAAAAACAAATAGAAAACGGGTAAGTCGTTTCCTTGTGAATCGTATGCTTAGCTTTCCCACCGTTCAGTCAACACTGCTATTTTGAAACCCCAGAGCCCATGACAGAATCCATTCGCTAGCGCTGGACCGGAGATTGAGGGCAGCCGTGCGCCCTGATATGGATCTACGTGGATCTCGCTAATTTTTTTGCTGGAAGATCGGGTTGATTGTCAGGCAACCCAACATCGCTGGTGTAGCCATGCTGCAGTTCCCACACTTTAAGCGTGATTAGATACTCATAAAAGGCCTGGAGCATACACCAGGTGAAGCCGGCTCGACCGTCAAGAATGCCGCCTAGAAAAAAGTACATGTAGACAAACCGCACCAATGGTCGAAATGGCAGCCGCAGGGATAGATCTTTTAAGGCGCGGCGGCGGTCTACTTCAGAGGACCCAAAAAGTAGGGAGCGCCAGTTTACACGATGGTCTGAGAGCTGTTTGATGGTTTCAACGGCCTCATCGCTGGAGTAGCGGTTGTGTTTTTCAATCCAGCGGTCAAAGCCTTTGCTACAGGTGTAGTGGGGATAGGTGGCTTTGAGGAATCCGGTGGAGCCGTCACACACTTCGCGTTCGGTGTGACCGTAGTCGTCAAACCATACGTTTTGTTTATCTAGCAGTCTGAGCTGGTAGCGCGGGTACTGGGTGCTATAGCGAATCCAATGATTCATAAACATAACGCGCTCGGCCGCGTAGTAGCCCACGTGTTTCTGTGATTTAGCGGCGGCGGCGCACTCGCTAAATAGCTCCGGTGTCATGCGCTCATCGGCTTCTAAAATATAGACCCATTCATACTTGGTGGGCACATTGCGCAGCATCCAAGTGCGCTGTTTGCCGTGGCTTTCAAAGCCATGCTGAACAATACGAACAGGATAGCGCTGAGCGATTTCTAGGGTGCGATCGCAACTAATCGAATCGACCACAATAATGTCATCCGAAACCAGAGCTGACTCAATACATGCAGCAATGTCTCGTTCTTCATTGTGAGTCAAAATAAAAATCGAAATCATTGCGACGTCCTAGAAACCACCCAGCGATCCAACCGTTTAGAAACACTCAACCAGCCTTTTGCCAGCTCTTCCCATCAGATTGCCCGCAATTGCTGCGAGCACGTCAAAAAAACAGGCTAATTACAGAATATTTGGTTTAGTTTGACTAGCCTATAAAGGACTCAGTAAATTCAGGCAAAATTAATGTATTCAAGCTAACGCTTCAAGAAACCAGTGTCTTTGGTTAGTTTGGTGTCAATGCTAAATAGCTCGTCCATAGCAATCGACGGATGCATTCGTTCGATTGCGAGTCAGGTTAGCTGTTTTATTTTGGGGCCTTTAGGGATATCGATTGTCCTAACTAACCTGACAAATGCAACAGTATTCAGCAGAGTTGAGTTTTTGTAGGATGCTCTAGTCCGAAGCTTTTAACCGCTGATGTGCAGCTATCGTAGGGTTGGCTACTTCAAAGTCGCCACAGCCGATAGCCTCTTCTGACATAGCCGTTGTCGGGTGAAGCGCGCACTTTAGAACGGCCTGGTTAGTAAAAAAACGACAGTCTGAGCATGGAATACGATGCATCGTTCGGGCTCGCTGAACACCATCACGGGTGGCTGCGATCACCTGCCATAGACCTAAGCCCACGACCGACCAAGCCAAAATAAAACAAACTGGCCCCAGATACGGCTGCAGCCACCTCATTACATACAGCAAAATGAGATGGACGAGTTCCAATAGCTGATACATGCGATCCTGACATTACTTTGGATACAAGCTTAGGCGACCCATAAAATTCCTTATTCAAAGTGAAAATATTTGTATTAAAGATGCAAGATAGGCCCGTCATCAAATCCTGTTACAGGCCAGCTCGCAATAATAGAGCAGCCGTTAAATCTACTGCAGGAAAGCTAGACGATATCAATATCTCATTACCTGTAAACTTGTGTTCCTGATAGTTTCCATCTACCAGAGTTAAAACAAAAACGACTTCTGCTACTGGATCGACAATCCAATACTCTGGCACCTGAAGTGAACCATACTCCTGGCGCTTCTCCACATAGTCTCGCTCTCGCGATTTCGGGTCGGTATCGCTGCTGGATACTACTTCTACCACCAAAGCCGGTAGCGGCATCCCTAACCGCAACAATTTACCATCCTGCAAAATTGCAGCAGCAGACTCTTCCGAATGCACTATTAGGTCAGGCTCTTGTGCTGATGCTTTCTCAGACGTAACCTCTAGCTGATGACTAATGGCAAGTCGGTAGTAGGTCACCCCCAACCGCAAAAAACAACTCACCAAACACATGACGATGGTCTTGTTAATCGGGCTCTCGGTTGGCATTTCTGCTAATATCCCGTTGACCAACTCATAGCGGGCATCTGTACCATCGTCATAGTTCAGATACTCTTCAAGAGTCAGAGTCTTATTTGTAGCAATCGTCATAGGAGTTACCGGCTGCGATTGCCTTTAGGATAGCGTGCCCATTATTCTTCCAAACTACGTGGGTCTAGGGCATCCCGTAGACCATCGCCCAGCAGGTTAAAACACAGTACCGTGATTACAATTAGCGCTGCCGGAGGCCAAATTAACCAGGGATGTAGCACCAAAATCGATGCGTTTGTGGCTGACGAGAGCATGTTGCCCCAGGAAGCATCTGGCTGCTGAATGCCCAAGCCAATAAAGCTCAGAGCCGACTCAGAGAGAATATAGCCAGGAATTGCCAGCGTCGCTGAGATAATCACGTAGGTAGCCGTCTGGGGCAAAATATGACGCAAAATAATATGCAGCGAGCGTCCACCCATGGCCTGGCTTGCCTGAACAAATGTGCGTTCTTTTAGCGATAACACTTCACCGCGAATAATTCTGGCTAGACCTGTCCAGCCGATAAACGACAGAATTAGGACAATCAGTAAAAAGCGCTGAGAGCTGCTGAGCCCGGCTGGTAATACCGCTGCTAGGGTGACCAACAAAAAGAAACCCGGAATGGTCATAATCACCTCAACCAGACGCATGATGATCGTATCGACAGTGCCACCAAAGTAACCGGAAATACCCCCTACCAGCAGCCCCAAGGGAAAGGTGATCATAATGCCTACAAGACCGATGCTGAGACTAATACGACCCCCGTGGATCAATCGACTGAGCTGATCCCGAGCAGATTCATCGGTGCCAAAAATATTCCATCTCCCCTCGCCAACGGTGCCAAATAAGTGACGGTCAAAGGTGATGCCTCTAAAGAGCTCTACCTCTTCGAGCTGCATTGAGTCTTCAAAGGAGATACTTTTTACAAAGGGCAGACTAAATTGAAAGAGTCTGTACTCAGAGCCTTTTACCCATAGTCGAATCGGAGAAGGGTTAGAAAAATCAGTTTCGGTTTCTCGTTCTCCGGTTTCAATATCCACTGGACCCTGGGTGACTGGATACACATGGGGACCGATAAAGCTGCCAGATACCTGGTCACGCCAGTAAACGGTTGTCGGTGGCAACAGCGAGCCATTGGCCTGCTGTTCATAGGGATCGTAGGGCGCAGTGAGCTCTGCAAACGCTACCGTCAGATAGAAAATAATCAGAACTGTAGCGCCAAATCGGGCCAGGGAGTTTTGCTTGAGTTTAGTCCACCAGGTAGCTGCCATATCTGAGGTTGGAGAGGACGTGTGGGTGTGTGGGAGGGGGAAATAGCTTTGGAGCTATTTTAAGCCGTTTGATGTGAAGCGACTAGCATGGAGCCGATGCCGCCTTTGGTAAAGGTTTCAAGTAGGAGGGAATGGGGGACGCGTCCATCGAGGATGTGGGCCGCCCTAACACCCTGGGCCAGGGCGCGGACACAGCAGGCGACTTTGGGAATCATGCCGCCGGAAACAATACCGGAGTCGATTAGGGCTCGGGCTTCTTGGATATCTAACTTGTTATATAGAGTGGAGGAATCGTGGTAGTCCTTCAGAATGCCGGGGGTGTCGGTAAGTAGAATCAGCTTTTCGGCACCGAGGGCGGCGGCCAGTTCGCCCGCGACAGTATCGGCGTTAATGTTATAGGGTTGGCCGTTAGTATCGGCGGCCACACTGGAAATAATTGGAATATAGTTGGCGTCCACTAAAGATTTGACTAGCTTGGGTTCGATGCGGGTGACCTCGCCGACAAAGCCAACGCCCTCGGCGGCGTGGGGCCGGGCCGTAATCAGATTGCCATCCTTGCCACAGAGGCCAACGGCACTGCCACCAGCAGCATTCACCAGACCCACTAGTTCTTTGTTAACCCGGCCCACCAGCACCATTTCTACAACGTCCATGGTGGGAGCATCGGTGACCCGCAGTCCGTCCTTAAACTGGGCTTCAATATTGAGTTTGTTGAGCCAGGTATTGATCTCAGGCCCACCCCCATGAACCACGACAGGGTGAATGCCAACACAGGCCATAAAGACGATATCGCGGATGACATCGTCTTTGAGGGTGCTATCTTTCATCGCTGCACCGCCATACTTAATGACCACAGTACGGCCACGAAATCGCTGGATATAGGGGAGGGCTTCGCTGAGAATTTGGACGCGGTTGGCGGCAGATTCCATGAGGGATTGAAGGGATAGGGAACGTGGTTTAGAGGCGTTCCATGGAACGCCTCTAAACGTGGTTAATGATTGATGGTGGTGCTGGTGGCGGGGTTTTCGGCAACGACGGTTTGAAGGGTTGTGAGGATGCGGGATGCGATCGCATCCACCTTTTCCCCTGGCTGATGAGTCACCGTAGCATCGGCCTGGGCATAGCGAGCCTGGCGCTGCGCCAGTAGCGTTGTCAGCTGATGGCGCAGGTCGTCAGTTTTGAGCAACGGTCGCGACCGATCGCGGCTAAGCCGAGCGACTAGCTCATCCACGGACACATTGATCCACATCACCAGGCCAGACTGTAGGTAACTCCAGTTTTCTTGCTTGATCACCATGCCACCGCCAGTGGCAATAACCGTGTGAGTATAGGGAGCAACCTGAGCCAACACCTGGGTTTCAATGTCCCGAAATGTGGCTTCTCCTTGATCGGCAAAAATTTGATTAATACTCTGGCCGGTTGCCTGCACAATCACCTCGTCGGTATCGATAAAGCGATAGCTGAGGGTATGGGCTAGCTGTTTGCCGATGGTACTTTTGCCAGAGCCCATCATGCCCACTAGATAAAGATTGGTCCCCTTAAGAAACTCTGCAGTCATGCTGAGTAGATTGCTTTTTTGACCCACTCATTATCGGTCTATTCCGGCTCGATCTAAAAGTGTTTGCCAAAGTCGCTGAGGGCCACTGGGGCTGCTATAAAACAGCAGATCGATCAGCAGCTGAAACGCCAGTCGCTCTAGCGTATTGGGTTTGACCTCTGCCTCCATCCGCTCGCTGTAGGTATTGCTAAACCGGTCGAGGTAGTCCCCCAGAACTGCAACTCGATGGGGAGGAGCCCCATCCGCTGTCGCTTTTTCTAAGGCGTTAACCGCCTGGTGAATGGCTGGTCGATGTTGGCTAGCGAGCTGTGCCGTAATTAGCACCAATGCTCGGGCCTCGTCCACATCGAGCTTTTTGCGACCCTGCCCCTTGCGCAGGGGGCTTGACTGCCGCAGTCGCCACAGACTCACACGGTCTGACAGCAATGTCTCAAGCTGTAGAGACTTGGCCTGATCCAAAATTGCTTCTGAGCCAATGCCCACAAGCGTTTCTAGGGCAATCAATACCAAATCAAGCTGGCCCTTGATGGAATGTAATTGGTCGGGGGTAGGGGTAACAGACACCGTCAGGCGTACCGAGAACACAGCTAGACCATATAAAAAATCCTGAGCAGGATCTATACAGTCACGTTGTAGTTTAGCGCTGCATTGTCGCTAGATACCCCAAGGTGGCTAATTCCATTGTCCTAAAGGGGCTGAGATTTTGGCTTAGACCATAGATTTCCACTACGGATGAATTATGAAGATTTCATCACAGAGTCTTTATGAAAACTTAGTCAGAATTTTATCCGTATCTAACAAGAGATACGACGAATGCATAACTAAGGATGGAACAAACTATGGGGCATACCATCAGCGTATTTGGTTTAACTGTTCTATAGATGGTCCGAAAGGGACATCTGTTCGCAGTCGCTAAAAGGGAGTGAATCATGGGCCGCGCCAGTATTATCGAGGCTTACATTCAGCGTTTACTTGCATGGAATAAGCCAATTACCCCTGCGATTCTCAAGGCGATTGCCAATGAGATGGGGATCACCCAAGGTGAGCTAGATGCCATTAACCTCAAGGTAAAGGCACACCTGACTCGTGGTCGTAACTTTGTTGAATTTGGCTGTCTTGATAATGCCATTGATGAGCTTAACCAGGCTAAATCTCTTAACCCCGCTGATTTAGAAGTTCTGCGCACGTTAGCCGAGATTCACAACCTGCGCTACACCGAGGAGAACAGTCTGGCCGACAGAGAATATGGACTGTTGATCGCGCAGCGGTGCTTGGAGCTAAAACCCAATGATAAAGAAGCTCTGGCCTTAATTAAATCATTAGAGCGTGATGCTGATCCCAAAGACGTAGCACGACAGACAAAGCCAAACATTTTTCTTTTGATTGGCTTTCTAGAAGTTTTGTTTAACCCCAAAAAAATATCGCGACTCACAAAAACAAGAATCGCGCTGTTGGTTCTCTTTTTGGGGCACACGTTTAGACAGCAAAAACGCTCTCGCTGGACACCGCAGTCACTGGTTGTATTGACGGGGGGCGTGGCCGCTGTCGCTATTGGGTGGGCAAATATCGACCGCTTTCCTATATTCTCTGACTCTGCTTCAGAGACTGTTATGGCGGCGGATGCCGAGTTAGAAGTTGAATCAGAATTTGACCCAGGCCCTAATGTACCTGTTACCTTTAGCCACCCCGGTTTGTTTATTGAACCTCGGTTGTCGCGACTAGGTGAATATAAGGGTGAGCCCTATTACAAATTTTATGGTGTGGTCATTAACGACAGCGGTCAGGCGATCAGAAAGCTGGCGCTCAAGGTGGAGCTGTTAGACGGCAATGGCAACCCAATCTCAACGTTAAATGAAGCGACAGTTACAGAGGGTGAGGCCAGAATTGGCCATGGAGATGCCCGTCCGCTAAGAGTGTTCCATCGCATCACGCCAGAGCTAATTAGCGTTCGTGTCAGTGTGACCGACATTGAGCAGGTTGTTGGACAGGCGGCCAATTCTCCCTTGGCATTCACTTCTCAGACAAGCGTCGAGCTGGAACTGTAACAACATTTGGCTGGGTTAACTCGTGACACGCGGTGCCACGAAGACTTTATGGAACTTAGTCGCATTTTTATCCGTATCTACTAACGGTGCTAGGGAATGCATTGAGTAGAGACGGAGTAAATTATGGGCCGCGATCGCATCATTGAAGCTTATATTCAACGGCTATTGGCTTGGGAAAAGCCAATTACTCGCGCCACCCTCACCAGGATTGCTGAGGAAGTCGGGATTACCAGCGGTGAGCTAGAAGCCATTAGCATCCAGGCAAAGGCTCACTTTACCCGGGGTCGCGGCTATATCGAATTTGGCTGTCTAGATGACGCTATTAACGAACTTAATCAGGCCGCGGCTCTAGAACCCGTCAACCTAGAAATACTCCAGGCCTTAGCCAACGTCTACGGTCTGCGCTACAACCGCACCCGCGAACGGGCCGATAAACAAACCGCGTTACTCATTGCCAAACGCTGTGTTGAACTCAAGCCCGACGCCAAAGAAGCCATGGTGCTTATCAGCTTTTTGGAGCACACCCCAGCTAAAGGTAAGCAGCAAGCCTCAAAGTGGACCCAGCAAAAAATTACTGTTTTAGCCGGAGGTCTCGCTACCTTTAGCATCGGCCTGTTGGGGGTTAGCCGTTTACCCGTATTCTCAAAGCCGCCAGCACCACTTGGTCCGGCACCGGGCTCAATGATTCCTGGGTCGGCTCTCTATGAGCCTGGTCAAAGTGTTGAGCCCGGTGGCGGCATCGAGATTGACTTTGTTTCTGATGTTGACATTCCAGTTATTTTTGACCATCCAGGGTTGATGCTAGAAGCCCGCGTGTCAGAGCTAGGTGACTACGAAAACGAAGTTTACTATCGGCTGCAGGGCGTTTTTATTAACGCCAGCGACCAAGAATTTAGCAAACTGACCCTCAATGTCGAATTTTTAGACCGCAATGACCTTGCGATCGCAACCACCACCAAAGACGCCGTTGCTGACACTGACGCTGTCATTCGTCCAGGTGACACCCACACCTTTAACCTGCTGCAAAGAGTCACCCCAGACCTGGCTACCATTCGTCTGAGCGTTACCAACCTTGAGCAGTCCCTGGCCCGTAACACCTATGTGCCACCCACACCCATCAACTATGGCTGGGAAACCCCAGAACCTGACGGCATTAGCTTTGAACTCACCAGCCGCAGCGAAAAGGCCGTCCAGGACGACAAATCCGCCGCTGACAGCGCCACAAAACCCAGTTTTAATGCCGAATGGGTGATTATCAACACCAGCGAGTTACCCATTCGTGAACTGAAGCTAAAGGCCGACTTCTATGACAACAACGAGCAGCTATTGCAGACCGAAGACGTATTTGTCATCAACACCAATGACGCCGCCCTACTGCCTGGAGAAACCCGTCCTTTTCGCATCATTACCCCCATTGCAAGCGGCTATAGGCGCTACAAAGTGTCTGTCGCAGAAATCGAATAGGGGAGCCCCGTGAAAGGTATGTAAAGTCTGTCTAAGGTTAAGGGTTTACTGAGCCAATACGCCCAGCTCAGAACTTGCCCGCTTTTATCCGTAATTTCAGAATTTAGTGCGTATTGCTAATGTGTACACCAGCGGCTAAATAATCAGGTTAAGGGAGTCCCTATGGGTCGCGATCGCGTCATCGAAACATACATTCAACGGCTGCTTGACTGGGAAGCCCCCATCACGGCCGAGAGTCTCAATGCCCTAGCCGCAGAAGTTGGCTTAGGCCCAGACGACATTGCTGCCGTCAAACAAAAAGCCCAGGACCACCTTGAACGCGGTCGCAACTATCTAGACTTTAACTGTCCTGACGAAGCCATCGAAGAACTCACCCAGGCCAACGCCCTAGACCCGCTCAATTTCGAAGCCCTACAAACCCTGACCTACGCCTACGACCAACGCTACGGCAAACGCAAAGATCCAGACGACAAAAAACAAGCCATTGCCCTAGCCAAGCGCTGTCTAGAACTCAACCCCAGCAACCCAGAGTCCGTCATGCTGATCAGCGCCCTAGAGCAAGAGGCCAACGGACGAAAGCGGCTTATTTGGCTAGGGGTAGCCGCACTGGTGGTTCTGGTTGGTGCTAGACCCGTCATGAACCTGATCACCACCCGGACTGAAGTACAACAGCTCACCGAAGACGCCGGCTCCGCCGAAGACGCCACAGGGCCCGGCGCAGAAGACAGACCAGACACCGACGCCATCTCCGCCGAAGTCGACATCCCCATTATTTTTGACGAACCAGGACTCACCCTAGAACCTCGTCTATCTCGATTAGACAACTACGAAGACTCCTCCTATTACACCCTGCAGGGCGTGTTGCTAAACGACAGCAACCAAGAAATAGACGGCCTACGTCTAAAAGTCGAATACCTAGATAAAGCAGGCGTTGTGATCGCAACCGACAGCAAAGACGCCATTGCCGATAACGACGCCACCGTCCGACCCGGCGACCATCACGCCATTGATCTCATCCAAAAAATTACCCCAGACCTAGACAACGTGCGGTTCAGCGTCACCACCATCGATGAACTCCCTGCCCCAGACAGCTACAACCAAGCCACCCCAATTAAATACACCTGGGGCTTTAAGCAACCTACCCAACTCACCTTTAACCTCAGCGCCCGCAACGAAAACTTTAACGTTTACGACATTAGCGAAAGCGCCTATTTCGACGCCGAATGGGCCATTACCAACACCGGTGACACCGCCATTCGCCAGCTCAAATTCCAGACCGACTTCTACAACCAACAAGGCAAGCTCATCCTCAGCAAAGACCTCCTCGCCGTCTACGGCAGCGACGCCCCCATGTTCCCCGGCGAAGTAAGACCGCTGCGGGTAATCAAATCAATGGACCAGGATTATGACCGCTATGAAGTGACGGTGCTAGAGGCAGAGTAGGAGTAGAAAAGCTGTAAGGTATCCAGGCCCCCAAACCCTAAGGTTTGGGGGCTTTGAGTCTTATTCACTCAAAATTGATAAGAACAATCAAAATCTAGCCAAGTGAATAAGGCACTGGAAAAGTGTGTCAGGGGTGAAATAGAAACCCCATGTTTTACGGTGCGCAGCGAATGCGGAGCAGCGTAACCACCCCGCCGATCACCAGTGCAATCACTTGAGCCAATTTCCAACCAGCCTCTTGTGCAAGGGGCGTGGGGACGTCGGAGGTCCCCACATCAAGGGGGTTTCAGGGGGGCAAGCCCTGAGCAACCCATCACGCCACACCACCCACCTCACCTCACCTAACCAATTTCCTCGCATAATGAAGAAACAGCTTTACGTTTCGTAAAGTACCAATACATTTCGAGGACCCCCCTTTGGTCCCCCCATACGAAGGGGGGAAATTCACTGGGAGTTCTTATCACCCAAAAGACCCATCTCCCCATGGCCCGAGACCTCCGCGAATTCATCAACCAAGTCGAACAGCGTGGCCAACTACGCCGCATCAAAGCCCTTGTCGACCCCAAACTAGAAATAGCCGAAATCTCCAACCGTATGCTCCAGTGCGGCGGTCCGGCCCTCCTATTCGAAAACGTCAAAGACTCCCCCCACCCCGTCGTTGTCAATCTGCTCGGTACCGTAGAGCGCACCTGCTGGTCCATGGGTATGGAGCACCCCCAAGAACTCGAAACCCTAGGCAAAAAGCTTGGTATGCTCCAGCAACCCAAGCCCCCCAAAAAACTCTCCCAAGCCATCGAATTTGGCAAAGTTCTGTTTGACGTCGTCAAAGCCAAACCCCAGCGCGACCTGTTACCCCCATGCCACCAGGTCGTCCTCAAAGGCGACGATGTCGATTTAACCCAGATTCCTATGATCCAGCCCTACCCACAGGATGGCGGCAAAATCGTCACCCTGGGCTTGGTGATTACTAAAGACTGCGAAACCGGTATTCCCAACGTGGGCGTTTACCGACTGCAGTTGCAAAGCAAAAACACTATGACCGTCCAGTGGCTGTCAGTGCGGGGTGGAGCCAGACACCTACGTAAAGCCGCCGAAAACGGCAAAAAACTAGAAATTGCGATCGCAATCGGCGTTCATCCCCTAGTGATTATGGCCGCTGCCACCCCCATTCCAGTGGACCTGTCCGAATGGCTCTTTGCCGGGCTCTATGGCGGTAGCGGTGTCCACCTCGCCAAGTGCAAAACCGTTGACCTAGAAGTCCCCGCCGCCTCAGAATTTGTCCTAGAAGGCACCATTACCCCTGGCGAGACCTCTACTGACGGCCCCTTTGGCGATCACATGGGCTACTACGGCCCCGTTAACCATGGTGCTCCGCTAGTCCGATTCCAATGCGTCACCCATCGCAAAAATCCCATTTACCTCACCACCTTTAGCGGTCGGCCCCCCAAAGAAGAAGCGATGATTGCGATCGCACTCAACCGCATCTACACCCCAATTTTGAGACAGCAGGTCTCCGAGATTGTGGACTTCTTCCTACCGATGGAAGCCCTCAGCTATAAGGCCGCTGTTATCTCCATCAAAAAAGCCTATCCAGGCCAGGCCCGTCGTGCCGCCATGGCCTTTTGGACGGCGTTGCCCCAGTTTACTTACACCAAGTTTGTCATCGTCGTCGACCATGACATCAACATTCGCGACCCGCGCCAGGTGATTTGGGCCTTGACCTCCAAAGTAGACCCCAGCCGCGATGTGTTTATCCTGCCCGATAACCCCTTTGACTCCTTAGACTTTGCCAACGAAAAGCTTGGTCTGGGCGGTCGTATGGGTATCGACGCCACCACCAAAATTCCGCCTGAAACCGACCACCAGTGGGGTGATGAACTAAAGTCTGATCCAGATATCGCCACCATGGTGGAACGCCGCTGGGCCGAATATGGTCTTAGCGATCTAGAGATGGGTGAAGCCGATCCAAATTTGTTTGGTTACGATATCCGCTAGCGTAGGGGCGTTCCATGGAACGCCCCTACGCCATTACCACCGCCCCCCCAAAATCTTTTAGCCATGGCAGAAGATCGTCGACCCTGGTTTAGAACCCTGCTGTGTGTGCGCGGTTCCGTTATTCGGTCAGTGTTACCCCGTGTGGGTATCTGCACGAGCTTTGCGCTATTGATAACCCTGTTTCACAATGCCGGTATATCGGTCTCCTGGCCAGTGTTGGGCGGTGTTGTCCCCAGCATTGTTCTCGGTTTGCTGCTGGTGTTTCGCACCAATGCCTCCTATGAACGGTTTTGGGAAGGGCGAAAACTGTGGGGCAACGTGGTCAACACATCGCGCAACCTGGCCCGACAAATCTGGGTGTCAGTGGATACCAGCCGTCACTCAAAAGAATGGGCACTAAAGTTGCTGGTGGCCTATGCGATCGCAATGAAACAACATTTGCGACAGCAGCCCTGCCAGCAAGAGCTGACCCATTTGGTTACCCCAGCCCAGCTCAATCAGCTCACAGGCATGAACAGCCCACCGTTAGAAATTGCCTTTTGGCTAGGGGACTACCTGCAGGTGCAACAGCTTAAAGGTCGCATTAACCCCTATCAGCTGCAGGCCATGACCCAGCAAGTCAACAGTTTGGTAGACTCCCTTGGCGGCTGTGAACGTATTCTCAAAACACCGCTGCCCCTGGCCTACTCCATTCACCTTAAACAGCTGTTGGTGATGTATTGTTTAGCATTGCCTTTTCAGGTCGTTAGTGAACTCAACCTATGGACAGTGCCGGTAGTAGCACTCGTGGCCTTTGCCGTATTTGGCGTTGAAGAAATCGGCCTAGAAATTGAAAATCCCTTTGGTTGCGACCCCAACGATTTACCCCTAAACGCTATCTGTCAGGCCATGGAGCGCAACATCCAAGACTTAATTACCCTGACACCCAGTATCGAAAAAAAAGAACAACAGCCCTGGCAAATTACAACGCTGCTTCCTGTCGGGAATGAAAAACAAAACATTGAATAGCCATAATTGCAGGTGCAGATAGTTTCATAGAAACTACATATTTTTTCTCTAAAGTCGAGTTCTGCACATATATTTTTTCTCAGAAAAGTCAACCGGCAATTGGCGAAATGTCGTCTGTCACTACTGTCCTAATTTTCCAGGAAAAAAACGCAACATTTTAGACAATATCTACACACCTATAAATTATTAGTCTCGCGTTTGGGAGTCACTTCTTTCCTAAACATCTCTTAGCACATAATCGACCCATAGAGGAATTACTTAGATATTTAACTTATATAGGGTGGGTCATACGCTATGAGGTCAAAGCGCCGTCTTTCTAGTTTGGGGAATCACTTTACTAAAATGCTGACGATAATTTTTTTCGTTGGCATTCTTACCAGTGGAATTATCCTCTCAGCTGCCATGCGTCAGAAAGCTGAGGGAGAAATGGTAAAGCAAGCAGAGATCTTAATCCAAACAATGAATTCGGTTAGAAGCTACACCAGTGAGCAGGTTAAACCCCAGCTGGAAGATGAGCTGACTACAGAATCAGAATTTATTCCTGAGGCCGTACCGGCCTACTCTGCCAGAGAGGTATTTGAAGAATTTCGGGCAACAGAGGGCTATGGCGATTTTCTTTACAAAGAAGCGGCTTTGAATCCAACCAATCCTGTTGATAAAGCCGATGACTTTGAAGCCCAACTCGTCAATAACTTTCGCAACGACGAGCAGCTAAAAGAGCAAACGGGATATCGCAAGATTGACGGTAAAAACCTTTTATACGTTAGTCGACCCCTCAAGGTGAGCCAAGAAAGCTGTCTGCAATGCCATGGTAGACCTGCAGACGCCCCCCGCAGCATGCAGACAACCTATGGCACTGAGAACGGCTTTGGTTGGCAGCTAGGAGAAATAGTGGCCGCTCAGACCATCTATTCACCCTCTAGCCAGGTATTTGTTGACGGCAACCGCTACCTGCTTATGGTGATCGCTATTTTTAGTGGAGTATTTGCCATTGTTATTGGGGTCATTAACCGTCTGCTAAAAACAAGCGTCATTCATCCTCTAGGTCAGCTAAATAAGCTAATTCGCGATATTAGCTTGGGGCAGCGGGTTACTTTGCCAAATGGTTCAGACGGAACTACCTCCCTTAGCAGTCTCACATCTCGAACCGATGAACCCGGTCAGCTGGCTCGTGCATTTGAGCACATGGCTAATGAAGTTGTGCTTCGAGAACAGTCTTTGAGTCATGCCAAAGAGTCAGCTGAAGCGGCTACTCAGTCAAAGAGTGACTTTATGGCCAACATGAGCCATGAGTTGCGCACCCCGTTAAATGCCATCATTGGCTATAGCGAAATGTTGGCCGAAGATGCCGACAGTCTATCTGAAGAAGATGCCCAGACCGATTTATATCGGATTCAAGATGCCGGTAAACAGCTGCTCAGCTTGATCAATTCTGTCCTTGATCTATCCAAGATTGAGTCGGGTCGCATGGAGCTGTTTATTGAAGAATTCTCGATTTCTTATCTAGTGGAGCAAGTCGTTGATGTTCTCAGTCCCCTAGTGCAAAAAAGCGGAAATAAGCTGATTGTTCATCTGGAAACAGAGTTTGATGAGATGAAGGCAGATCGTTCGAAGATCTATCAAAGTCTGTTAAACCTGCTGAGCAATGCTAACAAATTCACCCAGGACGGCACCATCGCCTTGAGTGTTGAATCAAGCCTGCAGGGTGATACGCCGCTGGTTAATTTTATCGTCACAGATACCGGTATTGGCATGACGATGCAGCAGCAAAAGACTATCTTTGATGCCTTTGCCCAAGCCGATAACTCAACCACTCGACAGTTTGGTGGTACAGGGCTGGGACTGACCATTACCAAGCAGTTTGCCGTCATGATGGGTGGAGATGTGACGGTTGAGAGTCAATCGGGTAAAGGCTCTCAATTTACATTGCGGCTGCCCAAAACGGTGAGTGGCATTAGTAAAGCCGCCGCTGAGCAACAGCCATGGATTTTGGTTCTGCAGGCACCAGAGAAAAACGATGAAGTCATTACTCGTGTGCTGCAACAGGAAAATTGGGACGTCAAATGTGCCGGTAACAGTAGCGATGCATTAACGCTGATTCAGGTAAGACTACCCGTATTAATCTTGATCGACCTTAACCTGGAGCCTGATGCCGTGCAGTGTATTAAGGCCCTGCGCAAAGCACCAGAACTTGAAGAGATTCCCATCATCGCCATGGCCAACTCCGTGATTGAAGCGGATGTGAGCACTCAAATTGTCAATGATATTCAAAGTATTTACTATCGCAACGATTTAGACCTGCAAGAGTTTTTAGAAGAACTGCATGTTTGTGCAGAAGTTTAAGAGATATGGGTCGGCAGCCTTTGAGCAACCCACGTTTTGACATCGTTGAGTGTCCAATCTATCACCCTATTATTTGTCATGCCTAAGGTTTTACTCGTAGAAAACAATGCCTTAACTCGTAAAATGCTGCATCGACGGCTGCAGCATAGTGACTACGAGGTTATTTTGGCAGCTGATGGTGATAAGGGGGTATCGATTGCCATAGAACAGCAGCCCGAGCTGATAATTATGGCCACCGATTTACCTGTGATGGACGGCTGGCAGGCAATCAAAATTCTAAAAGCTTCTGCTGCAACGGCTCATATTCCAGTGATTGCCTTGACGGCTGATACTAAATCGGGAAATTGGAAAACAGCGTTAGAAGCTGGCTGTAACGACTACGATACAAAACCCGTTGTTCTCAAACGTATCTTAGGCAAAATCGACAAACTGCTGGGTAAAGCTGTCCCTGCACCGACTGATCTAGACTCGCTTGAGTTTACAGCGTCTGAGTCTGTCTTGCCGACATTTTCAATGTCAGAGCTAGAGACCGCGTTTCCCATCTCTGCCCATGATGATACGTCATCCAAAGCGCTACTCAATGCCCGATATGAAGTGGGACGGGTCCTCAACAGTAGTCCATTTGGCCAATGTCTTTTAGCTAAGGATCTAAAGTCTTCACCAGCAAAATCAGTGGTTGTCAACAGCTTTAACCTGCCGGTTGACAACTCGGCGCTGCTGACGTCGGTAAGGGAGAGGCTGACAGCAGAAATGAGCTTTCTCTCGGTGATTACTCGTCAGGGAGATATTGCTACTTGTCTAGATTCTTTTGAGCAAGATAATACCTTTTATTGGGTGCAGGCCCATGTTGTTGGGACGCTTCTAGCTGATGAACTGGGCAGTGCGCAGTCTATGGGGCATGTACTACAGCTGACTCACAGTTTGTTGACGACAGTGCATCCGTTCCATCAGGGGCAGATGGTGCACTGTGTTTGTCACCCTACTAGTTTTATGCGCCGTCAGTCCGACAATCGGATTGTTTTGGTGGAGTACGGGGTATTGAGACGGTTGTTTGTTAGTTTGCGATCGCATTCTCTAGACTACCGTCAGGCTCTGTTGCAACACCAAGACTATCAGCCAGCCGAGCAGCGGGTGGGTAATCCACAGCTTAATAGCGATATTTACGCCATTGGTATGATTGTGCTGCAATCTTTAACGGGGCAGTCGCCTGAGTGGCTAGTCACTGCCGGTCGTCAGCGTAGTTTAACCGAGCTAGTTAAGGCTGATGCCAAAATCGTTAAGCTATTTGAGCGCATGATCAGCCCTAATCCTCAGCTGCGGTTCGGTTCCGCGAGTGAGGCTCTGACGGCGCTACCTTTGGGGCTAATACCCAAAAAAAATAAATATCGGCAGGCTCTTTCGTCTTGATTGTAGGGGCGTTTTGTAGGGACGTTCCATGGAACGTCCCTACAATTGGAAATATGGCGTTTTTGCCTGTCGAAATATTGCTGATAGGTTAGAAGAACCGCCAGAGGAGCGCTATAACTGGAAAAGTTGATCTTAGGTTGTGTATGTCTCTTCCTGCGCAGACGGTTCCAGTAGAGCTAGAGGATGGTTCGACGCTGTATGTAAAAGTTGATCAACCTATGGGACGCCGGGATGTGTCCGGTGGTGGTCTAGGTCAAACAAAGTCATTTGAGCGGGTGGCCGCGTCGATTGAGACAATTGTAAAGGCGGTGGCAAAGCCCATTAACGCTGCGAAACCAACTAAGGCCAGTGTGACCTTTGGGGTGGAGCTGGAGCTACAGGAAGGGCTATTGATTGCGGCATTAGCGAAGGGAACCGGCAAGACCAGCCTGGAGATCACCCTGGAGTGGGAAAAGGCTGAGGGTGAGTAATCTTCGCATTGATGAGCTGTTAAAGCAGTGCACCGTCAAGCTCTCTGTGTCTGAAAATGGACAAGTGGGTACAGGGTTCTTGATTGCGCCAGGGTATATTTTGACCTGTGAGCATGTAGTACGGGGTGCTGCTACAGCTCCAGGGTGTCGATTGTTGGGTTTCGTGCCTTAACACCAACCTAAGCGTTAATCTGACTTAAAATCGTCTCATCCGTAATCTTGGTATCCTCCGCTAGCAAAAACGCTTTACTCAAAATCAGCGCTAGGGTCTTATCTCCCTCAAACGGTAAAAACACCTTATCCGCTGTGCCTCTGCCTGCTTTGACAATGCACAAATACTGATCGTTGGGTTCCATCAAAATATTTCCACTGCCCAGGTGAATTTTATAGGTGCGAATATCCCCCTTCACCACCAAAAACCGTTCCTGAAACGAACAGCGGCTGGCAATTTTCTTCAATTTTGGCACCAAATTCTCTAATACCTGTCGTCGCGTCTGGGCCGTCGCTGACAGCTCACCAAACGAATAATCATGCCAGTAGTCATACCGCCGTCCCTCAGTACCACCATCTGCCCAGTTTGGATCATTGCCTACGCTGGTAACACCCACAAACAAATCCACATCTCTCAGCACCTCGGTCAATACCAGCGCTGGGATCTGCTCTAATGGAATCGGCTCAGTCGTTACCCCGCCATAATTGTCATAGCCACCCCCACCGGCATGGGCATAGTTGCTGGCTGCATCCATTGGATAAAACCGTACCTGGTCCGTCGCTAAATAAAGATAGGTACCAGCCTCAGTGGTATCGCTGCCATAGTCATCCCCAATGCCCTCAATCCAAAATTCTGCCCGCAAATCCCACTTGGGCAACGATAATCGAGCTGGTTCATAAGAATCATCTACCATCAGCCTCAGCTGGTTCTTCCAGCCCCGCTGCCCACACAACGCATTAAATTGATGTTGCTTAATAATGTGGGCCGCAAACCGATTGGAATAGACGCGAGTATTCTCCTCAGCCGCCGTGAGTAGATAAATCTCTCTGTGTGCCTGCTTAAACGGCTGCTGAATCTCATGGGTGACGAGCCACTCACGCCATGCTTGAATAGTCTCAGTTGTGGCCGTAATCGGGTGCCACAGACTAACGCAAGTCTTATCCGTCAGCCAGTCCATAGGCTGGCCTTCCAGATTAATCAGATTTCCTTCAAACCAAATACCTACCGCGTGCTTTGACCCAGCTTCAAATTGCCAGAGAATTCGCCTCGCTAGAGTTCCCACCAGTGGGTGATTAAGATAGCGTTCCTGCCAGGTAACTAAGTCCCATGTCTTCTGCTGCAGATAAAATGATTCAATTCGGTCTCTTTGGGCAGGCAGCATTTTTTGAATATCTTTTGCTGCTTGTTTGAGTTCCTTTAAATCTTCACTATAGTTATCCTTAACGGCTTTTGGCACCGACTTTTGCCCTTTGCCATCGGCCTTAATCCAACGCAGTACCGTGCTGCTGGTGCCGGTCACCTCTAGCTCAGCTGTAAATTCCCCTAGAGACTCACGCCGCACGCCTACGTCGCTTAAACCATAGGTGGGAACCGCTAGCTCTTCAATTTCTTCGCGGGGTAGACCTTCTCGTTCTGCAGCTGCTGTTAAAGACTTCTCAATTCCCTTTTGAGCTGTACCAAATTTTACCTTTACCTTTAGTAGTGCTAGCTGGCCAATGGCATCTGTCGTAGGCATTTGTCCCAAGGCCCATACACAGGCATTGCCTAATTTCACGCAGCGCGGACCAATGCCAGGAATTTTGCGATAGGCAGAGACCGCCAACTTTCCCAGGGCACGGACAAGTTCTATATCTGTTTGGTCTGCACAGAGCCATACCAGCCCTTTGAGAATGTCGGCATTTTGGTCTTGAATCACATCATCGCCTCCCCGCCAGTTGGGTAAGGTCTGCGTGCGGGGCTGGTCTACCTTTGGAAACCATTGCAACATTTGTTGTCGAAAATCATCGACACCAACGGCCTTACGCAAAGGTTTAGCTAGCTTCAGCCACGTGGCTGTAGGCTTCCCACCGGAGGCGGTCAAACAGACTTCAATCAGCTGAATCCACACGGAGCGTTTGGCCTCGGGCCAAGCCTCGATGGTTTGTTTGGCATGATCAGACCAGCTTTCTCCTGGCCTAATTGCCAGAGTTTTTGTCTCAACTGAGATTAACATACGTAGCTGGCTAGCAGTTTTGAGATCATCACCATAGCCCTGAGTCAAAACATCACAGGTGGCTTCAATTGCCGTTTGTAGCTCAGGGGTAAGGTCATGATCCTTGAGATAGTCTCGCACTATCTTTTTAACGGGCGTATGCCAGGCCCAGGTGTGAGGGTGCCGCCGTTGACAGAGCTGCAGAAATTCGATGACATTTTCTGCCGTAAAGGGAAGTTTACGGTTCAAAATTAACAGGATGACGTCCAAGATATTTCGAGCGGTGCGATAGGCATGATGGTCATGGTGTTCGACCTTGCGCTCTATGTATTGCTCATAGACCTGAGCCATGGAGAGAGATAATGCAGCCTGCTCAGCCCGATTGAGTTTAGAAATCACGGACCAGGTTTCAGATTCTCGAAATTTAAAAGAGTATCTGTTGGCATGCCTTATATGCTCTTTCAGAACAGCCTGGATGATATCGTCGTGGTTCATGGTTAATCTCCCAACTAACCGCCCACTAAGGGGACTAACTTCATAAAGGCGACTGAAGTCTCAGGGGCAATGGTGATTTCTTCTTCCAACTCCGTTACCTGCTCGTCATCCACCAAAATGATAAAACCGTTACTTTGAAATGCGGTGAGTGCTTTTTCAAACTGTGTTTCCCAGTTGATCTGGCGAGGTTTACGCAGTTTATAGCCATTGAGGGTTTGCTCTGTCTCGGTGGGTTGCACCAACCCTTGGAAAAACTCTGAGTGCTGAGTGTTAAAGTCTTTTACTTCTTGATAAACCCGACTACGAATTAATTCCCGTACTGTAATGCGCTCGGTGAGAAACTCTAAGACAAAAATAGGGCCATTGTTACCGAGGGTGTTCGTATCGTGAATATTTAAGCGGTTAGCCATGGTTCCAGTGAGACTGCCAGGTCTATAAGACTTTAGCCACACCTTAGCAGTTCCTTTTTGGATTGTCGGCCTGGGCTATCTGTGTGGAAACGTAGCTGCTTGGACAAAGCTGTATGGCGTTATGGGTGAGTCAACCATTGGCGCAAGTGGCCGAAACCCACCCCGCCCGTTGGGCACCCCTCCCGAGAGGGGATGGATCGCCGAATCACCGAGGATACCGATTAAGCGACCAATTCCTTAAACCAGTTATCCTGCCAAATATCCTCAAAACTCTCGTCTGCCTGAGCCTCTTCCTTAAATCGCGGGTCAATCTGCACCGCCTTCTGCAAATTCTCTAGCGACTTATCCGTCTCTCGCTGCAGTGCATAACAAACGGCGCGATTGTAGTATGTCTTTGCATAGTTCGGGTTTAGCTCCAGCGCCTTTTCAAAACTCTTTAGCGCCTCGCGGTCTCGACCCAGCTTCACTAACGCCAGTCCACGATTATCCCAAGCTTTGACTAAATCTGGCTTAAACTGAGTCGCCTTTTCAAATGACGAGACCGCATCCTCCAGACGCTCTAGCTCCAGCAGTGCCAGCCCCCGATTGAGCCAGGCCACACCGTCGTTTTCTTGAATGTTGACTGCTTTATCAAATGACTCAAATGCTGCTTGAGCCTGTTGCAAAATTCCGTAGGCCACCCCACGATTAACCCAGGCTTCATGGTAGACAGGGTTAAGGGCAATGGCCTTATCAAACGAGATAATGGCTTTTTCTCGCTGTTTGAGACGGCTCAGTACCATCCCCTTATTTAGCCATGCTTTCGGGTCATTTTCATCTAGCTCAATGACGCGCTCAAAGGTGGTCAGGGCGTCTTCATAGCGACGCAGCTCCCGCAGCACTAAGCCCCGCTGATACCAGGCTTCCACTTGCTGGGGTTGCAGATCAATCACCTTTTGTAGGGCTGATAGCGCTTCATCGCGACGCTTTAGTTTAAGCAGGGGCTGACTGCGGGCTAGCCAAAGGTCGGCATTGTTGGGCTGAATGGCCAGAGCCCGGTCATAAGTGGCGATGGCATCTTCTAAATTGTCTGCCTCCAGCTGGGTTTCAGCAGTAGCTATTAGCTCATCGATAGTTTCAAACAGCTCGGGGCGGTTGGCCTGTAGCCGCGATAGTCGTTCGGTCAGACTCTGTAGCTGATTTTGGGCGGATTCTACAAACGAGTCGGCTACATATTCTGGGGTAACTTCGCCTAGCTGACGCATGATTTGGTCTTTTTGACCCTTGGCTTCGGTTTGTAGGTCGTCTAGCTGCTGGGCAAAGCTTTGTTTGAGCTGCTCCAGGTCGTTTGCAGCAGCGGACTGATCCCCTTCAAACTTGGTTTTTAGGTCCTCTAGGGCACTGGCAAACCGCTCGGCAATGACCACCAGACGCTGCTGGGCTTCTTGCTGACGGCCACGGGCGGTAGTGGCTAGTTCATTAATTTGTTCACCTAGATTGGTATCAAAGGCGCTTAGCTTATCGATGACGACATCGCGACGGCCAAATACGGTATCTCGCACCTCACCGAGCTGCTGGGTAAATTCACCCTCTAGCTGGCGCAGGTTTTGGAGTGACTGCTGCTGCTGCCCGGTGACGCTGCTCTGTAATTCTGTTAGTTGACGGTTAAAATCGCGGGCGGCTACATCTATATTTTGGAGCATGCGATTTTGCTGCTCGCCGGTTTCAGTCTGTAGCTGGCTGAGCTGATTGGCAAAGCTGCTAACTGTTTGCTGCAGTGTTCGAAACGAGTCGTCCCGTTCAGTACCCAGATCGTTCTGCAGACGGTCTAACTGATTTCTAAAGTCGGTGGCAATTTGGTCCATATCGCCCAGCAGCACTCCTTTACGACCTTCTACATCTACTTTGAGGGTGGCAAACTGGGTCAAAAAGTCATCGGTGGACTGGCGCAGCTGCTGCATCATATCGGTCTTGCGCCCTTCAATATCGCTGCGCATCTGCTGAAACTGATGTTGCAGATCGGCCACGGAGCGTTCGACGGTCTGCAGGGCTAATTCTTTATGACCCAGGGCATTGGCCTGCATGTCGTTGAGCTGCTGGGCAAATTCGCCACGCTCCTGCTGCATTTCGTCAACGATGTTGTCTCGCTGCTGCTCTAGCTGGGCTTTCATGGCCTTGCGCAGGTCTTCGAGCTGGGGGCCGATGTCTTTTTCGAGTTCGGCCAGTTTTTCAAGCCAGCGATCGCGTTGCTCTACGGTCTCTGTTTGCAGGGTGCCAATCTCGTCGGCAAAGATAGATTCTTTGCGGTCTAGCTCCTCTAGAAAAATACCCTGGCGATGCTCAGCTGTGGCTTTTAGACCCGAGAGATGGTTGTCAAGGGTGGCCTGGGCGCTGTCTAACCCCTGAAAGACGGACTGCTGCTGACGACGGGTGTCGGCCTGGAGGGTTTGTAGCTGCTGAATAATGCCTTGCTTGATGGACTCTAGTTCTTGGACAAATTCGTTTTTGCGGATACCTAAGGTCTGGCGAGAATCATCGAGTTCTGTTTGCCAGTCCTTAACGGTTTTGGCCTTAAGCTCGGTTACATCTGCCAGCAGTCTGGCGAGGCTGTTGCGCTGTGTGGTGAGATCGCGCTGAAAACTGCTGGAGCGTTCTACTAGCTCGTCGGCTCGGTCATCAGCTTCAGCCAGAATGCCATCGATTCTGCGGGTGGCTGCTGCAATCTTGCCTTCCAGGTTTTCGATTTCGTCTAGCTGGCTAAGGACATTTTTGGTCACATTCTTGGTGACTTCATTTTCTACCGCTTTACGCATGACCCACAGCATGGCCATGCCCATACCCAAGAGCATAATCAGAGCAACGATCAGCACGATGAGCAGGGTAACGCTCCAGTCCGATGTATCTCTGGAGGACTGAACGGTGGGGGCGGGGGCGTCTGGAGACTGAGTCTCAATAGCCGTTTGCGCTAGACCGGGACGCATGGGGGCACACATCACCATCAGCATGAGGGCCAGCTTGGGCCAGTTAGCGGATTTTGATGATGGGCTCACAGTCATAGGGGCAGGGCGGGGTCAAAAAGACTGCTCATAGTCTACCTGAGCTGGTGCGGCTTGATTTAGTCTTTGGTGGATAGATTATAGGCGGATTCCCTGACTTGAGGGTTCGGTTTGGATGGCCGGTAGGGGCGTTCCATGGAACGCCCCTACCTAATCGTTGATGGTTTCAAGAGGATAGCCGTCTGGACCGATGGTGGTGCGATCGCAAATTCCATCATTCAAATTTGCTTTCTGAGCCCGAAACAGGTTGGCACCGCGCAGATCGGTCTTGGTCAACTGGGCATTGGTTAGGATGGCTCGATTTAAGTTGACTGCGCGCAGATCGGCACCGGTCAAATCGGCACCGGTCAGATCTGCCCCGTAAAGATTGGCCCCATGTAGGCGAGCACCGCACAAAATCGCCCCGCGTAAATTTACGTAGGATAAAAGAGCACCCTGGAGGTTAGCATCTGACAGATCGGCTGCCTGTAGCAGTGCGTTGCCGATATTTGCCCTGGTCAAAACAGCCTGGTTCAAGCGCACTCGGCTCAATTTGGCATAGGGTAGGTAAGCATCCTGTAGCTGGGCACCGCTGAGATCGCAGCCACGTATGTCACAGTCAAATAGATTGGCGGACTTGAATACGATGCCTTGAAAGTTACGTTTCCCAGCTTGATAAGCGGCTAAGAATTCATCAACTGTCATACATTTATCTGCGTCAAACTATGAGTTAAATGCCAACCAAAAATATGGTTCGCTTTCTCGCTGGCTAACGATGCTCCGGCACAATAGAGCTTGGCACCAGAAAGCAACATGTTACAGAATGTAAATTAAGATACATATCGTAAAAAAAGGGCTTTCTTAAGCGTCACTTAAGGTTTCTGGAGGGCATCCTCGGCCTTGGGTATTCCTCCAATCCATAGCTTCAATTCACCACTATGACTGAGGCATCGCGTTCTCTCGCCTACCACTATCACCAGCGCACTAAGTATTTTCCTGATGCATTGCCCCAAGGGACGCTCAACTGGGCTGAGCAGCCTGAGGTATATAAGCACTACCCTCTGGGCAGCCGGTTTGAGCTGCAGGGATACTTGGGACCGGTAGAGCGGGCTAGCGATCAGTGGTGGCAGCGGCTATCGCAGTTTTTGTTTCATAGCTACGGGCTGACGGCGAAATTTACGAGCGCGACGGGTGAAACGGTCTATTTGCGCTCAGCGCCGTCAGCAGGGGCGCTCTATCCGGCAGAAATTTATCTGATTTCTCGTGGAACGTCTCAGTTGCCGGCTGGTTTGTATAACTATCAGGTGAAAACCCATAGTCTGGTGAGGTTTTGGGACGACCATCCGTGGCAGCGACTGCAGGAGGCGTGTTTTTGGCATCCATCGTTAGAACATACGCATTTGGCCATGGTCACCAGTGTGATCTTCCAGCGTTCGGCCTGGCGCTATCAGGCGCGGGCTTATCGTCGGGTGTGTCTAGATACGGGGCATCTGCTGGGCAATGTTGAGCTGGCGGCATCGCTCTGTGATTATCGCCCCCACTTGATCGGTGGCTTTGTGGACAATGCGGTTAATGATTTGCTGTATCTAAACCCAGAAGAGGAGGGTGCGATCGCAGTGCTGGCGTTGGCCGACCTACTCCAGGTGGAGCAAAATTTGTCTCGCGGCTGTACGGCATTGCCTAGCGATTTGAAGTTATCGGATGAACCGCCACCGGATGATGATGACCAGCTGTTGGCGGCAATTCACGAGGCGAGCAAAATTATGCCGCAGCCGGATAAAAGTTTGGAGCAGGCTCAGCTCAACTATGCGCCCCAGCCCATAGGCTCCCACTATGCGTTCCCGTTTGGGAATAATGCCAGCACCCAGGTGACCCCTGTGGATTGGGGGGAGGGGCTGGAATATTTGACGAAGTCTATGCTGCATCGTCGCTCTACTCGTCGCTTTCGGGGTGCGGCCATCTCGCTCGATCCGCTGCGACAGCTGTTGGATTTTACTTACCATCCAGAGCATTACAGCGAGCATGGGTTTGATAGTCAGCCGGATTATTTTGACCTCAGTCTGATTCAGACGTTTATCGTGGTTTTAGGGGTGAATAATCTGGATACGGGTTGCTATTACTATGATCCGACGGAAAATTGTCTACGGCAGGTGCGGTTTAAGCATTTTCGTCGGGAATTGCATCACCTTTGTCTAGAGCAGCATCTGGGGCGTGATGCTAGCGTGGCGATTATTCATACGGCTAATTTGAAGACGGCGACTGAGCGGCATTGCGATCGCGCTTACCGGTATTTGCACATGGATGCCGGGCATTTGGGGCAGCGGTTAAATTTGGTGGCGACTCGGTTGGGGTTGGGGGTAAGCGGCATTGCTGGTTTTTTTGATGACCAGGTGAATGATGTGCTGGGAATTCCGGAGGATGAGGCGGTTTTGTATATTACGACGATTGGGGTTCCGTAGTTGGGATTAGCAGGGTTGGTGGGTGGCGGAGTGGGCTGCTCAGGGCTTTCCCCCCTGAAACCCCCCGATCTGGGGACCTCCGACGTCCCCAGGCCCCTCGCACAGGAGATTAATCGGAGCTGGGTTCAAAGTGGTTGCGCTATTTCGGCGAGGTGGTTACGCTGCTCCGCATGCGCTGCGCACCGTAAAACATCAGTTGTTTAAATTTGTCTAGATACTTTCTTGCCAGCAGAAACGTTGCGGTTTGGCTAAGGGGTCAACTCAAAATTCAAAACTCAAAACTTACCCTCATGCTAAATTCCGCCCATTTCTCGTAAGCTGCGGGCGATGGCTGACATGTCTTCGTCGCCAAAGCCTTGGGAGATGAGGCCGTTTTCTATTTGTTCTACGTAGGCGGCCATGGGTAGGGGTAGCCCCAATTCACGGGCGGTTTCTAGGGCGATGAGTAGGTCTTTTCGGTGGAGCCGCATGCGAAACCCGAGGGGATAGCTGTTTTCGAGCATGTTGCTGGAGCGGTTGGTAAAGGCCCAGGAGCCTGCTGCGCCACCGCCGACGGCTTGGACGACTTTTTCCATGTCTAGCTCGGCTTTGAGGCCCAAGGCTAGACCTTCAGCGACAGCCCAAAAGGTACCGGCGACAACGATTTGGTTGATGGCTTTGGTGGTTTGACCTGCACCGATGGGGCCGACATGGGTGATGGTTTTGCCCATGGCTTGTAGAACGGGCATGGCTCGATCTAGCTGGTCGGCTTCACCGCCCACCATGATTGATAGGGTGCCGTTTTTTGCGCCTTCTGACCCGCCGGATACGGGGGCGTCTAACATGGCAATTTGTTTGGTGGCTAGCTGAGCGGCAATGACCCGAGTGGCTTTGGGGCTAATGGTGGACATGTCGATGACTAAACTGCCTGGCTGGGCTCCGGCAATGACGCCATCTGACCCCAGAACTACGGTTTCTACATCAGGGGTGTTGCTAACACAAGTGATGATGATGTCAGCGGCAGCGGCAGCAGCGGCTGGAGTATCGGCACGCTCGGCGCCAGCGTCGGCAATGGGGAGTTCGCGATCGCGACTGCGATTATGGACGGTGAGGTGATGACCTGCGGCTATCAAATTTAGGGCCATCGGGCCGCCCATGGTACCAAGACCAATAAATGCAACCTTCATGTAGTCACCTCCCAAGATTATTTGGCCATCAGCTAGCTGATGACATGGCCACCATAGCAAAGGCTTCCTGAAAAAGATCCAGGAAGCCAATGATTATAAAACGTTAAATTGTCTTGAAAATGAACTGAGTCTTAGCTGCCCGCACAAGGGTCAGCCGCGCAGGGAGCCGCACAAGGATCTTCAGTAGCCGCACAGGGGTCAGCCGCACAGGGGGCTGCACAAGGAGCAACTTCCTCAGTTGCAGCACAGGGATCAGCTGCACAAGGGTCGGCACCGCCGCCACCACAACCTGTTAAAACACCGACACTTAATACAGAAGCTGCTGCCACAGCTGCCAAATAGTTAACTTTCATTTAAAAGGCTCCTCTTAAAGCATTGAACAGATAATAAAGCAGCCGAAACCAGATCGACAAATTAATCCGCTAATGATTATTTAAGATAAACCTTAATCTTGGCTGAGAAAGAAATACTAATTTATCCAAAAGTCTAATAGTGCCACGTCTGTGCTAGGCAAATATCATCGCTGTGGGTCGGAAACTAACCGAAATCCAAACAAAATATGGCGATAGGTGGTGGGGCGGCCATGACGATAGGCGGTACGGCAGAAACCTGGTAGATCGTCCCAGGCACAGCCTTTCATAATGGCGCGTTCTTGACCCTCCTGCCGATACACAGTGGACGTAAATTCGAACACATTGCCAGACATATCTTCTACGCCGTAGGGACTTTTGCTAAGGGGATAGGTGCCAATGCGACTGGTTCCTTTGGGGCCATTTTGCTGCCAGTTGGTTGCTTGCTTCTGCCAGGCATTACCCCAGGTAAAATATCGTCCGTCTGTACCACGAGCTGCTTTTTCCCACTCGTCTGCTGTGGGTAAGCGATAGTCAATATCGTCCTCTTGACTTTTCCAGACAGCATAGGCTACGGCATCTTGCTGCGATACCAGCACTACCGGATGGTTTGCTTTGCCAGTCGGAAACTGATGACTCCGCCAAAAGTAGGGACGCAGCTCTTGATAGGAGTGCACCAGCATGTTTTGTTCCTGGTAGTTCTCGGCGGTGATACCGGGCTGATGATAGCCTGTCGCAAGTACAAATTCTTGGTAATCCTTGTTGGTAACCAGATGGCGACTAATGCAAAATGCGGCCATGCGACGGTTGCCAGCGTCAGGTTCAAAGTCAAACCATCGCTGCTGACGTAGGCGGGTTTCAATCTCTGTAACTTCTTCTGGTGTATTGGCTAATGATTCAGCCGAGATTTGGTAGGCGTAGTCTCTCTCTGCTTGATCACTGCCTGCAATGTATCGTCCTCGCTCAATATATATAGCGTCTTCTACACAGCGAGTATCTTGCCTATCTGGGCCAGCATTATTTACATCGACTTGTGAGCTTGCCGGACTACATCCGGTCACCAAGGAAATTATGAGAAGTGTCCAAGCTAAAGGTCGATAACAATACTGTTTGAATGGTGGGTTGGGCATATTAAACGTTGACTGGTAGAGCCGATGTGTATTTGCAAGATTCTCCAACGTTGGTCCCCTTTTGCTCTGTCGAGCCGGTGGGAGAGTTAGAAATAAGAAACGATAGTGTTGACTGTGACACTTTCCAAAGGGTTTACACTTAAAATACTCTTCAAGCCAAATGGCCTAGACGTGTTCGCCGATTGGCTTAGTTTGAGGCTGTAAAAGCTATGGGCTCACGTTTAAGGTCCGAGTGCACATTCTGCAGACACTGCTGTTACAAGATTAAATGTTTCTTTCATACAGCATTGCTACAGTGGGTAAGTGTTTTGGGTATTAACTTGCAGCTATGTCCGTTTGAAAAATTAGGATGAAGCTGTTGGTATCGTGTATGTATCTTTCTCTGATTGTCTATGGCGAATTGCAACTGGTTAGTCACCGACGATGGTCAGCACACCACATTTGGTACTGCTGATGTGGAGACGCCTGAGCGTGTCTATCGGCTATATCGATTTTTAACGGATTTAGAAGATATTCTGGCCGATGAGAATGACGATGCTGTTCGTGTTCAAAAGATTACGCCTCTCGTACGTCAGCTGCTAACTAGTTCCTACTGGTTGCAAATGGAATATGACCAGCCTTCTCCAAAAACTGGGTGGTCTGTAAAATTTTTATACCGTGAATATGAGTTTCCACTAACGGTACAAATGGTGGCTTGGGCTCCTGGTCAGGTGTCAACAATTCATAATCATGCAACCTGGGGAATTGTTGCGCTAATTGGTGGTGAAGAAAAAAATCATTTGTGGCGTCGTTCACCTGTGACCGATAAGCCCCATCGTTTAGAATCTGCGGGTGAACAAATTCTTGTACCCGGTGACATTATTGGGTTTACTCCCGGTGCTATTCACCAGGTGGAACCAATCGGTGATGAACCGACAGTTTCCTTTAATCTCTATGGGGTTACCAACTATAAGAATCGCTATGAGTACAATGTGAATGCCGAAACGGCCAAGTTATTCTAATTCACGATTTTGACTAATTTGTTGTCCTATCCATTCTCCATACTGTTCAGTGCTGCTAACAATTGGCACAGCGATGATCTCGGGTAGTTCATAGCTATGGCTTTGAGTCACCAGCTTGGCAATTTGTTTAAAATGGGTGAGTTCGGTTTTAATGACTAGCTGATATTCAGTGTCGTGTTGAAGGGCCCCTTGCCAGCGATAGATTGATTGAACGGGGTGATAGGTGACACAGGCGGCCAGTCTTTCATCGAGCAGACTGCTGGCAATAGTTTGGGCCTCGGTTTCGGACCCGGCTGTGACGAGTACGAGACCGAGCTGAGAAGATGCTGTCATGACTTGTGGTGGGGGAATAAACACATGCAATGGCAGGGCGGTGAACTGTTATCTGCTCGATTCAAATGTAATAAGTCTGTCTTGCTAACACAGGTAACGAAAAATTCATCTGTAGTTTACGAATTGCAGCTGTTTGATGGGCAATTCGAGGAATAACCACTGATTTTTGGGCAAATACGGCTTTATTTTCGTTTTTATTTTCTAAATTAGAGTCAAAGACCGTATGGGTCAGTACAGCACCTGCGAGATCGGTCTGCTCAATGTTGGCGCGACTGAGATTGGCACTTGTGAGATTCGTGCGTTGTAGCTGTGCCTGGTACAGATTAGCGCCGATCAGCTGGGCCTGTTGCAGATTGGCGTGCTGTAGCTGAGTCCCTGAAAAGTTGGCGGCTATCAGATTTGTCTCTTGTAAATCTGCTCCCTTCATATGGGCATGGGCAAAATTGATGCCGTTGAGGTCACGCCCGCGAAAATTGAGACCGTTTAACCGCGCTCCTTCTAGGTGGGCGCCATTAAATTGCACAGCGCTGATATTGGCCCCATATAGTCGGACATCCTTAAGATTGGCCCAGGCGAGATTAGCACCGCGTAGCTCGACTTCTCTCAAATTGACGCCTGGTAGTGCCGCACCGCAGAAATTAGTGCAACACAAGCGGCTTTGACGCAGGTTGACATGGGCTAGTTGAGCTCCACTCAATTGGGCATAGGAGAGTTCAGATTTAATCCAAAATGCTCCACGAGCTTCAATTTTGGTGAGGTTAGCGCGGCTAAAATTAGTTTCGCTAAGTTTGGCAAACTGCAGGTTGGCTCTCTGTAGCTGAGCCCCAACAAACTGACCTTTGGTGAGAAAAGCGCGACTAAAATTGGCTCCTGTAAGATTGGCCCCCGATAAGTCGACGTTAACTAAAATGCAGCTGGATAGGTCAGCACCGCTAAGATTAACTCCCCTAAAGTTTCGATGACCCGATTCGTATAGTTGCAGGAACTCGTGAACTCTCATTGCAGGTTAGGACCCTAGTAATTTATAAAACGTGGCCGCTGGTGAATTGGCACTTGTCTACAAATCACGCTAACGGTCCTTTAATAGAGTAGACGGCGCCTCGTACAATAAGTGGGATGGTTGATGTTGGTTGATATACCAACTTAAAACTTAAGAAAATCTGAACTTTCAACATACGGCTTTGTATGAATACCACTGAGGAGATTGCTACAACCCCTTTCCTGGCAGGGCGATGGCAGTCGTTTGCGATAGGTACGCTTTGGTTAGGTTTTGTAACCTATGCAGTGGCGTTCTCACCGCCCAGTAGCCCCGACACCCTGGAGGTGATTCGTCAATTGTCGACAGGCCAATGGGCAGATCTCAACCCTATGGTGGTTGTTTTGTTTAATCTGATGGGGCTTTGGCCGATACTCTACGCCAGTCTAGCGTTGACCGATGGACGTGATCAGTCACTGTCTGCCTGGCCGTTTGTTGTGGGGGCGTTTGGGTTTGGTGCCTTTGCGCTGATGCCCTATTTGGTGCTGCGGAAATCAACTCGTGCGCTTCCCTACCAGCCTGCTGAGACGACATTGCTAAAGGTGGTTAATCATCCGTTGGTAGGGGTGGGTGTGGCGATCGCAACTTTACTGCTGATTGGCTACGGTCTCACCCAGGCGACCTGGATAGAGACCTGGCAAGATTTTCTGGCTCAATTTTCCACCAGCCAGTTTATCCATGTCATGAGTTTAGATTTTTGTATGCTGACGCTGCTCACCCCCAGTCTGTTGTGGGATGACATGGCCAGACGAGGGTTGCCCGCTATCTGGCGCAGTGTTTCTCTATTCCCTTTGCTGGGGCCTGCCCTTTATCTAGCACTGCGTCCAGTCGCTACCGCCAAGTAATAATGCAGTTTTCCAGTGTTTCTACCCTATGGACGACAGACCAGTGGGGCTATATCCGTAAGAATATTGGTGAGTGGCAGGGGGCATTTATTCAATTTTCTCCAGAGGCTAACCCGATAGCTGAGACTCCAAGCATGCTAACGCTTGAGGAAGATTCTCTAGATCAGCACATGACGCTGACACTAACGCGTACCCCTGAGGGCAAGTCGCCTAGCACCGTAAGACGAGAGTTGGCCTATCCCGGTGCAGCACCCTACATTTGTTTTTTCCCTACAGGTGCATTCTCCCAAGGGGCAACGTACCGTCGCCCATGGAGTAGTTTTGGTGCCGAGTTCTCATTACTGTCAGAGAACCGTCGCATGCGGTTGGTACAGCTGTATAACGGTACCGCTAGCGGTGAACACACCTTAGACTATGTCACCCTGATTCCAGAATATCGTTCTCCTGAGGCGACAACCCCAGGGGGTGTGACAGATTGCCTAGATGTAGACAATCTTCTAGGCACGTGGAAAGGGGAATATCTTTATCTGTCAGCAACAATGGATAGCCCTAGGGTGGGTGACAGCTACTGTCAGACAGAGCGATCGACAGACGGCTCTGTGCTGAAAACGACAGTACAGAGTTGGGGTCAACAGGCAGAACAGCGGTTTGTTCAGGTTGATCGCCATCGTTGGCAGGCTGTT
Organism: Cyanobacteria bacterium P01_H01_bin.21; assembly: GCA_038748405.1. Classification (GTDB taxonomy): domain Bacteria; phylum Cyanobacteriota; class Cyanobacteriia; order Phormidesmidales; family Phormidesmidaceae; genus Leptothoe. The sequence goes on along the minus strand of JBCDIX010000021.1, from coordinate 57,562 downwards.
GACCAATCGCTGCAGCTTTGGCTATTGCCCGGTGGCGTTAGCTGCATGGTTTATCCTCAGCTACCACAGCAGCAGAGTGCTCAACTTGAGTTTTGTTGGCATGTGTCCTCCCATCAGCGTCAGCGAGTTATGCGAGATTATGATGCTGATGGCGGCTGGGTTGGAACGTCATTAATCTTAGAAACGCGAGAGTGACTTTTGGCGGATGTCCATCCTCATGGTTTAGCTGGATTACGATTGTCTTAGGTGAGTGCTCACCCGCCGTTGCTTTTTTGACTGCTGTGTCATGTCTCATACTCAAACTATTTTGCAATCTATTCCTGGCAATCCTTCTGTTGGGCTGCAGCGGGCGGATGCGCTATGGCACGATTATCGCCATGGCAAGATTCCTATACCCAAAGTCATTACCACTCAGTCTGAACTGCTGGGCGCGCCTGCCTACGATGTCGTTATCTGTGGTGGCACCCTTGGTGTCTTGTTAGGGGCTGCTTTGGTCCGGCGCGGGTGGCGGGTGGCGCTGCTAGAGCGCGGAGTGTTGAAAGGACGAGAACAGGAGTGGAATATTTCTCGAGGTGAGTTAGGGGTATTCGTTGAGCTGGGTCTGTTGAGCGAGGCCGAGCTAGAACGTGCGATCGCAACGGAATATAATCCCGCACGGGTTTATTTTGATGGGGGTGAGGACATTTGGGTTCGGGATGTGCTCAATATTGGTGTTGACCCGGTTTATTTACTAGAGACCCTAAAACAGGCGTTTCTAAAGGCTGGCGGTGAGCTGTTGGAAAAAACACCCTTCTCTTCAGCTCAAGTAGCCCCTGATGGGGTGCTGGTTACTGCTGGTGATAAAACCATAGCCACGCGCTTGCTAGTCGATACCATGGGCCATTTTTCCCCTATGGTGCAGCAGGCTCGTCAGGGTGAGTCTCCCGATGCAGTGTGTCTTGTTGTCGGCACCTGTGCCACTGGCTATAGCGATAACCAAACTGGTGATTTAATTGCCTCATTTACACCGCTCAAACACCAGTGTCAGTACTTCTGGGAGGCATTTCCAGCCCGCGATGGCCGTACCACCTATCTGTTTACCTATCTAGATGCTCACCCCGACCGGATTACCCTTAGCGATTTATTTGAAGACTACTTTCAGCTATTGCCTGAGTACCAGGGAATTTCTCTAGAACAGCTACAGTTTAAGCGAGCGCTGTTTGGCTTTTTCCCGGCCTATCGCAATAGTCCTTTGCGTTTTTCTTGGGACCGGATCTTGGCGGTTGGAGATGCCAGTGGCCACCAGTCTCCCCTCAGCTTTGGTGGGTTTGGTGCCATGATTCGGCATCTGGGTCGGCTCACCACGGGGATCGATGAAGCCCTCCGACAAGAACAGCTCAGTGCGTCAGCACTTGGGTGGCTACAGCCTTATCAGCCCAACATTGCTGTTACCTGGCTGTTTCAAAAGGCGATGAGTGTCTCCGTGGATCAGTCCCTCAATCAGGATCAAATTAACACCATCCTCACCACTATCTTTCAAGATATGGCCGCTTTAGGTGACCCGATACTACGTCCATTTTTACAAGATGTTGTTCAGTTTCTTCCCCTGGCTAAGACGCTGCTACGTACGTCTATCTATCACCCCATGCTGGTAGCAAAAATCCTGCCCCAGGTTGGTATTCCGGCTGTTTTAGACTGGACTGGGCATTATCTCAGTTTGGCAGTTTACAGTGCGCTTAATCAGTTGCTGCCTGATGCTCCTAAACAAGCTGAATATTACTGGCGACGCTGGAGAGAGTCCTTGAGCTACGGCAGTGGTGGTGACTATAGTCTCCATTCAGACACAACATCGGCCTGACTGTAGAGCATTGAGATGGGGATGGTAAAACGTCATGGGTTGTGGGTAATGGCATAGTCTCAAGTTTGAGCGTTGTTTGGCTCGATAAAACAGCGCTGCCCGTCTGTTTTGATTTCTTGATATTTCCGAGGTTCCTCTCCCCTGCCAATTTTCATGTCTCTTCGTTTCTCCCAAGCCCAGCTGCGCTTTCGTCATCTTATTTCTCAACCGTCTCTAGAACTGGCGGCGGCGGCCCTGTGTCCTGCCCAAGAAATCTATCCAGATCTTGATCCCGCTGCCATTTACCAACAGTTAGATGACATTGCGTTCGCGATTAAACCCAGTATTTCTACGTATCCGCTCAAAACGCTGCAGGCGATCAATCACTATCTCTATGGTGAACTAGGCTTTGCGGGCAACCAGATCGATTACTACGATCCGGACAATAGCTATCTCAATCGTGTCCTAGAGAGACGTCTAGGTATCCCTATCACCTTGGCAGTAGTTTATCTAGAAGTGTCTAAGCGCCTGGATTTCCCTATGGTTGGTGTGGGTATGCCAGGACATTTTTTAGTGCGCCCTACGGTTGAAAGCATGGAGGTCTACATTGATCCGTTTAATCAGGGAGAAGTCCTCTTTATGCCAGACTGTCAGACAATTTTTTATCGGCTGTATGGGGCGAATGCTGCCTGGGACTCTGATTATCTTGCTCCTATTCCGGCTAAGGCTCTTTTAGCTCGGCTGCTTAACAATCTAAAGCTGATCTATCTAAATCGTCGAGATTTAGCCCATACTCTGATCATTCTTGACTATTTGCTGTTGCTGTTTCCCAGTGAACCCAGCAACAGCCGAGATCGCGGTTTAGTTCATTATCAGCTGCAAAACCTTATGGCCGCTCGCACTGACCTGGAAACCTATTTAACCCATCGTCCAGACGCACCAGACCGCGACCAGATCTCACAGCTGTTAGATAACATTACGGACAATCTCTAGCTAGAGGGGGCTGATTGTTTACTGCCGCATAGAGCTAATGGAGAGCGGCGGGCGTCCTCTTTTGTTCTATTGCATCTGTCAGGTTAGTTAGGATAATCGATATCCCTGAAAGCTCCAAATTACAACAGCTAACCTGACTCGCAATCGACGAATGCATCCATCGATTGCTATACACTCTGCGCCCCTTCCCTTTTTTTGTACAATTTGAACCATTGCTACTCTCATGTAACGGTGGATTCTAACTATGGATGTGATCCCTGCCATTGATTTGCTCGGCGGTCGCTGTGTCCGTCTATTCCAAGGGGACTATGACCAATCCGAGGTATTTGATGATGATCCGGTCGCTGTTGCCTGTCGCTGGGCTGAGCAGGGAGCCTCTCGCATTCATCTGGTAGATTTAGATGGTGCTAAAGCTGGTAAACCTGAGAACTGGCAGGCGATTGCTGAGATTGTTAACGCCGTTGATGTGCCAGTGCAGGTGGGTGGAGGATTACGCGATCGCAACCGGGTGGCAGACCTGTTTGATCTAGGTGTGCAATACGCCATTCTGGGGACTGTTGCCGTCGAGAATCCTGAGCTAGTAGGAGAACTCAGTACTGAATATCCAGGGCGTATTTTTGTCGGAATTGATGCCCGTGACGGTCGAGTCGCCACCCGTGGCTGGGTTGAAACTTCTACTGTTATGGCGGATGATCTCGCTCGTCGCATGGGAGACTTGGGTGCAGCGGCCATTATTTACACCGATATAAAGCGAGATGGCACACTAAAAGGCCCAAATTTAAATGCCCTTAGAGATCTTGCTGAAAAAATTGATACACCCGTTATTGCGTCAGGCGGTGTCAGTTCCATGAGTGACCTGCTTAGTCTGTTGGGGGTAGCCCCGTTAGGAGTGAGCGGCGTGATTGTTGGTAAAGCCCTTTATACCGGCAATGTAGATTTATCAGAAGCTATCAAAGCCATTGGCCCTGGACGGCTTCAGGATGTTCCTCCTGATCTACCCTCAACTCGATGGGGATAACTCAAATAGCAATCTTTAAAAAGAACAGAAGTAGTTCACGTGAACTACTTCTGTTCTTTTTAAAGGGAGACTTAGTTCATGGTTAACAGTTTGCATTGTTCTGTCTCCAAAATTTTTGAGAAAAAATTGAGGATTCTTTCCCAAAAAATAATAAGCCCGACACATCTAAAAAATAAATCTGTAAGAGGACAAAGACACGACTTCATAAAGCCCTCTTGAAAGCTGTTTGTTGATTTTCGGATAAGCTGAAACTCCCACTGTATAAAGGACTTGTTTGTCGATGAGAGGCAATATTATCAATGTAGCTTGCTGAGAAACATTGACTGTCAGTAGGAGTGAGTGTCTAAAAAATGGGTTGTCGACAGGGTAAAAAAATGTTCGATGATAGTACTTTTTTCTGTTCGGGTATCTTTTTGGTGTTAAAAACTTGTTGAATTAGTGCTATATGTTTGTAGAATTAAAAAACTACGAGATTATCTTTCTCAAAGATCACTCCATTCATTGCAACAAAAAGTGAGGTTTAACTCAATATGGCTAACAATGTCCTTGAACAACTCAAGGAAGTTGAATCCCAGCTTGCTTCTCAGGTTGAAGCACTGAGTGATCAACTCTCCGCCGCAGAAAAGCAGCGTGAAGGTCTTCAGACTGTTATTAATATGTTTCAGGCAAGCGGCGGCACCAACGGTGTAGCTCCTGATGTTACTGAAATTCTATCCAGTGCAGTTGCTAGCGTTGTAGAAGCTGAGCCTGAAGAGGAAGCAGCAGCGCCTGCTAAGAAGCCTGGCAAACGTCGCGGTCGTAAGCCCTCTGCCAAAACAGTAGCAAAAGCAAAAGCAGCCGCCACTAAAGCTAAGGCAACTAAGACAGCTAAGGCAAAAGTGGCTCCCGCTCCTGTTGCTGTTACTAAAGCAGCTCGTAAGCCCCGTGGAGGCAAGTCCCCTAACTGGCAGCGATATGTTCAGGACCCTTTCCGCAAAACCCCCCTACCTGATGTTGTTGCCAATATTTTGAAGGCCCAGCCCGACGAAGCCTTTAAAATTGCTGAAGTCATGGAAGCTATCTTTAAGAGCGATATGCCTAAGGCAACGTTCTTGAAAGCTCGTAACCGAGTATCTAACATCCTCTCAGCTGGCGCCCGTACTAACGAGTGGTATCGCGGTCGCGGTGGTAAGTACAGTATGAGCAAAAAGGCTTTAACCTAAGCCGTGTTCTTCTGTTTATAGACAACAGTCTCTGACTGCCAAGAGCTCCCTGTTAATAGTTCATCTGTAGATTTTTTGATGAACTGTTTGCTGGGAGTTTTGCGATGGCTAAGATAAATCAGTGTACTCTCTGATGTCTAAGGCTAAAAATTGAATAGGGGGGCTCTGATCGGCATGTGGGTGCCTGATTTCCGAACACTTAATAAAACGGTGAGTTAGCCGTAAACTTTTAGACTTTCTCTGGTTTAGCCGATGCGGCGCGTAACATTCTTCGGTACCTTAGGGTGGTTTTTAGTGTCTTGACGGTAGAAATACTGAGATTTTTTAGTTTTGAGAGTGGTTAAAGTTGGGCTGTGGTTCTAGCGTTTGTGTCAGTGAGGGTGACCAGTACCTGCTGCAGCTGCTAATTTGGGTACTAATATGGACGCACTATTGGCATCTGTAAGTTGACTGCGCCATATTTAAGACTGTGGGGCAACTATTTATTATTAAGGATGTATTTTCTACTTATCGGTGACTTTAACGGAATTTAGAAAAATAGGTTCCCCTAGGTGTCTGGGCGACAGTAACTTTGCTCAAATATATGATTGATTTTTCGGTTGCTATTCGCCTCTACAACGGTGCTTTACTATTACCCAGAATTTTAGATGCCCTTGATGCTCAAGTTATTGCTGATGATATTAGATGGGAAATTATCGTCGTTGATAATAACAGCATTGATGACACGGTAGATATCGTCCGCAAGTATCAGCAGATGTGGACACGATGTCCGTTGCGGTATGTTTTGGAGACTCAACAGGGCGCATCGTTTGCCCGTCGGCGCGCCATTATAGAAGCTAGCGGTGTTCGCATTGGGTTTCTAGATGATGACAATATTCCTGCGCCCGATTGGGTGCAGGCAGCCTATACGTTTGGCCGTGCCCATTCTCGAGCTGCTGCCTACGGTAGTCAGATCCATCCTTGCTATGAGACTCCTCCCCCCAGAAACTTTGAACGCATTGCTCCTTTTATTCCTGTAGTAGAGCGTAGTGAAGTTGTCTGTTTCACAACAGGATGGCGAGCTAAGACTAATTTAGTTCCCCCTGGCGCGGGGCTTGTGGTGTTACGTCAGGCATGGCTGGAGTACGTGCCTGATTATCTGACGCTGCAAGGCCCCGTAGGAGACTCCCTAAGTGGCAAGGGTGAAGATGTCGAAGCCTTGCTGCACTTAAAGAAAGCAGGTTGGGAGATATGGTTTAATCCGTTGATGCATATTGATCATCAAATTCCTAGCTGGCGATTTGAGAGACGTTATCTACAGCGGTTTTTCCATGGGATTGGGCTGAGTAAGTATGCCACTCGCATGGTGAGTTTGCGCCCATGGCAACGACCGCTTTGGACCTTGTTGTTTATGGGTAATGACAGCCGTAAGCTCCTGCAGCATTTGATTCGACATCATCGTCACCTAAAAAAAGATGTTGTGTCTGCGGCTGAACTACAGCTGTTATTTAGTAGCTTGTTTAGCCCGTTTTATGCCTTGAAACAGCGGGTTACTGGTCAGAGTGATTCTTTACCATCTGGAGGTGAGGCCAGTGGCAATTTGCGTAAAACGAATTCTCTAAAGAAAAAAACATCAGCTCTATCAAATTGTCTTAATCCCCATGATTAGGGGCAATGCTCAAACTAATACTGAACAGGCTCTACCCACGGTATTAATCTATCGCGATCAGCTATTGCCCTATTCAGAAACCTTTATTCCTGCCCAGGCAGGATGTTTATCGCGCTATGGGGGCGTTTATGTTGGGTCCAGCCGACTAACAGATAATCTGCCGGCTCAAAAGACGATTGTTTTGGGTGAGCATGCGGTTCCAAGTCGCTTTTGGAAGGGGCTGTATAAATTTGGAGGGGTTATTCACCCGCACTGGATAGACATACTTAAACGCTATCGACCAATGTTAGTACACGCCCATTTTGGTAGCGATGGGGGGTTGGTGCTGCCCCTGTGTCAGCGTTTGAATGTTCCTCTTGTGGTGACTTTTCATGGCTATGATGCTACTTGGGAGACGCCTGGATGGACAACAGTGCGCAGTCAGGGGGATTTTTTTAGAGCGCTGCTGCTGCGTAAACGAGACCGCGCACTAGCGGTGGCTCATCAGATTATTGCGGTGTCTGAATTTATCCGCGATCAGCTGTTATCTAGAGGAGCGCCAGCCCATCGGGTTTCTGTACATTACATTGGTATTGATCGACAGCGTTTTTGTCCTCGTATCGAGCCAGTGCGAGAGCCGATTGTGTTGTTTGTGGGGCGACTGGTTGAAAAAAAAGGTGGAGATTATCTGGTGCAGGCGATGGCAGCCGTGCAGCGCCAGTTGCCAACAGTACAGCTGGTGATAGTTGGTGATGGACCCTTGCGATCGCACCTCCAAACCCTGGCCAATCAGCTGGCTGTACGAGTTCAGTTTTTAGGCAAACAGCCCCCCGACCAGGTACGCCACTGGATGAATCGGGCTCAGGTCTTTTGCGGCCCTAGCATTGTTGCTCGCTCAGGCGACGCCGAAGGCTTTGGTATGGTGTTTGCCGAAGCCCAGGCTATGGGTCTGCCGGTGGTCAGCTTTTCTACTGGTGGGATTCCTGAAGCCGTAATCCATGGCGAGACCGGGCTGCTAGCGCCAGAAAAAGATACGGCACAGCTAGCTAAAAATTTAATTTGCCTGCTGGAGGATGCAGAGCTGCGACAGCGATTTGCCCAGGCCGGACAGGCCCATGTGGCCAAAAAGTTTGACCTCAAAAAGAATACGCGTCAGTTAGAGTGCATCTATGACGATGTGGTGAAGCAACATCAAGGATAAAGCGATTGCTGATTTTGCACTGTAGACACACTTTTGGAAATTGGCATAACACGTTGATTACGATTCATCCTGTGCTCCCGATTTAAACTGCTTCAGCGTCCGCCGCAGATTTGGCACATTGGCAATCAAATAGTCCACCCGTTTGCGCCAATCTTGAAACATCTGTTGGCGGGCATCTGGAAACGCCTCAAACAGGCGGTTGGCCGTTGCTAGATCTTCGGCAGTGGTGGCCCGGTAGGCCGCAATGGCGGCGTAGGTGTTGAGGATGCTTTCCAGGATAGGGCGATAGCTATCGGGGCAGCTACGGCGGATCGGTTCTGGTTCTAGCAGCATCGGCCACGGTGGCCGCACCTGATTCCACACAGCCAGATCCGAGGCCTCGGTGTGATACCACATCAGCGGGCGCAGATCGCGGTAAATGGGATAGTTGAGAATCACCTGCAGCCACAAATAGATGTCTTCACCATAGGTGCAGCGGTCTTTGTCGTAAAAGCCACCAAATTGATTAACGATGTTGCGATCGCATACAATCGCCCCAGAATGGAGCACATCAATATTAGGTTTATATTGCCCTGAGGGGAGTTCATGGGGAAGTTGCCATCGACCTGATGTGAGCCCCAACGCAGATAGCGTATTGCTCCAGTTAGAGCGATTTTTACCCCGATATTGACTGGTAACACATAGGGCACAGTCAGGATGCTGTCTCAAGTGATTGAGCGTTGTTGCTAAAAAATTAGGTAGCCATTCATCATCAGCATCTAAAAAGGCAACATAGCTTGCCTTTGCTTCTCTTAACCCTCGATTGCGAGCACTACCGGGACCCTGATTATCTTGGGAAATCAGCCGAATTCGCCTGTCCTCTGTAGCCTTTACTAATGCTGGGCCATCATCTGTTGAGCCATCATTGACAACGATGATTTCATGGGGAGAATGAGTCTGCCCCAGAATGGAGTTTAATGTTTGTTCAATATAGGCAGCCTTATTGTACAGAGGGACCACAACACTGACATTAAGAGGCTCCTGAATTACCTGAAGTTGAGGCATCTTTCTACATCACAGCATAGGGAGATCTTTTATTTGGAAAGCTGCGCCAAACAGCTCTGAATTTTTTGACCTACAGCAGACCAGGTGTATCGCTCTAGAAGATAACGATAGGCGTTCTCTGTCAATGTCTGAGCCTTGAGGGGTTCTTGCCATAGCTGCTGAATTGCTTCCACTATGGTAGTGGGGGAGTCTCGTAGGAGTAACTGTTTCTCGTCTTCTACCTCTAGCCCCTCAGCGCCTTTTGTTGTGCTAATCACGGGGCATTTCGCCGCAAACGCCTCTAAGAGTTTGAGCCGAGTACCACTGCCTTTTTGTAAGGGAACGACCATAACCGTTGCTTTCGCTAAGTAGGGTCGAACATCATCTACTTGGCCTGTGACAATAATGTTTGCATCAGCTTGGGCAGCTTTCAGCATGGCTTTGGTCGGGTCACATCCCACCAGTAAAAGCTGACAATTGCCAACGGTTTTTTTAAGCAAGGGATAGATCTGGTTCAGCAAAATGGAGGCTGCCTCAATATTGGGTTGATACGAGAAACGCCCAAGATATATCAAAGTTTTAGTAGTATTGGGCAATGTATGGCTTGACGGCACAGCTTTGTAGTAGTCAGGATTAACACCATTAGGGATAACGTAGGTCGTTGTATCTTTTATGGAATACAGCTGATGTAAGCGCCGCACATCCTCCTGACTGCACATCCAAACTTGATCTACCGCTTGAATAAACTTTTTCTCGATGCACTTTATCTTAGGCAACATCCGATACGTTATGGAATCGCCCTCCTGATAGCGGTTATCGTCACCTTCGACATTATGATTATCTAGAATCAAAGGACATCCAATTTGTTGCAAAATGGGCAGGTAACGATATAACCAAATCTCTTCAACGATAATGAGAGTTGGGTTAAAACTAGCAATTCTCTGACGCAGTTGGTTAGCAGCATCCTGGGTGTATAACCAATCAGCACGAGCATGGCCGACTGGTCGAAACCGCCAGAGGCGACGCTGAAGTTTTTCCCAAATCGGACGAGACGGTGCCGATAGATCGTAGTGCTCCCAAGCAGCGCTCAACGGTAATGAGGCCGAATCAGCGCTTCCTTTATAGAGGGAAAAAATAGCCACTGGCCCTTGTTGAGCCAAAAGGTTAATATTTTGCCAATTACGCAGAGAGACCCCACCGCTTAACGGATAGGGTTTTACCTGTACAAGAAAGAGAGTGCGATGCTCCTTAACGACAGGAGAAGCGTTTGCTCGGCACATACTGGTCATAAGCTCGCCCGGTCAGCCATGAAATTACAGCAGATGTAATCATGCTACCGGCTAGCTGTCAGACCGGAGCAAGGGCTGAACAAGCTTCCAGATAATGGTAGTAGGGGGTGGCTTTAAGGTGGTTAACTAGCTCACTGTAGTTTTCAACAGATGCCTGTAGAGTCTGTGGCGACACCTTTTGATATTGGCTAACTGCAGATCTAGACCGAATTTCAAGGTAACGACAAATCGTGTCAATCGTGGGTTGATGCTGCCTTTCGCTGGCTAGGTTTTTTTCGTAGGTCAATGCCAGATGAGGAATATCTCGCAATAAGGATGACTCATAGTCCCACAGGTGCTGACTTTTTTCTATCCAGTCAACAACTGCAATCGGGTCTACATAAATTTTATTTTTGGGGAACCCCTCAAGTAAATTACTTTTGTGAAAACCAAAGCTACGGGCACGGATGTTGGAAATAGCATGATCAAGCAGATTTTCTCGTCTCAGGTAAAGGATATAAAACCCCGCCTGATGTAGCTGATACAAAAAGTCTGCTCCCTGCTGAATCTGATGGGTATCTCGTAGCTGATAGCTTAAAACCTTGCACCCATAGACAGAGCTATGGGCTTTCGCAGCTTTGGCTTTGATGTATAACTGAGGCCAGAGTACGGGTTGAGCTATGATTTCACCGTCACAACAGACCTCAGATAAACAATTGAGCAGACTTACAAGGGCAGTACTACCCGAGCGACCTCTGCCAAAAATAACAAACTTTTTTGATATGTGGGATGACTGCGAGCGGGCTAGATCGAAGTACAGCTGTAACTGATTTTTAAGACGAGGCATTCGAGTTAAACCGCTCTCTAGCGTAAAACTAGTGATTTTGGGCTTAAATCACTAGTCCTAATGGTAGGACATCCAACTGTACAAGTCTAGGCAACTCGGTACAGATAACGAATATGAAGCTGATTTTTGTGTTAACTAGAGCAAAGCATAAAGAACCGACAGAATCAGTTGACTCCTGGGCTTTTAGCCTGTATCGGTGCAATTATTTGGAGTAATTTTCGTAAAGTGCCCTTATTTTGGTCGCACCACGATTTTTGAAAGAACCTATTTAGGAGCAGCACCAATATGTTTCCCTGCTTGTCTGGGTTGTCCAGTTAATCGTGTCTTCCAGTATGTCAGCTTACGATCAAGTTTTATTCTCAACTTCTCTAGGGTGAGGGTCAAACGACCATAGGCTCCCACTGTTGAGCTACTGGCAACATAGTCGTACTGAGCGGCATGTGGAAAGGTGAGTGAGTCAATAATCTCAATTTGATGTTTGGCCAGCTCCCGTTGCCATTTATGCATGGCACTGTTGGATATGGGTTGTAGCGCAGATTGTAAATGCTGAGCAGCCCAGCCCTGACGATTAATCAAGGGATTGTTCGCTTCAGAACGGGTTGTCAACATATCGGGCGTGTAGGTTTCACCGAGGAATTGACATAAGCCTGTGAGACATTTCTCAGGCTGCTGTATGAGCTTTTCATATTGTAAAAGCATGATGCGGGAATCTTTCTGCCAGTCTCGTTCAAAGCTCGAGAGGCTTTCGTGCCACCGCTCGGCATGAACATGAATATAATTACTGGCCCAAGGTACTTTATTTAAGGAGGCTGCAACCGCTCTTGGATCTCTTAACATCCAAATAACTTGAGCGTTAGGAAACCAGGTGAATAGTTGATGTAAATGTTGATAGTGCAGCGGGGTTTTTTCACCCCAACGAGTTTTTTTAATGCTGTTGGCATATTCTTCTAGCCATCCTTCAAAGATATGCTGATGCGAAGGAGACCCCTTTGCCAAAATCCTCTCTCGGGTTTTGTTGGCATCAATCCCAAAATAGGAGAATCGCTGACTGTCACTTAGGACGTGCCAAAAACTGTTAAACCCTTTCTCAGAAGATAGCTTAAGGGTTTTATATTGCCGCATCCAGTAGCAAAGATAGTGAGTTTCTGGCGCGATCGCAATTCTGGGGTGGGCCGACAGCATACTTGTTAAGAGCGTTGTTCCAGAACGGGGCATGCCCACAATAAATATGGGGGCTTCACTACTAGAGTAATTACTCATCATCACCGTTATCAGCTACCTAAGAGGTGACATAGCTTGTCTGCAACAGGCTCCATAGTCTGACGATAGTGCTCAACTGCCTGCATAATTTTATAGTGATGCTGCTGTGGATTGGTCAACAGGTCTTCAAGGCGAGGCTTCACTGTTTCTAGGGTAAACTGCTGCACAGCAATACTATTGATCTGTTGATCAATTGCTGTCATAAAACCAGCTACCTTTTTGTCGTATACAGCAGCTAGTACGGGAATTCCCAACCCGGCAGCCAATATCAGTGAATGCAGCCGGGTGCCAATGACTAAGTCAAACGACCGCAATGTATCGATAGCCTGTTCTACAGAACCAAATGCTCCGTAAACCTTAACCTGCTGTCGTTGTTGACAGTGACCTAACACGGTTGCGATCGCATCCTCATCATTGTCTTTAGAACGGTGTCGGGCATTATCCCTGTACTTATGGGCCTGAAAAGGCAGTAGCGAAACGTTGATATCCTTAATTTCAATCAAATAGTCAATTATTCTGGCCATTTCCCGATAAAAGCTTTGCTCGACAGCAGCGTCAAACTCTGGCAAGCGTCCGGCCAAAGACCGCACAGAAATACCTATGTTGAGCGAGGGCCTACTAACATCCGATGCAGAGAATGCTGACTCGGACTTTGATGCGGTTGATGTTATTTGTAGCGCCAAATCACTTGTGACATAGATAGGACGAGTCACCCCCATCTGCTGCAGTTGCTCCCGAGATTGTTGATCGCGCACAGCAATCAACGTCACCTGGTTTAAGGTGTTAGCAATAGCGGTTTTTGTCTGAGGCTTCCAAACATCTCCCACACTAATGCCCAGCACAATGGTGCGGCAGCCCAAATTTATGGCCCGTTTGAGCGGCTTCAACCAAACGGTGGCCACTTCACGATCAGGGGAGTCTCGCAGTAGATCTCCTCCTCCCAGCATAAAAAATTGATGTTGCCACAATGCCAGAGAGTGTTCAGCCCATTTGACCCACTCTTCGCGCCGCCGCCGGGGAAACTGATTGCGCAATGTAGCCACACCATGACGTCTAGCAGTATCCTCTGGATCATGAGAATAGACCGTAACCTGCTGGAGATACTCTGGCCCCAGACACTGTTTAAGTAAACACAACATGCCTGCCAACATGGCCTCATCCCCTAAATTGTGATGACCATAGAATCCACAAATCAACAGGCGTTGACGTCTCCGGAAAACCATAGAAGAATAAAACGATTGATTAGGTAGTCTGTTGTGTATTGAGAACAATTAGTTCCGCATTTGAGATATTGGCAGCAACGCGTGAATAAGAGCTCCAATAGGAACCATATATTTTACGTGTCTTTGATAGAGCATATAGATCGACAACAGCATCTTGCATGCCCTCTTCGCTATTACGGTTGGTAGCGGCTAATTGGGTAATAATGCGATCGCCAAATTGGTCTAAAAGCCTATGCTTTACTTGAAGCGAATCAGATGCAAGATAAAAATTAGTATCTTTATTTTGGTCAATTTCTTGAGTCATCGCATCTATAAACAAGCTCAGAGGGCTATGTTTGGTCGACTGATTATGATCACCTCGACGGATATGTAATCCGACAGTGTGTCCTCCAAATGTAGCTGTACGAGCTTGAATGGCGCGTTCTAGAGCCGGAATTGGTTTAAACCCGTCGTAGGTATTTGCTGAATCAAAACTGCGATCGGTCAAGATCATCAAACTTTGATAGCGAGCGAGCGTGGTCAGCTGATCAGCGTTGATTAGTTTGACAATCTCGTCATTACCAATAATCTTTTGAAAGTTAACCGTTTGAAATACCTTTGCAGACCACGACAATAGTGTTTTTTTCAAGGCATTAGGGCTTTGAATAGCCTGGGGTTCTAAGTAAAGTGATGTTAGCTGTGGTGCCGCGAGATACACCTGGGAAAGTGGTTGAAATAGTTTATTAAAGGGACATCTTAACTGAGGCGTATTGTCTAGCCAGATCACATTTAATTGCTTCTGCAGTTTGCGACTAAGCCTTAAGGCAGAGTCAATGGCTCTCATGCGATTACCCAAACCTCCATGGGGAACCAATGTCAATTTTGAGTCAAATCGAAAAGCCATTCGCACAATTATGTCCCGTAATCACAACGGTATCCCACAATTATGAAACTTTGACCACCCTCTGCTTTGAGTGTATCCCTTATGAGTACTGACGATTAAAAAGCCCTAGGGTGGATAAATTCACCCCAGGGCTTTTATCAAATATACAGAAACTGATCTGCCTATTTTAGGGCAGTTGAATATCAAATCGGAAAGCGCCAACTTCACCCGCATCAACATTGAGACCAGAGTTGGGGCCACCCACAACTACTCCGCCACCCGCACCAACACCGAGACCGCCAGCAGGTATACCTGAGGGAAATTCTCCAGGTGCAGAGGTGCAAGAAGGCTCCAGAGGAGAAAGAGGAGCCCTGGGCGATAGCGGTCCAATGTTAGAGAAGTCAAGGGTTGTCCCCACTGTAGAAAGCGCCGTTGGCTGAGCTATCTCTAGGCTGGCAGGTTGCAAAACACTGGGGGGTTGCAGTTCATCACACAGCTCCAAATTTTCAGCTGTTCCAAGCCCGGCATTGAAGAAGTAGATAGTGTACTCAATCACATCACCAGACTGTATCGCTTGGGAGATATTGGCTAACCCCACAGGTAAGCTGTTGCCTGATAGTGCAGCCAGCGTATTGTCGTCAGAGTCGCCAGCTTGATCGTTAAAGGCACCAATATTAGGAATCGCTAGCTCTGTTCCATTGCGGGTAACACGAGTTATTCGCTTCACCAGGCGCACGTCAGGGGAAAATCTAACCCGAGTTGGGGTGTTTTCGTTGCCATCATTATCAGGATTATCCGGATCTGCCGGTGAACCATTATCTTCGTTGGGTTCACCATCACCATCGGGATCAACATCCGTACCACTGTCGGATAGATCATTGGTTTGATTGCCATTGGCATCTGTTGCCGTGGCACTAATCTGGTTGTCGTAGGGACCCGGCAATGCAGGCGTTAGGTTGGGGCTACTAATATCGACATCAACCACTAGAGTGAATATGCTACTTGCACCAACGGCCAGAGTGCCCGTAGGAGTACCTGCCGCATCGGCGAGTAAAGTCGTGTTGCCACCAATAACACCATCGAAATCAGGATCGGCAGCGACCGTGGTCGCTCCGTTCGCAAAGGTAACATCAATGACCTGGAATGTACCCGCACCATAAACAGAATCAAGGTCTTCCTCTAGCTGAACCTGCTCTAGAGGAACAGTTCCGATATTGGCAACCACAATGTTGTAAGTCACACGGGCTGTGTTGTTACCAAATGTTCCCGATGGCTCAAGCACGTTGGAAACTACCTGCTTGGCCACACCAATAACGGGTCTAGGGGGTAGAGCTACGGGGGTAGGGTCATTTTCGGTCGGACCGCCGCCTGGATTGCCGTCATTGGGATCAGCATCGGTCTCAACTCCATCATCCGAATCATCGTCAACGGTAGTCCCACCAGGGGATGTACCCACCGCCTCGATTTGGTTGAGGAAGGTATCTGGAGTATTGACCAAGTCACTCTCTACTTCCACGGTGAATTGGAAGGTGGAGTTTTCGCCAACCTGAAGCGTTTGACCAGGGGCCAGAATATTAGTGTCTCCTGGAGTGCCGTTGGGCGCATCTGCATCAAAGTTGTCATTGACTAGCAGAGTGACTTCGTTAACTAAGTTCCGAGCGGTAAATACAGGTCCCCCAATTATCGAGAAGGCCCCTTCTCCATAGGTGTCATCCAGGTCTTCTGTGAGCTGAACATTGTTCAATGTCACATTACCCAGGTTCTCCACTGTAGTTTCATACACCACCTCAAAGTCGCCGTCAGCTTGAGTGATCGCAGATACCACCCGCTTGGATACACCAATAGCTGGAGATTCTGCGGGCGGTAGCTGTACAGGGGTTGGATCGTTTTCACCCGGTTCATTAGCGTTGCCATCACCGTCTGTATCGGTTTCAACACCGTCATCGGATGCATCATCTACCGTTGTGTTGTTAGGCGACGTACCCACCGCATCAATTTGATTAAAGAAGGTATCTGGCGTGGTGACCAAGTCACTGTCTACTTCTACGGTAAATCGGAAGGTGGAGTTTTCACCAACCTGAAGGGTTTGAGTGGGGGCCAAAATATTAACGTCACCAGGGGTACCGTTGGGTGCGTCCGCATCAAAGTTGCCATTGACATCCAGTTCGACCTCGTTGGCTACATTACGAGCGGTAAATGTCGGTCCATCAATAATCGAGAAGGCCCCTTCTCCATAGGTGTCATCCAAATCTTCCGTAAGCTGAACATTGTTCAACGGCACATTGCCCAGGTTCTCTACAGTGGTTTCGTACACTACCTCAAAGTCACCGTCGGCTTGAGTAGTGGCAGATACTACCCGTTTGGAGACACCAATAGCAGGCTCTTCAAGAACAATATCAGGTGCCGTAAACGCAATGTCACCAAGAGCGATCGCATGGGGGGCAAAGTCCTCAGTACCCGGACCATTACGAAACAGAATGGAAATTGTATCGAGCGGTTCGCCAAAGTTAACCGTTGTATTGCCTTCTGCAAAAGCACCAACCGTTGTATTGTTGGTTACCCCCGGCTGTCTGGGTGAATTGGCATTTTGAGTAGGATTGGTGATGTCGTCACCGACAGCACCGCCGGTAATCGTGACAGAGTTTGCTCCGACAACCTCTTGGTTAAAGGTACCTTCAGGGGGAGCCTCACCACCAGCCGTAATACCAGCTACAGCAGTACCACCTGAACTAGCAGATATAACAACTTCATCCTGCCAAGAGACCGTACCGTTATTGAGAAGAACGTCTAGGTCATGAATGGGGAAAGAGGCAAGGGTAACATCCACTGGTGTGGTGGTACCGGTTAGAAAGAACTCAATTGTGGTTGTCGCCTCGGCACCATTTGCACCTGACAGCGGAATGAGTAGGGTTTCATTGGGGGGCGCAGGTCCAACAAATGAAGAGTCTTGCAGAATAAGATTAGGGTTAGGACTAGCTGTGACCGCACCTACTACAGAAACTCGAACATCTACACCACTGCCGCCAACATCTGTGTAGGTGTTTACAGTGGTGCCTGGATCAAATTCCACCGCGTCATTATTGCCTACTCCCCAATCTAGTGAGGTGGCGACCTGAGCTTGGGCGGTTGGAGCGAATGCCAGTAAACTCACCAGAGGTAAGCTCCAGGCTAGGTGTTGTGTCAATTGGCGGCTGTTCCACACCTTCTCGAAACGTTGGGTGCCAGCTATGGAAAGACCTTGGATGCGTTTTTTCTTCGAACGATTATGACAAAATTTCACGGTTGAGTTCTCTACTATTACTGACAGGTTGACAAGTCAAAGAAGGTCTTATTCAAGCTGCAAATCTGTTTCCAAATTTTCGTAGATGATGTCGAGGCCGCGAGTGTCTGTAAAGATAAACTCGGTGCGTCGATCACGGGCATAGTCAATGCGTCCACTGCCGCTCGATACCCGTTGGGTTTCACCAAAGGAGCGAATGCGCATTCGCTCGGGAGCTATCCCTTGCTGTAGTAAGTAATTTCTAGCTGCCAAAGCACGTCGTTCGCCTAGAGCCTGGTTGTAGGCGTTACTGGCTCTGGGGTCAGTGTGACCCTGTAGGTCAACCGTAATAAATGGATATTCCTCTAGGACAGCAATAATCTCATCCATAATGGCGGCAGACTCGGCTGAGATATCTGATCGGTCGAGGGCAAAGTGAATAGTGCGAGGAACCCGCAAGATCACTGGCTCGGGCGGCACCTCCGGAGCTGGTTCGGGCGGTGGGTCTTGAGCAATTTCACAGCTTGGCATGGCGGGGGTAGTCGGACCGTCCCCTGGGGTGCCAACAGCCGTGATTGCTGAGGGTTCCGAGGTGCCGTAGGTGTCATCTGTGGCAATGGCGCTTAGCAGCGTACCATCGGGGGCATCTAAATCAACGCTAAAGCTACCGGTCTCATCTGCGGATATGGTTGTGACGTACTCGTTTAGTGAACCGTAATACCCCGTGCGGTCTACGACTTTGTAGATATCAACCGTGGTTCCCGGATCGGCTACACCGCTGAGCGTTGCTTGACCATTGCTGATGGGAAAGACGTACTGATCAAATTCAGGAGCATTAATGGCACCATTTGCGGTGTCTCGACGTCGCATCGCCGAATTTCGCGGCGGGTTGGGGCCGTCTTTGCGTTGGAAGTCCTGGATACCACTGTTGTCGTTAGAGCCTAAATCAACGCTTAGACCATCGATAGCGGCAAACGTATTGTCCCGAATAATATTGCCTTCGCTGCGAGGGTAGGCTGCGATCGCAACCCCTGGTCCAGGCTGGTGCTGAATCAAGTTTTCAGTAACCTCATGCCCATTGCCCATCAAATAGACAGCGGCTCGTCTAAAGCGTCGTCCGTTAAACCGAATATCGTTCTGATAGATGCGAGCAGAGCCCTCGGGCTTAAACATAAATACGCCGCTGCCGTCGGTGCCGCAGATAAGATTGCCATGAATCTCAGCGCCATCAATATTGCCATCTAAGCGAATACCGTCGGGTAGACCGGCAATACCGTTAGCCCGCATCGTATTTTCTGTAACGTCCATGCCCATAGCTTGGGCTCCCGTGATAATGCCACTCCCCTCATGGAACTCAATCCGATTCCGACGAATAGCCGTATCAAGGCCATTAAAAACAAAGACACCCATGGCAGACATCTGCTCTTCGGGGGGCATTTGTCCCGATGGCGACATACCCAGCCAATTATCTTCAATCACAACACCGACGGGGGCATCGGAGTCGGCATCAGGCTGGAGGTCTTGCCAGCTAGGGGTATCTGGCAGCCCCGCATCAATCGGAGGAGGCAGATGTGTAATAAAAATGTCTGCAGGTGGGGTGGTTTCGGTGGAGCGATGGCGAGCTGAAAACCCATACAGGCTCAGTCCGCGTACCGTGACGTCATCAGCCGTAATTGTCAGACCTCGAAAAACCTCGGACCCTGCTGCTGGGGTAAGTGCCACAACCGGTGTTGGTACAGGCGTAACCATCGTATCAGTGGTGGAAACGGGGCCGTAGCCAGGCTGGCTTGACCCATCCACCAGGGTGCCTGCGGTCGCAATGGGCGGCAGGGGCTCAACTAGCCCAATAGTGGTATCGCCTGGCAAATTGAAATTAATCGTTGGGCTAGCGGCTGGGGTGACCCGAGCTTGTTCAGCACTGCTCAGGGCAGTGACTGGCAACGTGCCGTTGACTATCTCAATGGCTTCTCGCAGTGTGAGTTCATCATCAGGGCGAATCTCCCCATCGTTGGCTGAATTGACAATGATGGAATACGGCGTTGTTGCTGCCTGGGCGGTTAATGCATTTGCCATTAGCGGCAGCGTTGCTGCCAGAGTGACTGTCCCAACTAGTTTAGATACCTGTGTGCTCAATCTCATTATTCCTCACCCCCATCAGTTGGCTGTGTCACCTGTGCACTGTCCCCAGATGAAACCGGACTGCGACTGACCGGCTCACCAGGGGGTGACGAATTATCCGCCTCAATTAGCGACTCTTCTTGTTGTTGTGGAGCTACTTCCTGTAGCCCAAACTGATTCCACAGTTCGTTCACCTTAAAGGTCACACCGATATAAGGCCCATCATCTGAGCGGAAACCGCTGCCCCCTAGGGAGCGATCGTTGATGCTACCAAAGCTGTATCCCACACCAAGCCGTAGTTCTGGGGTCATGTAGTAGCCTGCCTCTAAGGCAAACCCAACTTCGTCATAGTTGGTTTCAGGCTGGGTAATATAGCGGACTTCACCAGTCACATCCCAGCGGTAGGCAAACCGGTGAGTGGCCCTAAATTGACCCAGGTGAATCGCGTTACTCGACGTCACCCCGAGAGAATCTAGGTCGGCGTTAGTGGCCCGCAGCGCGTATTTACCATAGAACTCCCAGCGCCAGCTGGGGGCGTAGATCCCTTCAAGTGCCAGAGTGTGCTCTTGAATTTCATCTGAGCCAGCACCCACCAATAGAGCATTGGGAGTACTCGAAGGGTTAATGGCGTATTCGTAGCTCAACAGTCCGTTGAACTTATCGCTATGGGGATTACGATAGGCTAGACCTAATCGCGCACTGGTGGAACTGTTGAGACGGTCGGTAATTGTCTGGTTGGCAAAGTTGGCATGTTCAATGCGAGCCAATGTGGTCAGGGCCGATGAGAGTTTACCAGCGGCGGACGCTGTCACAACTGTGTTGTTGCCATCGTCTGAGTCACGGTGCTCAAACCGGGCACTGGCCTGGAAATCAGAGTTATCGGTGTATTCCAGCCCTAGAGTATAGGTGGTACCGCTGACAAGACCCAACGAAGCTGCCGACTGCCCCACTGCATAGGGCTGTAGTACTTGGTCGCCGCCGGTAATGGAGGCTAGACTATCGCCAAAGATGCGCTGGAAGCCCATGTCCACGTGCAATCCAGGACTCAGATTAATTCGGTGATTAAGCCCCAGTGCCCCCTGGCCGCTCATCCCGTTGTTGGCACCCAAAATAGAGTAGCGACCGGTGAGATGAGTGTTATCGGTCAGGTCGTAATTAACCAGTGCGTCGACGGTCGTCAGCGCATCGGGGGTGACCTCGTCATCATGGAAGAATCGCTGGGCAAATCTTAAGGTGACTTCGGGCAGCACGTCCCAATCCAGGCCCACCACCGTTTGGCCTGGATAGGCCTCATCTTCATCCTCTAGGGCAATATCTGTTTGTGCTCGGAATGTGAGCTTCTCGGCCAGGGGCCAGGTTAATCCGGCAGAGATTTGGGTTGATTCAACGTCGTCTCCTGTAACGCGGTCGTTGCGATCGCGATAGACCCAGTCCAGGTTACTGGTGATAGTCCCAAACTGTTGTTGAATACCGGCTCGAACCGTTGTAATAGAGTTGTTAACTGTTGCTCCATCAGACCGCACCAACCCCGGATTAATCAGCTGGTCCAGACTGGTTGGAATCAGATCTTCATTCCCCTGATTTCGCTCTCGGTCAAACTGCAGCTGTAATTGAGTATTGCTGCTCAGGTTATAGCCCAACTGCCCACCCCAACGAGTTTGACCCGCTCTAAAGCTGGTGGTTGCTGTGTTGCGAAACCCACTGTCCGCTTCCCTAAAATAGGCAGTACCGGCCAAATCGGGGGTAATGTTGCCAGTGGCCTCTACCCTGATGGCAGTACCTTCTTCATCTACGGTGGGGTTGTCTAAAGACGAGCGGGCTAGCTCAGCCACTAACTGTCCTGAGTCACCCAGCTGTATCAAAGCATCTACACCAAGCAGGCTAAAGTCCTGAGCACCCTGGTTTTCAAAGACTGCTGACGCACCCACCCAGCTAGGTGATTCCAAACTGGTGTCAAAGTTGTACTGCAGCCGCCCACCAAACAGATCACCATCATCATCGTCACCATCTATCTGATAGGTCGCCACAATGCGACGCACCAGAGTGGGACCAAACGGATTCGCATCAACAGAAGAAACAGGACTATTAAACAAAATGGCCCCGCGATCATAATCGATGCTGTAGTCCACACCTCGAACTAGCCGTACCCGTTCTATTACAGTGCCGGGGCGATTAAGTTCTTCAATCTCAAAAAAGATATCTTCACTGCCCCCCAATATTAGACGACGAGATAGGAAATAATATCCGCTCGTTCCATCGGGCACAATAGTGTCACGCTGTAGAGCCCGGATGTTGTTGGCATAGAGCGCCGTTAGCTGGAGACCATTGCCAAAGGTGTAATTCCCCTTAAACCCGTGGAGCTGACGATTAAGAGCAGAAAACTCTTGAGAGAATCGGGAGAATTCTGCCGTGTCATAATCACCCCACATAAAGAAGTCGGGTTCGTACCCCACAATTTGAGAATCTCGCTCAAACCGCACGTAGAAACTGTCAATCGACGGAGTTAAAAAGTCTGTGGTCGAGCTGTCTCCATAGGTTGGATAGGTTTGTTCACAGTTTTGTACATCTCGATAGAGACGGTTGTCATTACAGCGCTCGTTTAAGGCCCGCTCACTGTTGAAGGCACCTGTGAACAACCAGCTGCCAATGGTGCCTGTGGCAAAAATACCCGCGTCTAGATCGGCCTCGTAGTCTCCGATGTCATCGGGCTCTAGAAAGTCGGCATAGCGGCCCCAAAAATCCGTTGCTCCGGGACCAAAGCGAAAGTCAACCACACCGGCAACCAGGGACGGTCGATAGGGAGTGGTGAAATTAATTTGAGTGTAGCCATCTAGCTCAGCGGCTGGCTGCTGTGCGGTTGCTTCATCATTAACTAGCCCTAACGCTTCTCGCGCCTGTACGCTGGCCCGAATCGTCACCGGTTGAGCATCCAGAGATGACCGTAGCTCTACTTCAAATTCTCCCTGTCGAGCCAGTAGTTGAAACCCACCCCGGTCGATGTCGTAGTCAGCTCCAATAAATGTCCCTGCCGAGGCGGTTAGGGTCACCACCACATCTTCACGAATGGGCCGTCCATCAGCATCTAAAATGTTGCCCCTCAACCCCAGGGTAGAGCGACCGTCAGCGGGCATAAAGGCATCACCGGTTGGAAAAATCTCGACTGTGAGTTCATCCCCAAGCTCATCCTGAATCAGCGGCGGCAACTCGCTCGGCACCTGACGAATAATTGTGCCATCGATAAATCCTTCAGCTTCACCTGGATCTTCTTCAACCGGCAGCGTATTGGAATCAAGTAAATCACTGGGCAGGTCGTCACTTGCTTGAGACATTAATTCTGGCGAGTTAGCGCCATTTGTTACGAGGCTTGTGCCTGCGGGTTGTTTCTGTGCCTGAGCGGGCTGCAGTAATGCCACCGCACCTGTCAGAGTAGTGAGCAATCCTAAACAAATTGAGTTGGATAACAAACGCATCATCATTAGTTCTGGCCCTCCCCGAAGGTCGGTGTTACTGCAAAATTCATACGTACCAGACCGCCTGGTTCTAGGCGAACCAATCTAGACTGACTGTTGTTTTCTAGGCGATAAAGGTTGGGGGCCAAGGTGTAACCTGGCAAGCTGCTCAGGTCCAGTACACCAACGCGATTGCCTGAAACCACATTGGCCATAGAGAAGAGTCCGTCTGGGTCAGCAATGATGCGATTACCATCGTCGAGATAGATGACTGCGTTAGGCACACCCGCCTCACCCGACTGCTGTTCACCATCAAAGTTTTTGTCCACAAAGACCCGACCAACAATGGTGCCGCAATCAGATAGGATACCGGGGCGAATTGTCAAGCGAAACTCTGCTTGAGCTGTTGGGAAGCCAGGGGCTGAAGCACTGGCCACGTTGACACCAGACCCACGTACTGAATCAGGAGTTAGGGTTACGGCATACAAAATTTGAACGGTGGCGTTGGCGGCTAACGAATCAAACCGAAAGGTGAGCTGTCGTTCTGAGACCGTAAAGTTGGTCAAATTTGGAGGGACTGGGGCTGTATTGACAGAATCTTCAATGTATTCCAGACCTCTTGGGAGACTGTCGATAACAGTGAGGGGTGTGGCTGGTACTGTGCTTAAGTTTTCAACCAAAAGCCGGTAGATGACGACGTCACCCGGCTCAGCCGCGGCCTTATCGGCTGTTTTTGTTAATCGCAGCAGCTGATTCTCATCTGATGGTTGTCCAAAACTTGTTTCGTTACTCGGTGCCCTATCTCTGGGGCGATCAGGATTCGTTGGGTCATCAAATGTACCAGATACGGTATTAACGACCTGAACCTGTGCACCCACAGGCATTGTAGGAGTGTGTGCATAAACCAGCAGAGTGCTGAATAAAACACCTACTAAGAAAAAACTTACAGCTTTAAGCAGATGCCCCACGGCACCTCTAGGACGGTTTTTCAAAACTCTCATGACCCCTCACAGGCACCAAACAACAAGGCAAATAGTTATAAACATCGCCCTTGATCTAAAAGCACTCGAAGCAACAATTTGTCATCGTTTACGACCGGCTGGTGTCAAGCCATAAACAAAACGTGACTGAATCGAAAACTGTCAGTGAAAACGCTAGTCACTGTTTGACCAAAAAGCAGGAAAATCACTTACTGCAGACGTTGAACAACCTATAAATCAAAGAAGTTTGCCGTATATACACGGTTATTCCTATCTCTGGTCAAGGATTATTACACCCGGTTTGGATGAGTGCAATACCTCACCACGACCGGCCAAATCTGAGAGCTTATACTGACCTTTACGAAATCAGGAAAATTTGATGGTAAAAAGAAAAAAATCTCTAAATTTTCGCCATTTTGCTGAGTAAATCCATGGGGATCGCTGCTCCCATGTACTGATTTAAGAGAGGTTTACCCCTTAATTAAAGATCACTTGAACTATGATGAAGAATTGTTGAAGTTACATCCTGAAATATTTATCAGTGAGCTAGGACTGACTGCAAATACGGTGTTTATAAACTTAAGTCAACAAAAAACAGCGCGACATTAAAAAATGTCGCAGTATCTGAAGTTTTCAAATTTAGAGGAAAAGTTACCCTTGAAGAAGTTTTTGTAAACAGCTAAATCATTCGCTCAAAGCTGCTTTGAGCTGTTTGCAAAAGCTCTCAACAGCTATAATTCTGCTGTTATTCGTCTCCTCGGTGGCCAGTCGTTTGACAAACGCACTGCCAACAATAACGCCATCCGCACCCCAGGCTCTTAGCTGAGCGGCCTGTTCGGGAGAGGACACACCAAAACCAACGCCAA
Organism: Cyanobacteria bacterium P01_H01_bin.21; assembly: GCA_038748405.1. Taxonomy (GTDB): domain Bacteria; phylum Cyanobacteriota; class Cyanobacteriia; order Phormidesmidales; family Phormidesmidaceae; genus Leptothoe. Next base: position 32,550 of record JBCDIX010000021.1, on the reverse strand, counting down.
TGGGCTTGTCGGTGACTGCTCGCAGCTCTTGAAGCAGGTCCTGCACACGACTTTCAATTTGACGACGGATACCCGTAACCCCTGTGACACTGACCAAATAAATAAATCCTTGGCACTGCTGTGCGATCGCGACAATGCGCTCCTTAGGGGTGGTTGGTGCTACCAGCAGAGTGACTTCAATGCCAATTTCGCGCGCTGGTTTAAGCAATACTTCCATTTCTTCTAGCGGCAAATCGGGCACCACTAGCCCCCGTGCACCGGCTTGATAAATATCCGTCAAAAATTGTTCAATGCCTCGATTAAGAATGGGGTTGTAGTAAGTGAACAGCACGATTGGCGCAGACAGCTCTGGTGACACATCAGCCAGTAGCTCTAACACCGCGTCCAGAGTCACTCCATGCTCTAAGGCACGGGTGGCCGCTGCCTGAATTACTGGGCCATCGGCAAGGGGGTCAGAATAAGGCACCCCCAGCTCAATGAGATTGGCACCGGCCCGGTCTAACGCTCGAAGGGCGTCTGCTGTAGTGGCTAAATCGGGGTCACCAGCTGTAATAAATGGAATGAGCGCACAGCTATTTTTGTCGCGCAATGTCTGAAACTGAGCTGAAACCGATTTACCCATAGTCTATGTATTGAATGTGTACTGCAGCAATATTTGAGGATAGATCCTCAAGTCGACGACTGAGATCTTTTTTCCGCCTCTAGTTCGGCCTGTAGCTGAGCGAGCTCTTCGTCGGACATCTCGTCTAACCGTTTTTGGAGAACGGCGTCTTCATAATCTTTCAGCTGCTGGTTATAGGTCATTTTTTGGGAGAACACTCGTGTTAGATACGTTACGACCCAGCCCAACAGACCGCCCGTAAAAATAACCTGACTCCATATGCCTGCCGAGATACCATCTAGACCCGCTAGCGAAAAGATCAGATATAGCCCGCCCCCGGTTATAAAAACCCCCAGACCAATGCCAATTACATCAATTCGGCGCATAGCTAAATCTCACGACGCTGAGGTCTAAAGTTGAGAAATGGCGACAACAGCAGCATTCCTGGGAAAAAAACAAAAACCAACGAGTAAATCAGCAGCCGTTCCATAGAGGATGCAACATTCCAGCGCTGTTTTAGATAAAAAAGCAGGATGCCGGGCACGATCAGCAAATAAGTACCTGCCAAGGCAACATACACTGCCAACGTAATTAAAAGTGAACTATCAAAATTGTCCATAGCTCCTCCAGCGCGCTTTTTACATAACGTTAGTAATCATAGCGTTCAGGGGGTTGCGTAGAATACCAGTTGGTGTTGGAATTAAACAGGTATTATTTAGCCGGTTTAGCCAACAGGTATCTAAACGTGTTGGTTTACGGTTAAATAGCTAACTACGGGGGCGTGGCGGAATGGTAGACGCTGCGGACTTAGAAAACTGAGCCTTAGCGGAGAAATCTGCTAAGTGGAAGCTCTCAAACTCAGGGAAACCTAAGTTTTTATTGATTAATTTCTATTGATTGATAGAGATATGGCAATCCTGAGCCAAGCCCTTTAAAAGGCGAAAGTGTAGAAGGCAAAATCTAAATTTATCCTTCATCCTTTCGACTTCATCCTTTTAGGGGGAAGGTGCAGAGGCCCGACGGGAGCTACCCTAACGTCAAGTCGAGGGTAAAGGGAGGGTCCAATCCTCAAAGCCCGCTTAGCGTGGCAACAGCGAAAGCTGTGGGAGGGTGAAAATCCGCTGACCTTAAACGGTCGTGAGGGTTCAAGTCCCTCCGCCCCCATTTTTAACAATTTTTTTTAGCTGAATACGACTGCTTTCTTAATATAGGTTGTCTTTAAGTTTGTACAGGTGTAGATAGTAGACAATAGTCAGTACGCTCATGATAATATCTAGGCACTTTAGGGCTAGCTACGCGCTTAGCCTAGTTTGGTCTGGAAACGTTGAGTGTCAGCTTCTCAGTATTGCTACGGAGGTAAGTTCGGGGTAAATGTACTTCCCAAATTGGGTAGTTTCTTGTTACAAAGTGAATACTTGGCATACTCCTTTGCTTTGCACGCATCTATCTAACCACGCATGCTGTTAGCACGAGTGGTTTTATATACCAGTCACTTACATGGTTGTTGATAGAGTTTCTGATTCGTTCAATCCCAAACGTCGACATCAAGACGTCCAGCAGGCTCAGCAAGCAATTTATGATTTTCTGTTAGATATCGTTAAAACCTGGCCAGCAGAAGATGTTCTAGAAGAATTTAAAGGGCTTTTTCTGCAGCACCACGAAACCATTGGCACAAATACTGTACCTGCACTGTACGCGATTCTGTTTGCAAACGACAGAAAGGAATTTCACAACACTCTCAAGCGTTCTTGCTACATCTTGATTAATAACTGGGAGGTAGCCCGTGAATATGGTGCTATCCGTGGTTTGATTCAGCTGTTTGCTGACCCAGCTATTCGCAAGATGTCAGTTTCACCCACTATTAAGCGTTTGCGCCAGTGGTTGCAGATATTTGTTGAAAGCCAGGACTTTAAGGATCTCAAGCTTTTTGTTCAAAACCGCTTTAGTAGTGAAAACCCTCACTGGTCGAGACGTTACACGGCCTATTTACTTGCTCCTCAGTATATCGATACCAATAATCCATTAGAACAGCGTGAAGCGGCTAGAACTCTGGCTCAGAGGCTGAGGGATAAGTTTAAGTTTGATCTGGCTATGTACACGGCTCATTTTCAGAAAGCGCCTGCTCAGCGAGACCGTCGAGATAATCCGACAATGCTGGGTGATAGCGCTCTGCGCGTCATTAGAACGCTTGTTGCCAAACGAGGCATGTTTAGCCATCGCAACTTGGCCCATATTTTTCAGGAACAAACCCGGGGCATAACCTACAGCAGCTATAAAAACAGTCTGGTTGAATATTTACTATTCTCAGCAATTAGAACTGATTTTGTTGTAACCCTGGAGAACAGGCTGTTAAATAAATTAAACGGTCTGTACGTCAAGTTTAATCATCAACCTCTGGATCCGTCACTGGCGTTGCTAACAAGTAATCGGGTGATTGACTACTTGATGACAGAGGATGCCCACACACCATCATCGCTGTTTAGTTTGCTGTTGACGAATGGTCGACCGTTGACTCTGGCGATTGTGCTGCTCAAGCTGATTTTGGTTTCACCTAATTCTCATCCCTATTTGGATGCTCGGATTGCGGATCTGATTCGATACTATGAGCAATTTCCCCAAGACGAGTGTCAGTGGATCATCAACTTTTTGGAAATATACGGTGTCACTCTGGCCATCTGCGGCAGCGATGTACAGTACAACCTGATACAGGTGCAGCAGAACGAAGATCAGCCCAGTAATCCGGAGACAGCGTCATTTGATGAATATCGTATATTTTCCCAAATGATGAGAGAGCTGCACTGGGCCCCAGTGAGGCGTCAATCAAGCAACGGCGGCAGTGTCAAACGTAGCTAAATGTAGGCAAGCAAAACTCACCCAGCACCTGTCGGCGTCACTTAGGAGCTGTCCATTGTTCCGCATCGTAGTCATCATATAGAAAGTGGGCAGCGGCAATCGCTGACCACTGAACTTTTTTCCAGCCAATGCCTTGGTCGCGAGCGAGCTGAGCACAGGTTTCATATTCGGGCTGTAGGTTCAGCACAGGTCCGGTGGGTGTGGCCAGACCAGCCTTGATTTGCACAGGACCATAGGCAGTCTTTACTGAGCGCCAGGACCGGTAAAGTGTTTGTCGTTGTTGGGACGTGAGCCGGATGCCTAGAGTGGTGGTTTCCGAAAATAAAAGCGATCGGCAAGCGTCAAGGCTGGCAGCATTACAAATAACCGTTAGCAAAATGCCTGGCCGATTTTTTTTCATGCCGATGGCCTGAGTGAATACATCTAGCGCACCGGCCTGAAATAATCCGCTGTAGAGATAGCCCAGTGCCTGGGGAGTTAAGTCATCAAGCTGAGTTTGTAGCTCCATTACAGACTCACAGTAGCCGGGAGGATGGCCCGAGTGCTGATGGTCTGAGTGCTGATGGCCCGAATGCTGATGGCCCGAATGCTGATGGCCTGAGTTCAACTCTGGTTGTTCTTGATGCGGAGGAATGTTTCCAGAATTCTGTGGTGTTGTTCCAATCCATAACCGCAGAATATTTGGGATGGGTAAATCGTGGCTGCCTGCACCCAATCCCACCTGCTGTAGCGTCATAGCGGGCGGTGGCCCAAAATGATCGCTAAGGGTCGCTGCGATCGCAGCCCCCGTCGGTGTCACCAGTTCCCGATTAATGCCATTGCTGTAAATCTCAGCATTAGCCCGTCTAAATAGCTCTAAGACAGCAGGAGCTGGAACGGGCAGACGACCGTGGGCTGCTTTGACAGTGCCCCCACCCACCGGCAGCGGCGAGCACACCAGTCGGTCCACACCTAGCCAGTCTAGACCTAGACAGGTTCCCACCACATCCACCAAAGCATCGGTGGCACCCACCTCATGAAAATGTACCTGGTCTGGCGATATACCATGAACGGCAGCTTCAGCTGCGGCTAGCTCTCGAAAAATGGCTAAACTCCACTCCACTACCCGCTCTGGTAGCTGAGCCTGACAAATCAGCGTCTCAATCTCGGGCAGATGCCGATGGCCATGTACTGCGCCGCTTAAGTTGATCGTAACTGCGGTCGCGGCTTGTTCCTGACGCCTGACCTGAGTCACTGTAAATTCATATTCATCCTCTAGCCCTAATCCTTTCAATTTAGTCAGCAGATCATCCAACGGCATGCCGGCTGACAAAATTGCACCGAGACACATGTTGCCTGCAATGCCCGTTGGGCAATCGAAATAAGCGATCTTTTCCATAGCTTTATAGAATCTCCCCTGAGCGCTAAATTTTCCTACATACACTTCATCCAGGCCTCCCGTAAAAACACCGGACAGGCTCTCTTATTGGCGTAGCTATTAAATAGTGCAATACGTCAGGGATCTATTAGATTAGTCGACAGCTCATCACTATCGTTTGATGCATTGACTATTAACAAAATAGATTTGTTAATCTCAGTCAACTGTCACAGTGATAAAAATGGACTCGCAGGATAGACTATCTACTCAACTGTCACAGTCAAGGACATCGCTTTTAAGCGTTTGTCATTCTGCTTGAGCTATCTGCCAAACAATTACACAGTAAGTATTTTAGAGTAATTTATGCCCCGTTATTTCGAGCGAAACTTGGTCTTTTGACAGGCTTTCTGTTTATTTGGTTTGGATAGTGACACACTGTTTCCTGGATTCAAAATCAGGTCCTATACAGTGAAACTGTCCACTAAGGGACACGCCTACGACTCCAACTACCAATAAACAGCTCCTCGAATTGTAGGGGCGTGCATCACTAAGGGAATTATGAAAGCTCAATCTACCGCTACAAACGTATTAAATCTAACTAAGCCATCTAATAACGTCGTTCTTCATCCCACTGCTGGTTCTATCCGGTCAAATAAGGAAGAGGCGAATATTACAAACCATGAAAGTGAACTGTGTCCTGTCGATCAGGCCCTAGTCAAGTTTCTGGTTCAGATGATTCAAGAGCATGTTAAGGGTAGTGCTCGTACTGTCAATGCTGTGGCCAATCGTTTGGCTATTGAAGTGGCTCGTATTTGTCGCAAGAGCGATCGAATCCAGGCTTCAGGTGAAGTGAATGCTTGGCAGCATTCCCTCGCGGAAAATCGCATTCAGAAGTATTTAGAGTACTACCGCTTAGGCTCTCGTCAGGGGCGGGTGGAACTGCAAAGTCGGCTGAGTGCGATCGCATATCGCTATATCGCACCGGCTAAAACACAGCTAGGTTTTCAGGGGCGTTGCAATCTACTAGAAGATTTTCTCCAGGGTTTCTACATTGAGGTACTCAAGGCATTTCGTCGGGAAAACCATCTCGAAGCTGACTACACCCCCAGAACTCGCTTAGAGTTGGCGGAGTATATGGCGTTTACCGAACAATATGCTAAGCGTCGGATTTCACTGCCTGGGTGCTACAACCAGCAGCTGCTGGTGCTGCGTGCCCAAAGTTTTGCAAAACGACTGCCGGCAGAAACCTGTGTTGATATTGAGATGGCTGTGGATTCACCTAAAAGTGATGATGCGGACTCACGCTCGTCAGCACTCCAACAAATTCGTGAGCAAATGGTGGCTGATGTCACCGATCCAGCGGAAGCCGTGCTTCGCGATCGCATTATCCGCGAACTTGTAGAGTACCTCGAAGACCAAGATCAGCCTGCCTGCATTGATTACTTGGCCTTGCGCCTGCAGGATATGGCCGCCTCTGAGATCGACGAAGTACTTGGGTTAACCCCACGTCAGCGCGATTATCTACAGCAGCGCTTTAAGTACCATGTGGAAAAATTTGCCCAGTCCCATAACTGGGAATTGGTCCACCAGTGGTTAGGTGCTGACTTAGATAAAAATCTGGGGCTATCCCCCAAAGAATGGACCGCATTTCTGGCTGAGCTAACAACTGAGCAACAGCATCTGCTAGCGCTCAAACAGCAACAAATGCAAGACCCCCAACGGTCTAGCCCATCAGATGCTGATATTGCTCAGCAGCTAGGCTGGACTCCCAAACGAGTACAGCGTCGCTGGAGCCAAATTGTTTCAAGTGCTTGGAAAGTTCGGAACACCAACCGCTCCCCTAAGCCAGTAGCCAAGGCTGCGGCTAAGACAGAGCAGTCATAATCGCCATAGCAAACTGCTGAAACCATTCAGCAGTTTGCGGCGCACATCGCTGTTGTTATGCCTTCAGCGATCACCACTGTCGTGAACTATGTGCGCAAAGCTATACAACATTTCCTTGAGTGCACGTCCATGGCCTTCGCTTTGCGGAGGCTTTTTTTATCCAGTTTGATTAGGCACGAGGCAGCTGACCAAGCAATGAATAAGGGGCTACGCCTGTAGCCCCCAAACAATGCCAAAAAATTAGAAGTTTAGACTACCACTGTGGCAGCCCTACCGCACCCATCTACGCCTCGACGACTTCACCATTGATGGCGGGTGGTTCAAACTTATAGCCAACTCCGCGCACCGTTTGGATTAACGTAGGCTGATTGGTGTCAATCTCAATCTTTTTACGAATCTGACCGATGTGCACATCGACCACCCGCTGATCCCCGACGTACTCGTAATCCCAAACCTTTTGAATCAATTCTGTACGTCGCCACACCCGACCAGGGTGACTAGCCAGAAAGTGAAGCAGGTCAAACTCTAGTGCCGTTAGCGGCACAAGCTGGCTCTCAAGAGTGACTTCCCGACGAATTGGATCGATGGCCAGAGAGTTAAAGGTGAGGCACTGCTGCTCAGCCGCCGTAACCGGTCGCTGCCGTTTTAGAATAGCGCCCACACGGACCTCAAGTTCCCCTAAGCTAAACGGCTTAGTGATGTAGTCATCGGCTCCTTGATTAAAGCCGTGGATTTTATCAGACTCATCGGTACGGCTGGTCAGCATTAAGACAAAGACGCCCGTGCGCGATTGCATCTCTTTGCACAGGTCGTAGCCGTTGGCATCAGGTAAGTTGACATCCAATATGACTAAATCTGGGTTAAATTGCTCAAACACAGCCAGAGCATGCTTCCCATCCTCAGCAGACTCCATCTCATAGGTCTGTTTCGCTAAAAATCGATGAATTAGATTGCGAATGGCTGGGTCGTCGTCAACAACTAAAATTTTGGCAGAGGCCGTGGTCATAATCCTTACACCAAAAAAAAATACGAGTCTAGGTAAAAACGTAAAAATAAATCTATCGCCGTTGATCCTCAGGCGGATTGATTTGGAAAGGTTTGATAAACGCCAACCATTCTAAATCAACTAATTTTTTAAGTCAGCAACGACGTAAATCTTACTGAGATTAGACTGCCCGTGAAAGCACGTCTAAAGTCCTATTTCACAAGTTTTCAATAACTTCAGAGAAGTTTTACAGGGCTTCCACACCTTATCAAAGAATTCTGCTAATTACAGCCGGTCAACTGGCACCGTATAGGCCTCGCTTATAAATATATTGAAATATACTGAATTTACTCGGTGGTAGACGCAGTGCGGTGAAAATACCGATATTAATACTGACAAAGATGTCAGAGCTGCCAGTAATTATAAGGATGCAGTTGTAGAAGACAACGAAACTTCTAAAAAGTTATCTGACAATTCTTTTACCCCTAGCCTGTTTTTTTGCCAGGATGGTTAAACTGATAGGTATTATGGGCAATGGTGTTTTTAATGTACATCACACTATTGGCCACAGGTGTACGTTATAGCATCATTGGTAACCGTCGTAATGGCCACCGTACGTACCAGGTGTCGACATGAATGAGAGCAACTACAAGACGTTGGGATTGGATGAATCATCTTCTTTTGAAGAGGTGCAGGTCGCTCGTAAGCGCCTCATAGAAGAATGTGAAAACAATCCTCAGCAGAAGGAGGCCATTGAGGCTGCCTACGACGCCATTTTGATGGAACGGCTGCGCATGCGACAGGAAGGCAAAATTAAAGTGCCCGACCGCATTCGATATGCAGAAAAAGCAGCAGAATCGTCAGCATCCACCTCGAGAGTATCGCTACCTGCCCCTCAACCTCCTGGCTGGCTACAGGATTGGTTAGATACCCCTAGCCGAGACGACATCCTTTGGCCATCCGTAGTGTTTCTGGCCTTTGCAGCGCTGGCCTGGTTTGCAAGCAATAGTGCTGCAACCGCCTTGGGCTTTTCTGTGGCGGCAACTATTTTCTTTCTCAATCGTAAAGAGCGTAAGTTTTGGCGTTCCTTTGCGTTTGCAGCCGGTGGCTTGCTAGTCGGCGTTTTGCTTGGGCTGGTGGTGATAAACCTTATCGGTCAGCAAAGTTTAGATCTATCTGTGGAGCGGGCAAATGCAGTAGTTGCCATTATCACGATGGTTTTGCTGTGGTTTGTCAGCAGTTTCCTACGCTAGAGTAGCTAGCTCCTTTGTGGATGCAATAGCTTGATTGCTGGGCTTAGCTACATAGCTGTTGCCTGAGTAGCGATCAATATGGCGAAAAATGCTGATGGGAGGTACGACACGACATGTGTAAAACTCCACAGCTGCTTTGCCGTTGGCTAAGGCGTGTACTTTGGGGGTTAGATTTTTGGGCTGCTCCACCCGCCATTGCCAATGACGCTGTTTAGGGAGCGTGCTGATTAACCGATGATGATGCCAGCGATGAAACTGGCCACAGCGGCCAAATTCTTGCAGCTCGCGTTGGAGAACAGAGGCAATTAGAAATGAACTGGCTGTCAAGTTGCCTGTGATGGCTGTCATATAGTTGGCTAACGCACCCTCCGGATAGGGAGGGGTCGTGTGATCGTCAGCTGCAGTCAATGCGGCCTCTAAATGTGATGTGGTGCTGAGCTGATTGTTGATGGCCCAGGTAACAGAGCCCCCATGGTGTTTATTGGCTCGTTTGATGCGATACAGATAGGTAACCAAACAGTAATTGGGTTTTAGCGCAATACTCGGTAGCTGTTTGATAGCGGCACTGGCGTCGACAGTACTAATAAACCATTGGCCATTGGCATTTGGTGTGGAGCCTTCAGACTGCTCAATCCCACCGTTGCGAAACAGATTGCTCAGTGTTGCCAAGGAATCAGGTTCAGCTATGGTTTCAGAGGTAACAGTACTGGGAATATTTTCACACTCAGGCAGCACTAACTGCTGTTTGAGGGTACGTCTGAGAGTTTGCAAAGAGTTAATGGGAAACTGTTGCGACGACATGGGGTTTGGGTGACCTGTATCTGTAACGTGCAACGCATGCCAGCGGCTGATCAGTCTGGAACTGTGAGCCAAGTTTGTTCGCTATGGGCCTGATGGGTTAGATCCATCAGTAACTGTGAATATACACCGTCTGCGAGGGATGGTGATAGATTTTGCTGGACGTCGATACAGGATACCCAATGGTCTACGACCCGAATAAAGGGAGCAAGTCGGCCGTCATCGTAGAGTTTAGGAAATGCTAGACGTTCTGGAATGTCAAGCGGAGCAAGGGGTTTGCCTGCTTGACTGCCGGCTAGGGTAAAGCCATGGATATAGTCTTTTTGGTTCCCATTGCCTAGTACCAGAGTTCCCCTATCTCCGTAAATCTCTACCCAGTGTCCTCGGCCTGCCAAGGTGACTGCACTGAGGGTCACTTGTACAGGGGTGCCATCAACCAGTTCTAAAGTAATACTGCAGGTATCGTCAGAATCAACGGGTTTATGCTCACCAGACACCGGGTCTGGACGCTGGGTGATAGTGGTACTCAAATTGGCTGACAGTCGTTTGATCGGACCAAATAACCAGCTGACATAGTCAAACATATGGGAGCCAATTGACCCTAGCGCCCCTCCGCCTTGGTCCTTACGGGCATACCAGTTCCAGGCGCGCTCAGGATTGGCTCGACTACCGGCAATCCAGTCAATTTTAATCAGACGCTTCTGGCCAACGTAGCCTTCGTTTAAGAGTTCTGCCAGTCGCTGCCAGGCAGGGATAAACCGAAATTCAAAATCCATGACAGCGGCTACAGTGTGCTGCTGAGCTAGGTTATGTAGGTTTTTAGCTTCTTGCACATTGAGGGCCGTAGGCTTTTCGAGCAGCAGATGTTTGCCAGCCTTGAGGACGGTTGCTGCCATCGTGTGGTGGGCAAACGGTGGGGTGGCCACACTAACGGCCTGGACCTGGGGCAGAGCTACAACCGCCTCAATGCTGTCGCAGGCATGGGGAATATTGTGCTGCTGAGCGATGGTTTCGGCCTGGGTGCGATCGCGATGATAAACCGCCACGACTTCAGTACGGTGGTGGGCCTTAAAGCCTGGGATATGAATTTTTTGGCCAAAGCCTGTGCCAACAACGGCAACACCGATTTGAGCCATAGTGTAATTAAAACTAGATGACGGACTGTGTCACTAGCCTAGCGACAAGGGGGGACACAGCGCTAGCGGTTACTTCTGAGCGTATAATAAGTAGCGTTAACAGAACTTCACACGCTGCCGCCTAGCTATGAATTACTACTATCTATTTACGCCTCCTTACTTTTTTATGGTGGCCGGTTTGTTTATCGCTATCACCTCAGGAGCTGCCTTTAGTGCAGTTCTCAAAGATATTGTGGCGATGTGGCGTAAGACTCGTTCATCTGCAGTGGTGGCCAAGCTGGGGGGCCTAAATATTCAGCTGCCGTTTCTGGGCATTTGTTCTGGCACAGCTATCTTTTTGGCCTCGGGGTTAGGGTGTTTTGGCACTCCCCTCTGGCTTTCCTATGCAGCGGCGGTACCACTCACATTTCTAAGTGCGGGTCTAGTATGGCGGCAGTTAAAGAGTAATTTAGCCCTGTTGGAAAGTGGTCAGGCTCGTGCCTTTGAACTGGACGTCTTTAACTAGGGGTGGCCCATCACTTTTTATCCAGTAGGGATGGCCCTCGTGACCACTCCTACTGGCGAATACGCTCTAGTTGGGCTTGGGTATTTGTGATCCACTGGTCGCGACCCTGGTTAATGTATAGATTGAGGGCCTGCTGCAGCACTTGCTCGGCTTCTTCGGCACGGCCCAACTCTGCTAAGGCTAAACCTTTGGAATAGTAGGCATGACCAAATGTGGGATAGAGCTGAATGGCGCGGTCAAAATGCTCTAGAGCCAGACTGGACTCCCCTCGACCAAAGTGGGTGATACCAAGGTTGTAATGGGCTTCAGGATAATTGCTGTCGATGGAAATAGCTGTTTCTAATGCCTGAAGTGCTCCATCTAGTTGATTTTGCTGCAGGTAGATGAGCCCGATTTGGTAATGTACCTCGGGGGCTTGGGGGCTGTATTCCACAGCGGTTAAAAACGCGTTTAGTGCTTCGGGTAGTTTGCCCTGACGGCGTTGCACCAGACCCAGGTTGTAATGACCGATTCCTAGCTCAGGTTCGAGGACAACCGCTCGCTTCAGATAGCTTTCGGCCTGCTCTAAATTGCCACCATCCAATAATGCCGCTCCTAGATTTACATAGGCCATAGTAAATGTAGAATCTGCCTGGGTTGCTTGCCAGAAAGCATCGGCAGCCGCCTGTAGCTCACGTTTTTCGCGATAGGCAAGCCCCAGATTGTAGTGAGCGATGGCCAGAGACGGGTCTAATTCGATAGCACTCTGAAACGCTGCGATCGCATCATCCAACTGCCCCTGTTGTACATGGATAACGCCCTGTTCTAAGGCCGCTTCTGCGCTGCGAAATGCTTGAGCAGGAGCAGGCTTTGTGGCAGCAATGCTCAGGGCCATAAGTAGTGACAGCCCATAGCGATGACCTAGGTTCATGGTGAGTTCCCCCTGAGTTGGCTAATGACTTAGTGAGCAATTCACTACAGTACTCATGACTTTGTGTCAATCCTTTTTTAGGATATTAAAGACTATGGATCATAGCCTACACCTAATCTTGACACTCTACCTTGGTTTGTCAGTAATTTCCCTTATTCGACCAGTGTCCCATAGCTCACCTCGTCGGGACTCATATGGGCGTTGACCACTTCGCCATCCCGAAACCACACGACGCGTTCAGTCAGTCGGGCAACGGCTGGTTCGTGGGTGACCATCACGACAGTGATACCGCTGTGATTCAGTTCAGCAAAAATATTCATCACCTCTTCGGTGGTGGTGGTATCTAACGCTCCGGTTGGCTCGTCTGCCAGCAGCAGTAGCGGCTGATTCACAATGGCGCGGGCAATCGCCACCCGCTGCTGTTGTCCACCGGACAGCTGACTGGGTTTGTTGTTGAGTCGGTTACCCAGCCCCACCCGTTGTAGAGCGTTACTTGCTCGTTCACGACGCTCGGCTGCTGGAACGCCAGCGTACACCATGGGTAGGGCGACATTATCTAGGGCGCTGAGCTGGGGCAGCAGATGAAACTGTTGAAAAACAAACCCAATTTTGCGATTGCGAATGATCGCCAGGGTGTCATCGTCTAGCTGGGCTACGTCTTGAGCGTCAAAAAAGTAGTGACCTTGGGTAGGGCGATCTAGACAGCCAATCACATTCATCGCTGTGGACTTACCGGACCCCGACGGTCCCATGATGGCGCAGTAGTCCCCCTGATCAATGGAGAGGTTGACATCCCATAAAGCTTTAACTTCAGTATTGCCACTACCGTAGATTTTGGAAATGTTATTTAGATCGATTAAAGAAGCCATGGCTCTCCCCTTAAATACTTCTCAGTGCCACAATCGGGTCTAGCTTGGCGGCTTGACGAGCTGGAATGACGCCAAAAAATAGACCAATGCTGCTGGAGACGCCAACGGTCATGATAATGGCACTGCCTGAGGCGGCGGCTTCAAACGGGGTGAGCAAACTCAGTACCCAAATGCCACCTACACCCAACAGGGTGCCAATCATGCCCCCGGCTGCTGAGAGAATGATCGCCTCAATTAAAAACTGTACGAGGATGTCTTGCTGAGATGCGCCAACGGCCTTGCGTAGACCAATTTCTTGGGTCCGTTCGCGCACCGACACCAGCATGATATTCATAATGCCAATGCCGCCGACAACTAATGAAATACTTGCGATCGCAGCCAGCATCAGTGTTAGCGCTCCGGTCACCGTGTTGGCAATGTCTAGCAGCGTATCCTGGTTTTGAACAAAAAAGTAATCATCTTCACTACGAGTGATGCCATAGCGAAGCCGCAACAGATTGGTAATTTGAAACTCCGCTGTTTGCATGCTGTCGGCGTCGCGGGCGGTGGCTGAGATAAACCCCACCTGAATGCCATAGATTGAGGTGCGTCCAACAATGCGACTGGCCTGGGTGGTGATGGGAATAATCACCGCGTCGTCATAGTTCACCCCTAAATTTGAGCCCTGTAGTTCCAATACGCCAATTACCTCGAAGGCAACATTATTAATGCGTACAGACTGACCTAGGGGAACCTGTCCCTCCTCAAACAGACGTTCCGCCAGGGAGTTGCCTAAAACGGCGACAGCACCAGTGCGCTCTAGATCTAGATCAGAAATAAACCGCCCCTGGTCCAGGGTGAAATTACGCACGGTGACAAAGGCCGGATTAGTGCCAACCACACTGACATTGGCATTGCGGTTGAGAAACGTAACCAATCCGGGTGTAGTGTTTTCAGCAGCGACATCAACCACTGACGGTACCTGCTGTGCGATCGCATTTGCATCTTCTAGCACCAGGTCACGAGACACCTCTAAACTACCCAGTCGACGGGTCTCTCGATTTCCCGGCACGATAAATAGAACATTGGGGCCTAAACTTTGGATTTGCTCATTGATATAGCGGCGACCTCCATCCCCTAGACCCACCATAGAGATAACGGATGCGTTGCCGATGATGATGCCCAGCATCGTCAGACTGCTGCGCAGTTTACTGGCAGTCAGGGTTTTGACAGCCATTTTTAGGCTTTCGCGAAAATCCATAGGGGCAAGCAGATAGGGTGATTGCTGGTCTGTGGATAGACCACACATGGCCACAGACTAGTACCACCAGAATAAACCCAAGATTCGGTAACGACACTATGCAAAAGGGCTCCCCCAATAGGAGCCCCTTTAAAGACGTCTGATTTATGATGAAAAGGATATTGCCAGGCCCACAACCGTCTAGATAATCATGCCGTCAGGAATGACCGCATTTTTTAGCACAACGACAATACCGCTGCGGATATAAAAGCCCAGATCCTCTCGTTCCGCCTCTTGAATGTTTTCCTTATTGACAATCTTCACATTGCGACCAATGCGAGCGTTTTTATCAATGATGGCATTCTGAATTACAGTGCTCTCACCAATACCGACCGGAATTTTGCCACGGGTAAGATGCTGATTGCTGTCATTAACCGGTTCGTAGTAGTCGGCCCCCATCAGTAGGGCGTTTTCAATCTCACAGTTACTACCAATCCGCTGCCGCAGACCAATAACGGTGCGGGTAATGTTGCACTGCTTGAGGATAGAGCCATCCCCTACAATTGATTCTTCAATCTTGCAGTCAAGTACCTTGCTGGGGGGCAAATAGCGCGCTCTTGTATAGATGGGCGCGTCTTCCTCGTAGAAGCTAAAAGGCGGACGGGGTTGCTGCGTTAGCGCAAGATTGGAATGGAAAAATGCTTCGATAGTTCCAATATCTTCCCAGTACCCATCAAACAAATAGGCCTGAATGTTGTAATCGCGAGCCGCGCCTGGAATAATCTCTTTACCAAAGTCTGTCTGTTCAGGAGAACGTCTGAGTAAATCAACCAGCGTTTGCTTTTTAAAGACGTAGATACCCATTGAGGCGATAAAGGGCTTATCTTTAGCTTCAGCAGCGTTGAGCCCCAGTGTGGTGGTATCCACCTTCATAGATTCCAGAGCATCACCCTTGGGCTTTTCATTAAAGTCAATAATGCGGCCAGCACCGTCAATCTTCATCAGGCCAAAGCTGGGGGCAACTTTATAGCCAACAGGCACTACCGATAGAGTAACGTCAGCACCCGTGCTGCGATGGCGTTCTACAAACAATCGATAGTCCATACGATAGAGGTGATCACCCGAAAGAATGATCACCTCATCGACGTCCCAGCTTTCAAATAGCCATAAATACTTACGCACAGCGTCGGCGGTACCCTGGAACCAGCTCGGACTTTCGGGAGTTTGCTGAGCGGCCAGCACCTCGACAAAACCGTCACTAAATTGGGAAAAATTATATGCGCGAGTGATGTGGCGATTCAGTGAGGCAGAGTTAAATTGAGTGAGGACGTAAATCTTTAATATTTCGGAGTTGATACAGTTACTAACCGGAATATCAATGAGTCGATATTTACCTGCTAGAGGAACTGCGGGCTTTGCACGAAACTTGGTTAACGGGTAGAGGCGAGTGCCAGCACCGCCGCCGAGAATAATTGAAAGAACTCTTTTCACAGGCTCGTCTCACTAGCGCAGTTTATTAATTCATTATTTAGTTTGAGGCTGTATCTAATCCTTGACAAGAGGTTGGAACAAATTATTTTGCCATTGTGTTCTGAAATACTCGATGAACATGGGCTCTTTCCAGCGATGCCTATAAGGCTGATAAGTTATGCAAATGTGAGTCGATGATAGCGCTAGTACAAACGTTGTAAAAACCCTCTGTAGCCCTTGAATTACAGTTAGCAATTAAACGCAGATGGGCAAGATTTTTGGATAAAGTCTTGGCGGATTAATAGCCGAATTTTTCTGTTTGATGGAATGCATCAGTATCGATTCAAACTAATGCATTGCTAATGGTAATGGGCGGTCTTTTTAGACTGTACAATTCTCATTAACGGCCAATAGTTATGGCTAACTGAAACAGCAAAAATAGCTGATTTATCTGACCTCTCTACATTCAAAATAGATTGACATGGCTATATTGAACCTAGCAAACGTTAAAAAAACGCTTGCTTTATGCCATGACTCAAAAGTCATAATCTTGGCAGTAAATAGACTAACGCAGCTAAATTCTCTGGGCTACCGTTGCAGCTGGTTGCTGTTCTAAAGGCCCCTGCTCTAGCACATGGCGAGCGACATCTCGGATAATCTGTCGTAGCCGAGCCTGATTGGCGCTTTTATCGATGGTGACAGTCATCACGTAGCGTTCTTCATTTGCTTTAAAGGCCACAGTTGTACCAATTACTGAAGAGTTTTGTCCTGTTTTTTCTCCAATCCAAAAGATATCGGGTTTTTCTTTAACCAGGGCGCGATAGCCAAAGTCCAGATCATATTGACCCACTAGCGCATTGAGAATCTCTTCGTCGCTGTCTTTGGTAAAGCTATAGATGCGCATCATCATTTGGGTTAGCTCATCCGCTGTGCTGCGATTTTTACCTGACCCCATGCTTTTGGGAAAGGTGCTGTCGCCCACTAGCTTGTGACCCACGATGGTGTTTGAGAATCCTTCTGCTTTAAGGGCAGCGTTAATCGTGTCAAACCCCATGTAGTCAACGAGCTGATTGGTGGCAATGTTATTACTTTCTGTAATCATGCGCACCATCACCTCTCGCAAGGTGTAGGTTTTATCGACAAAGATTTTTGCTCCCTGAGCATTTTCGGTAAAGTTGCTGGGGTCTATGTAAATCTCTTCGTCCAGGTTTGCTTTACCATTAGCCACTTGATGCATCAGTGCGATCGCAATGGGGAGCTTCACCAGGCTGGCAAGACTGGCTGGGGCCACATCACCCCGATAGGAGCGACATTCGGTTGTACCCAGCTGACACAGCGAAATGCGAACGCTGTTAGGATTGCCCAGTTCCGATGCAATAGGGACTAAAAAGTCTGAGCGCTGCTGATCAATACGCTGGCTTACTAGGACCGCGACATTGCCGTACTCCTTTAGCTTTTTCTGAGCTTCGGCATAGTTGGATGAGCTGCTGTCCACTTTCTCAAGAGCGCGAATAGCCTCCTGCCAGAGCTGGACTTCCTGTTGAATTAGCTCAGCACTGCTCCCCTGTTCCCGAAGCGCCAGGGCTTCTTGCGCCAGGGCGATTGCCCGGTTATACTTCGGCATCGCCTGCTCTTCAAGCACCTGCTGAGTCAGGGTATGACTCAGTTTAGTCAGGGTAAAGTAAGGTCTAACGACACCATCGGTGTCAACCTGAGGCAGCTCACTCGGTGATTTATCTGTCTGCGCCACATCAGCTTGTGCTTTATTTAGGGCCCACTCCGATGGCAGTCGAGGTGCCACCAAAAATGCTAGCCCAGTGGCGCTGGCAGACAGTAGCAACAAACGTAGCCAGGTTCGACGCCAGATGGGCTTGGGAGTAGAACGAAAAAGGAGCATATGGGCCTAAGAGTAGATCTACCGACGGCGTGACTAGCAGGAAATAAACTAGAAAATCAATAAATATGCGTAAGCCATTAGTTACTAAAAATACTAAGTACCTACACTAAAGATTTAATAGAAAAATAATCGAAAAGATTGTACTTAGCTACACATTTCCCAAAAAACATTGATATGGCAGCCCAGATTTGTATTGCTGATGTCAATAGAGTTCTATTCCTGCCATTCCCACCTATACTGTTAGCTTGGAATTGCTAGGCATACTGAAGGAGCCCGAATGTCAGTCATCCGCAAGCTGCAGCAACAGCTCACCCAAAAGGAACATAGTGCGGTTGAGATCACTCAAACCTATTTGGATCAATTGCAGGCGTTAGAGCCTAAACTGCACAGCTTTTTGACGGTGACCGCTGAGAAGGCGCTGGCCCAGGCTCAGCAAGTAGATGCTGCGATCGCAGCTGGTGAGACCCTAGGTCCCTTAACCGGTATCCCCATTGCTCTTAAGGATAACCTTTGCACAAAAGGTATTCGCACCACCTGCGCCTCAAAAATTTTAGACGGCTTTGTTCCCCCCTATGAGTCAACCGTTACTCAGCGGTTGGCAACTGCTGGTGCAATCTTTTTAGGCAAGACCAACATGGATGAGTTTGCCATGGGCAGCTCCACCGAAAACTCTGCCTATCAGCTCACCGCCAACCCCTGGGATACCGCCCGTGTCCCCGGTGGTTCATCAGGTGGGTCTGCCGCGGCTGTAGCCGCTGACCAGGCTCCCATTTCCCTAGGTTCAGATACCGGTGGTTCTATTCGTCAGCCCGCCGCCTACTGTGGTGTCGTGGGGATGAAACCCACCTATGGTTTAGTCTCTCGGTTTGGGTTAGTTGCCTTTGCCTCGTCGCTAGACCAAATTGGCCCCTTTAGCCGCACCGTAGAAGACGCCGCTATCTTACTCCAGACCATCGCCGGATACGATGCCAAAGACTCCACCAGTTTAAAGGTCAAAATTCCTGACTACACTCAGCACTTAAAGACTGACCTCAACGGCAAACGCATCGGCCTAGTGACAGAAACCTTTGGTGAGGGTCTAGATGGTGATGTGGCCAAGGCTATGGACGCTGCCATTGAACAGCTAAAGGAACTGGGTGCAGAGATTGTCGAAATTTCCTGTCCTAACTTCCGCTACGGGCTACCCACTTACTACATCATTGCCCCCTCAGAGGCTTCCTCTAATTTGGCTCGCTATGACGGTGTCCGCTACGGCATGCGGTCTGACACCGACAATTTGCTATCGATGTATAAACAGACCCGTGCTGAGGGCTTTGGTGCTGAGGTCAAGCGCCGCATTATGATCGGTACCTATGCCCTCTCGGCCGGTTACTACGACGCCTACTATCTGCAGGCCCAAAAGGTACGCACCCTAATCAAGCAAGATTTTGAAGCAGCCTTTAAGGATGTGGATGTATTGATGACACCCACAGTCCCCAGTACGGCGTTTAAGGCTGGTGAAAAAGTAGACGATCCGCTGAGCATGTATTTATCGGACCTGATGACCATTACTGTGAATCTAGCCGGTTTGCCAGGCATTAGCATTCCTTGCGGATTTGACCAGGCTGGGTTACCCATCGGTATGCAGCTGATTGGCAATGCCCTACGAGAAGATCTCCTGTTTGAAGTGGCTTCTGCCTATGAGAAAGCGACTCCATGGCATGAGAAAACCCCTGATGTCTAAATGAAGGTCTGCTGGTTCTGATCACAGCGCTAGTTTAGCCGAGCAAATATCTTGCAGTCGAGCGCCAAATCCTTCTTGAACAAAGGTTTTGGCGCTTTTAGGCTCTGGCTACTGTAGCGGATACATCGCTCGGTCTAAATCAGCAACGGCTGAAGATGCTGATTTAGAGAATAAAACCATCTGTTAGCAGCACTCCTTTTCAGATGAAATCGTAGGTTGGGTTAGCAACGCCCGTCACACCGTCGATAAACTTACCGAATTTGCATAAAACGGTCTCTATCTCTCTGAGTACTTGAGTGAATGGTAGAAAACAAATGGTCTTCTTGGCCATTGTTGTTCTGCTCAAGACACACCAAGGAGACCCGAAATGAAACTAACCTGGAAAAAAGCGCTCACAATTGCTGCCCTGGGCCTTGCTTTACCACTGACAGCCCTAAGCCCTGCCCTGGCTAACCCTATTGAAGATCCCAACAGCACCGGCTGGGCATCCGTGCGGGGCTACAATTCAAGACGATTTAACAGACATTTTAACCAAAAGAAAAACCAAGGCTATCGTCTGGTGGATATTGAAGTTGATCAAGACAATGGCCGTGCTAAGTATGCCGCTGTCTGGCAAACCAACTCAGATCGCAGGGGCTGGGCCAGCCTTAGAGATCTCTCTCATCAGGAATTTTCTCAGAAGTGGAATGACTATAAAGACAAAGGATTTCGCCTGATTGATCAAGAAGCCTACACGGTTAACGGGCAACGTTACTATGCCGGTGTGTGGGTTGAAAATGTCGAAAACTTGGGGTGGGCTTCCTACCGCAATGTAGATAGTGAGACCTTTAGCCAGCGCTTTGACACTTACTCTAGCCAGGGATTTCGCATGATAGATGTGGAAGCATACCCCACCAGCCAGGGGACTCGCTATGCAGCAGTCTGGGTAAAAAACAACGACAGACTTGGCTGGAAAGTCTATCGAGGTATGACCTCTGCTAGCTTCTCAGAGAAGTTTGATACTTATGCCAACCAGGGCTATCGTCTGGTGGATATTGAATCGTATCGACACAACAATCAGCAGCGCTACGCGGGTGTGTGGGTTAGAAACACAAACCGCAGAGGCTGGAAAGCAAGACGTGGCATGAGTTCTCAAGCCTTTGGCAACTATTGGAAAACCTATCGCGATCAAGGGTATCGGCTGACCGATTTTGAGGCTTACGCGACCTCTAGCGGGTTACGCTATGCCGGTGTCTGGCGACAAAATAATCAGCGCCCCAGCTGGTCTGCGAGAGCCTATGTGGATGCTGCCATCAAAGCCCACCAAGAGAACTTTAATATTCCTGGTATCAGTGTCACCGTCATGCATAAGGGTAAGACAGTCTATTCCCGTGGTTTTGGGTATGCCGACATTGGTGACAAAGACGTGGCCCACGCTGGCACTGTATATCGCCTGGCCTCGGTCAGTAAACCCATCACCGCAGCCCTCACCATGCGTCTAGATGATTTAGGAGCCTTAGATATTACCAACAATACCCGAGAGCATGTGCCATCTCTACCCACGTTTCACTCCCATACGGTAGAGCAGCTAATGCGTCATCGTTCTGGCATTCGTCACTATGCGGGGAGTCAGCGCACCAACTGCGAGGTTCCTAATGACCCTGACTTCTCCGATAGCAGCGGTACCCAATATCCAACTGCAACAGCGGCAACGGCACTCTTTCGTAGCGATGCGCTGATGTTCTCTCCAGGGGCTAAAAGGTGCTACAGCACCCATGCGTATACCGTTCTCGGTGCAGCACTGGAAGGGGCTACAGGCATGTCCTATGGCGATCTAATTGAACAACATCTCAATGATGGGCTAGGTCTTTCTACGCTGCGCATTGAGAACCGCAACCAGTCCAATAGTAATCGGGCAACTTTATATCGAACAAAAACCAGCGTCAATGCCAACAATACGTCTGTTACCCCTGACAATCTCAGCTGGAAATACCCAGGAGGTGGTCTAGAAGCCTCCAGTGCCGATGTTGCCCGCTTTGGCCAGGCTATTTTGAACGATACCTTTCTATCGACAGCGGCGCGGGCCGACAGTTTTGGCAACGGTACCTATAGTCACAACGGAGCCCAACGGGGGGCACAGTCTGTGATCAAGCTAAATGAGAATGAAGACTTAGTGATTGCGATTCTGACAAACCAGCAGGTCAAGGTGGATGGTGCTGGACCGGGTAATCTGGCAAACACTATTGAAACCATTGTTCTCGGCCAATAGGAGCAGCTGGCGTTGCTGAGCTTTGGGTGGGTCTGGCAGGTACAGGGCATTCCTGTCGGCTCACCCTTATAAGTCAGCAACGTGCCACCTTTTCCCAAAGAGTCATGTGTATGAATGCTTACATTGGCGGATGGTTTGGTAGGATCAAAGGCTGCACAACCGGTCCAAATGTGCCGGATCGGTTTTGAAACCTACCGCCGCAACTCAAGGAGAGCTTTCACAATGGCCCAGATGTACTACGACAGTGACGCAAACTTAGACTTACTCAACGGGAAAACCGTTGCCATCATCGGCTACGGTTCCCAGGGGCATGCCCACGCCCTTAACCTCAAAGATAGCGGCGTCAACGTCGTTGTGGGTCTTTATGAGGGCAGCCGCTCTCAGGCCAAAGCAGAATCTGAAGGGTTAACCGTTAAGTCTGTGGCTGCTGCTGCCGCTGCCGACATGATCATGATTTTGCTACCCGACGAAGTCCAAAAGACTGTCTATAAAGAAAGCATTGCTCCTAACCTGTCTGAAGGTAACGTGCTGGCCTTTGCCCACGGATTTAACATCAACTTTGCTCAGATTGTTCCCCCCGAAGATGTTGACGTGGTGATGATTGCTCCCAAAGGGCCTGGTCACTTGGTACGTCGCACCTATGAGCAAGGCCAGGGCGTGCCCGCTCTATTTGCGGTTTTCCAAAATGCCTCGGGTAAAGCTCGCGACATGGCCATGGCCTATGCTAAAGGCATTGGCGGCACTCGTGCTGGCATTCTAGAGACCACCTTCCGTGAAGAAACTGAAACGGATTTGTTTGGCGAGCAGGTTGTGCTTTGTGGCGGTCTGAGTGAATTGATTAAAGCCGGTTTTGAAACCCTAATCGAAGCCGGATATCAGCCTGAGCTGGCTTACTTTGAATGCCTCCATGAAGTCAAGCTAATTGTTGACCTGGTTGTGGAAGGTGGTTTGGCCAATATGCGCTACAGCATTTCCAACACAGCTGAGTACGGTGACTACACTCGCGGGCCACGCATCATCACTGAAGAGACCAAAAAGGAGATGAAGCAGATTCTCAAGGAGATTCAAACGGGTCAATTTGCCCGTGAGTTTGTCCTTGAAAGTCAAGCTGGAAATCCAGGATTTAATGCAATTCGTCGTCGCGAAGCTGAGCACCCCATCGAAGAAGTTGGTAAGGATCTACGGGCAATGTTTAGCTGGCTGAAGAAGGTCTAAGGCTGTGTTTTTGAGCTAAAAAATCTGAGTGGAATAGTTAAGAGCAAGAGTCTACTATCCTGACTTTATAAGTGCGAAGGGGATTTAAATCCCCTTCGCACTTATGCTATTTAATAATGAACTATTTCACTTATGAAGAGTCATCAGGTCTGTTGCTATCTTTCTGATCTTCTTTGGGAAGGTTATAAAAAATAAGCTTAATATAGCTAGTTTATTTAGTAGCTATTGTCACGCTTTAGAGCTCATTAAATAAAATTGCTAGAGGAATAAAACAGTGATTAAGCCCTCTGACAAAGTCTTAATTGGCTGGTTAACACTACTCGCGACATTTGCCTCAGCAAACTTAGGCCGTGTTAGTGCTAGTGAGCTGAGTCCTAACACAGAGCCATCGGCAAATACTCCTGACCTGGCGGACACTGAGCAGCCGGATGCTAGGGAATCTGCAGATGCTGCGGTGGCGGCCAATGCTCAAAGTATTACGCCAGAAGCCGAAACTGCACAGCCTGAGTTTAGTTCTCCGCCGCCGTCTGAAGTTACCCCGTCTGAGGTTGCGGTGGAAACACCGTCGTCGGGCTTAGAAACTGAAGCGGCTCCAACGGCGGCCCCGACAGCTGATAAAACAGAGCGGCTTGAGCATCTGGTAGCGACTGCTCGGTCGACTAATGCTGCCACATCACAGACCGCCATACCACAGGTTTCTGATAGATCGGCTCAACTGGCGCATTTGGTCGCTACGTCTACCCGTAAAATTCCCCAGACAAGCTCCTTTGTGGATAGGCCAGTCCCAACCGAACCGGTGGCATCGGTCGAACCGGTTGAGACAGCTGCTGAAGACAGCCCTGATGCTGGCAACATTGCCCCACAGCCAGTGGTGGAGAATAAATTAACTTCTAATCAGGCAATTAATATTCCTGTAGAGGCGTTACCCACCACTCAAGTTATTGCGCCTCCAGTAGCTGAGTCTGATACAACCCCAGCTGCTGTGGAGAGACCACAGATGTCTGGCCAGGCGGTTGCTGTGGAGAGACCACAGCAGCAGCCTGTGGCTGTAGCTGTAGCCCCGGAGAGACCTCAGCAGGTATCTGGCCGAGCCGCTACACAAAGGCCGCAGGTATCTAACCAGCCAATCAATATCCCTGTAGAAGCATTGCCCACTACCCGAGTAATGTCACCCGGTGTGAGAGCGCGGCTTGCCAGGGTCAATAGAAATTCTGTCGTTAATAGAAGAGCAACTAATTCTCAGGTGTCATCTAATTCTCAGGTGTCATCGGTGCGAGCGGCGGAAACAGTAAAGCGAACTCGAACGCTGACGGCTTTGACTCCTCAGACTATTCCTGATGAAGCGATGCCGAGAAGTGTGGTGATGAGACCCGGAGCAGCGGCGGTACCTGCTACGCCGACGGCTGAAGTTGCGCAGCTGCCTTTGGAACCGCCTCTATCTAACTCATCTAATCAAGATGAGGCTGATCGGTTTATCCGCGATTTGGATCAGGTTGACACATCTGTATCCAGGTCCTACCGTAGTGCCCCCAGCATTACCATTTCGAATCCATCTGGGTTTGGTGCTGATAATTTTATTGGCTATGTTGGGTTTGGCTATCAGGAAAGAACCCGCTTTGGTAACAATGACGATGGCGGCATGGTTGTCGGTATTGGCTTTGGGGATGCCCGTGAGAATGTCGGTGTGCAGCTTTCGTATACGGTGGCTAGCTTTGGCGGCAGTCGAGAGTTTGGTACGGGAGGCTTTAATGCCAAACTACACAGACGCCTGGCGGATGAATGGTCGGTGGCGCTTGGCTGGGAAGGCTTTGCTACTACCGGGTTTGTTGATTTTGAAGATTCCATTTATGGGTCTGTTTCCCATCTGATTCGTACCCGTGAAAATATTGACCAGCCCTTTAGCCGCGTGGCTGTGACAGCGGGTGTGGGGAACGGTCGTTTTCGGACTGAAGATGCTGTGTTTGATGACCGGGATGAAATTAATGTCTTTGGCAGCATGGCGGTACGGGTGGCGGAACCCGTTAGCGCTATTGTGGAGTGGACTGGACAAGATTTAGCTGCAGGGGTATCGATTACTCCGTTTAGAGATATCCCAATCGTTCTGCTACCGGCTGTTCGAGATATCACAGGAGGAGGAGACGGTGCCCGTTTTGTGATGGGTGCGGGTGTTTCATTTCAGCTTTAGTGCGAAAACTGCAGAGATGTGAGCTTAGGATGATGCTACTGTCTTTAACGCCAAAAAATGGCCTTTGGAAACTAGTCATAGGAAGTGTAGTTGCGATCGCACCTTTCCTATTCCCTGCCAATGGCCTCGCCCAAAACCAGTCCGATGTCACCGGGCCGAATCTATCGGATGTCACCGGGCCGAATTTATCGGATGTTACCGGACCTAATCAATCAGATAGTACGGGTGTTTTAATAGAGCCAATTTTTGAAGATGCAGACGGCGAGCTATTGAGCTTAGCCGAGCTGTTTGAAGACTTTTTTGAAGAATTTGGCGATGAACTGGGCATTGACCCCGATGCCAGCCTGATTGATAAGTTAAGACAGGCAAATCGGGCGTGTTCCGATGCCGACGCTGGCACTCGTCGATTTGCCCGTACACCGGGCTCTGATGCTGCACCAAGCTTGGCTTGTACCGAATTCTTTCGTTTAATTCAACTGGCCCAAGAAGCTTTAGACCAATATAGCCAGTCTCGTGGTCAAACTCCCTCGGCGCCTCGACGCATCTGGTGAGTCCCCAATCATTCTCAGCAACTGTCAAAAATGAAATACTCTAATTTTTTAACCCAAACCCCCTATCAGATTGCTTTAGGACTGGCCACAGTTGCGGTTGGCTTCTTGCCAACGGCAGCCAATGCTCAAGAAGTCTTTGGCAATCGGGGTATTCGATTGGCTGTAGATACTGTGGTTGAATTTGAGTTTTTAGAATCCAACGGCAGCTACCAATCTATTTTTGGCATTATCAATTTAGACACGGGTGAAAAAACCCCAGTCTATGGTGAAGTGAGAAGCTCCGATACTCCCCAGGCGGTTAATCAACCCTCGGATTTTCAAGACGATTTAGGTCCTCAAAACCAGGATGATTTTTATGGGTCTCCCGGTGTGACTGTCCCTGAACCGCTAGAAGAATTTCGATTTGTTGCCGGTACCGAGTACAGTTTTTATCTAGAGTCCTATTTTGAGGGACAGCCAGCAGGCACCCTATATTCAACCAGCAGTCGCAATACCGATAACATTAACTATGCCCGGTTTGATGGACCGTTAGAAGATGTGATTAACGGCGGGCTTTTGCTGCGTTGGGAAGATACTGGCTCACTATTGGTGGGGAACGCCATAGATTACGACTACGACGATTTTGTTATTCGTATTGGCGGATACCTGCAATGGGATCAACCCTGAAAAGAGGGTGGCTTTAATAGCGAATGACTTCTTGATCCGATTTTGTTTCTGGCAGTGTTTTAGCAGTATCTTGCCAAACATCGACTAGCTGAGTCACTAAAAACACACAGACCGCGAGTGAGGCACCCAGTTTAAACCAGGTAAACAGACTGGAAAAAAACTTGCCGGAGTTAAAGGCTGGCATGGCTAATCTAAAGTAAATGATGGTCAGAGTCTTAGCGCTCTCAGCCCTAGAGTGCCAAGACCGTTTAGGTGACTCACGGGAGCTATCGTAGGATTTAACTAAGCCTCATATAGCTCAATCTTCTCTGGGAAAATACGGCCATCAGGAAGACGGTAAAACGCTACTGGCGTAGAACCTCCCTCGGTGTTTTTATGCCGGGCGAGTAAATTTACAGCGTGTCATCAATGCTCCTGCGGCGACTAATCCGATAACGGCGGCAGGTTCAGGTACTGATTCAGGCTGTTCTTTTTCAGACACTGACCCGAAGCGGAAAGAGTGATTGTCAGTTTCAAAACCGCTGGGCTGAGTTTGGGAAAGAACAATCTGATTAAAGCTACTATCGGTATAGAAATGAACGTAGCCATTCCCCTGGTTTGCTTGGTGGATGGCTTTTATCGGTGTAATGGGTTCAATATCACGGTAGGTAAACGTATTAATTTCTGTACCGTTGTTTAAAAAAGTAAGATTGTTACCCTCACTTAACGCACCCCAGTTAACTCCAAAATAATCAAGGTCAGCGGCGAGATCGATGGTAACTGGGTTACCTCGAAACACAGCTAGATAGTTAGAGGTGTTTTTTTCACCATTGGCCCCGGTGGGAGCCCAGCGATCGCTATAAATACCGCTTTTATACACACCTGTGGCGTCACCTGAGGCTGTACTGATGCTTTTGCCAAAGGTGTAGGTAATCTTGTTACCAAAGGTGTAGCTGTTTTCTCCTACCTGGGTGGCTGGAGAATTAAAATCAATCGTGGTGATTTCATTGCTGTAAAAGTCGGAAAACGCCCCTAGGGAGTCGTCTTCCAGGGTTATGCCTGAGGTGACTTTGGCTGTGATGTCACCAATGGTCGTTTCGCCAAAAATCGGGATAGACACATCGTCATTTGCCAGCGCCACACCGCTTGGCAAGACGGATGCTAGAGCAGTAACTGTGCTCAGCGTAAACGCTTTATAAATCATTGAGATTTTTTGGTTTGAAAAGCCAAATGCTGAAAATCTGCACCCGTTGCGAATAGGCTAATCGGATATGGCGGCTAAAACGCCTTCTGACCAGCCAATGCTGAAAATCTGCACCCGTTTAGCGTTTTCATGGCTCACTACAGAGCCTTTTGAATGTCCAAGTATAGGCCAACCGTTTAGCCAGTGTGTATTTTTCAGTGAATGTGCGTAGTTCTGAGATCGCACCACTACAAAGATGGTTCAAGAGTAACCAGCGGGTCTTGGGTTCAGCCAATGCAGTAGTCAGTTGTTGCTTTCAGTCCATATCGGATCACAATTCCTGAGATGGTTGCTATGATCTTTAATTCTCGATAAAAAATCTACAAATACACTCATAAGTGTAAAGATCTACGTACGCATATGGAGCAGCGTTACGTCAGCCAAATGCCCCATACGTAAGTCCATGAAATAGTCATGTGCTTCGCTGACTGTACCTAGCGACATGTCTATTGACTCTGACGCCATAAAACAGAACGTGATTTTTGGAGGAGAGGATAAATACACCCAATGTTGAGAAAACTGTTGCGATCATAATTGTTGCTCAAAAGTTTCCTATAGCTTTAGGGATCCCACAACAATTTACAGCCGTCATTTGAAGGCTACTTCAAAGCCAATATAAGAGAGAATTCTAATTCTCTCTTATATCCATACTTATTTACAAGAATCCTTTGTTTGATTTACAAAGGATTCTTGAGAACTATCCCGACCTACTTAGCACAGGTCTGAAAATTTCAATGAAAACAAGTCAGATTTAACGATTGGGCGTCTACTGTCATGCTTTGAAAATTACTGAATATTTGCCAGAGAACTAAAATTGTGCCCAAGCTCCCAAATAAAACCCTGCTCGGTTGTTTAACGCTGCTTACAACCTACTCTTCAGCAAATTTAGGTTACGTAAATGCTACAGAAACAAGCGTTGAACCTGAGCCGACTCCCAACAATAATGCTCCCGATTTGGCAGAGCCTGAGTCAGGAGAAACTGAGCCAGTAGAGACGACAGACACGACCAACGCTATCGTGCCCGATAGTCATACACAACCTGTGTTTGCAGCTCGCCCAGCTACTATAACTGTGGCTTCACAGAGCCAGTCTGCCGCCGCTAAGCTAGACCGTTTAGTGGCAACGGCCACCCAGGAAATAGATGGTGAGAGTTCTCTTTTGACTCGAGTTAGAAACCGGGCTGTTGCTGTAGACGCTACACCTAAAGAACAGATAGTAGACGAGACAGCAGAGGCTGAAGTTTCTGAGGAGGTGGTTTTAGGAGCGGTCAACCCCACCCAAATAGCTGTCGACCAAGCGCAACCCGAAGCGATTACAGACATTGCAATAGAAAACCGCAACGTGACTATCCTCCTTCTAGAAGATACTGTAGAACCTAGCGATGCTGTTGCTATCTCAGAAGAACCTCATTTAGAAGAACCTTTAGCCATTGCCCAGGTCCCCCTTGAACCCCCGATAGTGAACCAAGGTTCTCAAGATCAAGAAATCATTGATGAACTATTTGAGGAGCGTGTCTCAAGAGGTGCAACGCCCTATCGCAGTGCCCCAGCAATCACCATCTCGAATCCATCTGGGTTTGGTGCCGATAACTTTACCGGGTTTGTGGGTGTAGGCTATCAAGAAAGAACTCGCTTTGGTAATAATGACGATGGTGGTTTAGTCGTAGGCATTGGTCTGGGAGATGCCCGTGACAATGTTGGTGTGCAGCTTTCTTACACGGTGGCGAGCTTTGGCGGCAGTCGAGAATTTGGTACCGGGGGCTTTAATGCCAAGCTGCATAAACGGCTGGCTGACGAATGGTCAGTGGCGCTTGGTTGGGAAGGCTTCGCCACTACTGGCTTTGTTGATTTTGAAGATTCCATCTATGGGTCTGTTTCCCATTTGATCCGGACCCGTGAAAGGATTACCCAGCCCTTTAGTCGTGTTGCCCTAACAGCCGGTGTAGGCAGCGGTCGCTTCCGTACTGAAGACGATATTTTTGATGACCGTGACAGTGTTGGGGTGTTTGGCAGCATGGCTGTGCGGGTGGCTGAACCTGTCAGTGCCATTGTGGAATGGACCGGCCAAGACTTAGCCGCAGGCTTATCCATCACACCGTTTAGGGATGTACCTATTGTGCTGCTGCCAGCAGTTCGAGACCTGACTGGGGCGGGTGACGGTGCTCGCTTTGTGATGGGTGCTGGCTTTTCATTTCAATTTTAATTAAAGAGAATTATAGAGGTACGACATACGATGCGATTGTCAAAGCTGTCAATCTCGACCAGTATTTTTTTGAGAGTGCTGCTGGCCATAACGACTGTGGTCTCAGTGGCTATTCCACGGGTGGGTCTGGCCCAACTCAATCAGTCCGATGTGACCGGCCCCAACCTGTCTGATATAACGGGCCCCAATTTATCTGATGTGACCGGCCCCAACCAATCAGATAATACCGGGCTTAACGGAGAACAGATTTTTAGAAATGCAAACGGTGACTTTGTCAGCCTGTTTGAACTTTTTGAAGACTTTTTTGACACCTATGGCGAAGAACTGGGGATTGATGAGGATGCTAGCTTGGCTGAAAAGTTAAGACAGGCTAATCAAGCCTGTTCTAGCCAAAATGGTGGTACTCGCCGGTTTGCCCGTACACCAGGGGCCAATATCCGACCGGTCTCTTTGGCCTGTGAGGAATTTGGCAATCTGATTCAATCGGCTAAACAGTCTTTGGATACATTCAAACAGTCTCAAACCCAGTCGAACCCAGCTGATCGACGGTTGTGGTAACTCACCCGTAAACCTAGTAGTAGTAACATGCGCGAACATTTTAATTTTTTAACTCGGTACACCCTGGCTGTGGTGGCCACCACAGCCACCTTTGGGGGTTTGCCCACCGTCGCTCAAGCTCAGGAAACCTTTGGTAATCAAGGGATTCGGCTAGATGTAGACACCATTGTAGAATTTGAATTTTTAGAATCTAACGGTGGCTATCAGTCTGTTTTTGGTGTGATTAATCTGCAAACCGGAGAAAGGTTCCCGATCTATAGTGAAATTAGAGATGCCGATGTGCCCCAATCGGTAAATAGACCCTCTAGCTACCTAGATGATAGCGGTATCCAAAATCGAGACGACTTTCAAGGCACTCCTGGTGTCACGGTTCCTCAACCTTTAGAAGAGTTTCGATTTACAGCCAACACTGACTATAGTTTTTACCTGGAATCGTTTTTTAACGGTCAGCCAGCAGGGACGCTGTACTCAACCAGCCGACAAAATAGTGATAGTCGTCAGTACGCTCAGTTTGATGGGCCGATGGAAGATGTTATTGAGGGTGGTCTGTTGTTACGTTGGGAGGATACTGGTTCGCTGTTGGTTGGCCCTGAAGATACAGACTATGACTACGATGACTTTATTGTGCGTATCGGTGGCTATTTACGCTGGGATGAGACTGCGGCTGCCGGTGAAAATGTAGTTGAAAACAGCACATTCTAATAGGTGTTAATAAGGATTATGTGCGATCCAAAAATTAATACTGGAGAGATGTTGCGTGCCTGAACGTTCAATATAAGTGGGGTGTGTAAGCTAGAATCACACAGTTGATTATGGCCGTCGTGACTCATCGCAAAATTCTGCATATTGATATGGATGCTTTTTATGCATCGATTGAGCAGCGCGATCATCTTGAGTATCGCGATCAGCCGGTGGTGGTAGGTGGGCGTCCAGAACAGCGGGGGGCGGTGGCGGCGGCTAGCTATGAGGCGAGACGCTATGGTATACACTCGGCAATGCCCTCACGGGTGGCTATACAGCGATGTCCCCATGTGATTTTTGCTCGGCCTCGATTTGATGTGTATCGGGCGGTATCGGAGCAAATTAGGGAGATTTTTCGAGACCATACTCAGCTGGTGGAACCGCTGTCGTTGGATGAAGCTTATTTAGATGTCACTGGCTGTGATTCTGCGATCGCAACCGCTAAAACGATCAAACAGCGGATTCAAGAGACCACACAGCTAACCGCCTCTGCTGGTGTCTCCATCAACAAATTTTTGGCAAAAATGGCCTCGGATGTGAACAAACCCGATGGGTTGTATGTGATTTTGCCAGAGGATGCCATGGCCTTTATCGCCACCCTACCCATCGAAAAGTTTCACGGCATTGGCCCAGCCACCGCCCGCAAAATGAAACAGCTAGGAATTGTTACCGGAGCTGATCTGCAACGCTGGAGCGAGACCGACCTTGTGGCCAATTTTGGTAAGGTGGGCCGTCATTATTTTCGGGTGGCTAATGCTCAGGATAACCGTCAGGTTAATCCTAACCGTATTCGCAAATCGGTTGGGGCGGAGCGGAGCTTTGCTGAGGATCTGCAGTCACTAGAGGCCATGACTGAGGCCCTGGCGGCCATTGTGGATGAGGTGGAAGCGCGATTGCTGAAGGCAAACAAAATGGGCCATACGCTTACGCTTAAAATTAAGTATGCCAACTATCGTCAAATTACCCGCAGCCGTACTCTGGAGGTACCGATGCAGCGGGCGGTTGACATTGGTCCTTTGGCTCAGGCTTTGTTGGAGCATCATTTGGACGCTCACCCACGGGTAAGATTGTTGGGAATTGCGATCTCGAATCTGGTTCCGGCAGAGCCGGTTGGGTTTGAGCAGCTATCGTTACCTATGTAGGGGAAGAGTTTTGAATACGCTCAGTCTGAGAATTTCTCGCTGCTGTTAAGAAACAATTTTATGGTTTGAAGAGCATAATCTTTTCCTTAACCTCACCGTAACCCATACCACACCAGCATCTTCAAAATAATCGGCATCCTACTTTCGGGGGGTGTGGGGGAGTTTAGGCCCCCACGAACAGGAGGGTTTCAGGGAGGAAAGCCCTGAGCAGCCTTTATCGCTAATTAGGGCTTGCTGTTAAAGTCCAGGTTTCATAGTCATCAAAGGTTTCATTCTATTGAGATTTGCTTAAGTGCACGGGAAAGTGGCTAAACTGCTCAAAACCCTTGCACCTACTCAGGGACATGTACCGACAATCGT
>JBCDIX010000020.1:0-100699 GCA_038748405.1 Cyanobacteria bacterium P01_H01_bin.21 | reverse complement strand
TGCGTTTAGAATTACAGCGAGGGCAGGGCGGTAGAGCGGTAGACACAACGAATTCAGCTGACGATGTGTCTATCTTCACTGATATGACTAGGCGATGGCATCCCCTAAACGACTGAATATCCTTACACGTTAGGGACTACCATAAACCTTGACTGACTCCACCACTAAACTAAACGGCCCTGCAGTAAAGTGTGGATTTAACTGACGGTCATATTCAAACTTACTCAGCATCAGCTGGAGTGAATAAATGCGACCCGCATCAATCGGCGCTCGCTCGACGACCCGTGCCCGCTGCACAGCCTTCATCTCAGCAAACGGAATCTGCACATTCACCCAGTCACCATTGGCCGTGTCAAACGAGTGAGCATAGGCCACCGTGTCCCAGCCTGCGCCATCGCGTAAAAAGAACTTATAGCGCTGCCCATCTCCTTTAACCCGTAGCTCAATACCGCTGTAGCCACTCAGGTCTAAAGGTGGTTCAAAATTGCGAGTGCGGACCGAGGCAAAGCCCCCGGAATTTGCAGTCGAAACATAGCCTGTAAATGCCAGCCCCTCAGACTGTAGCTGTGCGCCACTCTGGCTCACACCGCCCATGACCACATCGTCTAGGGCACCCCATAGCTCACGCATTTGCTCTGTTGGCTGGCGAAAATCAAAGACTACGTTGGCCTGTAGCTGGGGAGGTGGTGGAGGTGGTGACCCAAAAAACATGTTTTGTAGTGAGCTAAGGATGGGAATAGCGTCAAAATAGTTGAGGGTATCAAAAAAGCGACCGAAATCCCACGATTGACGGGTTTGCTCTGCCATAGCCTCAAACTCAGTTGACGGACGTTTTTATTATAAACAGTCGCCAAATTTAGGAGATCTGGTGTAACTTCTCAAGACAGTTTTACCTGTGAGATGTTACACATAGTCAGTCACACCCCCGAAAACGTTTGTGTCTAATCAAAAGATGCCCAAGAATACTATGGGCTCGTTAAAAATTAAGCTCATAATTTGAGTATGGCTATTTTCCCTCAATAGAAAATCAGATAACTTTTCCTTTTAGAATTTTGTCGCCGCGCGCAAAATTCTAAACTACCTCTCCAAATGCCCAAAGCTGCTGTTAGGGATACCTTTAATGTTTTTCCGTCGGGTTCTTGGGCGGCGGAGCGCCCTAGCCATGGGGGTGTGGGGAACTCGGCGGGACCCCACGCAACCGATTTTGCCTCCAATCAACACCTGAAATTAATCGTGAATATCGGCTAATTGGCAGTGAAGGCTGCTCAGGGCTTTCTTCCTTTCTGGAAATATCCAAGTTATCCCATCTAGGCATATTGGGGTTTCCCCGAAAGTAGGGTGTTGTTCAACCTAAAGAGATTGGTGTGGTATGAGTTACGGCAAGGTTAGGGGAAAGGTTATGTTCTCCAAACCATGAAATTGTTTCTTAACAACTTCTAAGCTCACCTATAAGCCTGGCTGGGTTTTAGCAAACAGAGCTTTGAAGTCATTGTCTACCGATGCTGAATCTGATTGCTCTGGCTTTGAGACAACATCAAGGGCTTTATTGCGAGCAGCAGGTTCTAATAATGCTTGAACCACAACCTCAGCTACATCAGCCCGAGGAATCGAAGTTGTAATGCCGTCTGGCGGATTTTTTAGCAATGCATCATGTTTGCTGACAACAAGTTCTCGCTTACCACCGGGCTGATCGAGTAACCCACCGGCTCGAATAATTGTGTAATCAACGTCAGAATCAATCAGATGTTGTTCTGCTTTACGCTTCCAAACTAAGATTTTGCCATTACCAATTGTGTTGAGAAAATGATTCTCATCGGTTCCTCCCATGGAGCCAACGAGAACAATCTGGTTTACACCCGCTCTTTTGGCTACATCAATCTGATTGATTTGACCTTGGTAGTCAATTTGCTCAGGCATTTCCCCAGGAGCAAATGTAAACTCTGGACGTTGTCCAGGCTGCGGTGGAGCCTTCATCTGTGGTACGGCACTAGTCAGAATAACTAGCGCGTCACAACCTTCTATAGCCGGTGTTAGGTCATTGGGCTGCAGAATATTACCAAAGAAGAAATTATCGGTTGAGTCGAAGAGTGATTCAGCTTTTTGAGGAGAACGGGCAAAGCCTCTGACTCGAAACAAGTTTGGTAATGTTTGTAGCTTTTGAACAACTAGGGAGCCAGTTTTCCCGGTTGCACCTGTCACTAGAACGTTAAGAGGATGAGACATGAAAGATAGCTCCCATGGGGCTGCTTAGTGTTTAGTATAGAAGAGATTTTTGAGATGTGAATAGAAACATGCGATCGCACATAGAAAGTGCGATCGCTCAGACTTAACTAACTCTCACCTTTTTGGTCAAAATCACCATCACTTCATTGGGTTGACCAGTGGGTAGCGGACGGCTCCAGTCGTTGGGCTCAGCATAATTGAGTTTATGCAGCAGTTTGATGATCGCCTGCACAAAGCTCAAACTGCCAAACACCATATGCCGTCCAAACTCGTATTCGTATTCCGGCAATAGTTCAGGGTGAGTGCTAGATGCACCCTGGGTTGACTCGTGAAACATGGTTCTGGGTCTCCGGTATGGAACAAGGAAAGCCAGAACCCAATACCCCAGCCCCCACGACGCATTGCAAATCGCAGGGGGTAGGGCATAATATCCCAATCCCTTGGATTGCTGGTTAATCCGTGGGTAGCCGTCGGTCAGGTGTTGCAGCACCTGCCGATGGTGCTAAGTTATTAGGTTCTAGTAAAACAGCCGCACTAGCAGCATTGGGTAACTTTAGAACGCTCACCAGACTTTCGTCAAGCTGTCGATAAAGGACGAATCAATGACTACCGTGTTTGGCTAGGGTAAAGGTTTAAGGCTTACATGTGTTGTCTCAGCCACGTATATTGTCTGATTCACTAGGTTTAATACAGAATATAGCTCTATTCAGAAAGTATTCATATAACTCCAGAATCGAGGATCTTATTCAGAAAGATTGGGTACGGATAGGTATATCGCTCAAATCACAACAGGCTTTACCTACTGGATAAGTAGTCATAATTTACGATTGAGTCAGCTTGGAGCTTTCAAGAAAATAAAGTTGCAAAGTTTTCGTTCAAATTTTTAGATATATATGCACGAGTGGGGAATCAGACGCTATCAGCCACAATGGACTGACTCAGCTAAAGAGTCACTGGGGTTAATTGCCCAGATTCCTCTGATAGGAGTTCAAGTTCAAGCTTTGTGGAGTTTATGGGATGAGGAAAATGATGAGTGGTTTAATGATGCTCCTATAATTATCTGCACTCAGGAAAAGCAACTTGAATTTTGTGCTAATAAGCTAAACGAGTTCTCATTTTCGCTAGATTCGATCAACTTAAGTGTTCCGGTTCATTGGGGCGGGTATGCAGAGCCTGATATCCAACCACTTCGATGGGTTCAGCAAAAAAATCCTGAGTTTAAGGATTTATCAGGGAAATTCATTACGGGAATTGAGATTGTAGAGTCTTGTGTAGAAAAAGATATGCAAACATTTCTAGGTCTGGAATCATGGATACTTTCGGGTATTGCCTTACAGTTTCAAGATGGGCGGCTTGAAATCCTGAACGGATTGGACTGTAATATACTGTCTCGCAGTCAGAAGAGTGATGAGAGTTTAAGATATACTCAGGTATCGATGTAGCATAACAATGCTGCCACAACGGGCTGAAAAAGCTAATCAGTGTAATATTAATACTTATCGCAGGTCTTTGAATAGAATTGTTGAGCTGCAGCTCTTTGACAGAAGCATTCTGAAATTTTGGTAAATCAAGTCAACGAGTTGAGATGACTTACTCATCAAACGATACATATAAGCAGCAAGTTCTCAATGACTTCAATAACCGTCTGAACTATGAAAATGAATTTCATCGACGGGCTGCAGCTCGATTAGTACAGATTTCAAAGTTGCGCTCAGGCCAATCTGTTCTAGATGTTGCTACCGGAACTGGCCTAGCGGCTATCGCAGCCGCTCAAATTGTTGGTCCTACAGGGTATGTTCTAGGCACTGATTTTTCTATCGGAATGTTGAAGCAAGCCCAACAAAAGATTAAAACTCTAGGGCTCAACAACATCAAATTTGAACAAGTCGATGCAGATGAACAAGCATTACAAGAAAGCCGCTATGACACTATCCTTTGTTCGTCCGCAATCGTTTACCTAACGGATATTCCAAAATCACTGCGTCAATGGCATCAAGCGTTGAAGCCAAAGGGCTTAGTCGCTTTTTCCTGTCTTGCTGAATCCTCCCCTGGCGTATCTGTTTTGTTTAGGAAGGTTGTCAGTAGATACGGTATCAACATTCCAAACCCGAATAAGTTACTTGGAACCCCTGAACGATGCCGTCAAATCCTTAAGACGATTGGATTTGAGAAAGTCTCAGTGGTCACCGAGCAATTTGGCTTTTACTTGCAAGACGCAGAAGCTGGTTGGACTGGTAATGCCAAGAGTGCATTTGGGCTGCAGGATGTGGGATGGTCAAAGGAAAAACTAAAGCAGTGCAAACAAGACTACTTTGCAGAAATCAATAAAGTTTCAAAAGAAAAAGGGTATTGGAATGATGTCACTATGTTTTTTGTCGTAGCATCAAAAAATGGGTATACCTAATGATTAGGTAGCGCGTCTTGATACTTTTATAGCGAGTGATCTCTAATGCTTCAGGATAGGATTGATAGTTCACTAAAAAAGATTGACAAAAAGTTATTACAGTACAACTTACTTCCACAACAAGATTGGAGTTCCATTGAGCAGGTTTTTATCATCTCTACCGGGCGAACTGGAACTCAGTTTTTTGCACGATTTTTTAATCAGTTTCCGGATGATGTCAAGTCTCTGCATGAACCGTCGCCAGATTTTCTTAGCCTTGCCATTAACTACGCACGAGGGCGGGTAGACTTTGAGACAGCTGCAAAGGAAATTGAACGAAATCGAAGAGTGTTTTGTTGCGAATTTAAACGAAAAAGAGCAAGGCTCTACATTGAATCCAACAATCGCTTCTTTTCGCTGATACATCCACTGCGAAAAGCGTTTCCAGATTCTAAGATTATTTACATCGTCCGAGATGGTCGTGACTATGTGCGCTCTGGCATGAGCCGACGGTGGTATACAGACAATGACAGGCTGCCACGGATGCGGGCAACGATGTTTCCAGATGACCCTTATGCTGGTCAATGGGAGCACATGAGTCGATTTGAAAAGATTACCTGGCGCTGGCAAAAGAAAGATGGATTTATCAACAACGATTTCCAGGGACTTGAAAACGCTATCAAAGTTAAATTTGAGGATATTTTTTATGACCCAGAGCGCAAGGGGCTGTTTGAGATTACGAGGTTTATCGGCTTAGCCGATGAGACAGCCCAACAGTTTTTAGAAAAAATTGGAGATAAGAAAGTCAATACCAATGCCAGACGAGTAATTCCGAAATGGACAGATTGGGACAGTGATATGAAACACGATTTTGATGCGATCGCAGGCAATCATATGAAGCTACATTACGATTACGAATATATGACCTAGATATTTTTGTAAACGCTTCAATCTGTTTTCTGGTTAAAGAGTATCTCCTATGGAAGGTGAACCACTATTAGTCGAATGCAAACATGGCCAAGGGATTGCAGCCTGCGTTTGTAAACATCTGCTTGAGAACATTGAGCCCAATATAGGATTTATAGAAAATTCTGACCAACCAGGAGATCTTCAAGCTTGGTGTACGCTTTGTGAGAAATTTTTTCTTCAAGAGGGTGAGATGACTGAGGCTTTCAAAAAGTTTCACGCTCTCAAACTTGTATGCGAAGACTGCTATGCAGAGATTAAAGCTCGATATGTCACCTAATGTAGCGACTACCCCACACCAGCAATAATTTCTCTAATGCCTTAGGCGTTGCAATTGTTTCAGACGTTCCATCTATTGCCAGGCTCACTTGCTAGAATATGACAGTATGCTGGTATTTAACAAGCTTTGGAGCCAGCATTAGCTTTAAGGTGTGGTTTTTCTAGGCTGAGAAAGAAATGGTAGACACTGAAGGGGCTGCTAACGAAAGTGCCCAGTCGACAGGCGAATCGGAGCTATTCGAACGTCTTCAAGCGTTTTCTCTGGACATAGAAAGTGCCGAGATGCCCTTTAGTAAACGGTTGGCAAGAGACAATGGCTGGCCAGTACACTACGCCCGGCGCGTCATTGACGAATATAAAAAGTTTGCCTTTTTAGCTGTCGTTGCTGACCATCCGGTGACACCATCCGATCAGATAGATCAGGTTTGGCATCTACATTTAACCTATACACATTCCTATTGGGAAGACTTTTGTTCACAGGTTTTACAAACGCCGTTACATCATGAGCCCACACTGGGTGGGGATGATGAAAACCAAAAATTTGACGAGTGGTATCGCACCACCCTGGAAAGCTATGAACAGTTTTTTGACGTAAAACCGCCTGCTGATATTTGGCCTCCACCAGAGGAGCGATTTGGGCGCGATTCACACTTTGTTCGCACTAATACTCAACAGAATTGGATACTACCCAAACTACAGGTTTGGAAGGGAATAACTGCTAGCGGAGTGGTGCTAGTCTCGCTAGTGCTCAGTGTTTACTATTTAAGCAGTTTCGAAGAGACTTTCAATCCATTTGCAGCGCTTATTTGGGCGGTTGTAATTGCAGCATCAGGCTTCGGTGCAACACGTATGGTTTGGGGCATCGTAGATTTTATACAAAATCCTTCACGACCTAGCTTAGGCTACTACAGCGATACTATTGGTTTTATCGGCGGTTGTGGTGGTAGCCATCATTCAAGCGGCTGTGGCGGTTCAGGCTGTGGTAGTTCAGGCTGTGGCAGTGGCTAAATACTCAGCGAGGTATTGAGTAAATCAGCTCAATACCTCGCTGAGTAGCAGTTCCCTGTCAATCGCTGGCCATTATGCAGCCATAACCAATGGCTTTCCTTGAGCAGCAGCAGGTATCAGATTCTGCTCGACAAAGGTCTTAAAGTAGAGCTGCAAAAGCTCATCTCCAACCTCAGCACATTCAACCGATGACTTGCCTAGCGCAGTCTGCAGTTGACTGCATTGAAAGTGGAAGGCTCCCAGAGACTTTTGAATAAATGGCAAATTGGTAAAAAATGTTGTTAAGAAGAACAGTGGATGATCCTGATCTTGACTGACAACATTGATTACCTCAGAACACCAGGTTTCATAGGCAACTTGCTTCAATGCGTATCCCTGCTGATTACGCATCCAGTCCACTAGCTGGTTCCAACGGTAAGACTGAGGGTTAACAATGTTAAATGCCTGTCCCTTGGGAGCCTGGGTTAAAGACAAATGGACAATTGCCCGACTCACATAGTCCACTGGCACTAGATTGAGAGCCGCATCAATATCGGGAGCTACCCCGGCTTGAATACAGCCTTGAATCATTTTGGTGACAAAGCTAGCGGTTGAACAAATACCGCTGGTGGTGTCGCCCATAATATTGCTAGGGCGATAGATCATCATAGGGATTCCCCGAGAATGGGCCTCTTGCATGAGAGTTTCGGCAACATATTTGCTTTTGGCATAACCACTAAATAATGAACGCACTGGCCCCATGCAGCTGCTTTCACCGGTCTCACCGATTGTACGAATCTGAAGGTTGTTACCAGCCGCAAATACATCTACGGTTGAAACATAGTGGACGGGTTTAACCCGTGACTGACTAGCCAGTCGCAGCACCTCCTGGGTACCTCCCACATTTGCAGCTTCTAGAGATGAATAGGGATAAAGCACATTGACCCAAGAGCCACAGTGATAAATGGCATCAAGCTTTGTTGCCAGTCGGTCGAAAACAGACTGGCGTATCCCTAACCTTGGCAAGCTCAGGTCACCCGCTACAGGAATAATGCGCTCGACGTCAGTATCGCGCCAGAGACCATAGTGTTGCAAACTGGTTTTGAGCCGAGTAAACCCTTCGGGAATACTGGCTGCACGTACTAGACAATAAATGTCACCACGGGTGTGTCGGAGTAGGTCATAAAGCATATAAACTCCTAAAAACCCAGTTGCTCCGGTTAAAAAGTAATTGGGGATAGGGTCTGCTGGCAGTGTCGGAATTTGGATAGTGTCATCTAATGTGGTGTTGATTGCGATCGCATCGTCTTGACTCTCAAGCTGTCCCTGGGTTTGAATCTGGTCGATCCATGCCGCTAACGCTTCAATCGTCGGTTCTCCCAGGAATTTTGCCAGATTTAGCTCTACCCCAAAGTGTTCCTTGATGCGATAAATGAGCTGAACGGCCATTAATGAATGACCACCTAGGGAACAGAATGTATCCTGAGTGCCAATCTCTTGCACATCAAGCAGCTCAGCCCACATATGGCTAAGGTCTGTTTCAATCGGAGTGCTCGGCGCAGCATAACTCGTGGTTTGCGATCGCTGCCAGACGGGGGCCGGTAGCTTGCGACGAGCGACCTTGCCACTGGGGGTTAGTGGAAAAGCCTCTAAAACAACATAAGCAGATGGCACCATATAATCTGGCAGCTGAGCGGCCGCAAATTGACTGAGCTGCTGGCTCTCAACAGATCCAGCCTCAGCGACAACATAGGCGGCTAAACGTATCTGACCAGGTGATGTCTCATGAGCTGTTACAACTGCTTTTTTCACGCTTTCATGTTGCTCTAGCAATGTTTCAATTTCGCCAGGCTCAACTCGAAAACCACGAATTTTAATTTGCTGGTCGCTACGCCCTAGATATTCAATGTTGCCGTCAGGTAAGTATCGGGCTAAATCACCTGTCTTGTAAAGAACGGTATTACCGTGTGTAATAAATCGCTCTGCCGTAATGTCAGGACGATGGAGATATCCCCGCGCCAAACAGTCACCTGCAATATATAGCTCTCCTGCTTTCCCCACAGGAACGGCCTGCATCTGCTCATTCAACAGATAAATCTGAGTATTGGCGATAGGTTTACCAATCGCCGGAAGTAGAGGCCACTTTTGAGGTTCTTCGCTCAGCGTAAACGCCGTGACTACATGACTTTCAGAGGGGCCATAGTGATTGTGTAAACGACACTTGGGCATGGCCCTAAACCAGTCAACAATTTCAGGCGTAATGCGCAACTGTTCACCAGCGGTGATGACGTCTTTGAGATGCTCTGGGATGACTGACTCTCGCTTAGCGACCTCAGCAAGCTGACTAAGGGCTACAAATGGCAAAAATAACCTTTGAACTTTAGCAGTCTGGAGATACCGTAGCAATATAGCTGGATCACGCCTTCGGTCATCCTGAATTAGAACCAGGATACCGCCAGTTGTCAGTGTGGAAAAAATCTCTTGAAATGAGACATCAAAGCTAACGGGGGTAAACTGGAGTGTGCGGGCACCAGACTCTAGAGCCGACGATTGTTGATTTTGCCAGTGTAGTAAATTAACCAAGGCACGCTGAGGCATCGCTACACCTTTGGGTTTGCCTGTAGAACCAGACGTGTAAATTACGTATCCTAAATCATCTGGTTTGCAAGGGTTTGAGAGATTTACATCTGGATAGTGATCTGTTTTTTGAGCATCTAGACAAATTACCGTACGCCCTGTTGTGGGTAAATACTCAGCTAGAGAGAGCTGAGTGATCAAGATGGGAGCTTTGGCATTTTCCACCATATATTGCAGACGTTCCGTGGGATAGGAAATATCAAGTGGTAAATATCCTGCTCCTGCTTTGAGAATAGCCAATAGGCCAACAATCATCTCAACAGATCGCTCAAGACAAATGCCTACAAGCATGTCAGGACCCACACCCAAGCTCCTTAAGTAGTGAGCCAACCGATTGGCTCGCTGGTTCAGTTCGCGATAGGTCAATTCTTCAGTTTCAAAAATGAGAGCTATCTGGTGCGGTGTTTTTTCGACCTGAATCTGCACCAGCTCATGGATACACAGATGAGATAAATACTCTGTTTGAGTCGAGTTCCAGTCAATTAGCGTTTGTTGGTCGTCAGAGGGTAAACCAGATAAATCAACCGGGCAAGATGCAAGCTGGATTTCAGATGTTGGCTGGCTAACGTCGACGAAAGTATTGTTGAGCATTGTTAAGTGGCAGGGTAAAGTGAAATTGCCCTATATTCGCTGTGAATAAGGGCTTAAATAAAAGCGAAATAAGCGCTTCCGAATATGAGTAGACATGTTCACTATGCATCAATAAAAATTGATATAATCCTAACTTATTTTCTTGTTGCTACTTGTATTTAGAAGTGTTAAACGATGAAAACGCCGAAAACCTATAGGTTTTCGGCGTTTTCATCGTTTATTTATGGGGAAATTTGTGATAACAGACGTTTTGTTCTACAAAAAGAACAACTTATTTGTGCTTAGTCTGTCTTTTGTAGAGAACAATTTGTGATGACAAACACTTTTAATGTACGCAACAATGTCATCTGTTCGCTCTGGCGGCACCTGCAGACTAAAAAATTCCTGTTGTAGCCTATTCATACCGCATGCCGTTGTGGATTAGCCAACCATCTGCATGCCAATCCTTCGGATCGTCATGGGTCCAATGTAAAATACCACCCTGTTCATTCCATTCATACTCGCCTCGAAAGCGTACTTCATCACTGACGTGTAGGGTGTCGATGCGAGGTGCGACATCAATATTGTGGCTAACTAGCAGGGTCTGCCCTGACGCTAGTCGCAAAATAAATCGCTGGTGACGCGATCCGACTAAATCATCCGATAGTAACCGCTCCACACGCCCCATCCCTTCCACAATTAGATCAGACTGACCGTTGCGGAAGGCTTCTGTAAGTTCGGCATCACCTTTAATCTCAGCTCGTCGTCGAAAATCTTGAGGGGCAGCATCCGCCATAGGCATAGACCAAGAAGATAATAAAAAAGACACTTTAACCACTGGCACAAATAGTACAAAACCCGACATAAGAGTGACCGCGATCAACGCTTGAATCAGCCTGAGAGCTGTGTGTTTGGCCGTAGTAGAGGAAAACCGTATACGGTAGTGTCGGTGTAATCTTACCCCAAACGATGGGGGCATTCACCACCTGTATTGTTTGTCTCGATTTGCGATTATGAATTTGTCGAACAAGAGAGACAAGTCCATGAAGACATCAACACAGCACTCTATTATCGAAGGTTTACGCACCTGGTATCGCAACGCTATTCGCAACTCAAAGTATCGTTGGCTAGTTGTTTTTGGCAGCCTCTTATATTTGGTTAGCCCCTTTGATGTTGTGCCTGATGTTTTGCCGATTGTTGGCTGGCTTGATGACGGTATTATCGCCACGTTGCTAATTACTGAGGTCTCTCAGCTTTTGTTTGAGCGGGTCAATACTTCTAGCAAAAAGAGTCGCGAAGAGGTCGCAACGGATGCTGCAACCGAGCAGGTGGTTGATGTAGAGGCCGTATCGGTTAGCTAGTTTGGCCCTCAACAAATTTGTTCTCACACGTTTTCTGATTTTTTCAACAGTTCATTAAGGAATAGACCCATGACTTACACCAATACCCAAGCCGTCAATAAAAATTTTCAGTCTATAAAAAGTGAAGGTGGTCGTCGCACTAAAAAAGTTGCCGACATTTTTAAGTCCGCTTTCTCTGAAGCCATGTCCGAAGTCAAAGATGGTGCTACTACCGTCCGCCCCCTTGTTAAAGATCTAGCCGACCATGCCGTTCAAGTAGTGAAAGAAAAAGGTCACGATGCCTATGTCAGTGCTAAACAGGCTGCTCAAGAAACAGCCGTCGACGAGAAGGATATGATGACTCAGATCAAGCTAAAGCTTCAGGCTATCTTTGATGCCATCAAGGC
Source organism: Cyanobacteria bacterium P01_H01_bin.21 (assembly GCA_038748405.1). GTDB lineage: Bacteria > Cyanobacteriota > Cyanobacteriia > Phormidesmidales > Phormidesmidaceae > Leptothoe. The sequence continues at coordinate 88,907 of JBCDIX010000020.1, read as the reverse complement.
CACACTGTTTACGCAGGACACCACTGAGACGGTTGTACTGATCGAAGATGACGCTGAGCACACGGTGGTGACTGTGGAATCCACGGTTGATGCAGCTTAATATTCTGGGAATTCTATCCACTTTCTAAAGTTTTGTTAGGTACATTCACCATTGACGCTAGTTTCCAATGAGGGAACTAGCGTTTTTTAGTGAAGGCGAATATTTCCTTGGTAAATATGGATAAGTGGATCTGCTCAAGATACTGGAGTATCAGAAATGTGGCTTCTTTTTAAATTGTGACCGGTAGTTAACTAAGTTCAATGTAGCCAATGATACATAAATGACACACAGAGCTAAACTTAACTGCGATCGCTAAATCTTCTGTACACATCTGTTAACAAGGGTTATTTAACTTTTATGGGAACTCAGGTAGGTGTCGGCACTAGTCAACATCGCAATCCTAAGCTAGCTGGTCAGGAAGCTGTGGCCCAGGCCTTGAAACAGGCAGATATCACCCAGCCTGACTTTGTATTTTTATTTGCCACCGTAGGTTACAGGCAGGAGGCTTTGGTTGGGAGTGTACGAGCTGCCACGGGGAATGCCCCTCTATTTGGGTGCTCGGCGGCTGGGGTGATTGCTCAAGGGGTGGCTGATGAGTCGAACTTTGCCTTGGTAGTTATGGTGATTTGTTCGGATGAACTGCGGTTCCATCACGGTGTGCTTGGGGGGCTCAGTGAGTCATCGACTGCTGTGGGGCAGTCCCTTGGGCAGCAGCTACAGCAGGCTCACAGTAGCGATGCGATCGCACTTTTTCTCAACGCTGATGCTATTACCGTCAATTTTGACGACCTCATGGCCGGTCTGGAATCATCGGGGGACTGGGCCACAGCTCTGCCTATTATTGGCGGACTGTGCGGCGATAATTTTGTCTATCAAAAAACTTATCAGTATTGCGACGATCAGGTCATTTCTGATGGCGTTTCATGGGCACTGATGTCGGGTGATGCCGAACTGGTGACGGATATCAGCCACGGTTGTATGCCCATTGGTCAGCAGCGCACGATCACTCGGGCCCAAAGTAATCGAATTTACGAAATTGATCATGAACCTGTTCTCGATGTGTTGCACGAGTACCTACAGGATGATGAAATTGCCAATTGGGATAAAGCCGCCGTCAATTTAGGATTGGGATTTCCGGCACCTAATCCGCTTGAATATGGCAGCGATCTATTCATTCGCTGTATGATTTCCAAGGATGAGGCTAGTGGCAGTGTTGCTGCATCGGCCAATATAGAGAAGGGCAGCACATTTTGGATAACCCGTCGCAATACGGAAAAAATGTACCAAGCAGCTGAGGCGACTGCCGACCGGCTAAATCGCCAAATTGGTGATAAACCCCCTAAATTTGTGTTCCACATAGAATGTGACGGTCGTGGCAGGATGATACTGCCAGAGAAAGACAAACAGGCAATCATTGCCACAATGCAGAAAAAAATTGGTAAGACAGTCCCCTGGATCGGTCTTTACAGCTTTGGTGAAATCTGCCCTGTTAATCAGCAAAATTGTCTACACAGCTTTACAGGTGTTCTGTCTGTAGTGTGCTAATGGCCGATAATATACGCTCAGACAGCTCATCTAATATTTCAACTAACCTGGAGAGTCTCCTGCGCGAGAATGCTGCTCTTAGACAGCAAAATGAGGACTTGGCTCAGCAGACCACTCAGCTAATTAAAACTGAGAATCGTCTCTTTCAGCTTCAAGAAGATCTCGACCAGCAGCTTAGAACCTACCAAAAACTATCAGATTTAGGGAACGCTCTGAATCAGACGTTTGATGCTAGCCAGGTATTTTCTCTAGCGCTTGAGTTTGCTATCTATGAACTTGGCTTTGAACGGTGTTTGTTATTTTTTCTCAATGCTGAGCAACAGCTCTGTGTAGAAGCATTTGATGGTTACTATGATGACCCCTTCACCGCCACTTTGCAGCAGCTCGCGATTAGTTGGACCGATCTCTTTGCTACCCATGGCGACCAGACATTGCTAGTGTGCGATGCCAACTGTACTGACGAGACTTTGACCCAGTGGCGCTCCCAGTTGGGCATGGATGAATATGCCGTTGCTGTGTTGCATAATGAAACCCAGGCTACGTTTGGGCTATTGGTGGTGGGCAACACCGCTGAAATGTGGAAGTATCAAACGCGCGTCGATGCCGATGGCAATGCCCTGCTTGGGGTGCTCAATGTGTCCAATCAAGTTGCGATCGCAATTAGCAATATTCGTTTGTACAACGCACAACAGCAGCAAAATCGAGAATTAGAACATGTTGTTCAAGAACGCACCCAGGAGCTTTACAGAAAAAATCAGTCACTAAAACACACCCTAAAAAAGCTAAAAAGTGCTCAAGCTCAAATTATTCACAATGAGAAGATGCTTGGTTTAGGGCAGTTTGTTGCTGGCTTTGCCCACGAAATCAATAATTCTGTCAACACCATTTATGCCAATATGCATCTGGCCAACAGCTATTTGCAAAATCTTTTGGCTTTGGTGAAAAGCTATCAAGAAGAATACCCTCAGGCCAATGCATTTATTGACGCCGCTACCGAACAAGCGGACTTAGACTTTTTAGAAGCTGACTTGCCGAAGCTATTTCAATCTGCAAAAGATGGAGCAGAACGCATTAAAAATATTGTGCTTTCATTAAAATCGTTTTCTCGTAAGGATGAAATTGCTAAAAAGAGAGTTGACATTCACGATGGTCTCAATAGCACCCTAATGTTGCTGGAGCATCAGCTCAGTGCAGACAGTCTCTATCCTGCGATTGAGGTGGTTAAACGTTATGGCACTATCCCCTTGGTTGAATGCTACGCCGCTCAGCTAAACCAGGTATTTATGCATCTGATCAATAACGGCATTGATGCATTACGACGCCCTTCCGGTCAGTCTGCAACACCTCGTATTACGATTACCACTGTTCTAAAAGAGAATTGGGTGACCATTAGTTTTGAGGATAATGGTCCAGGGATTCCTGAGGGAATCCGCTCAAAGATCTTTGAACCCTTTTTTACAACCAAGACCGTAGGTAAAGGGCCCGGTTTGGGACTCTCTAACAGCTATCAAATTATCCACACTCAGCACGGGGGGCGTTTAGAATGCCATAGCCAGCTAGGGGTGGGCAGCACATTTTGTATTGTGATCCCCTTATTGCAGACAAATCGATAATATTGGGGGTTAAGAACTCGCCAATGCTGCTTTTTGCCGGTCTTTGATTTCTAGGTGGACCAGTAGTGCATTGATATCCGCTGGGTTAACACCGCCAATTCGAGTAGCCTGTCCCACCGTTAGAGGTTTTACCGCCGTTAGTTTTTCGCGAGCCTCCATCGATAAGGTTTCGATGGCCATATAATCTAGCCCTTGAGGCAGCTTGCGGTTGGTTTGCTTGGCGACTTGTTCAATCTGGTTTTTTTGACGCTGAATATAGCCTGAGTATTTGATATCGATTTCAGCACCTTCTTTTTCAGCCCGTGTTAGGGCTGAGTCCCCCAGACCATACTGCTCTAGATGGGGGTAATGGAAGCGGGGACGACGGAGCAAATCGGCAAGTGAGATCGCATCCTTAATCCTCTGGCCTGTATCCGCCATAATCTGCTGACCCGTTGGCTCATGGGCCTTGACCCGAGTACTATGGAGCCGTTCTTTTTCAGCAGCAATATTCTCCTGTTTACGGGTATACAGCTCCCAGCGGCGGTCGTCGATCAGACCAATCTCACGACCCAAAGGCGTCAGCCGCTGATCCGCATTATCAGACCGCAGAATTAATCGATATTCCGAGCGAGATGTGAGCATGCGGTAGGGCTCTCGCAAATCCTTAGTACACAAATCGTCAATCAACGTGCCAATGTAGCTCCCTTCGCGGGGGAAGATAATCATCTCCTGCCCCTGGGCAAAGCGCACTGAGTTAACCCCGGCCACAAAGCCTTGGGCGGCGGCTTCTTCATATCCCGTTGTCCCGTTGATTTGCCCAGCGCAGAATAGACCCTCAATTTTCTTAGTCATCAACGTAGGAAAACATTGGGTAGCCGGCAAATAGTCATACTCAACTGCATAGGCCGGACGCAGCATAGAACAATTTTCTAAGCCGGGCAAACTGCGCAGCATAGACAGCTGAATACTCTCCGGCAGCCCAGTCGAGAAGCCCTGCACATAGATCTCAGGAGTTGTGCGACCTTCGGGCTCTAGAAATATCTGGTGACTCTCTTTATCAGCAAAACGAACAATCTTATCTTCAATACTGGGGCAGTAGCGCGGCCCTTTAGAATCCACCCAGCCACCGTAAATGGGCGACATGTGAAGATTCTCTTGAATGATGCGATGGGTTTGCGCCGTTGTCCGAGTGAGGTGACAATCCATCGGCTCACGCTCGACCCACACCTCTGGGTCAAAGCTAAACCAGCGCACATCTAGATCGCTGGGCTGGTTTTCCAGGACATCAAAATTGATCGTGCGACGATCCACCCGAGCGGGGGTGCCGGTCTTGAGTCGGCCAGTTTCAAAGCCTAGTCTATTGAGTGTTTCTGTCAGGCCCACAGCCGCAAATTCACCTGCTCGACCCGCTGCCATCGACTTGTCGCCGACCCAGATTATACCGCCTAAGAATGTACCGGTGGTGAGAATCACTGATTTACAGCGAAAGGCAACACCAAAGTAGGTTTGGACACCGAGGACTTCATCGTTCTCGCCCAAAATTAAATCTGTTGCCATTCCTTCGCGCAGCACCAGATTCTCTTGGTTCTCCACGATGGTTTTCATAATGGCGGCATATTCGCGTTTGTCGGTCTGTGCCCGCAGTGCCCACACCGCCGGACCACGGGAATTATTTAGCACCCGCTTTTGCAGATAGGTGCGGTCGGCCATTTTGCCGATTTCGCCGCCTAGGGCATCTACTTCATGGGTCAGCTGCGACTTGGCCGGACCGCCCACCGCTGGATTACATGGCTGCCAGGCAATTCTGTCTAGATTAAGCGTCAGTAACAGCGTCCGCGCACCAAGACGAGCTGAGGCCAGGGCGGCTTCACAGCCCGCATGACCCGCGCCAATCACGATGACATCAAATTCATCTAGGAACTCTATCGAGCTGCTCATATGACTACCTATCCAGCGTTCCTTATTCTAAACCCTTAGCCCTGCCGCCGTTCGCTTTCGGCATTGAGTTAATCAATTGAGTTAATCAATTGACAGCGTTACCGCGTCCCCTCTGGTATAGATTGATGTGGGGTTTGGAATCAGGTGCTTCTACGCCCTGGGGCCTTGGGTGTGTGCTCAAGGCCTCTTGGTAAGCGGCCAATGTCCTCTGGGAGCTTGATCTCATTGGCTGTGGATGCAGAACTTGGGAAGACAGTGAAGGCAGACAGGGTGACTGGCTATCTGCGTTGTGCATCAGAATTCGCTAAAGCAGCCCGCCGATTAGCAAAGGTCATTACAGCTCACGTAATCTGTCCGTGATACGTTACTTATGTTTGTCTCACACCCAATAGCTTCAGTAGACGCTTTAACCTTTCTCAAGCTCAAGCTGTGCCGTTCCTACAACCTATGAAAATAAATGCGCCCTGCCAGCTTAAATGGCTTTTAGCAACAACCTTGGGTTTAACCGCTAGTCCCCTGTGGTTTACGACTGTTGCCTGGGGACAAACAACAGATACACCTCCCGCTGATGGTTTTACATCGACCGCAGTATCCCCCGCTGATGTATCCACCCCTGAACTGACAGTACCCCAGGGAAATGGCGAAGTGATTGCCGATATTCAAATCCGGGTGGTAACTACAGGAGAAGATACCGAGAGCAGCGTTGCTAGCATTCTCCAGGAGTTTCAACTACAGCCTGGGGATATCTACGATCCAGAACTGGCCCAGGAGGACCTGACGCTGCTGGTCGGCATGGCTGAACGGGTCATGCTCACCCTTGAGCCTGCCGCTGACCCCAATCAGATTGTGATGGTGGTCACCGCCGAGGAACCCAATTCTTTCTTTTACGGGTTTGGTAACCTCCCTCGCCCCACCGCCCTTCCCGGCCCTCTGCGCCCCCTTACGGTTAATGCTGCGAGCAATAGCGCTCGTGGGTTTTCAGTCCAGGTCCATGGGGGCATCGATAATATCGGTGACAATAACCAACGGCTGACCGTCGGGCTCTTGGGTGGTGAGAATACTGCCGGGGCTGAAGTCGACTTTAGACAGTTTTTCCAGGATGGCTCAGGCTACGGTCTCAATTTTCAAAATCGACGGGGCGTAGAGCCAGAATTTGATGGCGGGGATAACGACGTAGACCTGGCCAACGGTGATGATCCATGGGTACATCGCTTAGGCGGTGGCGTTGAGTATTTTCGCCCTTTGGGTAGAGATCTAGACGCTGCTTTAGGGGTGTCTTACCAGCGTATTTCTGTCAGAGATGACGCGTTTACTGATGATGTGTTTGATGAAGACGAGCTGGGTAACTCGTTGACAGTTGACGATAGTGGTCAGGATGATCTCCTGACGATTAATTTTGTTGGTGAGCTAGATCGTCGGGATAACATAGATAACCCGACCCAAGGCTATCGGGTACTGTTTGGTACCGATCAGTCCATTCCCATTGGTGATGCCGATATTCTGTTTAATCGTCTTAGCGCTAACTACACCCAGTTTGTGCCCTTAAATCTGTTTGGGTTTACTGAAGGTCCGCGCACCCTGGTGCTAAATGTTCAGGGCGGTACCATTATTGGTGATACGCCTCCCTATGAGGCATTTAGTCTGGGGGGCTCCAGTTCTGTCCGCGGCTACAGCTCAGGAGAATTGGGCACTGGCGAAAGTTTTGTCCAAGCTACGGCTGAATATCGTTTTCCCATGTTCTCCTTTAGTGCCTTTGATGACGATGTTGACTTGGGCGGCACCCTCTTCTTTGACTACGCGTCTGACCTGGGCACTGGTGATGATGTCATTGGTGAACCGGCTGAAGCTCGAGATAAGCCAGGTGATGGGTTTGGTTATGGCCTGGGTGTGCGGGCGTTGACCTCTGTGGGTGTTGTACGACTTGAGTTTGGCCTGAATGATGAAGGGGACTCCCAGTTCATTTTTCAGATTGGCGATCGCTTCTAGTCGTTTGTAAGGGTGTGGTACTGGAAATGTGGCCACACCCGATCTCTTTTCGTATTTCATGAATGATGGTGCTAGAACCTGGCAAGAAGTTCTGGATTTTTAGATCCAAACCATACATTCTCTAACGGATTAAGACCATTAATCAACGCTTAAAATCTTGCCAGGACTGAGTTTAAACTCTGGAATCAGCGCCGATTGAATGGGCTCATTTTTGGCGAATACCGTGTCCTCGTACATGCCGTTATCCCAGCGGCAGACGGTGACCTGACGCAGTTCAGGGTCCACAATCCAATATTCAGCAATGCCCCGTGCCATATATTCGGTGTGCTTGTAGCGATAGTCGCGATCTCGGTTGGCTTGACCAGGGGAGACCACTTCCACTACCAGCAACGGCGGCGGCATATCGCGAGTAATGGTAGCTCGTTTAGTTCCGGCAATGGCCGCTTTAGACCCTTCAGAATGAACTAATAAATCAGGAATACGGCAGCTCACATGCTGACCACTCACTTCAATTTCGGTGTTTTTCTGGGCTAATCGTTTGATGGGAAAGTGCTTAGCCAGTTCAAACATTAAATAAGTGGCAATATCATTATTTTCGTCAGATTCTGGAGGCATTTCTAACAAAACACCGTTAAATAGCTCGTATCGTCCATCTAACCCTTGGGTCTGATTCAAATACTGCTCCAGGGTGAGGGACCGAACGGAGATAGCTGGGGTCATGGTTGCGACACGAGCACTACATTCCCCACATTGTAGCTAACGGATATTTTTCCCAACCCTCTCCTCCGGTATCGTTGCAAAGTAACTGACGGACAACTCAACCATGCAGCCAAATTTGGTGGCTTTTGACTTTGATGGGGTAATTTGCGACGGACTGATCGAATATTTTCAAACGGCATGGCGGGCCTATTGCAAACTGTTCCAACCCGACAGTCTTGAACCCCCTGAGGGTCTAGCTGAGCAGTTTTATCCACTCCGCCCTGTGATTGAAACGGGCTGGGAAATGCCTATGCTGCTAAGGGCCTTAGTCTCGGGTAAACCTGCTGACGAAATCATTGCGGGTTGGCCAGAGCTGGCGCTGCCGTTTCTAGCAGAAACCAGTTTGACCCAGGCTGAGGTGGCGAAAGTGCTAGATGGTGAGCGTGACTGCTGGATTTCTTCCGATTTAGACGGCTGGCTGGCGCAGCATCGGTTTTATCCCAATATGCTTGAAGTTTTACAGGCGTCTTTAGCCAAGCGTCCCACCTACATTGTTAGTACTAAAGAGGGGCGTTTTATCCAACAGCTGCTTAAGCAAAGTGGAGTAGCGATGCCCTCAAACAATATTTTGGGTAAAGAGGTAAAGCGACCTAAGTACGAAACCCTGCGGTTGCTGACGGCTGAGCATACAAACAACAATCAACCCTCCACTCTCTGGTTTATCGAAGACCGAATTAAAGCGCTGCAATCGGTTAAAAAACAGTCTGATCTAAGCCATGTTGAACTGTTTCTGGCTGACTGGGGCTATAACTTAGCTCCTGAGCGCCAAGCGGCCCAAGAAGATACTCGAATTCATCTGCTATCGTTAGATGCGGTAGTACAAAAGTTCGATGCTGGTTAGCGGGCTATGCTGGATCTATCAAAAATTGCACAGCAAATGCAGGGGATTAGCAGTCACCTGGCAAAAGAGGCTGAGGCGGCAAAGGAAAGGGTTGCGATCGCAGCCCAACTTCTGCACCAGGCCCATGGCCGACAAGCGTACCTGGTAGACCAGCTAAGCACCCATCAGCTTGGTTTCACGGCTGCCGAACCCGTCGAACCGTTAGACACCAGAGTTAACCTTACCCCTGCTCCAGAAGCCCACACCGTTATTGCCACTGACGGCTCCCAGATTAATCCGAGCCACCATGAAATTGCCTATTGTTACTTGCTAAACATTGGCCGTGTGGTGCTGCACTATGGCCAAAGCCGATTTCCGTTGCTCGATAGCCAGCCAGAGGTCATTTACCGGCCTGAGGATCTCTACACCTCCCGTCAATGGGGCATTCGTACAGAAGAATGGATGGGATATCGGCGCACCGTGTCTGAAGCCGTTGTTTTGGCAGAATTGGGCGCTGACCTGCAGGGGCACCGTCTATCGAATCAGGGTAAACAATCAAAGCAGCTATCCTTTCTGCAGCCCCCCACCGTCCCCATCCTGGCGATGACCGATGGGTCACTAATTTATTGGTTTCTTGACCAGCTACCGGCACCTGCTAGAGATCAAATCCTTGAGCCTATCCTGGCTGCATGGGATCAGCTTCGAGCAGCCCAGGTGCCGACAGTCGGCTATCTCAGCGCATCTCGCAGCAGCGAGGCCCTAAACTTTCTGCGGTTGCAAAGCTGCCCTTATGATCAGCCAGATTGCCAGAACCACTGCGAGGGTCAAACCGATGGTGCCCCTTGTCAGGTATTCTCACCGCTCCGAGATGTCACCCTGTGGTCCACCCTGCTAGAACCGGGACAGCGAGGCCCTTTATTTAAAAGTTCAGCTGATATTTTGCAGCTTTACGGCGACCATCAGGTCTATTTTTGCCATGTGCATGTTGGTTCTGAAATTGCCCGTGTTGAATTTCCTGAGTGGGTGGTGAATGACCGCGATTTATTCAACACCGCCCTTAGTCTGACGTTAACCCAGGTACAAAAAGGCTTTGGCTATCCGGTGTCTTTGGCCGAATCCCACAATCAGGCAGTCGTGCGCGGTGGCGATCGCAGCCGATTTTTTGCCCTACTCGAACAGCAAATGATCCGCGCAGGTCTACAAAATGTTGGCACCTCCTACAAAGAAGCCCGCAAACGTGGCAGCATCGCCTAATTGTTTATGATTAGATCAAATCTTGCATACTTTCATAATTGGGTTCTTTACGGAAGACAAAGATGAGTTCCAATTTAGACATGGCGTATTTTTATTCAAGAAATTCCTATGAGCGTTATTGTCCCTGATGCTATCCTCGAAGCCGCTCAGCTTAGCGAGGAAGAGCTCAAACTTGAAATTGCCATCATGCTTTATAAGGCAGATAAAATCAGTAGTGGTCTAGTTCGCAGCTGGACAGGGCTATCTGTACTCGAATTTCAGCATGAACTAGCTCAGCGTAACCTTTGCCTCAACTACGATGTGGAAGATTTGGAGACTGATATTCAAACATTAAAGTCCCTAAACTTGCTTTGATTGTCGTTAGCGATACCTCTCCTATTACCAATCTCGCTGCTATTGGTCACCTACATCTGTTGCAGCAACTTTATGGCTCTATTGTTATTCCAACCGCTGTCTATGATGAACTTGTGAATCCTGGAAAATGTGTTCCTGGTCAACAAGAAGTTCAAAAACTTACTTGGATTCAAAAACAGTCTGTTCAGCATATTCAAAAGGTTTTAGAGATTCAGGCAAGCCGAGCCAATATTGATCGTGGAGAAGCCGAAGCTATAGCTCTAGCATTAGAACTTGGAGCAAGCTTAGTACTTATGGATGAACGGCGAGGTCGTGCAGCAGGAGCAGCATTTGGTTTACAGATGACTGGTTTATTAGGTGTTTTATTGCAAGCCAAGCAAGCAAACTTTATAGATGCAGTGAAACCATTGTTAGATAGCTTAATCGTTCAAGCAGATTTTCGAGTAAGTCGTAAACTTTATGATTTAGTGCTTACATCCGCAGGTGAGTAGCTTAGATTACCGGCTACTTTTGATTGCTTTGGTTTAGATAAATTTTTTAACCCCCAAATTTTTGCCGCAGCCGTCGGGAATTCTCTGTCTGTAAAGCGTTATGAGCTGTTTTGCAGACAATCATCCATGTATTTACGTAGACGGGCTGCAATGTCAGTATTAAATAACGTCATAACAACGCCATAACCCGATGTCTGTAGTCACTGAGCTGCGGCTGTGAACTCGCTACCCCAACCACCGAGTCGCCATCTCTGGCACTGTACTCAAACAATTGATGCCCACAATAGTTGGATTCGTTCTATCGCAGTAGATACCCAAGGGCGGTATATCATCAGCGGCAGCGGCGATCGCACGGTCAAACTGTGGCAGCTCAACAGTGGGCAACTGCATCAAACATTACAGGGGCACAGCAGCTGGGTTAGAGCCCTGGCCATCAGCCCAGATGACTCTACAATTGCCAGCGGTGGTAACGACAACATCATTTATCTGTGGCGACTAGATCAAGAGCAACCCGTCGCCATACTTAAAGGGCACAGCGATAGTGTGCGCACCGTAACCTTTAGCCCCGATGGTCAGTGGTTGTATACGGGCAGTCAAGATACAACCGTTCGACGTTGGGCAGTGGCCACTGGCACTTTGCAAAACACGGTGCTGACTCATCAACACTGGATTCGTACGCTTGTGTTGAGCCCTGATGGGCAAACCTTAGTCACGAGCACTCAAGATCAAGAAATCAACATTTGTGACACGGCGACAGGAAAGCTTCGGCGTAGCTTACAGCGTCACACCGACGATATTGTTTCCCTGGCCATTAGCCCTGATGGTGAATTGCTGGTGAGCGGTGGAGCTGATCATAAGGTGATGTTTTGGCGGCTGCGAGACGGTCGATTTTTAGGTGAGCTAGATGCCCATGCGAAGGGTGTAAACAGCGTTAGTTTTAGCGGCGATGGCAAACTATTGGCGACCGCTAGTCGCGATCGCACCATTCGTATTTGGAATATGACGACCCGCAAGCTGCTGGATATCCTTAAAGGCCATGAGAGCGGTGTCTGGTCTGCCGTATTTGCCCCGGATAGTCGTACCTTGATTAGCGGTGACTGGGCCGGAAAAATTCGCTGTTGGCAGTTAGGTGGTAGCTAGTTGCTGACTGCTTCTTCTGCTCCATCCCCACCTCACCATTGAATAACTTAGAGCCAAGCTTTTCTGGTCAAAAGCTACTATTGAGATAGCTGTTTAAATTTTCTAGTAGCCCACATTATGGAAACCCTAGCGTTAACCAACGATAACGTAGAAAAAGTATTGGACGATCTCCGCCCCTATCTGATGGCTGATGGCGGCAATGTTGAGCTGGTTGAAATTGATGGCCCTGTGGTCAAATTACGTCTTCAGGGTGCCTGTGGTTCCTGCCCTAGCTCTGCAATGACCCTCCGTATGGGCATCGAGCGTCGTCTGCGCGAATTTATCCCTGAAATTGCTGAAATTGAGCAAGTTGCTTAAACCCACGGACGGGGTGGGTTAACCGCTAACGCAACAGTAGAACCCATCCCTTTCCCTGTTATCCTGATTTACTGGGAAAACTCGGTGAACCACAGTGCTTGATCTAAAGCAGATTCGACAAAATCCAGACCAAGTGGCAGCTGCCTTAGCCAAGCGCGGCGATTATGCGCAGCCTTTGAGTGAGCTGCAAACGCTAGATGGTGAACAGCGGCAGTTGGAGGGCGTGCGATCGCAGCTCCAAGCCCGTAGCAATGAAATTGGCAAAGCCGTCGGTATGAAGATCAAAGGCGGTGCCGACCCTAAAGGAGATGAGGTAAAAGCGCTGCGGGATGAAGGCAACCAGGTCAAGAAAGAACTTGGCGAGCTTGAGCCCAAAGAAAAAGACCTCAAAGCCAAGATTCAAGATATCTTGCTGACCCTGCCTAATCTGCCTAGCGACACCACCCCAGATGGCAAGGATGAAGAAGACAATGTTGAGGTGCGTCGCTGGGGCGATGAGCTGATTCCCCAGGGTGATGGGTTTTTAGCCCATTACGAACTGGGTGAAAAACTTGGCATCATGAACTTTGAGCGCTCAGTCAAGATTGCTCAAAGTCGTTTTGTTACCTTAATTGGTGGTGGGGCAGCCCTAGAGCGAGCGTTGATTCAATTTATGCTCGACCGTCATACCAAGTCGGGCTACACCGAGATTTTGCCGCCTATTCTTGTCAACACGGCTTCTTTGACCGGTTCGGGTCAGCTGCCCAAGTTCGCTGAAGACAGCTTTAAGTGTGCCGACGATGACCTCTGGCTCACCCCAACGGCTGAGGTGCCGCTTACAAACCTTCATCGCAGTGAAATCCTCAACCAAGACCAGCTACCCATCAACTACTGTGCGTATACGCCATGCTTTCGTCGTGAAGCAGGGAGCTATGGTCGTGATACTCGTGGCCTAATCCGGCTCCACCAGTTTAATAAGGTGGAAATGTTTAAGTTTGTGCCCCCAGACACGTCCTTTGACGAACTTGAAGCACTGACTAGAGACGCAGAAGACATCTTGCAGCAGCTTAAGCTACCCTATCGAGTACTTGCTCTATGCACTGGCGATATGGGATTTTCGGCGGCTAAAACCTACGATTTGGAAGTCTGGCTCCCCTCAGCCAATCGCTATCGCGAAATTTCTAGCTGCTCTAACTGTGTTGACTTTCAAGCACGCCGCGCAGATATCCGATTTAAGACACCAGGGCAAAAAGGGACTCAGTTTGTCCATACCTTAAATGGTTCGGGGTTAGCCATTGGACGGACCATGGCCGCCATTCTAGAGAACTACCAGCAGCCGAACGGTAGTGTGAAAATCCCAGATGTTTTGCAGCCTTACATGGGACGGGAGTTTCTTTGAAGCATTTACCCGACACCCAATGGAGCAGAACGGTAGAATGAGAAATATACCAAACGCTTTTTGTAAAATACTTGGCTTTCTCCCAGTGCTGAACGCTCAACCCTCTACGGACTTTATCTCTAGTTAGGGGCGTCTCCGCCAGTGTTCTAAAGGCTAGGTTTACTGCCCTAATTACTTTCGTCTATGTCCGTTCTGGCCGTTATCTCTGTCATTGCTCTTCTGATTTTTGTCCATGAGCTGGGCCATTTCCTAGCTGCTCGATTTCAGGGCATCCATGTCAATCGGTTTTCCATTGGCTTTGGCCCAATTCTGTGGAAATTCCAGGGCTCTCGGACAGAATATGCCCTCAGGGCATTGCCTCTGGGTGGTTTTGTCGGTTTCCCCATGGAAGAAGACTCTGATACGAGTTTTGCACCTGATGATCCGAACCTGCTGCAAAACCGACCAGTAATGGATCGGGCGATTGTGATGAGTGCGGGTGTAATTGCCAACCTGATTTTTGCCTATTTAGTTTTCGTGGTTCAGTTCACCAGTGTGGGCGTTCCCCAGAGCTTTGTACCCGAGCCCGGTGTGCTTATTCCCCAGGTAATGTCTAGCACGTCTCCAGCGGCCCAGGCGGGCATCAAAGCAGGCGATATTATTCTCTCGGTCGACAATCAGCCCCTCAACCAGGGCGAAGAAAATGTGCAAGTCCTGATTGACGCTATTCAAAACAGCCCTCAAGAGCCGGTTGATTTACTCATACAGCGGGGTAAACAAGAGCTTGCCCTAACGGTTACACCAGATGTATCGCCAGAAGGTAAGCCCGTTATTGGTGTTCAGCTATATCCTAACGGCAGATTTAGCTACAGACGCTCTGGCAACCCCGTTGAGGTGCTTAAGTTTGCAGCCGATGAATTTCAAAATGTGTTTGTGCGCACAGCCGAGGGGTTTTTGGCCTTAGCGACCAATTTTTCTGAGATGTCCAGCCAAGTCTCAAGCCCTGTTGGCATTGTTGACCAGGGCCGCACGATGGCGGACAGCAACATCATCAGCCTGTTTCCTTTTACTGCGCTGATTAGCGTTAACCTGGCCATTATTAATATTTTGCCCTTGCCAGCTTTAGACGGTGGCCAACTTGCTTTCTTGCTGGTAGAGGCCCTCACCGGCAAACCGTTGCCAAAACGGCTTCAAGAAAGTGTTATGCAAACGGGTCTGCTACTGTTTTTAGGGTTGGGTGGCATGTTGATTGCCCGCGACATCACACGTCTAGAAATTTTTCAGAACGTCTTTCAATAGTTGTGCCTTTTTCCTAGGTCCTTCTGACCAAAGAGATTAGACAAGACCCACGGTCTCTCAAAACTTCCTAAACGCCGCCAAAACCCCTCTTCCATAGAAGAGGGGTTTGCGTTGGTGACCAATGGGTCTACGATAAAATTCTTAACCTGCCAGCCATCGCTATCGCTTTAACCGTGACCGCTGCTACCAAACGTCCTCGCCTAACTAAAAAGCGACGCGCCTTATTAATCCTTGAACAACTTAAGGAAAGCTATCCTGACGCTCCCTGCTCGCTGGATTATGAAAATCCGCTGCAGCTGTTGATTGCTACGATGCTGTCGGCTCAGTGTACCGATGCCAGGGTCAACATAGTTACACCAGCCTTGTTTGACCGATTTCCAACGGTTACGGACTATGCAGAGGCCGAAGTGAGCGAGATCGAACAGTACATCAAATCAACCGGGTTTTATCGTAACAAGGCTAAAAACATCCGTGCGGCCTGTGAAAAAATCCTGACTGACTTTGGTGGAGACGTTCCTCAATCTATGGAAGAGCTGACTCGCTTGCCAGGTGTGGCCCGTAAGACTGCCAATGTGGTTTTAGCCCATGCCTTTGGCATTAATGCTGGCGTCACAGTAGACACCCACGTAAAGCGAATTACAAATCGTTTGGGGCTAACCAAGCATGATGCTCCAGTCAAAATTGAGCAGGATTTAATGAAGCTCTTACCCCAGCCAGATTGGGAAAACTGGTCTATTCGTTTGGTGTACCATGGTCGTGCGGTCTGTGATGCTCGAAATCCAGCGTGTGAGCGATGTCAGCTATTCGAGTGGTGTTCCTCCGGGGCAAAATTGCTCAAAGCTAAAGCGGTTGCAAAAACTACTAAAACCCGCAAAAAGAAATCCTAAACCGTTGGGCATTTAGTTAAAAGTTAGGTATTGCTGATCCTCGGGATGGTTTTAGCTGTGAGGGTCGTTAAATAACCACTAATCCAGACCGATTCATCCCCCTAAATCAGCAATCGCAAAAGTTATTTTGCCAAAGGGTAAGATTTCCTCTAATATGAAAGACCGTGATAAATATCGGTAACCCATAGGAAACTATCAGCCCAATGGCTAAGAAAGGCATGATTGCGCGCCAGCGCAAGCGCGAAAAAACCGTTGCTCGCTATGCATCAAAGCGTCAAGAGCTTATGGATGCGTTTAAGTCTGCAAATTCTCAAGCAGCAAAGTTAGAAATTCATCGCAAAATTCAGCAGCTGCCCCGAGATAGCTCACCTACACGTTTACATAACCGCTGCTGGTTAACTGGCCGTCCCCATGGCTACTATCGTGATTTTGGCCTTTGCCGAAATGCCCTAAGGGATATGGCTCACCAAGGCTTACTACCAGGTGTGGTTAAGTCTAGCTGGTAGTTAGGCTGATGTTGACTAGACCTATGGGGTTGCCCTAAGTCAGCATTTGTCATTGAGTTTGATTAGAATCGGAGATGTACAGGCTGTGCCTCTCCGATTCTGCTGTTTATGTAAGGGTAATTGCCCTAAAAGAGTTGTAGATCCCTTTATTAGCGTTTTCTATTTTCAGTAGCCATTGCAGTATAGTCAGCACACTGATTCTCTAGTTAGTAGAGCTTTTCAGACACTACTGAGTCATCGTCAGTCAACGTGTTTACTAGTTGACAGCTGTGGACGGCTACTGGCTGTCTGTGATGACTGTCTTAGTTTGCTCGCTCGCTCAGCGGAGCTGCATCAGGGCACTGCTGTTTCTAAGCTTTTGCCTGCTGACCTGGAGTCACCGATACAAACAGTGCTTCAGCAGGCTCAAACCTCTGGCTATGCCAGAGATGAATATTCTAGTCAGCTAGCTGATGGCGTTCCGGTCGTAATAGAGGCCCATCTACATCCAGCTAGTGGAGCAATAGATGAATTTTTTGTGCTACTGATTGAACGGTGCGATCGCATCCATAATTTTCCGGTCCCAGGCACGCCAGAACTTATAGAAGTTAATAAACGATTACGAGCAGAAATCTTAGAGCGACAGCAAGCCGAACAAGAACTAGCCAAGAAAGCCGAAGCACTGGCCCGTTCTAATGCCGATTTAGAGGAATTTGCCTACGTTGTTTCCCACGATTTGCAGGAACCTCTTCGGGCAATGACGGCTTTTTCGCAGCTGTTAGACCAACGCTATAAACAACATCTAGATACCTCTGCCAAACGTTACATAAAACACATTGTCGATGGTGGTAGTCGGATGAAAGCCATGATCGACGGTATTCTCGAACTCTCTCGCATCAACAATGCACAGCTAGATAGTAGCCCTACTTGTTTTGAACAGGCTCTTGAGGTTGTTCTTGAAAATCTCAAGCTCATCTGTCTTGAAACCCACACAACAATTACCCACGATACATTACCCACACTCTGTGTTGATAAAAATCATGTCGTTCAATTATTTCAAAACCTTATTAGCAACGCCATTAAGTTTCGAGGCCCAGACCCGCCCGATATTCACATTGTCGCTAAACAACAAGTAAATAACTGGCTCTTTTGTGTTCAAGACAATGGCATTGGTATTCCTAACGATCAACAGACAAGGATTTTTAAGCTCTTTCAACGATTACATAATCAGCAGGAGCATAAAGGATACGGCATCGGTTTAGCAATCTGTAAAAAAATTGTGGAGCACTATCAGGGCAGTATTTGGTTAGAATCTGCTCCGGCGAAAGGCTCTGTCTTTTATTTCACGCTAGTTAGCTGCCCAAAGGAAGCTTAAGGTTTGCTTAAAAGGTTACTTTGATGGCAATTGTCATAGTTAGGATTATCTCCCTAGGGTATACACACTAAGTATCAGCGCAGCTGATTACAATAATGGACGTAACCGTTCTTCTAGTAGAAGACTCACCAACTGACGCGGCTATTTTAGCTGCTGCTTTTGATGAGGCTGGTTGTCAGCTGATGCTTCAAACTGCTCACACTGGTGATGAAGCCTTGACTCTGCTGCACCAAATCGATGGCGGTCCCTCCGCGTATCCCCGGCTTATTTTGCTAGACCTTAATTTACCTGGAAAAAATGGTTACGAAGTGCTAGGGGAAATTAAAAACAACAATCTGTGGCAAACAATTCCCATCATCGTACTTTCAAGTTCTGCTACACCCCATGATATTGAGCGGAGCTATCAGCTACGTGCTAATGCTTACATCACAAAGCCTACAAGCTTTAGCGATTATCAAGTAATTGCTCAAAAAATTTATGACTTTTGGCTAGATACAGCTCAGCTGCCCACTAATCCATCGACAGCTGTAGCGTAAAAGTAGTGTCTTCTTTATTGCCTGCGTCGACTCCGTAACACCTGTGATGTCGGTATCAGCCGATGTATTTCAAGAATAGGTATTTTTGCGATATACAGTTACAACGAGTTTTCTTACTATATTTTTCATAGGTCGCTTGAGACATCTCTCTTAGGCTGACCATAGGAGCTTTTATTCACCACCTCATGAGCGCATAATCCAGAACGACAATAGTGTCATTTAAATCAAATACTTATCTTCAGGCACACTGCACTGAGAATAAACCATATTAGGAATGTATACGGGTGTATCTATGACAACAGGAATAGAAGCATTGTTGATTGAAGATAATCCGTCAGATGCTCAGCTTTTTCAAGAACTTTTATCATCATCTCAGCTAATCAAGACAACACTACACCATGCTGAGCGATTTAATGAAGCAATCAGAACTTTGGAGATCAACAACAATTTTGATGTGGTTCTGTTAGATCTCTGTTTACCTGATGGACAGGGTGTAGAACTGGTCAAACAAATTAAAACGTTAGTACCTAAAGTTCCTGTAGTTGTACTTACTGGTATTCAGGACAAAAATGTTGCCATAGCCGCACTCCAAGAAGGTGCCCAAGATTATCTAGTAAAGTCAGACACATTCTCACCAGAGCGATTACAGCGCCTAGGCTATGTTGATGTTGGTAATTTACTTGCTAAGACCATTCAATATGCCATTGAACGTACCGAGCTAACAAAAAAGCTGGAAATTAGCGAAGAGCGTTATGCCCTTGCAGTGCAAGGAGCCCATGATGGTATTTGGGATTGGGATCTCAAAACAAATACCGTCTGCTACTCCCGTCGTTGGCAAGCGATGCTGGGACTAGACCATAGCAGTATTACCAATAACCCTGAGGAGTGGTTATCTCGAATTCATCCTGACAACCGGGCAGACTTTGAAGATTGTCTGCAGAAGCATCTTAGTTCTCGTCAATCACATTTTAAGTGTGAATATCGAATTCTCCATAGTGATGGTACCTATCGCTGGATGTTAACCCGGGGTATGGCGCTTTGGGATGATGTGGGTAAGCCTTATCGAATGGCAGGTTCCCAAACAGACATAACTGAGCGTAAACAGCTAGAACACTCTCTCTATCAGGAAAAAGAACTTGCTCAAATTACGCTCCATTCTATTGGAGATGCTGTTATTACCACCGATGAATGGGGGTACATCAAAGACTTTAACCCGGTGGCAGAGAAACTGACAGGCTGGAGTGCCCAAGATGCCAGACGACGCTCCATCTCAGAAGTCTGTAAAATTGTCGATAGCAGTACTGGAAAACCGCTGCAAAATCCAGCTCTGCAGGCAATAAAAGAGAAGAAAACGATTAGTCTGAGCAATCATCCCACACTCATTTCAAAGACGGGGCAGGAATATGCCATTGGTGACTCAGCGGCTCCCATTCGCTCTGCGGCCGGTGAGGTGCTGGGTACGGTGCTTGTTTTTCATGATGTGACTGAAGAACGCGGTAGGGCTAAGCAGTTGGCTTGGCAGGCGTCCCATGATCCACTGACTAAACTGTTTAACCGAAAAAAGTTTCTCCATGCTTTAGATAATGCCACTGATGAACTTTGTGACTCTAACTCACAGCACATGCTGTGTTACATGGACCTAGATCATTTTAAGGCCGTCAATGATACCTGTGGCCATGCCGCAGGTGACCAGCTGCTGCGTCAGGTTGCCGATCTGTGGCGAGGCAAGATTCGTCAGACAGATGTTTTGGCACGGCTGGGGGGGGATGAGTTTGGATTGCTACTCTATAACTGTAGTCTGGCTCGTGCTACCAAAATTGCTGAGTCTTTTTGCCATAGTACTCAAGGATTTCGCTTTCTTTACGACGGTAAAGTTTTTAGTATTGGCGTCAGCATCGGGATTGTTCCGATTACATCGAACAATACTAAGAGTAAACAGATTATGCAGCTAGCAGATACAGCCTGTTATACCGCTAAAAATAAGGGTCGTAACCGGTTGCAGGTCTATCACCCAGATGATGACTGTATCCATCGACAAACAGAAGATGTGCAATGGTTTTCGCGAGTGACAGAAGCGCTAGATAACAATCAGTTTCAGCTGTATTATCAAACCATTGAAGCGGCTGTTCCAGATGCTGTGGATACGCGTCTATGGGAAATTTTGCTGCGGTTGCCTAACTCGCGCACAGGAGAACTCTCTCCGCCAATGGCGTTTTTACCGACAGCAGAGCGCTATAACCTAATGCCTCGGATAGATCGGTGGGTGGTGAAAACGTTTTTTACATATCTGGCTTCTCATACTCCTGAACCCAACACGATTTATAGTGTTAATCTCTCAGGCTCTACCTTAAATGATGAGAGCTTTATCGGGTTCTTAGAGCAGCAGCTAGCCCGGTATCCTGTAAATCCTGAAATTCTCTGTTTTGAAATTACAGAAACACTGGCTATTGCTAATTTGCAAAAAGCGGCTGACCTTATCCTTAAACTCAAAAAAATTGGCTGTCACTTCGCTTTAGATGACTTTGGTAGCGGGATGTCTTCGTTTAGTTACCTTAAGCATTTACCTGTAGACTACTTAAAAATTGATGGTAATTTTGTTAAGGAAGCTCCAACCGATGAGGTACTCTGCGCCATGCTGCAGTCGATCAATAACATCGGCCATATTATGGGTTTAAGAACAATTGCTGAGTATGTTGAAACTCCAGCCGTTCTCGAAAAAGTGCAGGAGTTAGGCATAGACTATGCCCAAGGCTATGCCATTAGCTATCCAAAGCCGCTGGTATAGTCTGTCTGTGAGGACGTGGCTGGCCTTCTACTGGTTAGACTAAACATATAGCAGAGAGATCATTTCACTATATTTCTTTAGCATTACCGTAGCCAATGTAGAAAAAGCCTGTGAAAAGAGGTGACTCTTCGCTGAAAAACGTGAGAATCGTAGCTATGTTTGCTAGGATTGCCCCTATGCTATGGCTAATATAAGCCAATGGCCACAGGTAACAAGGGCAGGTCTCTGACAGGTGTTTGAGTATGCGTTATTGGGAGTTTTTAATTCAGCAGGAAGGTGATCAAACCTGGCTACCTTTGGAAACAAGGCAGGTAGAGATCTTGGAAGGTCGCTATCGGATGGCGGCTCATACGAGCTATGACAGTACGTCTGTGGAAGTTCGAGTCAGTCAACTACTGTTGGATGAAATTCCTCCCCGTCGTCGGGTTCGCAAGCGTAAGACGAGCACAAGCGACTCGGGACTGTTGGCAATTTTTCCATTTATTCAGCTGAGTCCCGGTCGCTGGGAAATTGATTGCAATAGCCCAGATGTCATCGATGATTTTTTAGGAGAGGGTGGCTGGCACTATTCTGTACAGCTTCAGGTTACCCCGCGAGACGATGAGGAGTGGGAACCTGATTGGTCTGAGACGGTGGCTGATCAATCACTGGATGATGCGGGGCCACTGACGACTGATGTGGACTCATCGGAAACGGATGACGCTCCTGCAGAATTTCAGCTGCAGCTCAAACAGCAGGCCTATGTCACCCAGCTTGGCCAATCGTTGACGCTGTCTGGTACATTCTCGGCCAGCAGACTCTTAAGGCAGGGACAACTCTGGATACAGCTGCGAGACCCGCAAACGGCCAGTACGGTACGAGAAATTGCGTTTGATGTGCCTAATGAGTCGCTGTTTGCTCCGTTTTCGGTTGCGGTTACGTTACCCGATGAGCTCTCTACCCAAGTGATCTTAGGTGCTCTGTCGTTAATTGAACGGGGTAAGCCTAAAACGGTCTTGGCGTCTGCGTCTTTTACAGTCACGATGGGACTGGCACAAATGCTAGATGCGATCGCAACTCAGCCAGACCTTGAATTTGAAGAAGAGATTTCCATTTTTCCAGGGTCTACAGAAGCCTTTATCCCCTCCCCAGAAAAATCAGAAGCATTGCTTTCCAGTGAGACTCCGATTGTTCCCAAAGAAATCATTCCTTCCGAGGGTTTGACCCTACCGCCTCAAATTAAACCCATCGGCGACGTCGAGCTTGAGCGCCCCCCTGAACTACCCACCTTTCCTGCTGAAACCGGCAGCTTTCGAGCCAATATACCGGAGCCGGACGATGAACCCGCAGCTTCTGCCCGGTCAGAGACACTGGAGGATACGGCAGACGATAGTGCCGACGGTGGCGGCTTATCTAATGTGGATCAAGACAGCATCGATGTAGATGAGTTAGACGTTGATGAACCTCAAGAGGACGTCGAGCCCTTGCCCTTTGCTAATCCCAAGGTATTTGAAATTGGCACTATTGAAGATGATGATCTCGACCTTGAGCTAGCAACTGCTGCTTTAGAAAGTGAGCCCACCGAGGAGACAGTAGCCCCGCGTAACGATGGGTTAACTACCCGTTTTGCCCCAAAGAAACCACCCGTTTCTCAACCCGTTTCTCAACGGGATTTAGCAGCCACCAATATTGACCGCGCCTTTCAAAGGCTACAGCTGCGGGAGCGGTTTTGGCAGAAGCTAAGCCTGTTTACCCAAGACGGTTATCGTCACTCGCTGGAAGTACAACAGGCCCTGCATGCCTCTGAAGACCGTCTGGAGGGTAACCAAAGCAATGAGTTTGTCGACTATGAGCCATCGCCCCAACGCTACTCCAGCTACGAATCTGAGCCGCCGCCCCAAGAGGAACCTATTCAAGTACTGCCCCCGGTGCTGAGTGTGCCCGAGCAGGAACTGGTAGCCGGGGAATGGATCGCTATCAAAGTACGAGTACCCACCACTAGCTATCAGCCCTATGTCAAAGTTTGGATGAATGATCTACAGACACGAACAATGATCGACGCGCCGCGTCTGCTGATGCAGTTTATCCCCAATGAAAATGATGAGCTGGAAACCCTGATGCGGGTTCGGGTTCCGACAGGTTGTTTAGAACTCCAGTTCGCCGCCATATCGGTCGATATGGCGACACTACAGGAAAGTCGTAAAGTTATCCAAAATCGGCGAGTGATGCCCCCGGACGACTCCTTGGCCATCTTTGACGATTGGGATGTGTAGCATCGTTGTGAACCTACATTTAATGCAAACTTTCTAAACAATCGATGTATGCCGGATCAAATCGCAGTAAATTAAAGTCTAGGTCATAGACCTGCATCTGGGCTGAGTTAAGCTTCCTCTGCGGAAGAATACAGCCTTAGATGTGAAACGTTGAGATCTTTAGAGCGTTTGCTCACGATTGAGAGATAGGAGACTTGATATATGGATACATCCCTTTTGCCTCAAGTTATGGTTCCCATCGTAGCTATTCATGCGTTTGCATTCATGATTGCGATGTTTCTGTATGTGGAGCAAGAAGAGACATCGGCATAGGGTGGTCAGTATATCTATAGCCACCTGGATTCAATAACATAAGCATCCAGAATAGTTCAACATCGAAAAGCCCCGTAGAGTTCTCTACGGGGCTTTTCGATGCCATGCTAGGTCATTTGTGCTTTTTGGCAAGTAGAACCAATGTGTTTAGAGGCTGTAACAAAAAAGCTTGTCACAGCCTCTAAAGACAACTGGAACTAGACACCTGAACCAACGCCAGCATAAGCACCATAGAAAAATAGACCGACGACTACCAGCACACCAGTGCCAGCAACCGTTGCCACGATCCAAAGAGGGATTCGTCCATTCTTAAACATGCATTTATCTCCTATCTATCGCCTACTCTCATTTGAAAAATGAGTGTAAACAGCCTTTAAGCCACCTACACCCGCTGTCTTTTAGTTAAAGAAGTAGCTTGAAAACAACAGACCTAGAACAAAGACGAGAAGTAAACCAAGAAACAAAGAGGTCCGGTTTAGCTCGACAGGCTGCTTATTTGGATTTGGGGTTCTATCCACTGTAATCTCCTATCGCTGAATAAACTGCATTGCAGCAATGGCACCCAAGAAAAAGACCGAGGGGACACCAAGAGCATGTACGGAAAGCCAACGTACCGTAAAAATAGGGTAAACGATAGGCTCGTTAGGATTTCTGCTGGTCATAAGGGAATTCCAATCTCAATTGACAATCGATGGGGAAAGTTAATTACCAAACTCGGTAATTTGGTTGTCGGCGTCAAACCGGTTCTCAAGAATCGGCACCTGAACCTGATTGCTGGGGAAGTACTCGTTGGGACGAGGGGTACCAAAAACGTCGTAAGCAAGACCAGTGGATACAAACAACCAACCTGCAATAAACAGAGCTGGGATAGTAATGCTGTGGATGATCCAGTAACGAATGCTAGTGATAATGTCTGAAAAAGGTCGTTCTCCGGTAGAACCTGCCATTGCACAATTTCCTCTTAACAGCGAATAGGCGTTGATTTATATCCAGCAGTAACCCCAAAGTTTTTATGACTAAAAAGTGTGGGTGTGGATATGAAAAGTGTTTAGTAACATCATAGAGAACAGGGCATATCCCTATCAAGCGACGATTAAGGATTCCTTCACAGATAGGCCTGTCATTTACCCGTTAGTAGATGATGAAACGCAGACTTAAACCGTTGCGTCATCGGGGGAGTAGCGTAGTAAGTAGCCACGCTGCCCAAGAATAAAACCTTGATCCCCACTAAAGAACTTGACTCGATACAGATTGGAGGGCACATTCCCAACGGGCTCGTCCTTTAACCAAGTTTCACCCCCGTCTGGGCTCATTAACAGCGTACCGCTGCCGCCGCTTACCCAAAGCTCGCTATCCGTCCGATAACCAATGTCTAGAAAACCCCAGCTAGTGGCAACTTCAGGCTTTAGAGGCTCACCCCAAGTTTCATACTTAACAGCATCTGGCTCTGCGTCGGGTTGGCTAAACTGCATCTGGCCGCCTCGGGCAATTAGCCAGAGGTTACCGTCACTGGTGAAGCCCATGCTTTGCAAACGCTTAGAGTTTTCTCGGTTATGGGGCTGCCAGCTTCCTTGACCAGGCTCCCATGTGGAATAGAAGTTCCCTCGTGACGAAACGGCTACATAGCGGCCATCGTCACCACGGGTCATGTTACGCACAACGCCTACCGCTGCTTGAACCAAAGCGGTCCAGTTTCGACCGCTGTCCTCAGTGCGATAAATGGCGCCTACATCGGTGGCCATTTCAACGGACCCTTTACCCAACGCTGTCACTAATAGCGGACCACCGGGTAGCTGAGCGCTCAGAGGCACATTGGCCCAAGATTTACCGCCATCTGTGGTGTGCAACAACACGCTGGGTAACCCAGATACCCAGCCTTCATCACCCGCAAAGCTTACCGAAGTAAAGGTGTAGCGCTGCTCGCCCAGATCGAGTCCCCGCTGTTCCCAAGTTTCGCCACCGTCATTGGTCTCAAACAGGGTGGACCGACTGCCCACTAACCAGCCATGGCTAGCATCTTGGGTAAAGGCCAAATCGGAAAAGGTGGAATCGGTCTCCAGGGCAATCATTTGCCATGGATTGCCCTCAAGGGATGGCAGAAAAAACTTTGTACAGCCAACCGTGAGGATTGCGATCGCAATCAGCATCAGCCGCTTAAGCCCAATGGCCGCTCGCCCATTAAAAAAGTCCGTTAAAACCGTTTGCATCTCTACTAAATCAAGACAAATAAACACACTTAGACACGAGTCCTAGACTCAGCGACCCACCAAACCTTACTTCAGGCCGTACAAGCTCATAAAGAATAGAAACCCTATTGCCAAGGCCCCAAAAATGAGAATGTTCTTTTGGCCAGGGGTCAGGACATTCACACCCAGACCATATCCTAGGTTCTCACTAAATCCTGACGGTTTACCAGCCGGGCCAATGTTGGTAAATAATTTGGGGCGCGAACCACAGACCGGACAGCGCCAGGTAATCGGTAAATCTGTAAACGGTACCCCTGGAGCAATATTAACCCTGCCGTCCCCCTTAACCGGTTCGTAAGTGTAGCCGCAGGGGCGACACTCGTAGCGATCCATCTCATAAGGTGTGGGCGGTGCAGACGGCTCATCGGTCTCAGGTGCATCCGCCAATGGCTTAGCATCAGGCTCAGTACTCATGGGGTTTTCCGGTAGCGTCGATGTTAACAATTATTACATACCAGGTTGCGTCTCTCACAAATATGAGCATCTGTATGACATCTGTAGCGATCATCGCAGCTCCACTGATCAGATCTGTCTATGGGAAGGTCTTATCTTTTTTATTGCCAGATTTTTCTATCGCGGTGGGATTCACCTACACAGCTGACTAGAATAGAAGTAAGCTTATTGGGGGCAATCTAGCCCACTCGGAGAAAAATTAAAGAACACGCGTGTTTGTACTAACCGGATACGAATACTTTCTACTCTTTTTGATTATCTGTAGCCTGGTGCCCGTACTGGCATTGGGAGCCGCAAAGCTCCTTGGAGCCAAAGGCACAGGGGCTGCTCGACGAACTACTTATGAATCAGGGATGGAGCCCATTGGCGGTGCCTGGATTCAGTTCAACATTCGCTATTACATGTTTGCCCTGGTCTTCGTCATTTTTGACGTTGAGACTGTCTTTCTATATCCATGGGCGGTCGCCTTTCACAAGCTTGGCGTGCTTGCATTTGTAGAGGCACTGATATTTATCGCAATTTTGCTTATCGGTCTGGTTTACGCATGGCGTAAAGGAGCATTGGAATGGTCATAAAGTCACCGGCAAACAGTTCTTTAATTGGCGACAATGAGCGGGTCATGAACCCGGCCGCCCCACCAGCGGTTACTCAGGAGCTCTCCGAGAATGTGATTCTCACAACCGTTGATGACATTTATAACTGGACTCGTTTATCCAGTTTGTTTCCGCTGCTATACGGTACAGCCTGCTGTTTTATTGAGTTTGCTGCCCTATTGGGGTCTAGATTTGACTTTGACCGATTTGGGCTGGCCCCTCGTTCTAGCCCACGTCAGGCAGACCTACTGATTACGGCTGGTACTGTCACGATGAAGATGGCACCAGCTCTGGTGCGACTCTATGAGCAGATGCCCGAGCCCAAATACGTTATCGCTATGGGAGCCTGCACGATTACGGGCGGTATGTTTAGTGTTGACTCGCCTTCGGCAGTGCGAGGCGTTGACAAGCTAATTCCAGTGGATGTGTACATTCCCGGTTGCCCCCCCCGCCCAGAGGCTATTTTTGATGCCGTGATCAAGCTGCGCAAGAAGGTGGCCAATGAGTCTATGCGCGAGCGCGGCATCTTAGAGCAGACCCATCGCTATTACACCCGTAGCCACAAGCTTGAGGTGGTAGATCCAATTTTGACCGGTAGCTATCTCCGCTCTGGTACTCGTGAAGCACCGCCTAAGGAGCTGATGCAGGCCATGGGCATGCCCATGAACCTGCCCGAGTCGGAAAAGGCTGTACAGGAGGGAGAGACCAATGGCTGATGAAGAAACTAAGCCCGCTGCTGAAGAAGCCGGTACTTTAGTGGAGGCTGGTCCTGTCTCTACCTGGCTGACTCAGCAGGGATTTGCCCATGAGATTATGGAGCGTGATCACCTCGGTGTTGAAATGCTCAAGGTGGACTCCGCCTTCTTGATTCCATTCTGCACTGCGCTCTATGCCCATGGATTTAACTATCTGCAGTGTCAGGGGGCTTACGATGCGGGCCCTGGCAAACCGTTGGTTAGTTTTTATCACCTACTAAAAGTTAGCGATAATGCCGACCGCCCTGAGGAGGTTCGTGTCAAGGTCTATCTTCCACGAGAGAATCCTAAGGTTCCTTCGGTCTACTGGATTTGGAAAGCGGCTGACTGGCAAGAGCGAGAAAGTTACGACATGTATGGCATTGTCTATGAAGGGCATCCAAACATGAAGCGATTGCTCATGCCAGAAGACTGGGTAGGCTGGCCGCTACGCAAAGACTATATCTCACCCGACTTTTACGAACTGCAGGATGCTTATTAGAGCGATGCTGCTTTAGCATTACAGCGCTTAGGCAAAACTCTCTGCTGCTTTTGGCCGGTTATGAAAACCCATATTGGAAGCTATGGCTGCTTTGGCTATCTTCTGATATGGGTTTAATGTTTAGTGGCGTCACCGATAGGATCTCAATGCCCGTATCGTTTACTGAGGCTGTACCCGCCCACTTATTGCCGGTTAAAAGCGTCATTATTTGCTCCACTGGGCGCTCGGGTAGCACACTGCTGTGCAAAACACTGAGCAGCTTAAATTGTATTGGTAAGGCTGAAGAATTCTTTATACCCCAGGAATTAGCTCGCAATTCAGTTCATGCCTTAGCGGATGAGCTTTATCAGTATCTTCCTAAGGTTTATCAGACAGGAAAAACCCCCAATCAAGTGTTTGGGGTTAAGCTGCACTGGGACCATATGACAAATTTGGCCAAAATAGCCCGCACCGATTCTACACTGGCATCAAAGTCAAACCTAGAGCTTCTGACCCTGTTTTTTCCTAACCCCTGTTTCATTTTTATCCGGCGTAACAATCTAGCTAAACAGGCGATTTCAATGGAAATTGCCCGTCAAACCGGAGTGTATACGGTTCTAAAAGGCTCAAGCGTCTCTAATAAAAAAAATAAGCTGGTATTTAAGCCCCTAAATATTTATCGATATGTTCAAGGTCTAAAGAGGCGAAATGAAAACTGGGTTTCGTTTTTTAACGCCAACAACGTGCCATTTTTTGAAGTTGTCTATGAGGATTTAGTACGAGAGTTTCCCGACATAATTCAGCGGATTTTGTCGTTTGCTGATATCGAGCTTCCTGAGGAGGGTCTAGAGATTACTCAGGCGACTAAGAAACAGGGCAACGATGTTAACGAACGCTGGTTGAGATATTACCAGTGGATACCTGAGACAGCCCTGGCCTATTATTCTGACCTGAGAAGTTTTGTGCGTCAGCGCCTGATGAAGCGTTAGCGCCTGATGAAGCGTTAGCGCTTGGTGTGCCTAATCTGCCCATTGTCTCAGCAGATTAGAGACGCTTTTGGATAGCAGATCAAACTCGTTGGTTTTGCCATGTTGGGCAAATAAAGAACGCCGCACCGTGTCGATATCAAACAGTAGCTCTCGCTGAGACGGATCGCGGACTAAACTCTGTACCCAGCCCACAACGACAAGGCGCGTACCTTTGGTGACCTCATTGACCCGATGCAGGGTGGATGAGGGATAGACGATGGCGCTACCGGCTGGCAACTTGTAGGCTTTTTCATCATCGGCTCCCTCAATTACCAACTCGCCTCCATCGTAATCAGCGGGTGCACTCAAAAAAAGCGTAAAGGACACATCTGAACGGTAGCTACCCATCATGGCATTGTCGGCATGGGTGCCGTAGGACATACCCTCACCGTAACGACTAAAGCGCAGGCTATGGACCTGTCTAGGACGCACGGCTACCTGAAAGAGAGGATGACGATTGAGGGCGGCTTTAACCACAGACGCTAACGGTTGGCCCACCCCCTGCTTAAGCTGCTGATTGTGTTTGACTTGTTTGGCATACCAGCCAGCAGTTGTCTTACCGTCTATAAATTCAGCGGTTGCCAAAGCCTCGCGTATTTGAGTTAGCTCGGCTGCAGAGAGCACCTCTGGAATTTGAAACAACATGTCTAGCTAAGGGATAAGGATTTTATATAGCAATTGACGGATGATTGTAGAGACGTTGCGTGCCTCTACAATCATCCGTACCCAAGCACTACAGGGCCTATTTCCAGCCAGCCCGGTCAACTAGCTTAACCACTTCAGGATTGTTGCGACCATAGGCAGACACGTTTACCTCATCCACTTCAAATTCCCCGAGTTCTGCCACGATGGGGTCCATGGTAGTGCCCTCTACAACAGGATATTCGTTATTACTCTCAGCAAAGACCTGCTGCGCTTCAGGGCCGACCAGAAATTCTAGAAATGCGATCGCACTCTCCTGGTTATCAGCGCCTGCGACAACACCCACACCGCTGATGTTGACATGGGTCCCCCGGTCATCCTGATTGGGAAAAAATACAGCCGTGTTGGCTACCGCAGCTTGGTTTTCAGGTTCATCAGATTTGGCCAGGCGAGCCCAATAATAATGATTTGCAATTGCCACATCGCACTGACCAGCTGCCACAGCTTTAATTTGGTTAACATCTCCACCGTCAGGGTCACGGGCAAAGTTATTAACCAGACCTTTAGCCCAGGCTTCGGTTTCTTCTGGCCCGATGGTTTCGACCAGTGACCCTAGCAGAGACTGGTTATAGATATTGCCAGAACTGCGCACACACACCCGTCCTCGCCATGCAGGGTCAGCCAGGGCTTCGTAGGTGGATAGCTCAGCTGGGTCAACCGTATCGACATTGTAAATCAGCACCCGTGCCCGCTTAGTTAAGCCATACCACAGGCCATCAGGGTGACGTAGATTCTCTGGTACTTTTTCATCCAATACATCAGACGAGACAGGCTGTAGAATACCTGCCTGCTCCGCTCGCCACAGCCGCCCAGCATCAACCGTAATAAACACATCCGCCGGGCTTGCCTCCCCCTCGGCTTTGATGCGCTCGATCAGCTCGTCTGATTTACCTTCTACTACATTGACCTGGATACCCGTTTGCTCGGTAAAGCTGGTAAACAGCTCGTCGTCAACATCGTAGTGACGGGCTGAATAGACGTTGACCACAGCGTCTGAGTCAGCCGGAGCGGTGGTATCTGATCCCGTAGCCTCTTGTGACTGGTTGCCACAGCTTGCGATCGCAAGGGACATCAGTGCAGTACACAAGAAAACAGGTTTGTAAGACATAGCCAGCAGTTAATGCGAAAATTTCTCAAATAATATATTAGAAGAAAATGGTCTGCTTCAGGAAGAAAGCCTCAATGTGGACTGTAAATGCTGCTGGATGGTGACAAAACCCTACTGTCCAGAAAAAATTGCCTCCGAGCCGTTTACAACAGACCAATCGCGATTCACACTGTTTAGCCTCTTATTATTCTTTCGCGAACTTTTAGATATTATTCGCAATAAAGATAAACTATTGCAAATAACCTGAGAGTTCGCTATATTCGCATTAAGCTTTTGTTAATGACACGTTTATAGAGGAACGGTTATGGTCTCCTACACCCCGGCGGCAATGAAGGCTGAGCTCCACGAACGGGGGTGGCGCATGACTCCACAGCGAGAAACGATATTAAATACGTTTCAAAATATTGATAAAGGGCAGCATCTGAGTGCGGAGGAGCTGTGTGAGCTTTTAAAGGACGAAGGAGAGCCCATTAGTCTTTCTACAATTTACCGAAATCTTAAGCTAATGGCTCGTATGGGAATCTTACGAGAGCTTGAGCTAGCTGAAGGTCAAAAGCGCTACGAAATTAACCAGCCCTCACCCCACCATCATCATCACTTGATCTGTGTGCGGTGTAATAAGACGATTGAGTTTAAGAACGATTCAGTTTTGAAGGCCGGAGCCAAAATGGCTGATAAGACGGGCTATCATCTGCTGGATTGTCAGCTGCTCATTCATGCGGTTTGTCCGACCTGTCAGCGGTCTATTATGCCAGTGTAATTGCTGCGATTACTGGCTGGTTTCCTCTTCGTAGTCTTCGTAGGGGCCGCCAACGCTGATGGGGGTGCCAAAAACTTGAGCGCCGGCGATGTCAATATTGTCTAGAGATGCGTTGGTAACATCGGTGAAATAGAGGGCTGAACCGGACAGGTCAGCTCCGTTTAGGTTAGCTGACTCAAAAACGGCATTGGTTAAAAATGCGTTGCTTAGATTGGCTCCGGCTAAGTTGGCATTGGTTAGATCAGCACCTTCGAGGTTGCTTCCCGACAGGTTTGCTCCTTGTAAGTTAGCGCCTCGTAAGTCAGCGCCAATCAGGTGAGATGATTGCAGATCGGCCCCAGACAGGTCACAGAAAGCACAGACACCCGTTAGCTGCAGGCGCTGTACGTCTTCTTGGGATGCTGCCTGACCCGGAAGGACGATAAAGATAGGCAATGCTAGGGCAAGTAGCGCACTACGTAGCGACATAGGAATCTCCTCAATGGGTCTAAACAGTTCGGCCGGAAGGGACACAGGGAATTAACACACTTAAAGCGCTCAATTTTCGCAACTGAGTCACCGTTTGTTTTCCGGTAGGGTTGCTTTGAGCATAGACAAGCGTTGGTTGCCCAAGCGCTGGCCGGTCACCCAGCTTTACTGGCTAACTGTCACATACCGATCTTGGCATAGGCTTTCGGAAATTGCCTAGAGCTTTAGCAAGCTATAACTATTCGGTTTTCAGTACATTTACCCCCACTATAGTCACTTATCAAGACTGGCCGGTGTCTGCTAGCTAGAGGTTTTCAGCGCTGCCGCTAGATATTACACCGGCTTGTTCTAGTGCCGCTGCTGCCTTAAAAATAGTCGTTTCATGATACGGCGGTGCAATTAGCTGAATACCCACTGGCAGTGCGCCTGGGTGTCGTACTGGCACAGATAATACCGGTAGCCCAATAAATGAAAGTGGCTGAGTGTAGAAGCCTAGATGGGGTCTAATGGGCACTGCCTCACCGTCTAAGTCCATGGTGGTTTGGTCTATTAACGGTGCTGGGCAGGGGGTGGTGGGCGCCAAAATCAGGTCCACAGTTTCAAACACTTGCATCACCTGGGTTTGATACCAGCGACGAAAACGCTGCGCCTGAAGATACCAACCGCTGGGAATTAGAGCCCCGGCTACAAAGCGATCGCGAGTTGCTGGGTCAAACTCTTGCAGTTGTGTCTGGAGCCGCGACAAATGTAACTGGCTGCCTTCACTGGCCGTAATGATAT
Source organism: Cyanobacteria bacterium P01_H01_bin.21 (assembly GCA_038748405.1). Classification (GTDB taxonomy): domain Bacteria; phylum Cyanobacteriota; class Cyanobacteriia; order Phormidesmidales; family Phormidesmidaceae; genus Leptothoe. Next base: position 55,987 of record JBCDIX010000020.1, on the reverse strand, counting down.
AGGCCGCTGCCCGCGCCCGTGCTGATTCTGGCAGAGTCACCGTGCGCGTTGTCTGAAGCGCATTAGCGACGGTGTTGAGCGCCTGGGCAACGGTGGGTGTCATGCCGCGGGCAAAATGACCGTCTGCGATCGCAATTCGCAGTCCGTCAATCTCGCCTGATAACTCTGGGCTAACATCGGGTTTGCTAGTGGAGATTGGGTCGCGGGGATCGTAGCCCTGCAGGGCGTTAAAGGCCAACGCAATATCTTGGACAGACCTGGCAAAGGGACCAATATGGTCTAAGCTGCTGGAAAATAAGTACACCCCAGCCCGCGAGAGTCGCCCATAGGTTGGCTTAAAGCCATACACACCACAGAGAGATGCCGGTACGCGAATAGACCCGTTGGTGTCAGACCCTAGGGTTAAGGGCACAAGACCTGCTGCTACAGCGGCGGCAGACCCTCCCGATGAGCCTCCTGAAATGCGGGTGAGATCGTGGGGGTTAGGCGTTACCCCATAGTGGTGGTTAACCGTAACAAATCCGTAGGCATACTCATCCATGTTGAGGGCCCCCACCAAAATGGCCCCAGCCGCTTTTAGTCGCGCGACCGCTGTGGCATCTTCAACAGCAGGCGGATTCTCCTGGTTAATCTTTGAGCCCGCTAGCGTTACCGTGCCAGCAATATCAAAGAGATTTTTGACTGCAAATGGGACGCCGGCCAGTGGGCCAGTGGGCTCTCCGTTGGCGAGTTTTTGATCGACAACAGCCGCCGCGTCTAGAGCTGTGTCAGACAGTACCTGAGTAAAACAATTAAAGGTTTGATCGTGTTGTGCAATCCGCTCTAATGCAGCTTCTGTCACTGCTTGAGCTGTTGTTTCTCTCTGTTGTATCTGTTGCGCAATCGCGTGGGCTAGCATTATGGTTCAAACCTCGGCGCTGCTTCTAACTCATCGGGCAGTGGAAACTCTAACACCGGTTGAGCAATGGCTTGAACCCGCTCAAAATTTTCAACAACGCTGGCCATTTGTTCTGCGGGGATCGATAGCCCCAAGAGCTTTGCTGTCTGTTCAACGTAGACGGCGATGTCGAGCGGCTGAATTTGTTGATTTTGTGACATAGTTATCGCGTCTACGATTTTAGAGGCCCTGGGTATCTAAAACTGTCATTTCATCCAATAATTCCTTCATAAATTTTTCAGGATCTTTTAGATTTATCTCTGAGAGTGCCACCATTTCATCGACACTATATTGATTGTCGCTATCAACAACTTCAGAAATCCATGCGGATACTTTTTCAGGATGCTGGAGCAATTCTTCCGCAAATTCTAGCGGGCTCTTGCCGGAATTTTGGGCGTCTACCTTGGCCGCTAAACATAAGCCCAATAGCTTTCCCAGTGTAGTTTCGGGGGTTGTGCACAAGAGAAACGCCATGGTCTGAGTTAAAAGCTGTTGCTTCTCCATAAAAAATCTCCTGAATTGATACTCAATCAGAGTTGGGCGACTGCGCGTAAACTATAGCATGGAGCTAGATTGCAATTTGATGATGCGAAGGACGGGGCAGAATGAACAATCTAAAGGCGATTGTTATTGGTGCGGGAATGGGGGGACTTACGGCTGCGATCGCACTCAAACAGGCCGGTTACCATGTCGAAATTTATGACCGTGTGTGTGAGCTACGTCCTGCGGGTGCTGGTATTTCCCTTTGGTCCAACGGTATTAAGGTGCTCAACCGGCTGGGTTTGGGGGCTGAGATTGCCAACATCGGCGGTTCCATGCAGCGTATGGCCTATCTCACCAAGCATGGCGAAACCCTCACAGATTTTAGTCTGACCCCTTTAGTCGAGACTGTGGGGCAATGTCCCTATCCGGTTGCCCGCACCGATTTGCAACAGATGTTGCTCGCGGCCTTTGGGGCCGATAACGTCCAGCTAAATTCCCAATGTGTAGGTATAGAACAAACTGAAACAACTGCTACGGCACTATTTGCAGACGGTCGGCAGGCAACGGGAGACTTTGTTGTTGCGGCTGATGGTACCCATTCTGTTATTCGTAACTATGTGATGGGTCAGACTATAGAGCGACGGTATGCTGGCTATGTGAACTGGAATGGATTGGTGTCTGTTTCACCTGATCTGGCTCCTAGCCATAGCTGGGTAATTTATGTAGGGGACGGTCAGCGGGCGTCAATGATGCCGGTGGGAGGAGATCGGTTTTACTTTTTTCTAGATGTGCCGCTTCCGATAGACGATCAGCCCCAAGGGGATATTCGCGCTGAACTGACCGACTACTTTAAGGGATGGGCACCGCCGGTTCAGACGTTGATTGAGCGATTAAACCCAGAAAAGACCAATCGTATCCCAATCCATGATGTGGAGCCGTTGCCCCGACTGGTGCAAGGTCGGGTGGCGCTGTTGGGGGATGCCGCCCACAGCACATCGCCCGATTTGGGGCAGGGTGGGTGTCAGGCTATAGAGGATGCCTGGGTGCTGACAACAAATTTGGTGACCACCAACATTAGCGTGGAGGATGCCCTGCAGCGATATGAGGCTGAGAGAAACGATCGCACTGCCGAAATTATTCTCAAAGCTCGAAAGCGGGCCGATATGATCCATGGCAAAGTCCCAGAAAAAACTGAGCGGTGGTATCAAGAGCTAGGGCGCGAAGACGGGGGTAAGATTATGGATGCGATCGCAAAAATCATCCAAAAAGGCCCGTTTCATTAGATAGAGGCGTTCCATGAATTGTAGGGGCGTTCCATGGAACGCCCCTACAATTCATATTTCGACCTTTTGTAAAATTCTCAACTGCAAATACCCATGGCAGGTATACTCACCACCCACGTTCTCGATACGGCTCAGGGCTGCCCTGCAGCTGGGCTAAGCATTGAACTTTGGCAAGCTAAAAGCCTGCTCAAAACAGTCATTACCAATGTCGATGGTCGCACCGATACCCCTTTGCTGATGGACGATGCATTAACCGCCGGGGTATACGAACTACGTTTTGCCGTAGGGGACTATTTCAAAAAACAATTTAGCGATTTGCCAGACCCTTTATTTCTAGATCGGGTACCCATCCAGTTTGGTATTGCTGATGCAACAGCCCACTACCACGTGCCGTTGCTCTGTTCTCCTTGGTCCTATAGCACCTATCGAGGTAGCTGATGGCCTATAGCATGTCTGACATTAACCAAATGACTCAAACAGAGTTTGTCACAGCGTTTGGCAGCGTGTTTGAAGACACCCCCAGCCTTGTAGAACAGACCTGGCATCATCGCCCGTTTACAGATTTAGCCCATCTTCACCAGACGATGGTAACCCTGGTTAATCAGCTGTCTCAAGCTGCTCAGTTAGCCCTCCTCCGTGCCCACCCTGACTTGGGCAGTCGAGTTCAAATGGCCCCCGCCTCTGTCCAAGAGCAAACCAGCGTTGGTTTAAATAATTTAAGTTCTGCAGAGTACAAAAAATTTCAAACACTGAATAAAAGCTACCAAACCAAATTTGGCTTCCCTTTTATCATGGCGGTCAAAGGCCAAACTAAAGAAGCGATATTAACTGCATTTGATCAACGACTACAAAATTTCTCCGCGCGTGAACGGCAACAGGCGCTCTTAGAAATTATCAAAATTGCTCGCTTTCGTCTTAACGATTTGATCGCTTAAATAGCGGAAATAGACGCAGGAACTATGATGATGAAAGCTGAAGGCACTACTCATCATGAAGCTCGCTGCAATTGACATTGGTACCAACTCAATTCACATGATTATTGTGGATGTGATTTCTCAGCGAAATTTTGAGGTGATCGAGCGAGAAAAAGCCATGGTCAAGCTAGGGGCTGGAGTATTTGCTACCAAACAAATAAGCAATCGCGCCTTTAAGCTAGGGTTAGAAACCATCCGTCGATATATTCAACTTGCTGAGCAACTTGGAGTAGACGAGATCATCACGGCGGCCACCAGTGCTATTAGAGAAGCCAAAAATGGAGAAGCTTTTATCAACGCGGTGGTTAGACAGACAGGTATCTCTCCTAAAATAATTTCTGGTAATGAAGAAGCCCGTCTAATCTTTTTGGCCGTTCGCAACGCTATCGCTCTTGAGGATGACACAGCGTTAGTCTTTGATATTGGGGGCGGCAGTACAGAAACTGTTGTTGGAAATCGGCATAAGGTGCTGTTTACTAGGAGTCTTCAGCTAGGTGTTTTGCGCCTATTAGACATGTTTGAAGATAGCGATTCTGTTGGTGACGAAGCCCGTAGTGTTTTAGAGTCCCATATTCAGTATATTGCGCAGAAAACGTTAGACCAGGTTAAAGCGATTGGTTTTAAGCGAGTCATTGGCACTTCAGGCACCATTCGTACGTTGGGCGAGGCCGCTCATATTAAAACAGATGGTGACTCTTTCCAATCTGTAAATGCTGAAATCGTTCAGCTAAAACATATTAAGGAACTTGCTGTAGACCTATTAGAAGTGCAGACAGCAGATCGTGCTCAGATGGATGGTATTGGCGATAAGCGAGCAGATGCCATTCATCTGGGCGGAGTGTTACTAGTAAAGCTGCTAGAAATGGTGCAAGTGCAAGAGATTACTCTCTGTGATGCCTCCTTGAGAGAAGGCATGGTATTAGACTATCTTGAACGACATTCACAAGAAGTAGTCGCTTTGCCAAGCCACGAAAACTTACGCTATCGTCAGGCTGCTCAACTCGTACAGAGGTATCAGTCTGATTGGCACCAAAACCGCCATATTGCCAACTTAGCACTCCAGCTATTCGAGCAAACTAAAGACTTACATGGATACGGCGAACCTGCACAGGATGTGCTTGAATTCGCCGCCCTTCTTCATGATATTGGGCAATATATTTCGTTTCGAAAACATCACAAAAACTCTCGGTTCATTATTCGCCGCAGTAATCCGCGAAGCTTCACCGATGAGGAGAGTTTACTCATCAGACATTTGGTGCGCTATCACCGTAAGGCTATGCCAACCAAAAAACATAAGAAGTTTAGACATCTCTCAAAGTCTCATCGTCGATTGATCAAAGTACTCTCAGGCATCCTTAGAATTGCCGTTAGCCTCGATAAAACCAAAAACCAACGGGTAGCCGCTGTGAACTGCCATATTTCCAATAAATCCATTAACATTGAAGTGCTCGGTGAGAACAATCTTGAGCTAGAAATTTGGGCAGCACAGCGAGAGCGTCGTGTTTTAGCGGCAGCCTTAGGTCGCACTATTGATATCTACGGCAAACGGCATCCCTCGAAAATTGAGACAGAATCGTATGTGCGCTCCGATTCATAAACTCATTGCTCAACGTTTGATTGTTCGCTTTAGCCAAAGAAACTAGCACTCAACCTAAAACGGACTTTGTCGCCTGCGACACTGAGACTTCTTGTTGTGAATTTTATATAACCTGGCAAATTTGGAAAAGATCCGGATTTTTCTATTAAGATTGTGTAAAAAAGGCAGATAGTCTACAGCTACAGTTTCTGTGATTCTTGGTAGCACATTTGAGAATTTGACTCAGGAATTAACATCCAAAACCGTCTTCAGCAGGTGTATTACGGGGGCATGCGCTTGTTGTATAAAGACCAGGTGCGATCGCATCGCTGTTGTTATCTAAAGCTTTCAGCGACCATCACTGTTGTGAACTGCGCAAAGCTGTAAATACATAGCAAAAGAAATCGGAGGATAAATGACTAAGATTTTTGGAATCGGCTGGGCTAAAACCGGAACAACAACCTTGGGTAGCTGCTTTAAGATCTTAGGTTTTAACCATCAGAGTCAGAACTTAGATTTGGCAACAGATATCGGAAAAGGGAATCTGTCCCCCATACTTGAGCTGGTAAAAACTAATGAAACGTTTGAAGACTGGCCCTGGATTCTCTTATATAAAGAATTTGATAAAACGTTCTCTGATAGTCGATTTATTCTCACCAAACGACAGCCTGAGAAATGGATTCGTAGCTATAAAAATATGCTGGCAAATCAAGGTGATGCATCAGAAGAATTAAATAAGATAAGACGAATTTTATACGGGCTACCTTTCCCTGGGGTGTCAGAGTCACAGCTGATTGACCGATACAAACAGCACAATGCTGACGTTGAAAACTACTTCCGTGACCGTCCACAGGATCTGTTGACGGTCAATTGGGAAGAGGGAGATGGATGGGAGAAACTCTGTGGATTTTTAGGAAAAGATATACCTGATGAGCCGTTTCCCCATGCTAATAAGGGAAAATATGCTGGAAAGTAAGCAATTACGTGGCTCAGTATTCTAATAAGCTAAATAGCTTATATTTTCTAGTATCTCGGCTAATTCTTTAAAGAGTTTTATATGTGCCGAGGTAAGACCACATTATGCAAACACCACTGTGCGATTGCCGTAGACCAAAACCCGGTTTTGCAAGTGCAGTCGCACAGCGCGGGCCAGCACCACACGCTCTAAATCTTTACCCTTGCGAATCAAATCACTCACCTGATCCCGATGGCTTACCCGCACTACATCTTGCTCAATAATGGGGCCAGCATCTAAATCTGATGTCACATAGTGTCCTGTTGCCCCAATAATTTTTACCCCCCGTTCATAGGCTCGATGATAGGGACTAGCCCCTACAAACGCAGGCAAAAACGAATGATGAATGTTAATGACCCTGGGAAACTGCTCAATAAACTTAGGACTAAGAATTTGCATGTATTTTGCGAGTACCACCAAGTTGATGGAGTACTTTTTTAACAATGCCAACTGCTTTGCTTCTTGATCAGATTTTGTTTCCTGGGTGATTGGAATGTAATGAAACGCAATATTAAACTGCTCTGCAATGGGACGCAGTGTTTCATGGTTGCTAATAATCAGCGGAATTTCTGCAGCTAGTTCACCTGCTTGATATCGCCATAGCAGATCTAACAAACAATGATTTTGCTTGCTCACCCAAATGGCTACGCGTGGAACTTCATCTGAAAAATGCAGTTCCCAGGACGCACCTAGGGGTTTAGCAATGGAGTCAAAGGCCGGTCCGATCAGATCTCGCTGTAGGTTAAAGCCCTCTAGCTGCCATTCAATCCGTGACAAAAATAGCTCCGATGGCTCATCTCGATGCTGGTCAGCATGGACAACGTTACCCCCGTTGGCATAAATAAAATTAGCGATTTTAGCCACCAGCCCCTGCTGGTCAGGGCAAGAAATTAGTAGTGTTGCAGTAGGTGAGGTCACAGGCAGAATAGCGTACACATGGCACCAACATCGTACAAAAAACAGCGAATCGAGGAAGCCATTTCCCCGACTCGCTGTTTAAGACATTAATTTGGCAAACGCGTGGAATTAGTAGTCGAGCCTACATGCGCTGCTCTAGAAACCCTGTCAGACGGCCTAGTGTGTCATTAAGCTTTTCATCAGTAGAAGGACCGGCATCCACTTCTTCAGTACGCTTCATTCGCTCAAATGAACGGATCAGCACAAAAAGAACAAAAGCAATCACTACAAAGTTGATAATGCTTGACAAAAAGAGGCCGTACTTGATGCCGTTTGCAGAAAGTGCCGCAATGTCTTCAACGTTAGCCGCTTTAAGGGCTGGACTTAGCAACAGAGGCGTAATAATGTCCTCGATAAACGAGGTAATGACAGCGCCAAAAGCACCACCAATAACAACGGCCACAGCTAAGTCAACGACGTTGCCACGTAGCAAAAAATCACGAAAATCGTTCATAAAGCTACCGGCAGAATTGACTGCCCGAGAGCGAGCCTGATTGCTAACCATAGGTATGTATTCCTTAACGAAAGGGAGCCAGTGTGTAGGCAAAATCACAATGAGGCTTGGTCAAGCAGCTATGGCATCTCACCAAAGCAGTGCAGCAAAAGCATGTCGATTCGTCCAGCTTTTTTGGCCATCAAGGTGAATAGCTGGAAGTATATCAGCATATTTTCTGAAAATTCCAGGTTTTCAGCTTACGTTAACCTTTACGTCCGTTGGACTACCTTTTTGAGCCTCTTATAAGGTAATTCGCTACAAACTTGCGTATATTGGCTTAAGGTAGCGGCACAGTGTGAATAGCATGCGTATACGGATTGCTGCTTTGCTAGAGAAAATACAGTGCTGTCTAAGGCTGGTTTGTGAAATTCTTTGCGTAGGATTTTACCCGCCTGAATCGATTTAGAGTTATCGCCGTACTTCAGACGAGCCGTATGTTTTACAACTGTGTAGCTATCAGAAAACGGTGAGGCGGTGCCGAGAAAGTGCTTTAGCGACTCTAGAGTACGGTCCGTATCGCTTAACAAATCCTCATACCTCAACATCAAACACCGACTGGTGTCGTTAATTCGCATTGCTAAGGTTTCAAGATGGCTCAAGCGATCTCTGTAGTAGGCGATCCATTTGTCAACCTCTTCTGGTGACTCATGACCTGAAAAGGATTTCACCGTGCTGGTATAGGTGGCGGCTGGATCTCGCAGAAGAAAGATAAATTTAATCTGTTGATTTTGCAGAATACTGTCCGAGATCGGGTAGTTCCAGACAAGCTTGTCAGCAATATAGGAATACCCCGTTGGGTCAAAGTTATCTAAGACTGCGGCAGTTCTAAAAACTAATCGCTGCAGATCTCGCTGTGATGCATAACCTACATGACTTTCACCATAGCCTGTGACTTCTGGATGGTTGTAGAGAATGTGCCCTAATAATGACGAACCGGATCGTGCCGGGGCCATGACAAAAAGATATTTTGAGGGCTGATGTCGTTGCCTCAGGCGTTTGGTGATAGATGGGCCTAGTACTCGATATGCGTAGATGTCAAACAATAAAAGACTTTCAAGATTTGAAATAAATGTTCTAATGCGAACTGGGAGCAGCTTTCTCAAGAGGCGTCTGAACATTTCTGTATTTCCAGTAACGATTCTCAGTCAGAAGCAGTGAAATAGGCCTGCAGGCAAATGCAAACGTATTTCATCAATTTTCAGGATTTCTTCCATCTCATTCGATGGTTAATATTTGAGTGCCTCTTAACACAGGTTTACAAGACGCTATAAAGCTACATGAGGTCAGTCAAATATCTCAGATGACGAGGCAGGCGTAGTGCTTGGCACCCGAGTTTCTACATTAAGTTAACAGATCTTGTGCTGGACGACATTACCTCACTTACGTACATTACTAAATGATACGTAGGGTATTGATAGTGTGTCTAAATAATCGCTACCGACTTTGTTAGTGAGTATTTACTAGATAATTGACTGAATAAATCTGCTTCCGTTGAGATTACTTAAACGGCTAAAAATTCCTGGATGACATCGTTGCTTAGCTGGTCTGTAGAACCCGAAGCAACAATCCCACCCTTTTGCATTGCATAGTAGTAGTCGGCCTGGCGTACAAAGTGGAGATGTTGTTCTACTAAAAGAACAGAAATGCCCGTGGTTTCAATAATGCGTCGTACTGCATTTTCAATATCTAAAATAATAGAGGGCTGAATCCCTTCAGTGGGTTCATCTAAGAGCAGTAGCTGAGGCTGTCCCATTAGGGCTCGCGCAATCGATAGCTGTTGTTGTTGCCCGCCACTTAAGTCACCTCCCATACGAGACAGCATGGTCTTAAGAACGGGGAACAACTCAAAAATTAGGTCGGGAATTTCTTTTTTAGCTTTTGGTGCTCGTTTCCCAAGAGCCTCTAGCCCCACGATGAGATTCTCTTTTACAGTTAGACGAGGGATAATTTCTCGACCTTGAGGGACATAGCCAATGCCGATACGGGCTCTGTGGTCGGCCGTTAATGAATTGATTGTCTGGCCATCATATGCGATCGCACCGCTGCGGGGTGACAACAGCCCGATAATATTTTTTAACAAGGTTGTCTTACCCACCCCATTTCGACCAATCAAACAAATCATCTGGCCTCTGGGCACAGTGAGGTCAACATTGCGCAAAATGTGACTCTCTCCGTAATAAAAGTCAAGCCCTGAGATTTTAAGCATAGGGGCTGTTGCAGGCTGTTGCTGTGTGGGTTGAGAGACTGTACTGGTCATGGTGCGTTTAATGATATTGCTGAAGCTGTTCCAAAGCCGCGGCTTCGAGGCGACTGACTGTTTCAGGGGGCAGGTTGAGCAGGTCGAGCAACCTTTGATATGCAGCCGCTTCTGCTTGATTAATTTGGTTAGAGCTAATCACCTCATAGCTAAGCATCAGGGCTTGCTCTCGTTGGTCCGGCGTTGTCAGTTTTGGCACCAATTCATCCAGCGAGATTTTCTTAGATAGTAAATTTTTTAGCTCGTCGCGCAGAGCGGTTTGCTCGTTTGAATCTTTAGCAAAGTGACGACTGAGTCGGTTGAGAATCACATCTTGCTGAATCGGGGCAAAGTCACCGTCAGCCCAGGCCATGGTGGCCGCAATTCGCAGCAGCAACATCTGGTCTGGAGTAATGGAGGTCTCACTCCCGAGATACACCTCAATCACCCGAGGGTCGTTCTGGACCTCGTCCATGGTGCCTTCGCAGAGCACAGACCCTTCATGTAGCACAGTGACCTGACGGGCAATCTGCCGCACAAACTCCATATCGTGCTCAATAACAATGACTGAATGGCTCTCAGCTAGGGCAATCAGCAGCTCTCCAGTACGTTCGGTTTCTTCATCAGTGAGCCCAGCCACTGGCTCATCTACCAATAATAAATCGGGAGACTGTGCCACTAACATGCCAATTTCTAACCACTGTTTCTCACCATGGGAGAGCAGGGCGGCAGGTTTGTCAGCTTTATGATCAAGCCCGATGGTTTCTAGTAACCCACCCACGGTCCGTCGCTCTGTCCTGGGGGTGGGCTTTAACAAAGTGGGCAATACGCCTTTGTTTTGGTTACAGCAAAGCTCTAGATTTTCACGGGGGGTCAAATTGAGATAGATGCGGGGGGTTTGAAACTTGCGACCAATGCCCAGCCGGGCAATGTCGTGCTCTTTGCGACCGGTAAGTTTTTTGCCTTTGAATCGAACTTTGCCCTGGGTAGGCTGGACCTTACCCGTAATCACATCCAAAAAGGTGGTCTTGCCAGCACCGTTTGGCCCAATAATGACTCGCAGCTCACCTTCATTCATTGAAAAGTTGAGATTATTGAGGGCCTTAAACCCATCAAAGCTAACGGTGAGAGCATCGATTTCTAGGATTTTGTTTGCCATTGTGGGAAGGTATGATCGGCTGGGCTAGAGATTTTGAGCCTTTAATAAGAGGGTGAGGTTAGTCAGCAGTCGGGTTGTGAGCTATTTGCCAGCTAATTCTTGTCGTTCTCGTTTGACATCAGGGTCTAGCTCAAGGTCTGGATAGGTGTTGAGCTGGGGTTGTAACCCTAACAAGTCTCGGATTTGTCTGACGGCATCATCTCGTAACCAGCCGACAATTCCCTTGGGTAAGACGGTAACAACAATTAAAAACAGTGCCCCCTGGAAAAACAGCCAGACTTCCGGAAACCGTTCACTCAGTAAAGCCTGCGCCCAGTTGACAGTCAGCGCACCTAGCACTGCACCGCCCAGGGTTGCCCTGCCACCCACGGCAACCCAAATTACCATTTCAATCGAGAAGGCGACGCTCATATATTGGGGTGTGATACCGCTGGACTGGACAGTGTAAAGCGCCCCAGCTGCCCCGGCAATACCACCGGCAACAGCAAACACCAGCACCTTAAACATGGCTGGGTTGTAGCCTGAAAACCGGAGTCGATTTTCATCATCTCGAATGGCAATGAGCAAACGCCCAAAGCGCCCCCTGGTCAGCCAGCGGCACAGACCATAGGTAAGCGCTAACGTAACCACAGTGGCAACATAAAAGCCAAACTGCATGCGATCGCTACCGACCTGCTGACCAAATAAGACCGTTGTGTCTGTTGTGAGTCCGTTGGTGCCGTTAATCAACTTTTGCTGACCGTTAAAGAAGTTGAAAAACACCACTAGCATGGCCTGGGTCAAAATCGAGAAATACACTCCCCGAATGCGGTTGCGAAAGACCAGATAGCCCAACAATCCTGCCACCAGGCCAGGCAACACGACGATGGCAATCAGGGTGACAGGAAATGAATAAAACGGCTGCCAAAACCAGGGAAGCTCTGACACGCCATACAGCCCAAAAAATTCAGGCAGGCCCTCACCCGCTAAATTTAGCTGTAGATGCATGGCAAACGCATAGCCACCCAACGCAAAGAAAATACCCTGCCCAAGGCTGAGCAGCCCAGTGTAGCCCCAAATTAGGTCCACCCCCAGGGCCACAATCGCTAGCGCTAAAAAACGACCTAATAATCCCAGACGAAAGCCGGACAATAACAGCGGGGCAATAAAAATTAGAGCCAGGGCCAGACCAATGACAATGCCGGCTTCAAGAGTACGTCTGCGCTTTTTGCCGACAGGTTTTGTTTCTATCATCATTACGCCTCCACCGAACGGCCTTTTTGGGGAAATAAGCCAGCGGGCTTAAGTTGCAAAAAGGCAATAATCAGAGCAAATACCAACACCTTGGCCATACTCGTGGTGGCAAAAAACGTGGCTGTATCAATCAAAGGTTGTAATGTCTCGCCGGCAGGCAGCATCAACACCAACGTGCCAGACCCAACAATGTAGGTAACAATGCCAATCAACAGTGCCGCCACAATACTGCCGATGAGTTTACCGACGCCACCGACGACCACCACCATAAACGCATCCACAATGTAGTTGCTACCCAGGTTTGGCCCGACAGAACCGAGTAGTGTGACCGCACAGCCAGCGATGCCGGCTAACCCAGACCCCAAGGCAAATGTAAGCGCATCCACCCGCTTAGTGGGGATGCCTAGACAGGCGCTCATATCTCGATTCTGAGTCACAGCCCGAATCCTGAGCCCCCAGGCAGACTTATTGAGAAACCAGAAGGTGCCAATTAAACAAATAACCGTCAGGACAATGATAAAAATCCGTGCGGCTGGAAATAACAGCGTATCGGTAACGCTAATGCTGCCTTGTAACCAACCAGGGGCCGTCACATCGACATTGCGAGCACTAAACCAGGGTTTAGCCATGGCTGAGTTACCGTTGAGTGACCTGCCAAGGGTAATCCCAATGGTGGCAGAAAGCACTAAAACAACAAAATTAGCCAGCTTCTGACGCGGACCCAGATTGGCAAACTTGTTTAAGATAGCCCGCCCACCAAAGAGCAGCAGACACACTGTTAAAATGCCAACGGTCATAGACCAGCTCACACTGCGGACAAACTGCTGCAAAATCAGGCTAACGCCCCAGGTGGCCAGCAATGTTTCTAAGGGGCGTCCGTAGAGCAGCCGGATAACACTTCGTTCTAGCAACAGCCCAACTAGGGCAGCCACCAAAAAAGAGAGAGGCAGTGCTACCAAAATGTAAAAGTCTTGGACCCCGTCCCCTAGAGATTTAAAGCTGTTTTGCACTACATAGGTGGTGTAGGCCCCAAGCATCATCAGTTCTCCATGGGCGAGATTGATGACTCCCATAAGACCAAACACAATGGCCAGACCCAGAGCGACAATCAGCAACACAGCTCCGATGCTGATGCCATTAAATATGCCGTTGATTAAACCGTCGAGCACGAAACGATACCTGTTGAAAAAAGTGAACGGTGAGGGCTCTGAATGAAAAAAGGGAAGAGCCACAGCGACCCTCCCCCTGTTAGCTAACCGATAGGTACCTTAGGCTTCCTTAAACTTGCCGCCCTTAGCAGGGTCGGACCAGTCACAGGCAAAGCCCTTAGTGTCAGGGACAAACTGGTTCCAGGGTATTGGATCAACTGGACCATCCGTTTCGGAAACGATCTCAAAGAGACCATCATCGCGAATCTCACCAATGCGCACAGTCTTAGATAGGTGATGGTTTGGATTCATGGTGACTGTGCCACCAGGCGCTGCAAAGGTCTGACCGTAGGCCGCCTCGCGCACTGCCGCAATCTCGATACTACCGGCTTGTTCAACCGCTTGCTTCCATAGATAAACCATGATGTAAGCAGCTTCCATTGGGTCATTCGTAACGCGATCGTCACCGTATTCGGCTTTGAAGTCACTCACCCATTTATCATTTTCAGCGCTCTCAACTGTCTGGAAGTAGTTCCAAGCAGCGTAGTGACCTGTGAGGAAATCAGGACCAATGGTGCGGACTTCTTCTTCTGCAATACTGACGGACATTACAGGATATAGATCTGGACCCATGCCAGCGCCCTTGAGCTGCTTAAAGAAGGCAACGTTGCTATCACCGTTTAGGCTGTTAAAGATAACACCACCGTCGGGCAGAGCGGCCTTAATCTTAGTGATAATAGGAGTTACCTCAGTGTTACCTAAAGGCAAATAGTCTTCGCCAACAGTGGTGCCGCCCTTTGCCTTGAGCTGCTCTTTGATAATGGTGTTAGCCGTCCGTGGGAAGACGTAGTCAGAGCCCACCAAGAAGAAGTCTGTGCCCTTATTCTCAAGCAGCCAATCGACAGCGGGCTCAATCTGCTGGTTGGGGGCTGCACCCGTGTAAAAAATGTTCTTGGAGCATTCCTGACCTTCGTACTGCACTGGGTACCACAGCATGTGGTCCTTGGCTTCAAATACAGGAAGTACTTTCTTACGGCTAGCCGAGGTCCAGCAGCCAAACACTACGGACACCTGGTCTTGGTCAATCAGCTTTTCTGCTTTCTCAGCAAAGGTGTCCCAGTCGGAAGCACCGTCTTCTTTGACGATCTCGATCTGTTTACCTAAGACACCACCGGCTGCGTTAATCTCCTTAATAGCCAGCTCTTCAGCGTCTACCACGGTAGTCTCACTAATGGCCATGGTGCCACTCAGAGAGTGCAAAATGCCTACTTTTATCGTGTCGCCGCCAGCTGCAACTGTTGTTGCTTCGCCTTCAGCTGGCGCTGTATCAGCCGTGGTTTCAGGGCTACTTCCACAGGCCTTTAATAAAATGCTGGTGCCCACGGCAGTAGAGCCGTACACCAAAAACTTACGTCTATTAATCCTCGTCATTGGGCGTTCCTTTCTAACGACTCACACACCTTATTCGCATCAAAAATCGGCGACTGGACGGGGCGTGTCACAGTGGCCGCAGATACACGTATTCGCTTCGTGATGGTAAGTCCTGGGGAAGGCTGGTTTTGTAGCCTGTGATACTTTCTGTGGTCTATACAAATTTGTTTGCTGTGATCCCGGCAACTTGTCGCTGATTAAGGGCGTCGTTTCTGAGTCTTTAATCAGGTTTAACGGGCCGGATGGGGAACGGCCAGTCGCCCATGAAATTGAATAAATTGTTGAATGATTTCTAGACCTTTGCCCGCTTTAAGGTTTGTAAATACATAGGGATGATCCCCACGCATGGTTTGGGTGTCCCGTTCCATCACACTTAGATCAGCGCCGACTAGGGGGGCTAGGTCAATTTTGTTGATCACTAACAGATCTGATTTGGTAATGCCTGGGCCACCTTTGCGAGGGATTTTATCACCAGCAGCGACGTCAATGACGTAGAGGGTGAGGTCTACTAGCTCAGGGCTAAATGTGGCTGCCAGATTATCGCCACCGCTCTCGACAAAGATGAGGTCCAAATCGTCAAACCGTGTTTCTAGGTCTTCAATCGCGACCAGATTTAGGGAGGCATCTTCTCGAATTGCAGTGTGGGGACAGCCACCGGTCTCGACACCAACAATCCGGCTGTTATCTAGCAGGGCCTGGCTACGCACTAAGAATTGGGCATCTTCTTGGGTGTAGATGTCGTTGGTGACGACAGCGATGGAGTAGGTATCGCGCATTGATTTGCACAGGGCATCTACAAGCGCGGTTTTACCAGAGCCGACAGGGCCAGCAACACCGATACGGTAGGGGGAGGAGGAGGTCATGGGATTATGCCGCAATCGGTTTTTGTAGGGGCGTTGCATGCAACGCCCCTACAAGGGTAAAACCCTTTCGCTTATGAACCTAGAGTTTTCCGTCAAAATTTAATTTTGTTTAGTTTTTCTATTAGCTGCGGAAAAGCCGGGTGTATAAGGTTTCGTGCTGCATACTTGCGATCGCACTACCCCACCCGCTTACATATAGCTCGTCATCCGTTAGGGCCACGCTGGTTTCTGCCGCTGTCCTCAGCTCTGGAATTAGCTCTAGCAAACAGCGCTGCCCCTCAGTTTGACCCAGGGGCACCAGCTTAACGGCTGCTCCAATCAGGTTGGCCGCCCAGCTTTGTAGATAGCCCAGGGCCATGGTGTGAGTGTCAATCTGCCAGTGGGCGGCGATGATGCCAAACGCGACGGCAAAGTTGCACGGAGTATCGCAGTGGCTAAAGCTTGTTTTGAGTTCGGGATGTAAAGCCTGCCCTAGACGAACTAAGGCACGACCCATCTGCCAGCTTTGCTGCCGCAGTTCGGCGGTATCACGGCTGGCGGTTAGCCAGTGATTCCAGTATTTAAGCTGGTCGGGGGTATCGAGATTGTGATGAATGCGGGTTGCGATCGCCACATCTAACCGGACACTGCCATAGCGTAACTCCTGAAGTAGCCAGTGCTTTAGCGTTAACCCATCTGTTAGATGGCCATGGGCTACCAGTGTTTCTACCCCTTCTGAATAGCTAAAGGCACCCACTGGCAACGCCGGACTCGTCAGCTGCATTAGTTTTAGCAACGCCTGCTCATCAATGGTGATGGCCATAGGCACCCGCCCCGCGAGCAACGCTTGTTCGTTAGTGGTGGTGACCATAGGCGCCCGCCTCCGGCTGAAAAGGGACAGTGTCGCGCGTGACAGCGACTCCCAGCTGGTGCAGCATCGACTCTAGTACTGAGTCTGGAGCTAGCCTCAGATAGTCCATACCTATCTCAAGCGCCACATGACGGTTTCCCAAATGATAGGCAGCTTTTAACAGAGACAGTTGTCCCCCCTCCAGTGCCCGCACAGTCATTATAGGCTCAGGCTTTGCCACAATTTTTAGCACCTGGTCGTGCTCGGCTCCACCTAGACAATCCCCGTCTTGCAGAACGGTTCCCCGTGGCATTTCTAGATAGAGGTCACCCATTGACTTAGACCTTGGTCGAGTTGGGCTCAAATTTGTATCACAACGTATACTACCGTCCGTAATCTCCCCAGAAAGCCTGTAGCGATATCGAGAACGGACACGCTCCTCGGCTGTTAGCGCTAAGGTCAGTGTCGGCTCATGCGCTGACGACACCTTTTGAGTAAAAACGTACACCTTACACAAATAACGTATTGCTACTACAGCATGGCATAAGTCCGCTTAAAGAAAGCAAACATGTCTATGCCGACACCCAAACTGTCACAACTACTTACGGATTTTTCAAATCAGCACGTGAGGTAACTATTAACAAAGTCATCCGTATTTCTTACTAGTTTTGCTCAGCATTTTATACGAATAGGCGCCACTAGCACAGTCAACGAATTTCAGAACTTTATCTGCCAATTACTTCTTGTTAGTTATGGCTTCTCAGACCCAATCTGTTCCCAAAATGACTTCCCCGCAGGCTGCAGCAACGAGCGACTTAAGTAAACCCTTTGATATGCAGGCAGCGCTTCTACTAGCCGCTATTGAAAATTCAGCCTTTGGTCTTATTATCGTCTCTCAAAATGGAGCTCTTTTGCATAAAAACAAACATGCACAGACTCTGCTTAGAGAGATGACATGTCCATCATCTACCGACATTCCTGATGTTCTCTGGCACTCATGTCAAAGCCTCACAGAAAATAAAGATGAATCCCTGGCACTACTTCCAGCAGATTACACAATTGTTTTAGAAGATGAGATTGCAACTCAAAACGGTTCTATCTACGCAAGGGTGCAGTGGTTTGACTGGGATAACCATACTTACCAATCTGATAGTTGTTTTCTAATTACCTTAGAAAATCGTCAGCGGTCTCTCACCGTAATTGCTAACCAAGAAGCCCAGCGCTACGGTCTCACCACCCGTGAAACGGATGTCTGGCGCTTAAAGCGTATGGGGAGTAGTTATAAAGAGATTGCTGCCAGACTGTATATTTCTGAAAACACTGTCAAGAAGCATTTGAAAAACATCTATTCTAAAAAAGAACAGTCTGCTTGGTAGATATCAATTGAGACATCTAGCCATGACAGTGGGAAACTAGGTTGCTCTGGTTAAGATCTTGGTCAAAATTAAGTTCATGATTTTAGCCAGAGTAATTGTATTCAGAAGAAACTGTAGCGTAAGATGTTGATGGGGCGTTTAAAGATGTTGCCTGGGGTCCCTCCGAGTTCCCCAAACCCCCTGGTTAGGGCCGGGACGCCGCCCTAAGACCCAACGTATTGGATCATCCCTAATGGCATTAAGTTGGAGATACGGCGAGGTTGATTATCGGTGTTTTTGGGCTCACCACCGTCCTTTAACTCGCTACTATGGTTATGGTCAACTACGGTTTAAACCAGTAACGTGTGCCTATGCTTCCCAAAGACGATCTGCTTAAGGGTGTTGAAAATATCGAAACCCTAACCCGTGTTATCGATCAAGCCGATCAAGCGATTCGTACGTGGGAGCCGGTCACTACCGATTTTCTATCGCCACCGGAGCTGTATGAGTCCCAGGCCGTGTTTGGTCGCTTAACGGACATTCATACTCAACCCCAGGGGGGATACCCTCAGGCTGAGCGACAGCGCTTGACCATAGCGCGCACTGAAATTCCATTAGAAGGTCAGGAGCTGCCCCTCGCATTGCTCAGCGTAGCCGGTAACTTTTTATTCGATACGGCGACCCACCGTGACTTTTTAGGGGCGTTACTCGGCACTGGCATTGTTCGCGAAAAGGTAGGAGATATCATTGTTTTAGGTGAGCGTGGGGCTCAAATTATTGTGGTGCCAGAGCTGGTCGAATTTTTAGCGATGAGTCTGACTCAGGTGCGTTCAGTCCCCGTAAAAACTAAAGCAGTTGACTGGAGCGAACTGCGGGTACGAGAACCGAAGAAAAAGGAAATGACCACCGTAGAGGCGTCCATGCGGCTGGATGCGGTTGCATCAGCTGGGTTTGGCATGTCTCGCAGCAAAATGGCAGATATGATTACATCCGGAGACGTGCGGGTTAATTGGAAAACGATTTCTCAATCTAGCCACTCGCTAAAGTCTGGCGATCTTGTCGCTATTCGGGGTAAAGGTCGTCTAGAGATTGGCGATGTGATGATTACTAAAAAACAGCGCTATCGTGTTGGGTTAACGCGATATGTCTAAAATACTGGACGGTAGTCTAACACCGTATTTATTACACTGAGCTAACCTAGAAACACGCTTGTTGCTTGCTAGCCTTAAATCCATCTGAGCCGCCCACAGCGCTGCCTGGTTTAAGCCCACAGCAAAGCTTGCAACAACAGACACACTGCTTTTTGGTCTACCCTCTTATGCCTCGTCTCTCTGATCGTGCTTATTCATTACTCGATAATGAACTTAAACGTCTTTGCGAAGGAAAACCGGCTGAACAAATACGCTACAACATTGTGGCTAAGCGTCTCAAAAAGATGCAGGAGCAAGAGGGAGATCCTGCGACATACGCAGAGTTAAAAGATGCTGTTGATGACATCTTTCCCGAATTTGATGAACAGATTCTGAAACAAGCTGCCAAGCTAAATCTGCCCAATCCAGCCGTCCGTTCTACCAGGTGGCTATTGGGCTTGGCTGTCGGCACTGCGGCCATAGCTGGCGGTCTTTGGTTTGTTAATTTGCCCTATCCCATGGTGCGCTGGCCTGTGGCGAGAACGGTCCCTATACTATTGCTACCAAGCTTTATGCGCATGGACCATAACTATCGCCAAGCGATTATTTACACTGAACAGGCCGATCAGCTGATCAACAATGCGACGAGTGCTGCTGATTTTACCCTAGGTTCAGAAAAGTCAGCCCAGGCACAAGAACACTTGGATCAACTACCTGTCTGGTTTCTGGGCTATTATCCTCAACGCTACTGTCAGTTTTTTAGCTGTGGCTGGAGATTTACGCTAGATGAGTTTCGAGATGCCCGTGCCTTGATTGGTCGCATGGAGGCTCAGATTTTTCAAGAACAAAATGCGCTAGATCAGTTAAATGCTGGCACCTCAGCGGTTGAAGCGGCTAAGCAACAACATCAGCAAGCGCAAACGTCTGCCGAAAAGACAGAGGCTTTGACGGCGTGGCAGACCGGTATGGATAAGCTCAATGAGATTCCGTCTGCGACCTTGGCGGGTGGTCAGGCCCAAACACGTCTGCAGGCGTTTCAGCGAGACTATGCCGATTTAGCGGGTACCGCTGCAAACATTCAACAGTCTAATGACTTTGTTGCGGTTGCAAAGAACTATGGACTACAAGCGGCTATGTTGGTACAAAACCCGCCGCATGTAGCGGATGTATGGCAGCGGGCTGAAGAACAATGGCGAGAGGCGCTCAATGCTTTAGAGAAGGTACCGGAAAACAGCCCTAGTTATGTTGAGGCCCAGGGGCTAAGGGCTGAATATCTGAAGTATAAAAGCCAGATCGAAGCACGGAGACGTCAGGAAGAACAGGCTGTTGCAACTATTCGGGAAGTGCGTCAAACGATACCGCAGCTGATTGACCAGGCTGAAGCGGGGGCTCTGCGGGGGGTGCGATCGCAGCTACAGCAGGTTATTCAAAACCTAGAAACAGTGCCAAACAATACAACGGTTTCAGCAGAAGCACAGCAGCTTTATGCCCAGGCCACGGCTAAACTCAATGAGCTTAATCAGGCCGCTAACTAAACTTTCTGGCGTTGCTAATTCCCAATCTGATTCAAGTTCGGTTAATCCTTGAAATTAGCAATGGCGACGTTCTCTTTTCGACATTTATAACAAACAGCTCAGGGTGTATGAGTTTTAGGCAGAGAGCATTATCCCTCATCCAAACCCATACACCCTGAGCAGGTCTACTGTAAGTATGCAAGCCTACGCGAGCAGGCCAGTACTCGCTAACTTTCTCTGACAGCGATGCCAAACACATTGACATTGGCAATGCGAATTTGCTCCATAGCTTGGTCAATGAGATTTTGCTTAATCTGACCAGGACGGGCAACAAGTAGCATGCCGTCTGCTTGCTCAGCAATCAGATACGCATCTGATTGTCCCAACAACGATGGTGCATCAAACACAACTAAGTCAAATCTGGTTTTGAGCTGTTGCAGCAACCGCTGAACCCGTTTAGTAGTCAAAATATGACCCGCATCATGGCCCTTTGTTCCTGCACATAGAACCTTAAGACCTGCAATGGGTTCATGCAGAAACGTGTTTTTAGTGATGGCACCAGTGTCGCTGAGAGCAAGATCAGTTAAACCGGCGTCGTTCGGCAGTTTGAGATAGCTGTGAACCTTTGGATCACGCAGGTTGGTGTCTACTAGCAACACTCTCTGACCCATCAATGCCGCCGCTTCAGCCAGGTGAATCGCTGCAATTGACTTACCTTCATCCGCCATTACCGAACTGACCACTACCGATTTTAATGGTCTGTCTACACTACTCAATCTCAAGTTGGTATACAGCGAACGAAATGCCTCCATGAACGGATCTTCAGAGTAGGGAGGAATCCGATCAGTTGACCCATTTTCTAAGGGAGATGCTTTAGCCTCATCAGAAGACGAGCTAGCTGCAGCTAGCTGAAGTGCCTTAACAGGCTCAAGCACATCTCGCTCAACTAGCTCAGGTGTTGGAATTTTACCTAAGATAGGCAGCCGCATTGCCCGTTGAATCTCTTTTTCTGAATAGAGGACACCTGTTGATTTATCCAATAGAAGGGCAATAGCAGAGCCTAAAAGTAGGCCCAGAGTGCCCCCTAATAATAGATTTTGCAACAAACTGATCGCCTGTGGACTAGGCTGGGTCGGTGGTGTCACCACCTGCCAAGGGATTTCCCGCTGAGCGGAGTCAATTTCTAGAGCAGCTTGTTTTGCCAGAAACTGATTTAAATTTTCTGTCGCAATGTCTAATTCGCGTTGGATATCAACATACTGTCTTGAAATCCCAGAGAGTTCGTCGACATCTTCACTAAGCCCTGATAGCGTTCTGTTCAAAGAACGCTCCTGGGCTTCCAGTTCCTGCATTTGGCTAACTAATTCTCGCTGAGACTGTGCCCCCTGTTGCTCAAGCAGCACCAGCAAGTTTTGCCGTTGCTCCCTTAGCACGTCCATGTCAGGGCTGCCATCAAGATACAGTGTTGAGGCTTCTGCAATTTGTGAGTCTAGCTCCAACAAACTGCTCAGCAGCGCTTGATATCTGGGATTTTGAGCCAGTGCCGATGACGCGGCCTCTTCTTGAGGACCGCCTAGCTGGGAGCGTAGATTTTCATAATTTGCTCGATTTTGCTCCAGAGCAATTTGAGTATCTAGCTGCTGCTTAGAAAACGTTCCTACTTGACCCGATAGCTGTGAACCACGCGATGTGGGGTCAATTAAGTCGTAATTCAACCGCAGATCTTGCAAATTATCTTGCAAGTTATCTACCTTGTTGGTCAAATCAGGCAGCTTTTCTTCAACAAATTTCATGGCAAGACGAATATCTGCCTGCTTGGACTCAAGACTGTAAGTCAGATAGGCTTGAGAGATTAGACCCAAGATAACCTGTACCGTTTGTGGATCAGCGTCCTGCAGAGAAACTTGGATGATGTCTGAATTTTGACCAAGTCGATTGACTTGTAAACGACTAATTAGAATTTGATAGCAGGGGTCATAGCTAACGTCTAAAGGGTTTTCACTGGCGGCGGTTGCCGGGCAATAGTCAGGATATCTGTCCTTAATGCCTTCAATAACGGGTTGTAAAACAGCGGGCCCTCTTAAAATCTTGAGCAGATCTGCATCGACAGTACTCTGCTCCTGACTTGTAATAGTTTCAGGAACATTCGCAATTACCTCAGTCTCAGTACTCTGAGCCTGGGCTAAGATTTCAAAACTGCCGCTGTAGATAGGTTTTTCAGTCAGTACTCTAACCGCAGCTAGACCCATCGCAACAACTGTAACACCAGTAATGACCCACCATTTTCGCTGCAGTGTTTTAACTAGGCCACCAATGTTGAGCCCCCCTTCATCTGCCGTTGGTAATGGCTGGTTGGGGGCTGTCCAGTTTGAGGTGGTGGGGAGGGTATCGGCTCTCATGGGTTAGAAGATAAATATATAGACGTGATGAATTACAGGTTAGAAGTGAAGATTCTAAGTTCTGGCTGTCCCTGCCTAATCGAGTATATTTAGGAATCTCAGAGGAGAGATAATATTGTTGATCACTTGTCCAACTGGACTAAGGATAGAGCCAATCTCATCACTGAGGTTTGCCAGAGCAGAGGGGTTCACAATGACCACATCGTTATTTTGCAAGATGGGGTTGTTTTCATCATTGATACCCTGTGCAAAGTCAATCGGAATCGTCTGTCGAACAACGGTACCATCCGGATTTAGACGGATTAGCTCAGCCTCGCTTTCCCTGGCGCGATTGTTAAAGCCACCAGCCGCCAAAATCGCCTGGCTAAGCGATGTGTTAGGAGTGACCTCCAGTACTCCTGAGCGTTCTACTTCACCGACAATGTTGATGCGAATAGAGTTGGGAGAAATACTAGAGCCCAGGATTGTTGGAACTTCTGATGGATTGAGGGCTGTTGCGACTGGGACAAAAATAGTATCGTTAGCCTGCAACACGACATCTTGATAAACATCACCAGTTTCTAACAGTTCCCACAAGTCCACATCAATGATTTGTGGTTCCCCTGAACGAGTGGGGCGAACAACCTGAACCTGACGAATGTCAGCTCGAGGCTTAATGCCACCTGCTACTTGCAGAGCTCTTGTGACAGTTGTAGGTGTGGACGAACCGGATGATGAGCCGGGTACCCCTGCATCTCTTGTAGTGGCTTGACCGCCCTGCAGCGTATATGGACCGGGGCGATATACTTCACCAACAACCGCCACATTAATGGGTTCACTGACGCTCGCTGCAAAGCTGGCATCAGCCAACAGTGAGGCATCTTCTAATGATATTGTGCCGGTGGGAACAAAAATTGAATCTCCATCTCTTAGGGAAATATCGTATTGAGAGTTACCAGTTTCTAGCAGTTGCCACAGGTCGACAGTCAGAGTCTGCTGACTGCCATCGCGACTGGGGCGCTGAATCTGTACCTGACGAATGTCCGCAACTTGGGTAATACCGCCAGCCTGTTCTAAGAGCTGAGATAACCGAGGAGCCTGAGTGCCAGTTTGAGTCAATGTGTAAGATCCGGGACTATTAATTTCACCAGAGATACCCACCTGTAACGGACGTCGGTTTAGAACGCTAAGGGTTATCAGAGGACGTCTTAAATATTGACCATATTGACTAGATAGTAACTCTGTAGTCTCATCTACGGTGAGACCAGCTACATTAATAGGACCAACCAGAGGTAAATTGAGTGTGCCATCAACTAAAACCTCACTCTCACCGCTATATTGAGGCACTCTAAAGATGTCAACACGGACAACATCGCCAGCACCTAACGTGTAGGCTGTTTCACCGGGAGGTAGGACGGCGGGCGATGCATTTCTTCTGTCCAACTCTGGCAGCGATTGAAGCTGTGCATGTACTGGAGCAGACGAAATGCCTACCGTACATAGAGCAAGACAGAGTAGAGCTAGTTTTGGTTGTAACAGGTGACGATTAAACATAATTTCAAGCAGAATCCAATGTGAGAAGTTAGTACACAAGCTTCGAACACACTGTAAATGGCCACAAAGATCTAAGTCTCAGAGGGTGTATCAGTTTTCTGTACTAGCCCATACCAATCCGTTTAATTTTGGGATCGTTGGGACTAATTTTCTGGATGTACCTTGAAAAGCTTGGTGTTGAGGTCCCTTGAGATATATCCACTAGATAAGTAGTTTTTTCCTTAAAGCTTGAAAAATTCCTGGATATACCCTCAGCTTTATTAAACGAAGGCTGACACTTTAGAGCCCTTTCGTTAGTCAGTCTCTAGAGTGTGTCAAACCTGGTGTGTGAGGGGACTCGCTCACATAAATGAAGAATAAAAAACCATTGGGAACATCTGTGCAACTTTAAGCAATGCCCACATTGAATAATGACAATCCATTTTTTTTTGTTTATACTGGCTCGAGAGACGGGTGTTCATGAAATTAAAACGTGTATTCATAAAGCAATCATGAAAGGAAAATTTCTTCGCTGATGCTTGTTTTTACACACGCTTTACGAGAATTGCCTGTAGTCAGGGTTTTTAGCGCTGTTTAACGTAAGGTAAGTCATCTATGGCTTCCCTTTATCATTCAAGACGCCATCTATCACAGCTCAAGGTCTACCACTACGTTTCAGGGTCTCTGGATTTTATCTACATAGTTTTACTTACTGATAATTCTCCTGAGGTTGCTTGTAGTTGTTGAATAGAGAGATGTTCTGTGTGTTACTTCAACTGAGTTTAGGCACCGTCCTACACACAATAAATTCAGGGGTCTGATGCTACCAACTTCTTTGTAAGTCTTCGGTCTTTTGTACAGATGACCTACTTAGAATAGATAAAATTAAAACGCTTGGTGTTAGGGTGTTTTGAAGATTTTCCCGACCTTCGTCAGTCTTTCATTGTTAGCAACAGTAACTTTTATTACCTGTAGTGCTTCCAAAAAAATCAATCAAATAACTGAGCGATTTCATAGTTGGTGTACTTACGGTAATACAGACTTATTGGATTTTAGATAACAAGTTTCTTAAGAAATTTCCATAGGTTGATTAAATTTGTGTAATGACACATCAGACTGACGTCTTTTGTTAACCGCCCTCAACAAATTCGAGAATCATTATGCTGTATTCGACTAAGTCTAGTCTTACTAGCCTTTGGCAGAAGAGCACAAAGAAACTAGAAACACAAAGCGTAATTGGATTTCCAGTAACAGCAGAGTCATTCGATGTGCAAGTTGACACGATGCTAAATTGGGCACGTCAGCGAGTCAGTAAGGCAGTGTGTGTCGCTAATGTGCACATGTTGGTCGAGGCCAAATGCCATGATGGCTTTGCCCGGGTACTACATCGGGCTGATATGCTAACGCCAGACGGTATGCCCTTGGTCTGGGTAACTAGCCGATTAAGAAAGCAAAGACAAGATCGCGTAGCAGGCATGGATATTTTGTTGAGCCTGTGTGAAAAAGCTGCCCAGGAAGATATCAGTGTCTTTTTTGTGGGTTCCACACCTGATGTTTTATGGAACATGAAGCAGCGGCTCAACAGAGATTTTCCTGAGCTTAAGGTAGCAGGTATGGAGTCGCCACCATTTCGACCACTAACTGTGGCTGAAGATGATGAGCTAGTGCAGCGGATCAACAATAGTGGCGCAGGTTTAGTATTAGTGTCGCTAGGCTGCCCTAAGCAGGAATGGTGGATGTACCACCATAAAGGCCGGATTAATTCAGTTATGGTTGGTCTTGGCGGCGTCTTTCCAATCTTTGCAGGTGAGCAAAAGTGGGCACCTGTTTGGGTTCAAAAGAACGGACTGGAATGGTTGTATCGATTGGTACAAGAACCCAAAAGACTATGGAAACGCTATGCAAAAACGATTCCACTATTCCTGTTGCTAGTTTTTAAGCAGCTAGTCAAGGTTAAGCTGGGCTTAGAGCCAAGATTTGGTCCTCCTGGTGTAGGAGTTGCTATGTGGCAGCCCGGAAGACGATAACGGAAAATGTTAGCTAAGTAGTGAAATACCCTCTTGTCATGCAGGAGGGTATTTCATACGGGGGATGTTTACGGTCATAAACGTAACATTAGGTAGATTGACTTACTTAATGGAGCCTATTGTTTATTGGACAATAAGTAATCGGGAAACAGCCGTTTGCATTATGCGAAGCGGTCAATGGGTTATGGCTGGACCATATAGCTGATATGAAGTAATTATGTCGTTCCGCTATTAGTGTCCTTCCCGAAAAACGTATTGTTCTAAGAAAACTGTAATGTGATGCGTACGGGCTCAGATTAACGTTTGTGGGTTGTAAACCGCTCGCTAAGTATATCTTATCTATCTATATGAAACTCAAGCTCCCTGGTTTTCTGCGTACATTAGTTAAGACAACCCAATTTTGGCAAGAAAACCGTCTTATTTTACGAGAATTTAGATATTTTCGAGGTCTTGTCCTTTTAGCGCTTGCCTTTGCTTTAATAGCCGCTGCATTTGAAGGAATGACAGTTGGCTTTATTGCATCCTTTCTGCAAGGGTTGACTAATCCAGATGAACCCCCGATTCAAACAGGCATTGTCTGGTTTGATACGGTGTTTTTAGGAACACAGGCTTCACCAACAGGAAGAATCTACAGGCTGTCAGGATTACTGTTGATTGCTGTGTGGTTGCGTGCTTGTTTTGATTATCTAAGTACAATTTATTCTAAAAAATCTTCTCTTAGATTGGTTGATAATTTACGGCGTCGTATTTTTGATCAGCTAGAGAGTTTTCAATTAAGCTTCTATTCGACGGTCAGCCCTGGTGCATTAATGAGCACTATTCGGGGTGAAGTCAACCAGGTGCAGCAGGCCTTTAACATTCTGTCAGTGTCAGTCGTCCATGGCTCTAAGGTATTGTCCTATCTAGCGGCAATGTTAATGCTCTCCTGGCAGTTGTTTGTAATTTCAGCTCTGGTGTTTGCATTAATATCTGTTGGGCTGACCTCGTTAACAGCCAAGGTTAGAGAAGCTAGCTTTGCTGTACCCATTGCTAACAAAGCCTTTACGTCAGGTGCGCTTTCGTTTATCAATGGCGTTCGTACGGTGCATGCATCAGGTACTCAAGAGTTTGAACGTAAGCGTTACTATGCAGCTGCGCGAAAAATCCACAATGCTCAGATTTCAGTAATTAAGTTTTCGGCACTGGTAAAACCGTTAATTGAAGGTTTAGGGGTCACTCTGCTGGTGGCTATGGTTGTTATTTCTTACAGCCTTTTGATTTCTACCGGTCGTCTAAAAGCTGCGGAGTTGCTGACGTTCTTGTTTGTGCTGATTCGTACAACACCACTTGTATCGGCCTTAAATGGCACTAGAGTAGGCTTTATCGCATCTCAAGGTGCTCTACATGCGGTTACGGACCTGCTCAGACAGGATGATAAGCCTTACTTTAAGGACGGTCAGAAAGTCTTTGAAGGGTTGGAGCGCTCAATTGATTTTGTGTCTGTCGATTTTTCCTATAACCCAGGCGAGCCTGTTCTGCACGATATTACGTTATCGATTAGACGTGGAGAAACAACTGCACTCGTTGGTAGTTCGGGGGCAGGCAAAACGACTCTGGCTGATCTGATCCCCCGATTTTATGACCCAACACAGGGGCAGGTACTTGTTGACGGTGTTGATTTGAGAGAGCTAAAAATTAATTCGCTACGACATCGGATGGCCATTGTTAGCCAAGATACGTTCATTTTTAACACGACCGTAGGAGAGAATATTGTCTATGGTGTGGAAAATGCCACTGAAGCCGATATGATCGAAGTTGCCAAAGCGGCAAATGCCTTAGAATTTATTCAGGAACTGCCGGATGGATTTGAAACGCCTCTGGGAGAACGTGGTGTGCGTTTGTCTGGGGGACAACGACAGCGGATTGCGATCGCACGTGCCCTTCTCCGTAATCCTGAAATTCTAATTTTGGATGAGGCCACAAGTGCTCTAGATTCAGTAACAGAGAAGCTAATTCAAGAATCGCTAGAAAGGCTATCCAAAGGTCGCACCGTTATTGCTATTGCCCACCGACTCTCAACGATTGCTAACGCCGACAAAGTAGTCGTAATGGAAAAAGGACGTGTGGTAGAGCAAGGCAACTATCAGGAGCTATTGCAAGAGCGCGGCAAGCTTTGGAAATATCATCAAATGCAGTTTGAAGTGGGTAGTGCTGGCTAAAGGCGCAGTGCCACAGCCTGACCCGCTGGCTGTTGACAAGTAGACGCAATACTCTAAACCTGGAGGAGTCTCACTGTCACGGTGAATTAGTTGTCAGCTATGTCTAGACGTTGAAAGATTAAACCATCATCAAGCAATGGTCTAGAAACGAGTTCCCTGTACGCTTAATTGTTGTCCAAGTAAGAACATAACAATGAAAATATTAATCGAATTTGGTGGCTATTCATTAGCCAACCTAGGCGATTTTGCTATGTTACAGGTTGCTGTTTCAAGACTTAAAAAACGATGGCCAGACTGCCAGATTACTGTATTTACAACAAATCCTGAGCGTCTTAAAGAACTTTGTCCGGCAGTAGACCCTTTAGATATAACAGGCCAATTCAAGTTTGATTGGGCTTCTTTTTTTTCAAAGAAAATTAGACACTATGCAACTCGACTGAATTTCTCCGATGCTCTCCACAATGTGGAATGGAAGATCCATCAGATAGTTCCAGGGCTTGCCAAAAAAAGAATAGAAACAAAAATTGCGCAGGCTTCTGCAAACGATGCTTTATTAACTAGTCAGCTAAAGGCGATACAAGAAGCTGATCTGGTTATTTCGTCAGGTGGTGGATACATTACAGACACTTTTCCTAACAAGGCAGAAAGAACCCTAAGTATCTTAAATCTCTCAGTTTGTCTGGGGAAACCAACCGTATTGCTGGGTCATGGCATCGGCCCCCTTGTGAATAAGCAGCTAAGAGCGAAGGCAAGTATTGTCCTTCCTAAAATGTCGTTTATATCGCTACGAGAGAGTCGGAGAAGCGTCTCTTTACTTCATGACCTAGGTGTCTCTGATAGTCAGATTACAACGACCGGAGATGATGCCATCGAACTGGCTTATCAAACTCGCAGTGCGGACTATGGTGATGGTATCGGAGTTAACCTTAGAGCTGCTAAATATTCAAATGTAGCAACGGACTCAATCAATCGTGTTCGTACTGCAATTCACTCAGTTGCAAAAGAAAAGAATATTCCACTTTATCCGGTCCCAATTTGTCATCACCCAGATGAGAACGATCCAAAGGCCATTCAAGCCGTATTAGCTGGATATGACGATACATCCGACGGTGGTCAAAGCTTAAAGACACCAGTAGAGATAGCGCAGCAAGCAGGTCGCTGCCGTGTGGTTATCACTGGCAGCTATCACGCAGGTGTGTTTTCTCTATCCCAAGGCATTCCCATCATCGGGTTAGCTAAGTCTGCATACTATCAAGACAAGTTTTTAGGGTTAGCCGATCAGTTTGGTGCTGGATGTCAGGTTGTGTTCTTAAATGATGATTCCCTGGAGAACAATCTCAAAGCTGCCATTGAGACAGCTTGGGATTCGCTCGAAATTACCAGTCCTCAATTGCTGGATTCAGCAAAACGTCAAATTGACCGAGGCCATGCTGCTTATCAACAGGTATATCGCCTAATGGAAAAAAATGCAGCCGCCTAGGTTTGAAATAAGTTTCGAATTCTCTCGAATTTGCATTAGAAGCCGCTACAACAGCATTCAGGGTCATGCTGTCTGCCAACAGGTGTATCAATAGCCAAGAATACTCAGCCTGTTAAATCTGAGTATTGACGATTGATCTAATCTTTGAAGAGTGAGACTTATTCTATGCATCTCGGTATTAGCGTCATTATGTGTTGCCACAACAGCGCAAAAGAGTTGCCAAAAACCCTAGAACATTTAGCTGCTCAGAATGTTGCCAATGATTTCCCGTGGGAAATCATTTTGATTGACAATGCCTCAAAAGACAACACTGCTCAAGTTGCATTGGACTGCTGGCCTCAGGAAAAAGAAGGTATTTTGCGCGTCGTCCATGAGTCAAAGCTGGGAATAATTCATGCTCGCTACAGAGGACTCGCAGAAGCCAAGTATGAAATCCTCAGTTTTATTGATGATGATAATTGGGTTTGTCCTGACTGGATCCAAACCGCATCAGAGTTAATGACTCAGCACCCTAAGGTGGGAGCCTGCGGCAGTCATAATATTCCTGAGTTTGATGGGGAAAGACCTTGGTGGTTTGACCTTAGTACTAAAAGCTATGCCGTTGGTACCCAGGGGCCTGAGTCAGGAGGCGATGTCACCTGGTCACGTGCCCGCTTACTGGGTGCAGGACTAACTATCCGCAAAGCGGCGTGGCAGCAGCTGGTCGATAATGGTTTTCAGTCCATATTGATGGGACATACAGGTAAGGCCTTAAACCGTGGTGAGGATACCGAGTTATGTTTTGCACTAGTACTAGCGGGCTGGCGCTTGTGGTATGAGCCTAAGCTACAGCTACGTCACTTTTTAACGGCCGATCGTTTACATTGGCACTATTTACGAAAACTCCGTCGTGGTGGTGGACGAGCCACTTTAGGGTTCGATCCCTATCGCTTTGCTCTAGATGAGAGTAATCAAAATCACAGCATTCGTTTTTGGTGGAAGATAACCCCCTTTTCAAGACATGAGTCCAACAGTCACATTTGGAAGCAGCAGTTTCTCTCAGCCATCAAGGACCTTCTCCGTCGCCCTAGAATCCTTCTACAGACACTAATATGGCCTATGGAAGGCAATACTGAAGTGCTAAAAGTCGAAACGAAGATTGGTCGACTTACGGAATTGTTTAAGGAACGAGGTACTTACGCCTTGAATATTAAGAAAATACGGGAAGCATCCTGGAAGAAGGCTCATTAGAGACAAAAGATGTTGTAGACCGCATTTGCTGCTAGATTCTTCACAAATGAAACTCCAGAAGGAAATCTCAACCTCGTTTAAGTCAGCGTTAAGCCATACTCTTTTAAGTAGAGGCTCAATTCATCAACTTGAAGATTCCTTCAAGGAGTCTTATCAGACATATCCTGAGCTATCGGAGCATGTCTCAACTAGTGACGCTAGCAGCGTTAACTTTTTACCAGAGGCTAAGACCCTCCAGTCGTCGAGATACACAACCCCAAATATTTTTTCGCTTAGGTTAAACGATCTATACTTTTGCCCTGAGTACAATATATTACACACCAAATCGCGACAAATACTTGAAGAATCCATCAGTACTCAAAAAGAGTTAGAGCAGTTTGACGCTAAAGCTTTTTATCTAAAAAAGAGAAGTACTATTGCCGGTGTGTGCAGCTTATTTCGCTCCCATAAAAATGGCTATTATCATACATTAATTGATAACTTGCCACGGCTTTATTTGCTGCATCATTCTAAATTTAAAGCAATTGAAAAAATTAATATTCTCCTCTCTAGCCAGCCTACAAAGGTAGAAAAATTTTATCTTGATAGGCTTTTTCCTAACAATGCAAATATTTTACTAGTTGATAAAAATGAAACATATAAGCTAGAAGATTTTATCTTTCCCAGTTTTTTAAGCCGTCGATTTTCAGGTTACCTCCCTTCTATATATATCGAATGGTTTGTTAAAAGAGTGGCTCCTAATAGACCTAGAAAAAAGGCCAATCGTATCTTTATTTCACGCATTCCTACCCAAAAAGGTCGTCAACGCTGCATCTTGAATGAAAATGAACTATTTGAAAGACTTGAGCCTTATGGCTTCAAGCGATATGTGCTTGATCATATGAATATTGAAGAACAAATTGAGCTTTTTTACGATGCTGAGACTGTAGTTGCTGCCCATGGTGCTGGCCTCACAAATACAATTTTTTCCGAAAAAATAAATATATTAGAGCTATTCCCAACCCAATTTATTGTACCTCATTATTATTTTCTATCTAAGTCTCTTAGACATAATTACAGATATTTATGCGCACAAGAAAAAGGTAAGTCTTCCAGCTTTAATGTAGATATTGAAGCTGCCTTAAATATAGTAAAAAAAATTTATTAGTTATTTTTTATTGCCATTTATACGACGTCGAGGTTTAGAGATGGGCTTTTTAAGGAAAATTAAAAAACAAGTTAAAGGTAATATCTTTCGATATTTACCTCGACAAATAACATACTCAACCAAAATACCAAGATTTACTTACGACGCCTTTACGTGGAGATGGTTAAGAAAAGTTATATCTCCTAACACAGATCTGCAGCCATTAATAAATAAGATAAAACTACAAGATTTTGATAATGATCTCCTAGAGAAGGTTTGTCTGTCTCAATCGTTAACAAATGGTCTGTTAGGATATCTATATTCCAACAAAAAACAGTTGGACAACTATCACAAAAAAGAATTACGACTGATACCAGGCGAAGCTGCAATTCCTTTTTCTCCTCCTTTGCCTTGGAGCCAAAACAAAACCCAACGTGTCTATTACATACGGGTTCTTCATTTCTTAGGATATCTTGTACCGCTACTACAAGAAGCCCGCAGAATGAATGATCAGCAATATCTTATTGCATCAGAAAAAATTCTTATAGATTGGGTTACGTCTAATCCATATCCCTATGGAGCGCATGATGCATCTTGGTATGAAGGATGTGTAGTACATCGGTTGGGTGTGCTATTGGAGTTTTTAAAGACCTATAAAACTATAGGTCTTTCGGGATGCATTCCCTTATATAAGTTTTTAGCGATTACGTATCAACATGCGTCACATCTGTACGAGAAGCGAAATGAGATCTATTACACTGGCAACCATGGTTTACGCCAAGATATAGTCTTGATTATTGCATCGTATGCAATGCCATACTTTCAAGAAGCTTCTAACTGGAGAAAAGTCGGCTTACTGAGGCTTGAAAAACAGTTGAAAGACCACTGTTCTGAAGAAGGTATCTGGCTAGAACACACACCAGGATATCAAGTCTACATAGATCAATGGCTTTGGTACTTAACACATTTTCTCAAAGAAAATCATTTACCGATTCCGCAGTTCTTAAACGATTTTTTCGAGCGTAGTGATGAGTATATGACTTACATCACTATGCCAGATGGAACACTGCCTCCGATTGGTGATACAGGAATTGTTAAAGCAGTTCATAATTTAGCTCGAGGCTGGTCTCCAGAAGTTAACTATGTTGTTTCTCAAGGTAGAGAAGGACAAAAACCAACAGAACTCGATAAGGTTTTTCCAACAGCTGGACAAGCAATATTGAGAAATACCTGGGGCAAAACTTTAGAAGAATATCAACAGTCATTCTATATTTGCTGTCATTCGGCACAAAATCTCCCCCTACCTCACAGACACGAAGATGCTTTATCTTTTACCGTGTATGTGGCCGGTCGTCACTGGATCATTGATTCAGGACGATATGCTTTTACCTTAGACAAGCGATATAACCGCTTTTTTAGGAGTGCATATGCCCACAATACTTGCATTATCAAAGATCAAGATCTCGCCCCTCAAAAGCATCCAGAACTAGCTACCACACTGTCAAAAGAATATATATC
Source organism: Cyanobacteria bacterium P01_H01_bin.21 (assembly GCA_038748405.1). Taxonomy (GTDB): domain Bacteria; phylum Cyanobacteriota; class Cyanobacteriia; order Phormidesmidales; family Phormidesmidaceae; genus Leptothoe. The sequence goes on along the minus strand of JBCDIX010000020.1, from coordinate 21,878 downwards.
AACCGACCAATTAGCGGTTGTCAGTATGGTTTCTCAGCGATTTCCTAGAAATGGAAAGGTCACCCGATATTTGATTTTTATACGCTCCGCAAAAATACTGTTTGTTATTGATGAATTTGAGGGGAGTGAAGAAGAAAACTGGCAACTATTGATGCCTTTTGCCGCTGACCTAAATGCCATCAAAGAAGAAAACTCTATTTGTATTAAGCCAGCAGAAAATGATAGTTCAGTTCTTGATATTTTAGTAGGAGGAGATTTTTTAGACGCAGAGATCAATCTTATAAAAGGTCAGGAAAATCCTTTGATGGGATGGACATTTAATGCGGAGAAACAAAAGATTGAGCCATCTTACACCATGGTTATCAACCATTATGCAAAACAAGGGTATGGAGTTAGAGCCCTACACTGGCATTCTCCAAACCAATCAACGCTAAGCTCCTTTCATTGTCAAACACTAGACAACGGTTATGAAATTACCTGTTGCGATCGCTACAAACAGTATGAAGTTACCTTAAAATTAGCACCATCATTGAAGGCCACAATTGTCTCTCGAGAGAATTATTAGACTATTTTGAGGTGAACACTAACTTGAGGAAATACTATCAGAGAGCTAATAGCTTAGTAAGCCAGAGCCCTTCATATATAAACCTAACTATTTTTTGCTACGTGAGTTCGTTATGGAGATCAAATACTTCGGTAAGCGATAGATTAAAAAAATCCGAAGTGTGAATATCTAGGATGTCAACGTTATTAGCCCATAGAATACTGAAAGCGCAAAATGTGCTGCCGGAGTATTTAACCTTTTTTACAGCTTGACACATCTAAATTTGAATATGTAAATGAGCTTATATCTCCCAAAAATACCTCTATCAAAAAAGAAATATTTGATGAGATAGAGTATTACCTTGCTCAAAGGTATTATTCGATCATCGAAGTACTTATTGAGAGAGCTGATGGCTATGCTCCTGTTTGGCTTTAAAGGGCTAAATACATATTCATAACAGTTAAACCGCTATTTAATCAGGTGTAGTTTATAGTTTTAGTAATGCCCAAAAAAGAAGTAATGAATCACTCTTCAAAAAACTTATTTAAGACTGCATCATTGCTATCTTCACCAGAGGAGGCGATCAAATATCTTAAATACAAAACGGCTCCTGTTCGGGGTATGCCCATGTCGATTTTTCGTTCTAAAAATATAGCGATGTTTCACATGGGTCGCTGCGGTAGCAGTGTTTTAGGAGATTTATTATATCAGCATTCTCAAATTCGATGGTCTGGAGAAATCTATTTTCCCTATATCCGTGAATGGCGAATACAGAAATCTCAACACTCAGGAAAAAGAATTGTCTTACAGCCTGATCCATTAAGGATGTTACGACAGAAGATGTTTGCTGCTGGCTCCAAAAACTTTGGTTGTGAAATTAAGTTTCATCACATTATTGAGGGTTGTTTTGATATTCAGAATTTCATTGATATTCTCGACAGAAAAAAATTTACATACATAATCCTTAAACGAGATAATTTTTTAAGGTCAATTATTTCTCATACAGTTATGTATAACCTTTCAGAAAAGAAAACCCATAATAAATCTTCTGAAAAGGCTATCTTAAAGCAAGTCTATATTGATGTTGAAAATACTGGATATAATGGATATAAAAAGCCTTTGATTGAGCATCTCACTATACATAAGGAAAATCATGTCCACTTGAAAAAAATATTATCTGGTCATAACTATTTAAATCTAAGTTTTGAAAAAGATATTTCCGCTAATCCAAATAATGCATACTCTAAGGTTTGTCACTTTCTAAATGTAGAGCCAGAAGAGATTTCTGTTCGACTCAGCAAGACTAATCCCTTTTCACTATCAGACATCATAATTAATTATGATGAGGTTAAAACTTACCTCAAAGATACAGAATATGCTTGGATGTGTGACTGATGCAGGACCAAGCGGGGGTATTGGCTCAGTCAGATATAAAGAATGTATTCTCAGTAACGCCTCAACTACACTAATTGCAGTTTTAGGGTCTGACTGAGAAATTGTTTCTTAATCCTGAGTCAACATTTATAGAAGTGAAAGATTTGAATGAAGTTGTCTCGGGAAACATAACTGCCATGTCACGTGAAGTAGTTAAACCCATTAGCTGGTTTGGCTTTTTAGAATGGTTTGGCCAAACAGTGGCAGTTGATCGTAAATACTATCAGAGTCAACATCGGCCGCTATCGACAAATAGATTACGCCATCTGGTCTTTCCTAATCTGACTCGTCCTATCTTTATTGTAGGCTCTCCTCGTTCTGGTACAACCTTTTTAGGTTCATGTATTGCACAATTGCCAGAAATTTCTTATCACTTTGAACCTGTGGCAACAAAGGCAGCCGCTCGCTACATTCACAATCAGGAATGGAGCTTTACTGAGGCCAAACAGTTTTATCGTCGGGTTTATGCATGGCTCATGCGGCTGCATGCGGATGGCGACTTGCGCTTTGCTGAGAAAACTCCTCGTAACTGCTTTTTGATAGACTTTCTCTATCAAGCATTTCCTGACGCTCAGTTTATTCATATTGTTCGCGACGGTAGAGATGCGGCGCTCTCCCATAGTAAAAAGCCCTGGCTACAGGCAGCAGCAGCACAATCGGGCAATCGGGAATCGAGTGGATATCGTCATGGTCCTTATGCTCGGTTCTGGGTAGAGACTGACCGTGTTCAGGAGTTTGAAGCGACAAGCGATATTCATCGGTGTATTTGGGCTTGGCGACGCCACGTCAGCACGATTCTTGACCAAACTCAAGCCCTACCTAAAGGTCAATATTATGAGCTGCGTTATGAAAACTTAGTGGCTCAACCTCAACAAGAAGCCCAGAAGTTACTTGACTATCTAGGAATTCAAAACACAGTCTCTAGTCAGAAGCTTTACCAGGCATTTGCCCAGGCTAAAACTACCTCTGTGGGCGGCTGGCAAAGAGAGCTTACTGCAGAGCAGCTTCAGCAGGTTAATCAAGAGGCCGGAACTCTGCTGAAGCAGTTGGGATATTCTCAGTAGCGTTATGGAAAACAGTAAGCAAATGCAAACCTTAGATCCTATTTTTTTAGTCGGATGCCCTCGCTCTGGTACAACGCTACTGCAACAAATGTTGGATGCTCATCCAGATGTTGCGATCGCACCCGAAACTCACTTTATTCGGAACTTTTGGCTAAAGCGTGAGCAGTATGGTGATTTAACAGATGATGTTAATTATCAAGCATTACTCGACGCCATTGGTAAAATTCCCGAATTTGCTGAGATGGAACTCTCGTTTGAAGCCTTTCAAGACGCTGCAAAAACTGTAGATAGAAACTATGCAGCGCTCTTAGACTTACTGTTGGAACAATTTCGCCAAAGCCGTAATACCAAGATTGTGGGTGAAAAAACGCCTAATCATTTGCTCTACATGCAGACATTACAGGAGTTTTTCCCCACTGCCCGCTTTATTCACATTGTTAGAGATCCTAGGGCCGTTGTAAATTCCTGGAAAACAGTGCCTTGGAGTACAGGCAGCATTAGCGGAAATGCGGAGGTATGGAGACGGTACATGGCAACGGCTCGACAATCTCCACCCGCCAACGGAGCTATTTTTACCCTGCACTACGAACAATTAGTTGCAGAATCAGAAGACTGTCTAAGAAAGCTATGTCATTTTTTAGACCTGCCGTTTGATGCCAAAATGTTGGACTATCACGCCAATCACTCCAAGCGAGTCAACGTTGCTCGTGAGCCCTGGAAAGGGAATGCTGTGAGACCTGTGAATAACAAATCCTTGACCCGATGGCAACAAGAGCTATCCAAAGCAGAAATTGCCAACATTGAGTCAGTGGCGGGTGAAGAGATGTGCCAACTTGGATATAAGCTGCAGTCTGCTAGCTGGCATTTGTTAAGAGCTAATGCCCAAAAGCATACGCAACAGAAATTAACGCGTGCCAGAAAATATATGCAGAGGCTAGTAAAACTATGAAAATTGGTTATCTACATGTAGGTTCTCCAGAACATGGCTTAAATCGTTACGGTCTACTATTAGCTGAAGAAGCTAAGACAAGGGATAACTGTTCTGTCTTGGAAGTAAATGCAGTTTTAGACAAAAGCTGGTGGCAGAATTGCATAACTCTACATCAAGCTGCTAAGCAGTTTAGCAGTGTAGACATTGTGCACTTTCAATATAATAAGGCTCTATGGGGTCAGGCAATTAGTATCTTAAATCTGCTGATTTTTGCTTTGAGCTGTCAAGCTCAGTTGTTGGTTACCCTTCATGATGTCTACTGGGAGCAACTGCCCTTTCGCTGGTCTCGGATTGCCCTCTATCTGAAAGCAATGTACGGCCCTAGAGCTTTGGCTTTTCGGTTTCTTGTCAAACAGATGAGTAAAGTGTTTGTCTGTACTGAACAAGAATTTAATCGACTACACTCGGTTTCTAATTTGAGAAAGCTAGTTGATGAGAAAGTAGTTGTTATTCCTCACTTCGTTGAAAATAGAAACATTGATATAGACATCGATGAAACGCGTCAAGTTCTGGGTCTAGGTCACGATCGAGTGATTACCCTACTAGGATGGATTCATTTTCGTAAAGGGCATCAACTACTGATAGAGGCGCTTCCCAAATTACCGAATAATGTCAAAGTAATTTTTGCAGGCAAAGCGAGCAAAGGATCTGAAAGCTTTCTAAATGAACTGGTCGAAATATCTAAGACATTCGAAATATCAGACCGATTAAGGGTAACCGGATATCTTTCTGAGGCAGATCTCGAAAAATATCTTGCAGTTACAGATATTGCCGTTTGTCCATTTTCAAAATGCTCGGCATCCGGCTCACTATCAACCTGGATATCGATTTCACATCCAAGCATTGCAGCTTATAAGATTCCGCAGATTGATGAATATAATAAGCTTGAGCCAGGAGCAATACACACATTCGATTCATATGATGCCGATTCGTTGAGTCAGCTGCTACTGAACCTTTTATCTGATGCTGGTAAGGTTGAAAATAGGGCTATTAATCAGTTACGTCGTAAACTCAATATCGCTAATATTATTGACAAGCATATAAGTTCATATCAAAAAGCTTATGACTGTAGAAGAAAGAAAAGCCTCAAGTATAAGAGCACGTAGACTGTTGTTTTGAAATATCATTCAAAGCAACAGTCTTGTTTGTACTATGCTGCTTGCGACTATTTAAAGTATTTAAGCTTAAGAATTCTCTAGACTTAGATAAGGTTGGTATCGATGAAAACATGCTTTATCCCTAAATTTACATCTATTAATCCATATCAAGGGCAGCTTGCAGAAGGTCTAGAAAATCTTGGCGTAAAATCTGATGGAATCGAAAATAAAAAATCCTATTTACCCAGGGAAATTCATCAAAGAGAGCCCAAGGTTCTCCATATCCACTGGCTGCATGAATTTTACAGTGCTGGTTCAGTAATACATACCATTAAACCCCTTATAAAATTTATCCTGGGTCTTATTGTCGTCAAGCTTAAGGGCGTCAAAATTGTTTGGACTGCCCACAATATTCGGCATCATGAACTAGAGTATCCGCTGATAGACCGTATCTGTACGCTGTCTGTTGCAGCGTTTTCGAATGCCATTATTGTTCATTCAGAAGCAGCTAAAAAAGAGCTGATGAAGGATTTACCCTTCGATGTCTCTAAGAAAGCCCATGTTATTGCTCACGCTAACTATATTGGACAGTATAAAAATACTCTTAGCCTAGCTGAGTCTCGTAGGCAGTTAAGAATCCCAGAATCTAAGATTGTATTCTTATTTTTTGGTTTAATTCGCCCATACAAGGGAGTTATAGAACTGATTCAAGCGTTTGAGGAACTAAATCATCCTGACGCTCACCTTGTGATTGCAGGTAAATCTAAAGATCCGGAACTAACTAAGGCTATTCAAGCAAAGGCCGATAGCAATTCAGCAATTCAGTTCATCCCAGGATTTATTGAAGATGACGATGTTCAGATGTATATGAATGCGGCTGATGTGGTCACATTTCCCTATAAAAATATTTTAACGTCAGGTGCTGTGATGCTTGCTATTTCCTTTGGTCGTGCTTGTCTAGCGCCTCAAAAAGATTGCATTACCGAAGTTCTAGATCATCAAGGCGCATTCTTATATGATCCAAATCTCAAAAATGGACTTCTCACGGCAATGCAAGAAGCTATCCGGAAAAAAGACCTGACATCAGGAATGGGTGAATACAACTATCAGAAAGCTAAATCTTGGGGTTGGGATCACGTTGCCAAAAAGACTCTAGCAGTTTACGAAACCTGCCTGAAAGAATAATTAAAATGGAAACACAGTTTGTCTCAATCATTATTCCTGTATACAACGATTCCCAGCGTCTCCAACAATGCCTTACTCGGTTGGATAATCAGAGCTATCCTAAACATTTATATGAAGTGATTGTTGTCGACAATAACTCTACAGAAGATTTAACGTCTATCGTTAGTCAGTTTTCGCAAGCTAAATATGCTTTTGAACCAATTTCTGGCTCCTATAGCGCCCGCAACACAGGTATAAAGCTTGCCAAAGGCGATATTCTGGGATTTACTGACTCAGATTGCTCACCCGAGTCTGACTGGATTGAAACAGGTGTTGCACAAATCCTTAAGCATCCCAACTGTGGCTTTGTAGCAGGCAAAATCAAATTTTCCTTTCAAGATTCCAAGAATCCTACTCCTGCAGAACTATACGATAGTTTGATCTTTCTGCAGCAAGAAAAGTATGTCAAAGAAGCTCATTTTGGAGCTACGGCTAATCTGTTCACAACTCCAAAGATCTTTACTCAGGTAGGGTTATTTAATGCGACTCTCAAATCTGGCGGAGATCGTGAATGGGGAGAGAGAGTTTATGCAGCAGATTACGAACAAATCTATGCAGCTGATGTAATTATCTCACACCCAGCCCGTGCAGATTTTGAAGCATTAAATAAAAAACTCCGACGAGTTTATGAAGGAAATTTTTGGAAGAATAAAAAATCAATGACTCCTGTTTTTGAATTTCTTAAGGAGGTTATTTACGATGCTAAACCCCCAATAAGATATTTATTAGGAATTTTGAAAAATAAGGATATTGCGGGGCTTTGGAAACGAATTGCTGTAGTTTATATCTACACTCGGCTGAGACTTTCTAGAGCAGCAGTGAACCTAACTCTTTACTTCAAAGAATATTCAAAATCCAGATCTATTGGTTAGCGTTATGAGTATTGAAATAAATCAAACTCCATTTGTCTCTATTATTATTCCTGTTTATAACGACAATAAATTTCTGCAGATCTGTTTAACTGCACTGGAAAAACAGACCTATGCAAAAGAGCAGTACGAAATAATAGTCGTTGATAATAACTCTCAGGAAGATGTCAGCAGTGTTGTTGACAATTTTGAGCGGGTCACGCTGGCCCATGAGTCCAAGCCTGGTTCATACATTGCGCGCAATACAGGAGTTGCGATCGCGAAGGGAGACGTGATTGCCTTCACGGATGCTGACTGTGTTCCAGACCCCAGGTGGTTAGAGAGTGGGGTGGCGGCTCTGCTGAGTAAACCCAATGTTGGTTTAGTGGCAGGCCACATTGACCTATTTGCCAAAGACCCCAAAAACCCCAATCCGTTTGAGCTATACGAAACCATTGCTCTGGCGTTTCCCCAGGATCAGTTTTTAGCCAACGATCGATTTGGGGTAACCGCCAACTTGTTTACGTACAAGCATGTTTTAGACGAGGTGGGAGGATTTGATGAAACTCTCAAATCGGGGGGGGATAAACAGTGGGGACAGCGAGTGTTTGCGGCGGGTTATCATCAGCTATATTCCCTAGATGCCAAGATCAACCATCCCGCCCGCGACACCTGGGAGGCAATTCGGAAACGCTCGGTGCGCATTATCGGGGGTAGATATGACATGCTCAAGCAGACAAAGACCTCCAAAACAGCACTGCTGCTGGACCTGCTTGTCTTTCTAAAACCGCCCTTTAGATTCTTTATCAGAACATTCCAGGATGCACGCTTGGAAAATGCGAATCAAAAATTTTGGTTCACAGTGGTGATGCTGCGTCTTAGATGGGCGGCTGTGCAAGAACGGATTCGGCTGCAGTTTGGTGAAGGGGTATCTGAGCGCAGCTAGCGATTGTCCGGAACAGTCTGAATTTAACGCGAAAAACTTAACGGAAGCTTCTGACCTTCCTAAAGATTATGGAAAGTGTTTTAGATAATGAAGTAATGGAACGTCAAAGCGACACACTACCCCTGGTTAGTGTATTGATTAACAACTATAACTACGGCAAATTTCTAAAGCAAGCTGTTGATAGCTGTCTTAATCAGACCTATGAGAATGTTGAAGTTATCGTTGTGGATGATGGTTCCACCGATGACTCCAAAGAGATCATTGAGTCATTTGGCGATCAGGTTATTCCTATTCTTAAAAAGAATGGTGGGCAGGCATCGGCTCTAAATGCCGGTTTTCAGGCCAGTAGCGGAGACATTATCTGTTTGCTAGATGCTGATGACCTTTATTTACCAGAGAGAATCGCTGAGGTTGTCAAACTCTTTCAAAGTCATCCATCGGTTGACTGGGTGTTTACGGAATCCAGTGCGATTGAATCGGAACGGATTTTTGAGGAAAATCATGATGATCTATTCGGGGAAATTCGTTCCTCAAATTCTGACAGTAAAATTCAGGAAATTGATTTTACTAAAGAGCTCAAGGACGGCCAGATTCCCAACTTTACACCGTCCACCTCAAATCTATGCTTCTCTAGAAAGATTTTAGAAAAACTGTTTCCACTGCCTGCCATTAAAGGGATTTCAGGCATGGCGATTACGGATTTATATATTAAATTGCTAGCCGTAGGTTTGGGCTCTGGATATGTAAATAAGAATAATATAGGGATATACAGATTCCATAACAACTACTATAAGTTTCAAAATTTAGATAAAAAGCGTAGGCTGTTTGGTGAGATTTATACGACCACTGGATACTCAATTCGGCAAAAATTTCCAGAGTTCAAAAAAATCAGTAACAAAATACTATCTAAAGGATTCTCTACCTATTTAAGTAGCAATTACTCAAAAAATGAGCAAGCAGATGCTGATTGTAATTTGATGTTTAAAGAGCACATAGGCTCTTGTTCTTTGCAAGAAAAAATGAAGATACTTGCAAGTGTCTTATACTATCGATTTAAGCTATACAAAAAAGATTTTGTATAGCTTAACTGTATTCTGTCGGGCATGAGACATGTCAAAAGACCATTTCTATCTTAAAAAGAATGCCTGTAAATATGACTGATATATTTAGAGAAAAATGAGCAAATGCTGTCTGAGCTTGGCTTTAGTAAGTTAGAAGGCAGTTGACCAATAGAGTTATTTAATAAGCCCAAACTCACTGAGAAATTGGAGTACTTCCATGACTTTTAGCGAAAATCCTATAGTTAATATTATCATTAACAATTACAACTATGGCAGATTTCTGAAGGATGCGATAGAGAGTTCACTCAATCAAACATATTCTTCTATTAATGTCATAGTCGTAGACGATGGCTCAACAGATAATTCACGTGAGATTATCGCTAAGTATAGTGATGAAATTACTGCAGTATTAAAAGAGAATGGAGGGCAAGGGTCGGCTTATAATGCTGGTTTTTCGGTGGCAAAAGGAGAAATCATTATATTTCTCGATAGCGATGATATGCTGCTTGAAGATATTGTTCAACAGGTAGTCGATGCCTTTCGGGCTGATACTGATGTCGCCAAGGTTCAATATCGTTTGAAGCTTGTTGATGTTGAAGGTACACCACTGGGTCGCACCTCACCCATTGCCCATCGAAAAATGCCAAAGGGTGATCTAAGGCCAAAAATATTTAAGTTTCCAAATTACATATGGCCACCAGCCAGCGGCAATGCTTTTTCAGTTAATGCTATTAAACAGCTTTTTCCTATTCCGGAAGAGACATATCGTATATCCGCAGATATATATGTCAATTATTTGGTTCCTTTTCTAGGTTCAGTTATTTCTTTAGACCAGCCGGGGGCCCTGCAAAGGCTGCATGGTAAGAATAATGTTGGCTCCACCAATCCCAATCCAGTGGATGTCTCTAGCTTTAGAAAAACGATTTCATTTACTAGTGGTTTACATGACAAGGCTATAGAAATAATTGGTGATAAAGCCTCGAGTATGAAAAAGCGCGATAGCAAGCTATTGATTGCAAAGATGGTGTCTCTAAAGTTAGATCCTGATAATCATCCTCTAAAAGATAATGTGCTTGCCGTTTGCATAAATGGCATCATTACAGCTTTGACTGAACCTCATACAAAGAGCCATCAAAAAATATTTCTTGCTATTTGGTTTATAGGAATGACATTTTCATCTCAGACATCTGCGTCATCACTTACGGCTGCTTTGATACATCCTAAAAACCGGCATCCTCTGCTCATGAAAGCTATTTTGATGATTCGTAAAATGCAAAGTAAACCTGCCTAGAAAGCTCCATTTTGCTAGGATGTAGGGCCATTAAAAAGTCTTTCTGTTTCTGTGTTTAGATATTAAAGCCCCTTAGCCGTAAGATGGTTTCGATTTTGTTAGATTAATGCTCTGTAACAGACAAGCATTCTTATGCCTTCCTCTCCCTTGGTTAGTATTGTCATCAATAACTACAACTACGAGAGCTTTTTACGTATAGCTGTTGATAGTGCGTTGGCGCAAACCTATCCCCATACGGAGGTGTTAGTGGTGGATGATTGTTCCACTGATAGTTCCCGTGACATTATTGCAAGCTATGGCGATCGCATCATCCCTGTTCTTCATGAAACCAACGGTAAGCAGGGCGCGGCCTTTAATAGCGGGTTTGCTAAAAGCCAGGGGGATATCATCATCTTTTTGGATGCTGACGATTTTCTCTACCCCCAGGCTGCAGAAAAGATTGCAGAAGTTTGGCAGCCTGACCTGGCTAAAGTGCACTATCGCTTGCAGGTTGTCGATGGTGAAGGGCAACCGCGGGATTTTTCATATCCTCAAGGTAACCAGCTGGATCGGGGTAATATTTGCGAGTCAGTTTTAAAAGTAGGCACCTACATTGGGGTGCCCACCAGCGGTAATGCGCTGACTCGTAAGGCACTGGCCCATGTGATGCCAATCTCTCAGGAGTTTACAACCATATCTGATGACTATCTTTCAGTGCTGATGCCCCTCTATGGTGAGGTGGCTGCAGTCGATACCCCTCTGGGTGGGTATCGCATCCATACCAGCAATCAGTGGGCGATGTCAGAGGTGACCAGCGAGCGGTTTCATCGGTTTATCCATCACGACCTCCAGCGCTGTGAGCTGATTCAGCAGCATGGTCAACAGCTGGGCTACGACGTTCCTAAGGACCTCTACATGCGGTTTTTTGGTCGGGCCTGGTCGCGGTTGGCATCCTTGAAGCTAGACCCGCAGACTCACCCTGTTCCTAGCGATAACGCCATCGGACTGGCTTATCAGGGTATTCGTTCTCTGTGGCTTTATTCGTCCTATAACTGGCAAAAACGACTGATTTTTAGTTTGTGGTTTTTCTGGGTTGGTTTGATGCCTAAACCGCTGGCTAAACCGGCCATTGTTTGGCTGTTTGCCCCGCAACTTCGGCCCAAGTTGGCCGGACAGGTGCTGGCAAAGCTGAAACAGTTAGTTAACGCCAGCAGACTTACTCCCGTCCAGACAAAACCAGATTCTGCCAATTCTTGAGCTAGAACAGTTGAGCTTAGTGCTGCTCCAAATTTTAGATATGTCGTTGCGTTTGAACTATTAGTATGTCTAACCCATTTCGTTTGGGCGTTGTTTTTACCCACCCGACTCAGCACCATTCTCCTCTCTGGCGCAAGCTTAATGAACAACCCGGCATTGAGGTAACCGCGTTTTATCTCTGTAATGAGAATCAAAGCGGTGGCGATCGCCAGCTGGGCAGCACCGAACCCTGGGATGTGGATTTGCTGAGTGGTTATGACCATCGGTTTCTTAAAACCTGGACTGGTAAAACAGCCACGCAAACCACGAAAGGATTGCTGAATCCAGCTTTAATCAAAGAATTGACGCCTGAGAACTTTGACGCGGTCTTTTTGTCTAGCTTTTATACGCTGTCATATCGTTTGACGATAGTGCTTTGCAAACTGCGGGGTATTCCCGTCATCATGCAAAATGACGCTACCATCATCACCGATGCTGGTCAGAGCCCGATGCAGCGTTTGGCAAAAGCAACGCTGTATCCTTGGATGTATGGGTTAGCCGACCATTGGATTGCTAGCGGTGACCACAATGAAATTTACCTACGTCACTATGGGGTGACTAAGGACAAGATTGTGCGGGGCTGTTACCCGGTAGATCGCGATCGCTACGAAACAACGATTGCTAACAATCAAGATGAAATCCAGCAGCTGCGGCAAGAGCTGTGCTGGAATGAGGATACAATTCTCTACGGCTTTACGGGCAAGTATATTGACCGCAAAAATCCGTTTGAATTTATTGACGCGGTTGCCCAGGCGCACCAGGTAGATAGCCGGGTGCGAGGCATTATGATTGGCGGTGGTGTGTTGACGCCAGAGATTGATCGCCGACTGGCCAGCTTAAATGGTGAAGTGGTGAATGTGGGCTTTGTCAATCAGAGCAAGCTGCCGCTTTACTATGCGGCGATGGATGTATTTGTGGCCACATCCCTCAGCGACCCTCATCCACTAGTGATTTCAGAGGCGATGTCTGCAGGGACACCCCCTATCTTGAGCGACCGCTGCGGTAATTGGGGCTATAGCGATACGGTACAGCATCGTCATAACGGTTTGGTGTATCCCTGTGGTAATCTCGCAGCGCTTAAAGAGACGATTTTGACCCTAACTGACACAGAGCTGCGCCGGGCCTACAGCCAGCGGTCGTTAGAAGTGTTTGCAGGGCAGGATTTGAACTTTGAGCTAGAGGCATTTTTGCAACTAGTGGAAATGATTAAGTGCGATCGCACCCCAAATCAATCCTCTACTAAAACCATCGCCCCAAAAACAGCTAAGCATCCTGCTTAGCCGTTGTGGCTAATTATCTCGCTTAGCCATTGTTCTCACATTCCTACAATCCATGCGTGTTGCAATTGTTCGCCGAGCCCCGAACACCTCCATTAGTATGGACGTGTATGCAGATGGTCTGGTCAGCGGTCTTAAAACCGTGCGCCCCGACTGGGATATTGTTGAGCTGCGGCCCCAGACCAGCCGCGCAGGTGGTGGTATTGCTCAAAAGCTGGGTAAATACTTTGAGCAATATTGGCACTATCCCAAAACCATCAAACAGCACCGGGCCGATATCTTTCATATCATCGACCACAGTGATGGCCACCTGGCTCGCTGGCTGGCATCTGTACCGGTGGTGGCCACCTGTCACGACCTGATTAATTTTCTCCAACCTGAGAACGCCAGTCATCAGGCCGCGTTGCCGATGCTGAGCTCGGCGCTTTGGCGCTATTCCGTTAAGGGACTACAGGCGGCCGATCATGTTGTGACCGTGTCAGCCCACACCGCCAAAGACGTCACCAAACTGCTGGATATTTCAGCTGACGATCTAACGGTTGTGCACAACGCCGTGGGTGCTGCATTCAAACCCCTGGCACCAAAGCTATCAGAGACCGTATTTCAACAATACGACATTCCAACCGATCGGTTCTACCTGCTGAATGTTGGCTCCAGCCAACCGCGCAAGAATATTACCACCATCTTAAATGCGCTAGCTCAGCTGGTATCACAGCAAGAGATTACCTCGTCACAGCCGCTGATTCATCTAATTAAAGCGGGTGCTGACTTTACCGCCGAGCAAAAATCTCTGATTGAGCGCAATCATTTGCAAGACTACATTACCCATGTCAAAAAGCCTGATACCGAGACGTTGGTCAAGCTGTACAACGCGTCTAATGTGTTGGTGGCTCCTTCACTGTACGAGGGCTTTGGCATCACTATTTTAGAAGCCATGGCCTGTGGCACACCTGTTATTACGGCCAATAGCTCGTCGCTACCAGAGGTGGCTGGCAACGCCGCGTTGATGGTTGATCCTAGAGATGAAGATGAGCTTGTTGCCGCGATTTCTTCTCTCCGGAACGATCAGAGTTTACAAGAAAAGCTAGTTAGCCGTGGTCTAGAGAGAACCCAGTCATATACGTGGGCAAACACAGCTGAACAGGTCGCTTGTGTTTACGAAAGCGTTTTACAGGAGAAAAATTAGGATGAGACTTAAAGTTCTACTCTCGGCCTATGCGTGTGGCCCTGGTAAGGGCTCTGACCCAGGTATTGGGTGGAATATTGCCAAAGAGCTGGCCAAAACTCACGATGTTTGGGTGATTACGCGGCACGATAATGCTCCTGAAATTATGGAAGAGATGGAGCAGCGACCGATTCCCCACTTAAATGTTGTCTATTACGATATTCCCTACATATTTAGATGGTGGAAAGAAGGGCTGCGCGGTGTGCAGTTTCACTACTATTTATGGCAAATCGGTATTTATTTTCTAGCTAAAACTCTTCATCAGCAGATTAACTTCGACATTGCTCACCATGTCACCTATGTCAAACACTGGGGACCTAGTTTTATTTCGCTGCTGCCGATTCCGTTTGTTTGGGGACCCGTGGGTGGTGGAGAATCTGCCCCTAAATCTTTTTGGCATGACTTTACCTTCCGGGGCAAACGCTATGAATTTTTACGCGACAGCATTCGTTGGATAGCGGAGAAAGATCCGTTTGTAAAACTGACCGCCAGCCGCAGCGCGGTTGCCCTGGCGGCGACTAAGGAAACCGCCCAGCGGCTGTCTGTGCTGGGCTGCCCCAATATTCAAATTGAAGGGGTGGCCGGTTTGCCCCAATCAGAACAGGAACTGCTGGGCTGTTTGCCACCACCGCCACCAGCCCCCTTTCGTCTAATCTCCATTGGGCGTCTCCTGCATTGGAAGGGGTTTTATTTAGGACTCAAAGCCTTTGCTCGGCTCGATATGCCCGAGGCAGAGTACTGGATTATTGGCGATGGCCCTGACCGTAAGCTACTCGAAAAATTAGCTGAGACCCTGGGTGTGAGTTCTCAGGTGCGCTTTTTAGGCAAACTGCCTCGAGAAGAGACCCTAAATAAATTAGCCGCCTGTCATGGGCTAGTGCATCCGAGTCTGCATGATTCGGGTGGTTGGGTATGCCTGGAGGCCATGGCTGCAGCCAGACCGGTGCTCTGTTTAGACCTGGGTGGTCCGGCAACTCAAGTAACTGAAGACAGCGGTTTTAAGGTGGCAGCCCCAGATCCAGAACAGGCGGTTGAGAATTTGGCGATAGCCATGAGACAGCTGGCAGAGAATCTAGAGCTGTGCTCCCAGATGGGGGAAGCGGGCCAGGCTCGAGTTAAACATGTCTATGACTGGTCAGTCAAAACCCAAATAATTGCCGATCTCTATCAACGTGTCCTTTCCCAAGCACAGCCGGCCTTATGAGAATTTTAAGTATCCATAACGCCTATCAAATTCGGGGTGGAGAGGATGTTTCGACAGACGCGGAACGAACTCTTCTGCAGAACTATGGCCATGAGGTTGACATCTATCAGGTCAACAATGACCAAATCGGGCAAATGAGTTCAGCCCAGCTGGCAGTACGCACGCTGTGGTCTCAAGAGGCGTATCAAACTGTCCGGGCCAAGCTGCAGGCACAGCCCTATGATATTGTCCATGTTCAGAATTTCTTTCCGCTACTCTCCCCCTCAATTTACTATGCGGCCAAGGCCGAGAATGTTCCAGTTGTGCAAACCCTGCGAAACTATCGGCTAATTTGCCCTAATGCCCTATTTTTTAGGGATGGTAAGGTTTGCGAAGATTGTTTGGGTAAAGCAATTCCCTACCCTGGCGTGGTTCACAGCTGCTATCGAGAAGACCGCAAGGCCAGTGCGGCGGTGACGTCTATGATCACCCTGCACCGTCTGATTAAGACCTGGCCTCGGATGGTGGATCGCTATATTACGCTGACCCAGTTTGCTCGCGACAAAATGATTGAGGGCGGACTACCGGCTGAGAGAATTGTGGTCAAACCCAACTTTGTTGATCCAGAACCTCGGGTCGGGACAGGCGCTGGGGGATATGCTCTCTATGTGGGGCGGCTTTCGGTAGAAAAGGGGCTAGATACGCTGCTAGCTGCATGGCAACAGCTTAAAGAGCCAATGCCCTTAAAGATTGTGGGTGATGGCCCCCTCTCAACTCTGGTGACTGAGGCGGCGGAACGACAGCCCCATATCGAGTGGCTTGGCCGTAGACCCATGGATGAGGTTCATCAGCTGATGGGAGATGCCCAATTTTTGATCTTTCCATCCAAATGGTACGAAACGTTTGGTCGTGTTGCTGTAGAAGCCTTTGCAACAGGGACACCTGTGGTTGCTGCCAAGATTGGTGCGATCGCAGAAATTGTTCAGGCTGGCTATACGGGATGCCACTTTACACCGGGCGATGCGACCGATTTAGCCCGTCAGGTGAATTGGATGCTGGCCCATCCTGAACAACAGACGCTTATGCGACAAAATGCCCGAGCTGAGTTTGAAGCTAAATATACGGCAGCTACTAACTATGGCCAGCTGATGGATATCTATGCTGGACTGTTGCCGACTGCTCACATTTCTCAGCCATCGACCGCCGCGACTTTGTCATGATGCAGACGACTCAGTATCTACGTAAACCTCAAGAGTTACCGCCAGGTTTTATTACTAGCACTGGCTTGCTGATAGCTTCTTTTGCGATCGCATTTTTTCCCAGAATTGTTCAGGCAGTGGGGGCTCCTGCACCCGTTAACTTTCTGCACTTTATTTTGCTGCCGCTGGCCTGTGCGATTGTCATGTGCACCAGCCGTGTACGCGATCAAAAACAAATTGCGATTGTGAACTCAATTTTGTTGGGGTTGGCAATACTGTTTGCGATCGCAACTGGCAGCGCATTGTTAAATGGTGCAGGATTAGTCAACGTGTTTTTGGGATTGATGATTATCTCTGAGCCATTCATCTTTTTAGCAGCGCTTCTCTCAATTCCATTTACCCCAGAGATTCTACGCCGCTTTAAAAAGTGGATTTTAGGGTTTGGTGCGGCCCATTTCGGTCTGGCCTTACTGCAAAAAATTGGCTTATCAACGGGGATATTGCCCCACACTCGCTTAACCATCGAAGATAATGTGCAAGGCGTATTTTATTTATCCTCGGGTGGTCACGTGGTTGGTTCCAGCGTATCCCTTCTCTTTGGCCTCTACTTCTACTTTACCGAAAAAAGCATGCCCACTTGGGTTCGCACCTCGGTTTTGTTAGCCGTCATGGCCCAAATTTTGGTGGCCGATGCCAAACAGGTCATCTTTGTAGGGATAATCGCCTGGGTACTGCTGATTCTCAGTAAGCTGACAGATATCAAGGTGGCCCTGCAATACATTATTGCGGCTGTTTTGATTGGCTATGTCTTCTACTGGTGTATTTACAACGTAGATGCTTTCCGTGCATATCAAACCTGGATTCGGCCCCATATTTATGGGCCAGAAGGCGATGCCACACTGCTAAAAACCGGTCCTCTGCGCATTATTCCCAACCACTACACCTCTGCTCTCAACTGGCTGTTTGGGCTTGGGCCTGGCCATACCATTGGCCGCATTGGTGGCTGGATGATTAGAGACTATTGGTCTTTGGTCGGGCCATTGGGTGCGACCATCCATCCTGTCAGTGAGCTTGTGTGGAAAACCTGGGACGGCCACTATCTTAACTCTAGTTTCTTCTCTCCATTTTGGGGCTGGGCAGGTATTTGGGGAGATTTAGGCTTTCTGGGGCTGGCCAGCTATATCTTTCTCTGGATAATCGCCTGGCAGCATCTTTGCAAAGACGATCTGTCGCGGTTCTTTGTCCTGAACGTGTTGATTAATGGGTTTATTTTTACCTTGATGGAAGAACCTGGATTTACCCTGACAACTATTATATTGATTTGTCTGCGTTGGCATGAACAGCGGCTAAAAGAACAGCAAAGCCGCTTTCAAGGATAAAACTACGCTCGATACACCTAAACTGTCCCTAAAATTGCGTAGTGTTTGTAAATTTTTCGTGAACTGAGTTGATTTACTTCCGGCTCTACTTTGAGGACGTCGTTAAAAGTAAGTAGTTTCCGCCAAATGTAGCAATCGGCTAAATACATTCAGCTAATTGTGCCGCGTATAATAGCCACGCTTAGTCTTAGACTACCTTCTACTAGATCATGTCAACCCAACAATCCTCTAGTGTTAAGCAGTTTGGCGCAGTGGTGTTTACCCATTTGCAACAAGCCTTAAAAACAACCCACGGCAGATTGATTCTCATGGGTTCAGTCGTTGGGCTTGTATACTTGCCCGTGTGGCTTGGCTATCTTATCCCTAGGGCTTTACGAGGAAAGATTGGTTGGTTTCTAGTGTTAAGCATATTGTTTATGGCGGGGTTAGAGCTTTGGCAACGTCGGCATGTGTTTAATACATTAAAAGCCTCCGAAGAAGACCGTGCCTTGGGCTATTTGTTGATTGTTGCCGGCACAGTCCTGTTCCCATTTTGTCGATTTGCCATGTGGCCCCAGGCTCTATTGTGGCTAGTCATTATTGTTGGTATGGCCTGCAGCACTTGGGGGCTCAAGGTATTTACCAAGTTTATGCTGCCTACATTTTTTGTAGGTTTAACAGTCTACCCACGCATTGGCCTTATTTCTCGGGGGTTATGGGATTTCTTTTTCCCTAATCAGGGGCTAGAGCGAGTTATGGCATGGGCTGGAACCTGGGCAATGCAATCCATTGGCTTTCCCGCCACTCAGCAGGGTGTCTTTATCACCTTCCCTGAGGGAGCTGTGGAAGTTGGTTGGGGTTGTAATGGGCTAGATATGGCCATTACCATTGCAGCTGCAGGCTTTTTTATGGGCCTACTTTATAAGCAAAAACGCCTCCAAATGATCTGTCTCATTTCCACGGCAGCCATTATTGCCCTGGTTACAAATGTACCGCGGCTAATGCTTGTAACCATTGCCCATGTATATTGGGGTCCCTGGTGGTTTGACTTCTGGCACGGCTTTTGGGGTGGACAAATTTTCTCAGGTGTTTTGTTTACTGGCTACTACTATGTTGTTGAGGCACTGGTGCAGCCTCAACCTAAAAAGACAAGTAGCTAATACATGGCGCCCATTGGTTTGACTGTCTGAGCAAAATGTCTGTTTTTTCAGACATTAAACAGAAGCTGGGCTAGGGAATTTAGGGTGGTGACGTCCGTATATTAGGTTTGTCATTTTACCTAATTCAGTGCCAAAATTGGTTAGTGAATTTATGGTTGTTGACAGTATCTACCTCTCAGCTTAAAGTATGACCTCATGCCTGTAGCTTTTATTTGCTGAAGCTTTAACAGTTTAGCTAGCTTTTGAATTTCTAGTCTAACTGCAACATTTAGCTTCAACGATATAACAACACGTGATAAATAGCTGAAAATTTGATTGAGAACAATTGTAAGTGTTCCCTAAGAGTCTCTCAAAAGCAGTCTTTGCGGAATTTGGACATTACGAATTGGTGCATTAACTACAATAGAAGCAAAGACCTTAAGGTATACGTATGCAAAGCTGCTATCTCAATCCCTGCTGATCCAGAAACGCAGTCTAACAAACTGACTAGACAACGCATTGGTTGCAGAGCATTGAATTTAAGGTGTGTGTCTGTCTCTCAATCGCTAGCAGTTTTACTTCGGAGATTCAGATGAAAGGAACATTACTCAAGTTTGGCATAGCGCTGTCTGGTGCGGCATTAAGTTTGTCTACGGTTGAACTAGAAACCGCCTATGCATTGAGCATTACTACACCCGACAGTTTAATTGATGTAGAAGGAGATTCCGACAATCGGTTTCCTTTGTTTGTGCCATCGCAGCGATATCAGCAGGTCTATAACGCGTCCGAGTTTTCTGCTTTGTCTGGAAGTACAGAGATTACTCAGATTTTGTTTCGACCTGACAGTACCTTTGCCGCTCCGTTTGATTTTACTATTCCCGATATTCAGATCAATCTTTCAACCACAAGCAACAGTGCCGACGGTTTGAGCACTACTTTTGCAGATAATATTGGCACTGATGATACGGTTGTTGTTAATCGAGGTAGCTTAGCGCTATCAAGCGCTAATACAGGACCTGCGGGTGGCCCCAAGGATTTTGACATTGTAATTAGCCTGGCAAATCCTTTCTTTTATAATCCTAGCTTGGGTAATTTGCTGTTGGATGTTCGTACATTTAGTTCATCTAATATCAATTTCTTTGCTGATGCTAGCTTTATTGAGGGGGATAGCGTCTCTCGTGTCTTTAGCTCAGATGATGATGATGTTAACTCAACCACAGGCGATGAAGATACCCTGGGGCTAGTGACACAATTCACATTTGCAGATGATGCCGCACCAATTCCTACACCCGCACTTTTACCTGGCTTTATCGGCATGGGCATAGCAGCCTTTAACAAAAAGCGTAAAGGTACCGCTTCTACAGAAGAGGCATAACTCCGATTCTCATAGTTGGAGTTACTCTGCTAGCGGACTATCTTCAATTTCTAAACTGCAAAATTGATAGACTTGAAAATCCCTGGGCTTTAGCGCCTGGGGATTTCTTTGTCATGATGTCACAATAGGAAGTCCTAAAGTAACAACATGAATAACAAGCCGGTGGTCCTAACACCTTGAGATAGAACCCATACATAAGAGACCCAAGCCGTCTAGAATGCTTTTGGTGCAGCGCGCTCAGTCTATAAATCTGTCTTGAAGTAACAATAAATAGCCTCAAAGGAAATTAGCCATAGTTACACGTAGATGCTTATTTAGGCTCTACGAGATTTGAACGGTTTAAGACAGAATCAACATATTTTTTATGACAGAGCCGTACGCAAATCTAGATTTGCATGAATAAAGTTAGGCTAAACAAAAGTATCAAGTTTGACTGAAATCAAACCGGGTAGCTATCGTTTTAATGTGGGGTATTAGAGAACGTTTACTGACAATAGGACTGTTTTAATTGGTTTAGGGAAGCTACCTACCTTGACAATAGAGACCCTTAAGATGAGCACCACTTAGTCAAGGAATTACCCCCAAGATTTAAAGCGTGCATCTGTCTCTCATAAATAATCGCTAACAAGTTTCTTGGAGATTCAGATGAAAGGATTCATTAAGTTTGGGATGACTACTGCAGGGGTAGCAGCAGTAGCTTTTAGTTTTGGAACTGATGCCCAAGCTGCAGTATTAGAAACAACAATTGACTTTGAAGAGTTTGAAACACCTTTAGGATTTAATCTGCAATCATCGCCTTTTACCTTAAAAGGATTCACATTCACTGCTATCACTAACGAATACGGTATTGCAAGGAATAATCAATCTAATATTCCAAACACCGGTTCTAACACATTAGTAGCTAACGGAGATTTTGGAGATCCTAATACTAGCTTTAGCATCACAAAAAATGATGGAGGTGAATTTAACCTTATTAGTCTCTTGGCAGGAGAAGGACGTAATACTACTTCTGAATTTTTTGACTTTAGCGCGAGAAGTATTCAAGTAATTGGAACACTTGCTGCGGGAGGGGATATTTCAACCACTCTAAATCTTGATTTATTTGCGGAAGAAAATAACGCACTTGATTTTGAGCAGTTTTCATTCGCAGGCTTCACAGGCTTATCGTCTGTTCAATTTACCGGGTTTGGAGGCCCACAAAACGGATATTCGTTTGCCGTTGACGATATTGTTTTAAGCACAGGCACAGCAGAGATCCCGACTCCGGCTCTCCTACCCGGCCTCATTGGCATGGGTGTAGCTGCCTTTAGAAAGAAGTGTAAGGGCGAAGCTACTGCTGAAAAAGCG
>JBCDIX010000019.1:0-101067 GCA_038748405.1 Cyanobacteria bacterium P01_H01_bin.21 | reverse complement strand
TAAGGTTTCCAAGTCATATTTGGGCGTTTGACCTAGTTCGTCTGCGATCACCAAGCTACCCGTTTCATCAAAGATCGCCCCGTCCAAGTCGAACACTAGACGCTCATTTTCCTCCTGACCATAGTCAGCGCCCCACAGCAGACTAAAACTATCGCTAAACTCAGTATCAAACTGGGCTCGACCTCCCCACTCTAAGGAATCTAGAGCAGTTTGGAAGAGTTGTGGCTGAAAGTCAGGCCGCCCTCGTCCTCGAATATCCTGAAATCGCTGCACTAGCGCCGTGTCACGATAATAAAATTGGGCATCAAACTGAGAATTTAGCAGCTCCTCATGTCGATAAGTCAGATTAATGACGTGGTTGGTCTGCTCAGGATCTTCTTCGTAGTCAATTTCTCCAATGTCAATGGCTCGGGCTGTTTGTAGACCAGGAATTAGGAGAATCGATGGATCCGAAAAGAAGGTTGTATTATCCAGATTCTCTCTATAAAAACTATAGGTCAGTCCTAGCTGCTGCTGGTCAGTTAGCTCATGCCCCAGTTTTGTAAACAGACCCAGTCGATCAGCATCTGCCACTCGGTTAGGAGGGATCCGATCTCCATCGGCATCAAACTGCGCGTTGGTCACATCGTAAGACAGGGTTGCCCGGACGCTCGTACGCTCATCTGAGCCGCCGCCACCAATTCGGACGCCATAGCCAAAGCTATCATTCTCAATGGACGTCAGACCCACAGACGTACTCACCCCCAGATCGTAGACCACCGGGCCATCACCACCCGCACGAGTGATGATGTTGATAATGCCGCCGGTCGCACCGTCTCCATAAATGGCACTCGGTCCGCGAACAATCTCTATTCGTTCAATCACATCCGGATCAATAGTATTCAGTTCGGTATTAAACCCACTGTTGGGGTTTTGGGGCACGCCATCGATCAAAATTAGAGCGCTTCGTCCCCGCAATGAGAGATTACGCGTACTATTCTGAAGAGTCGGTGGTCCTAACCCCGGCACGAGTTGACCCAGAATATCTGGCAAATTATTAGTCAGCTGTCGCTGCTGCTGAATCTGTTCTCGGTCAATTACAGTGACTGAGCGAGGCACATCTAAAACAGATTCCTCTGTGCGGGTGGCGGTGACAACAATGCGTAATGTATCCTCTTCTTCCTCTGATTCGTCGTCGTCATCGTCCTCTTCTTCATCGCCCTCTTCGTCCTCTTCTTCAGGCTCAGAGACTTGAGCTTGCTGAGAATCACGGCCAATCACACTAGAGTCGTTCTGAGATTCAGCTAATTCAGCATATGCATTTGGCTGTACAACCAGAATGGATAAGATGCTGGCTAAAAAACCATAATACAGTAGCCCACTCGACAGATTCATACCCCTTCACACCCACATAAATCAGGACGATATTTCTGTATTAAAACTTCCCCTGAGCTCGAAATTTTAATAAGAATCACTATCAATATACATGATGTTAGCTGATGCTCCTAGCCAAACATATGTCTTCTAACAGGACTTTCTTATGTCCTTCAACGGGACCTCCTAGAAAATTTTCAATCTCTTATCCTGCAAAAATTGAACTCGCGACTTAAGCTAATATGTCCCAAGTAGGATAGAATTTAATGAGAATCAGTATCAATATTTAAATAGCATCTTCAGTTCACCTATGTTTTTCAACAGGCATTTCCTATGCCTAATGGCAGAAGTTTTTGGAGAACTGTTCTTACGCTTACTCCTGCAGAAGTTGGGCTTTCAATACGACACAATTCACTTATAAAATCCACAATGATGTCATGGTTAAGTTGTGTACATCCTAGACCTACAGCAACAGTAAGGTTATTCTGTTTTCCTTACGCTGGCGGTGGGGCCTGGATATATCGAAATTGGGGACAAGTTCTACCAGAATTTGTAGAAGTGTATTCTGTAGAACTTCCAGGGCATGGTCAGCGACTAACAGAAGAGCCATTAACTCAGCTAGATGCTTTGATTGCATCAGTAGCTAAAGCGATGAAACCCTACCTAAACAAACCATTCGCTTGCTTTGGTCATAGTTTAGGAGGACTGGTTGCTTTTGAATTGATAAAATATCTCCATAGAGATAAACAGATTTATCCCTTCAATTTTTGGATCTCTGCTACCCGAGCACCTCATGTACCCAACCCAAATCCTTTAATACATACATTGCCAGATAACGAACTCATCGATGAAATTCGACGCTACAATGGCACACCTGCGAAGATATTAGACAATCCAGAGTTTATGAAGCTTCTCTTGCCAGCCTTGCGAGCAGACTTCACTATTTTGGAAACATACAGTTACCGAGAGTATCCTCCACTTCCATGTCCTATTACGGCCTTTTGGGGAGAGGAAGATATCATTATTAGTGAATCAGAGGTAGTTGCTTGGCGTCAGCACACCAGCAAAAAATTCTCAACTCAAGGGTTTGCCGGCGATCATTTTTTCATTCATACACAAAACGTATTGGATACGTTGATCTCTTACTTCTCTGGGCTTCCTAGTTTAAGGAGTATGTATAGCAGCAAGCTAACGCTTTAAGTTACATCCAAGCACCCAGTTTTCTTTACACAGCACTCCCCTCAAGTATTCTGGATATGCTGCGTAGGCATCGGGGAGAATGCCCTACAGCCAAATCCCACTCTGGCACTGTTATAACGATATACGTGAGTTTTGCGTTTTCCAAAAACGTCCAAATTAATTTTCTACTTCATCCATGCTTTTTCGCAAGCTCAAAGGTCTCATATCGGTCCAAACCTTCTCAATATAATCAAGACACTCTTGCTTAGTGCCGCTCTTGCCAGCATCTCTCCAGCCCGAAGGAACTTCACGAACAGCTGGCCAGATTGAATATTGTTCTTCATGATTGAGAACAACTCTATAAGCTGTATGACTTTCAGAAGTTGCTGTGCCCATAACTATCCTCTGCCTAAAACTAACGTAATGGTACTAATCAAGGTATCAATTGTATTCACTAACGCAGCAATCAAATATCGCTTTTCCAAATACAGCTTTATCTGTTTACTTAAGCATTATGAGACCGCAGCATACCTCTTTTCTAGCAAACGCTTTAAACTGATGTTGCGAAATACTCCCAGTTAGATAATACCGTATCTTGCTTGGTAGCATCGAATAGATTGTTATAAGTTGATAACTCTGCTAGCAAATTTTGAACCCTCAGAAACTTTTTGGCAAAAGAAACAGCAATATGGAAAAGAGGATATGGTAAACCATACATACTTTCTCCTACATATTCCAGAACCTAAGAGATTCTTAGAGTTCATAATGTCAAAGCCAACAGTCATTTATCAGGAATCCTTATCAATAATCTTTGGTGGCGATGTGATTTTAGTTTCCACATCTTTTTCTCGTAACCTTTGGCCGTGCCACAACAGGTAAAGAAGCTATTTTGAAAACATAAGCACAATAAATGAGTCGCTGCGCCTATAGTCTCTCAAAAAGTTCTGTATCAGATAAGATCAAAGCGTGTTTTTTCTCGGTACAAATGAGACTCCTACACCCTACGGAGTAGGATCGCTGTTTGTGTATAGAGATACTTCCTGATATTTATGTTTCTTTTATAGACACAGGGAGATATTCTCTAATATAGGATTAATTCTGCTAGAGGGTTGAACTTAGTAGCACAAAGGGTTGAATATATGCAAAGTGCTCAGATTTCAGGATTTCGCTTATCACCTCAACAAAAGCGAGTATGGTTTTTACATCAAGGGAGTTCTTCATCTTCCTATTGTGTCCAGGGAGCATTTCTCATAGCAGGACATTTAGATGTAGACGCCTTGAAAAATACTCTTCAAGCAATTGTCAATCGACATGAAATTCTTCGCACAACGTTTCAGTGTTTGTCTGGCATGACAACGCCACTACAGGTGATAGCTGAAGACTATGAAGTCTTGATCAATGAGCACAGCTTAGTTGATTTACCGCTGCACACACAAGAAGCGGAAGCAGAAGTGCTTTTCCATCAACTCAAGCAGCATCCATTCGAGCTAGCAGAAACTCCTCCTTTTATTATCAATCTTCTAAAGCTTTCGCCACACAAGCATCTGCTTTTTTTGCGTCTGTCAGCCTTGATAGCAGATGACCTAACCCTCTCTCAAATCTTGCATGAAATCAATACGCTGTATGGAGCAGATTTACACGCACAGAACTATGACCAGGAAATTATGCAATATGCAGATGTTGCTGAATGGCAACATGAGCTGCTAGAGCAAGAGGAATACTCACCAGGAAAAGAATATTGGCAAACTAGCAACACATCCTACAGTGAGTTTTCTAATATAAACTTCTTGAGCACAAATAAGGATCCTAAAATACCTAAAGCATATTTGCCCTCGATAAAACCAATATCAATATCTCTTGCAAGCGACTTAGTTGAGAGAATTAAAGTACTGGCTAACAGTCTTAAGGTATCTATTAGTGACATTTTACTTTCATGCTGGCAAGTTCTTCTTTGGCGTATAGCAACCCAGGAAGCGCCAACAGTTAAAATTGTAAGCAGTGGTAGAACTCACGAGGAACTCAAGGCAACATTAGGAGCGCTATCAAAATGTTTGCCGATCTCTTGCTCCTTAGATCACAATTTATCTTTTCAGGAAATATTAAAGCAAGTTAGCGAGTCAGTTAATCATGCTTACGAGTGGCAAGATTATTTTGCTTGGGATGCCTCTATATCCGATGGCTGCCAATTTCATTTCGAGTTTAATGAATGGCCCGAAAGCGTTTACCAAAAAGGTGTTTCATTTTCTCTATATAAGCGATATGTTCACAGAGAGCAGTGCAAAATCAATTTAGTTTGCCTACAGAAAGATAATGCTCTAGAGATAGAACTCTATTATGATGACAGTCTCTATCAAGCTGAAAGTATTAAAAACTTATCCGATTGGTTTTTGAGTTTGCTGGAAGATGCCGTTCATGACTCAAAACGCACTATTGGTCAATTAAAATTATTGAGCAAACACCAACAACAGAAGATATTAGTTGACTTTAATCAGACTCAAACTGAGTATCCAAGAAGTCAGTGTATTCATCGAGTGTTTGAAACACAGGTAAATCAAACACCGGATAATATTGCCGTTGTTTTTGAAGATCAGCAGCTAACCTATGGTGAACTAAATGCCAAAGCTAATCAGCTAGCCCATTATCTACAAACGCTAGGGGTTACTCGGGAGCAAGTAGTTGGGATTTATTTGGAGCGATCGCAAAAATTTATTATCAGTCTGTTAGCAATCCTTAAAGCTGGTGGTGCCTATTTACCCCTAGACCCTGCCTTACCCAAGGAAAATCTGATATTTCGTCTACAGGATGCCCAAGTCTCAGTTGTTTTAAGTCAAACGACTCTAGTTGATACGCTATCTAATTGTGGCGTACACCCCATTGATATCGATAGCCACTGGGAGAAAATTTCTCAGGAAAACACTACGAATCTGAGCACCGCTACAGAGGCAGATAATTTAGCCTATGTCATCTTTACATCTGGTTCTACAGGTAAACCCAAGGGCGTCGCTGTTGAGCATCGGCATCTTTTCAATTACAGCCGTGCGATCGCAGAAAAATTAAATCTCTCCGTTTGTAAAAGCTTTGCGCTGGTTTCAACCTTTTCTGCCGATCTTGGCAATACAGCTATTTTTCCGGCTCTTTTAAACGGTGCCTGTCTCCATATTATCTCTGCTCAGATTGCGACCAATCCAGAAGCGCTTGCTGATTATTTTGAGCGTTATCCAATTGATTGTTTAAAAATTGTTCCATCCCATCTAGCAGCTCTCTTAACCGCGTCTCGACCAGAACAGATTTTACCTGACCAATGCTTAGTTCTGGGGGGCGAAGCCTGTCGTTGGGAACTCATTGAGCAAATTTACACATACGCCCCCAGCTGCCATATTTTTAACCACTATGGTCCGACAGAAACTACGGTTGGAGTGCTCACCTATCCAATCAATCAAGCGGCTCTGACCAATAAACCGCCACACCAGGAAACAGTACCCATTGGCTCTCCCATTGCCAATACACACGTTTATCTACTCAATGCTGCTCTACAGCCCGTACCCATTGGTGTCCCTGGAGAAATCTACATTGGGGGAGCGGGTACAGCACGTGGCTATCTCAACCGCCCTCAATTAACGGCAGAAAGATTCTTATCCAATCCATTTGCTCAGCTGTCAGAGCCTGCTCTATCAGCCTCCACTCTGTATAAAACTGGTGATTTAGGCCGCTACCAACCGGATGGCACCATTGAATTTCTTGGACGGATAGATAACCAAGTCAAAATTCGTGGCTATCGCATTGAACTAGGCGAAATTGAAAGCGCTATTAGCAAGCATTCTATGGTGCAGGCGGCGGCAGTACTGGCATGCGCTAGTCAATCAAATAACAAACGTCTAGTAGCCTATGTGGTACCTCAAAAACAGTCAAACCTGACCGTTGATAAACTGCGTGATGCCCTCAAGAAAAGTCTCCCCGACTATATGGTGCCAGCAGCTTTTGTATTGCTAAAGGAGCTACCGTTGACTGCTAACGGTAAGCTAGACCGGCAAGCACTGCTGGCCTATGAATCACCATCTGAGCGAGAAAACTCCTTTGTTGCTCCATCTACTAAAGCAGAGAAAGCATTGGTCCAGATTTGGGGCAAAACCTTGGGGGTTGAAAAAATTGGCATACACGATAACTTTTTCGAGTTAGGCGGAGATTCCATTCTCAGTATCCAGATTGTGGCTAGGGCCAACCAAGCAGGGCTAAAATTGACCCCCAAACAGATATTTGAAAACCAAACAATTGCTAAACTAGCATCCGTTGCCAATACTCAACAGGCTATCCAAGCAGAACAGGGCATCGTATTGGGCGATGTCCCCCTCACGCCGATCCAACATTGGTTTTTTGAACAAAAGCTCTCTGAGGCCCACCACTGGAACCAATGCGTTCTGCTAAAAGTGCAGCAACCGTTGGAGTTAGAACAGCTAGAGCTGGTGATATGGGCGTTGTTAGAACACCATGATGTCCTACGCTTGCGCTATGTGCGCGAAGAAACTGGCTGGCAACAGCACATAGCTAAGCTAGATGAGATGTCTGTGTTAACCCAGGTAGACCTATCGGCAGTCGCTGAAGATAAACAAAGCAAAGCTATATCAAAAGCAGCTGCCGAGTTACAAACAACCCTAAACTTGGAGTCAGGTCCCTTGCTCCGGGTAGCTTATTTTGATTTAGGTAAAAACAAACCCGGTCGCCTGCTGTTAATTATTCACCATCTGGCAGTCGATGGCGTTTCTTGGCGAATTTTATTGGAAGATCTACAAATCGCTCAACAACAACTTAGCCGAGGCGATACCCTTCAGCTACCCTCTAAAACCACCTCATTTCAGTATTGGGCAACACAGCTATTCAACTATGGACAGTCTGAAACCCTGCAGAAGGAGCTAGACTACTGGCTGGATCAATCTAGTCAGTCAAAGCTGCCTGTAGACTTTCCCGGTGGTGACAACACTGTAGCCAAAGCTGATATTGTTTCGGTAGCCCTCAACCAAGCAGAAACCCAGGCATTACTTCAGGAGGTGCCAGCCGCCTATAAAACTCAAATTAATGATGTGCTGGTGACCGCAGTTATGCAAGTATTTGCCCAGTGGACTGGTGAATACAGCCTGTTAATTGATTTAGAAGGTCACGGTCGAGAGGACATGTTTGAAGATATTGACCTATCGCGTACCGTGGGCTGGTTTACAACTATATTTCCCGTCAAACTCACGCTTAAGCGGTCTGATTATCCTGGAGATAATATTAAGGCAATTAAAGAACAGCTTAGAAGGATTCCGAATCGGGGTATTGGCTATGGTATTTTGCGCTATTTGAATACTCAAACTACCCGGCATTGGCAGCAGGCTGAGGTGCGATTTAACTATCTTGGTCAGACCGACCAGGTGCTTCAGCAGTCCCCCTTATTTGCCCCTGCCTATGAATCAAAAGGGCCAAGACATAGTCCCAAGAGCATTCGTCGCTATCCGATAGACATTCATGGAATTGTTGCTGATGGCCAGTTAACCGTTGGTTGGACCTACAGTAAAGAGCTTTATCGGCGAACCACCATCGAACTATTGGCCAAGAATTTTATTGAAGCGTTGCGCGTGCTAATTACCCATTGTCAGTCTCCATGGGATCGTACGTAGGTTCTAGCTTGCCATTACCCCTTTTATGAGATCTGATGGTCTGTACCGCAAATTTTAGGTGTGTTAGTTGTGCAGTGGCAAGTTATCGCTTACTGCTTGCGATCGCATTTACAGTCTTACCCAAGTCATGGCTTTCCCAGGGATCTCCCATGCCGGCTAACACCCGTCGAGCACCCGAAAAAGGCTGACGGCCATGGGTCGCTAACATATTATCGAGCAGCAGCACATCACCAGCATGCCAGGGAAACTTTATTGTCTCTGCGGCATAAGCCTGATTGATCATATCCAATACCTCTGCTGGAATCTCTTCACCATTGCCATAGTAGGTATTACGAGGCAGACGGTCAGTAGCAACACTGGCCAACAGACTCTCCCGCACAGCACTGTCTAACGCATTGATGTTAAAAAGGTGGGCTTGATTAAACCAAACTGTATCCCCTGTATGGGGATGAGTGGCCACAGCCTGAGCGATCTGACGCGTTTGCAGCCGATCGTCACCGTACCAA
Organism: Cyanobacteria bacterium P01_H01_bin.21; assembly: GCA_038748405.1. GTDB lineage: Bacteria > Cyanobacteriota > Cyanobacteriia > Phormidesmidales > Phormidesmidaceae > Leptothoe. The sequence goes on along the minus strand of JBCDIX010000019.1, from coordinate 92,378 downwards.
CTCACCTCAATTTGGGCCTGACGACAGTAAGTCTCAACCACACTGCGTTCTTGAGTCTGAAACACGTCTTGCCAGGGCAAATCAAGACCACCGCCATAATTACGAATATAGAGAATGCCTTGTTCTTTAAAGCGTTCTCGCACTGCTGGCTCAATGCGCGCTAAAATCCGGCGACTGTCTGCTATCGGCGTCTCTCCGCCACTATCGGCAGGTTGCATACAGCAAAATGCAATTCTTAAAGGCCATTGGCGAGTATAGGCCATCTCATTGTGCAGAGGAATTGTCCGATTGGCGGGGTATTCTGTTGAAGTATATACATGGTCCTGCACCTGGGAACGTGGGGTGGAGCGATAGGTGTAAGGCATAGGAGGGTGAGCAATTGCTCGGATAAAGTCATTAAAGTCTTCTATTTGTTGCAGCTGAAAGCCGCGAAACAGAATTCCTCCATGTTGGTGCAGCCACTGGGTAATGCTAAGTTGATTGTGGGACACCCAGTCCGTTAGGTTCAGATCAGCCACTGGCTGCACCAATAGGGGCAACTCAGATTCTGAGCGTAGCGGTGCTGTTTTGACAAGTGTCTCTGGAGCCAGGCTAATCTGTTTTCGCTTACGTTTGCCTGGAAAAGGATTAGGACGATATACCATTGCTTTAAGACATACTCTCTTGGTGACTGGGACGAACTGTTTTACGCCGAGCTTGACGAAGCTTCTTTCGACTTGTTTGGGTCAGCGTTTGGGCCTGCTGCTGTTGCCACTGTCGATCTAGCATCGTTAAATGATCTTTCCAGTCCCCCAGAGACGCGGTCGGGTGTGCCACCAACCATTGCAACAGAGCAACTAAATGCTGTAGCCAGCGCTCAGTGACCTCACCTGCAAAACAGCTGCGATCGGCCATAATCTGCAGTACTAGCTCATCTCTTGGTAGAGCCCGAATAGTGATGGGATAGTTGTTATTAATAAACGACTGTACTGATTGGATTTCTAGATTAACCTGAATGGAGTCAAGAGCCTGATCGATCGGATAGTTTTCAAACACAACCAGACTTTCAAACAAAGATTTTCCAGCAGGTATTTCACTCCAGCGCTGGATTTGACTGAGGGGAACATAATCATACTCTCGAGCTTTGCTTTGCTGAGTCTGCAGGTCTTGTAGCCAGGTGATGATGCTAACATCTGGCAGCAGCTGCACTCGCACCGGTAGGCTGTTGATAAAAACGCCAACGATAGTATCTGCCCCGGCTAAGTCATGGGGACGACCGGCAGTTGTTGCCCCAAACACGATGTCCTGTTCGCCACTGATGTAGCTTAGTAATAAGGCCCAGGCCGCTTGAACTAGGGTATTTAAGGTTAAGTGGGCGCTTTGAGCCAGGTTCTGTAGCGCAGCGGTACCCGCATCACCTAGGGATAACGTTTGAATTTTGTGGTCAGGGGCTAGATGGGGAACTTTGTCGTACTTTAATGGGGTTGTTTTTTGGAATCCTTGTAACAATGGGGTCCAAAATGCAGCGGCCTTGGTACTATCTTGGGTGGATAACCAAGCCACATAATCTCGATAGGGACGGGGAGCGCTCAGTTGGGGCGGCTGTCCTTGATAAAATCCCTCGTAAAACGTAAAGACATCTCGAAACAGTAGCTGCAGTGACCAGCCATCTATCAATATGTGATGGAAGCTCCAAATCACCTCATGACGGTCGTCAGCCAGTTGAATCAACGTCAGCCGTATGGGCGATGTTTCAGAGAGTTGGAAGCCAGCTTCTCGGTCACGCTGCAGCAGTTTTGTCAATTTTTCGGTCTGAGTTTTGGCAGAATGGGAGCGCCAATCTGCGATATGCCAGGATATATTTGACTGGCGCAGAACCACCTGTAGCGGTTGGGGCAAATCTTGCCAAACAAAGACTGTACGCAAAATGGGATGTCGCTGACTGACTCGCTGCCAGGTTTGTTTTAAGATCTCTACATTTAGCGTACCCTTTAGGTGAAAGCAAAATTGGTTGACATACAGGCTCTCTTCTGGAGAATAAAGAGTGTGGAATAAGATGCCTTGCTGTAATGGACTGAGGGAATATCCATCAACAAGGTGAGGGTAGCTCTCTACTAGGCGATCTAGGGTGGTTTGATCTAGTTGGGCTAGGGGCAAATCAGACGGTGTATAACCACCAGCCCCTGGGCTCAGACAGTGGATAATTAGCGATCGCAAGTTTTGTAGAAACGCCTCAGCTAGAGATTCTATAGTAGCGGGACGATATTGTGCGCTACTGTACGTCCAAGAAATTTGCAACTGCCCAGCAACGATTTCAGCCTCAACAGCAAGCACATGGGAACGCGGGTTGTGTCCCCCTTGCTTAGGTCTCGGCATATCTGTCACTAAGGTGACGAGATCATTGGTTTCAAACCGCTGCTCAGACTGCCCTAAATAGCTAAAACAAATCTCTGGAGACAGCCACAGGTCTTGAGGGATATCATCTTTTAGCTCTGGTTTAGACCTCATATAGCGATAGACGCCAAACTCTAAACCCTGGTGAGATGCCTGCCGCAGCTGTTCCTTCACAGTTTTTAGACTGGTCCCCAAATGGCTAACCCCAGTGAGATCTAACAGCACCGGAGCGAGGCTAGCAAACCAACCCACGGTGCGAGATATATCGATATCTTCAAAAATAGGCTCTCGCCCTTGACTCTCTAGGTCAATTAGCAGGCGAGAATGACCGGTCCAGTCGGTGTAAGTCTGGACCAACGCCGTCAGTAAGACATCGTTAATATGCGTGTGATAAACAGAGGGTACTTGCTGCAGCAGGCTCTCTGTTTCGCCAAGGTCCAGACTCACCGTCACCGTATGGCTTAAGGCCACAGTGTTTTCTCCTTTGGGGAAATCAACTGGCAGGGGAAGCTGGGAAGGCAGCCGCTGATAGTTCTCTGAGGGTAAATTATCAGCATCGGCCTGCAGTCGTTGGGTCCATTGCTGACAAGAGGAGGTCTTAGGAGGAAGCGTGAGTGGTTTACCCTGAAGGCGCTGGTGAAATAAAGATTGAAAATCCGTTAACAGAATCTGCCAGGAAGTTGTGTCGATCACCAAACGATGAACCATCAATAAGAGCCTCTGATGCGCCTTAGGCCCCTCAAAATTAAACAGCACTACCCTAATTAAGGGACCTTTGGTTAAATCTAGACTGGCTTGTAGTGCGGTAGCAGTCTTGGTGATTATCTGGGTTTGCTCAGATTCAGACAATGAAGGCACATCAATCAGCTGGCAGGGGAGGGTTTCTTCTAACTCCTCAGGAGCCATACTTGTCTGCCTCCAGGTTGTTCCCTGCTTTTGAAATGTCGAACGCAGACCATCATGATGCACCAGTAAAGACCGAAATATAGTCTGTACGTCTTCTAGAGTTAAAGACTGATGGAGCTCTAATAAAACAGACTGGTTCCAATCGTGGGGAGCCACTAACGGTTGAGAGAAAAACCAATGCTGAATTGGGCTGAGGGGAACCGCACCGACGACAGCGCTCTGGTCTGCGACCCTCGTTCTTACCGGCTCCACCACCGTTGCCAGGGTTCTAATGGTTTGATGTTGAAACAGGTGTTTAGAAGTGAGCTTTAGCCCTTCCTGGTGAGCCTGGGCCACCACTTGAAGGCTCAGAATAGAATCTCCGCCTAGCTCAAAGAAATTATCATCAATGCCAATAGTAGAACACCCCAACACCTGGGACCAAATCCCTGCGAGGGTTTGTTCTACAGGAGAACGCGGAGCCTCAAATAGCCGGTCGGTAGAGGTAAATTCAGGGTCGGGTTCTGGTAAGGCCCGTCGATCCGTTTTTCCACTGGGAGTTAACGGTATCTGTTCTAACCAGACAAAGGCGGCCGGTATCATATAGTCTGGCAGCTGGGTCTTTAGCCACTGGCGTAACTCTCCCACGGTGGGGCGACTGTGATTAGGACTATCCTGGGCAGTCAGGTAGGTCACCAACCGTTTTTGTCCAGGGCTGTCTTCTCGCACCATGGCCACCACGTTTTGCACCTGTTCATGGCGACTCAGGACTGATTCCACCTCTCCCAGCTCAATCCGAAAGCCCCGAATCTTGACTTGGTGATCGAGGCGGCCTAGCACCTCCAGGGTACCATCGGGCAGCTGGCGGGCTAAATCTCCTGTCTTGTAAAGACGCTCTCCAGAGGTCTGACCAAACGGATGGGGAATAAACCGCTCCGCCGTTAGTCCAGGGCTATGGTGATAGCCTCGGGCCAACCCTTGACCGCCAATATAAACCTCACCCGGCACCCCAACGGGGACTGGGTTGAGATGCTCATCCAACAGATAGACTTTGATATTGCTCAGGGGGGTGCCAACGGCAATGGCATCAATCTGCTTAATTTGTTGCTGGGTTGACCAAATCGTGGTTTCTGTCGGACCATACAGATTCCAAAGGGCACCACAGCGCGACAGCAGCGCATCGGCTAAATCAGGGGGTAATGGTTCCGCCCCACAAAGCACCGTTAACTCCTTAGACCCAGCCCAGTTGGCTAACAAAAGCATTCGCCAAGTCGCTGGGGTTGCTTGCAAAAACGTAGGTTGCGTCGTTTTTAGCTGTTCAGCCAAGCGAAAACCATCCAGGGCCACCTCTCGACTCGCGATCGTCACATGGGCTCCCACGATTAGGGGCAGAAAAATATCTAAAACAGAAATATCAAAACAGATAGAGGCTACCGCCAACAGACTATCTTTATGGGTCATCTCTAACCGCTCGGCTTGGGCCTGTAGGGAGTTAACCACGCCGCGATGGGAAATTTGTACCCCCTTGGGTTTTCCGGTAGACCCGGAGGTATAAATCATGTAGGCCAAATTTTCCGACTGTATTAGCGGCAGTGGGAGAGACGCTCCGGTCGCAGGGGTTGGCAGCGGCTGATCTAGATAAAGTCGCTGGCCACCGTAATTTGGCAACAAATGGGAGAGATGAGATTGGCTCAACAGAATATTTAGCTGGGCATCCTCAACCATAAACGCCAAACGCTGTTGCGGGTAGCCAGGATCTAGAGGTACATAGGCTCCCCCCGCCTTAAGTACAGCCAGAAGCGCCACTACCATCTCTAGCGATCGCTCTAGACAAATACCGACCAAAGTCTCTGGCCCCACCCCCATACTCTGCAAACACCGGGCGAGACCATCGACTCGATGATTGAGTTCACCATAGGTCAGATAGTTTGCCCCATAGGTTACGGCCACCGCCTCGGGAGTTTTTTCCACTTGAGCTTCAAATAGCTGATGTAGACAGCTATCAGTGGCATACTGCCCCTGGGTTTGGTTCCACTGATATAGCTGGGTCCATTCAACCGGGGTCAGAAAAGAGAGTTGGTGAATGGGAGTATCTGGAGCCGCAACAATCGCCTCTAGGAGAGTTTGAAAGTGACCGAGCAGGCGATCCATGGTGACAGGATCAAACAGATCTGTGTTGTACCCAAGACCACATTCTAAACAGCCATTTACCTCCATTGTCACCAAAGTCAAATCAAATTTGGCAGTTTCAGTCAATGGTTCTAGAACCTCAAAGGTTAAGCCCGATAGGTCAAAGGCACGGTTGGGAGGATTCTGCAGAATAAACATTACCTGGAACAGCGGAGTGTGGCTCAGGTTTCGAGGTAAATTTAATAACTCAACTAATTTTTCAAAGGGAAGATCCTGATGAGCATAGGCTCCCAACGCCACCTCCCTGACTCGGCCAAGTAATTCTCGAAAACTAGGGTTCTCCCCTAACTCAGTACGCAGGGCTAGGGTATTCAAAAACAAGCCCATCAGTCCCTCAATGGCCGCTTGATTACGATTAGCGATGGGTGAGCCTACGGTAATATCGGTTTGGCCACTGTAGCGACAGAGCAGCAGCTTAAACGCGGCCAACAATGTCATAAATAGCGTCGCATTTGCTTCCTGCCCTAGGGCCTTGAGAGATGTCGTTAGTGCGGCAGAAAGAGTGCAGGACCGGTGGCTACCCCGAAAACTTTGCACCGCCGGACGTGGGCGATCCGTAGGTAGCTGTAACACTGGGGGTGGGGTGGCAAACTGCTGCTGCCAATATTTTAGCTGGGTCTGCAAATATTCACCCTGGAGCACCTGTCGCTGCCACAATGTAAAATCAGCATATTGAATAGACAGAGGGGGGAGAGGATTTGGGTTTGCCTGGGTATACGCGTGATAGAGAGTTGCAATTTCCTGCACCAATATCGTCGTGGACCAGACATCTGAAATGATGTGGTGTAAAGTCACGAGCAACACAAACTCATCGGCTGCCAGAGTCAGTAAGGTTATTCTCAAAAACGGACCTTGTCTCAAATCAAATGGCTGCCCTGCCTCTTGATGAGCCAACTGTTTAACCTGACTCCACAGACTATCTGCTGGAGTCGATGATATATCGATGTGGTTGAGCGTAACGGTTCCTTGGGAATGAATAACTTGTTGTGGGTCTCCGGTGGCATCATCAATGGTCGTGCGGAGAATCTCATGGCGTTGCACCAGGGTCTGAAACGCTCGATCCAAGGCCAAGATATCCAGTTTGCCTCGCAAACGCAGGGCAAATGGCACATTGTAAAACGGATTCTCTGGCTCAAACTGATAGAGAAACCAAAGCCGCTGCTGAGAAAACGATAGCGGTACTGGAACCGCAGGATCTCGCTGGGGAATAGTAGGCAGCTGACGACGGCTCTTCCCCTTTAACCGTTTGGCAAGGAGAGCCTGTTTAGCGGCCGATAGTTGAGCCTTACGCGTAGAATGTTTCTTGTCCATAGCCTCTTTACCTACTGCATCATTGCTTGGACTTCTTCTTCAGTCATCGCTTCAATGTCCTCTAGCAAGGCGGTTTCTACCACCTCAGCAATTTCTGCTACTGTACGAGCTTCAAATACCTGGCGCAGAGGTAACTCTATTTGAAAGGTCTCTCGCAGACGAGAGAGCACCTGGGTGGCCAACAGAGAATGACCGCCTAAATCAAAAAAGTGGCTATGGACACTGACGGTCTCCAAGTTCAAAACCTCCATCCAGATGGCGGCAATAGCTTCTTCGGTAGGGGTGCGTGGAGCCACGTCCGCGAAGGTAGGACTGATGCGTTTAGGCACCGGTAGGGCCTGGCGGTCAACCTTGCCGTTGGGGGTTAGGGGCAATGCAGACAGCGTGACAAATAGGCTAGGGATCATGGGGTCGGGGAGCCACTGATGCAAAAACTCTCGCAGCTCAGCCGTATCTAGCGTAGCCTCTGTTTGCGGCACTACATAGGCGACTAGTAGGGCATTACCAGGAGTATCTTCTCGCACCATGGCGGTGACCATTTGGATATCAGGGTGCTGGATGAGTGTTGTTTCAACCGCTCCCAGTTCAATGCGAAAACCGTGGAGTTTTATCTGTGAATCCACTCGCTGGAGAAACTCTACACTGTTATCGGGTAAATAGCGGGCTAAATCGCCTGTGCTGTACATGCGTGCCCCTGGTTGAGGGCTAAAGGGATCGGGAATAAATCGTTCAGCCGTTAATGACGCTCGCCCCAAATATCCCCGTGTGACAGTCTCGCCACCGATATGAATCTCTCCCGGAATGCCCACTGGGACTGGTTCTAGTTGGGAGTCTAATAAGTAGACCTGACTGTTGGCAATAGCTCGCCCCAACGGCACCGTGACAGCTGGCTGCCGATCTAACACATCGGCAGCGATGGCGTGGGTAAGGACGCCTACCGTGGTCTCAGTTGGCCCATAGTGATTAAAGCTGAGACACTCGGGAGCCAGCCGTTGAATTTGCTCAATGAGAGACCATGAACAGGCTTCTCCCCCCAATACTAGGCGCTGGTGCGGCAATATCTGCTGTGGATTGGATGTCTGGAGTAGAGCCTGGAGATGAGACGGCACAATTTTAAGACAGTCAATTGGATGTTGTTGGGTGTAATCTATTAAGCCCTCAGCATCACAAGCTCGCTCTGGAGTAATCAAATGGAGCGTTCCTCCCTGGAGCAAGCAGGGGAAAATCATTGTGTGTCCTAAGTCAGCTGCCAGGGTAGAAACCGTGGCATAGTGGGCTTTTTTGGGTAGGTCTAGGCGATCAATAATGTTATGGACATAGGTAAATAGCTGACGATGCTCCACCGCAACTCCTTTGGGTTGACCAGTTGAGCCCGATGTAAAGATCACGTAGGCCAGATTTTTAGGGGTGACGTTACCTATGAGATTGGTGTCACTTTGTTGCTGCCACAGGGTGCGATCGCGATCTAGATTGACTACTTGACAGGGTTTATCGATGTCGTCTAGCGGTTGGTGGGTAATTAGAATGGGAACCTTGGCATCCTGCAGTTGAAAGCTAATGCGGCTAGTGGGGGTGGCTGGGTCAATGGGGAGATAGGCGCTACCTGCTTTGAGAATCGCTAGCAAGGTAGTCAACAATTCCGACGAACGTTCCAGACACAGGGCAACAATCTTATCGGGGCCTGCTCCTAACTGCTGCAGGTGGCGGGCGAGTTGATTGGCTTGACGATTAAGGTCTTGATAGGTGAGACTTTGACCTTCCACCATCACAGCCATCTGATCCGGAGTTTTCTCAACCTGTTGTTCAAAAAGCTGGTGAATACAGGTGGGCCGTAGACTGACGTTTGTCTCGCTGCTATCTTTAAACAGCGGCTGACGCTTGCTTAAGCCGAACTCTCCAATGGCGGCTGTAGGCTGTTGACTGATATGGCTGAGCAACGTGCTGAATTGGTCGGCTAGGGCTGCGATCGCATCTGCGCCCATCACCGCTGCATCGTAGTGAAATTCTAAACTGAGTCGGCTGCCCTGTTGAATTACCGTCAGCCTGAGCTCAGGGTTTTCACCATAGACCCACTGGCGATCTAACTGAAATTTGATGCCTGCGGCCATGGTCGCCTCAGGCTGAGTCATAAACTCAAAACCAACGGGTAAGCTCGACTGACCGGTTTGACTAATAGAAAAATAGTCTTGCCACTCATTCAGGTCTTGCCAAGCTTGGTCAACCTGTCGCAATAGGGCAGAGAAAACCATCATATTAGACAGTTGAATCTGCAGTGGCAGGATACTTGTAAACGGTCCACAGGCCTCAGCAAGATCTTCATCCTGGCGACTGTCACAGGCAACACCAATGGCAATCTCAGTTTTTTCGGTATGTCGCCACAGCAAAATCAACCAGCTGGTGAGGAAAACAATCTCAGGAGTTGGTGCCATGGCCAGGATAGCACTCGCGATATCGGGGGCTAGCTCAAGACGATAAACCTGGGGAGCAAACGAACTTGGTTTTGTCCCGCGATAGCGAAGAGGCGGCAACAAGGGCCGATAGGCCAGCAGCTCCTGCTGTTGCCAAAAGGCCCGAGCTGTCTGGGCATCCTCATCATCTTCAGCCAGCAGCTGCGCTTGCCAGCTGGCAAACTGAACATACTGGACTGGGTCTTCCCCCAGCGACAATCCGCCATAACATTGGCTCAGCTGGGCTACCAAAATCCCACACGTATCAGCATCAGCACACATCGCTGACAGGGTAAGCAGCAGAGTGTGCTGTTTTTTGTCCTGTTTAAATAGCACCGCTCGAACGCCCGCCTCTCTGGTCGCTGAGAATTGCAACCGTTCTGTCTCACGGTAAGTGGCCATCTCACTCGCCGCATCTACAGTCAAATCCACCCTTTGCCAAGCAACGATTGCCTGAGCTTGAACCACCTGAAGCGGTAGCGTCAGCCCTGGGGTCTCTTGAAACGCGGTGCGAAAAACTTCATGGCGGTCAACCACAGTCTGTAGAGCTGTTTGCAATCGCGCCACGTCTAGGTCGTCATATAGCTTGATACTACATTGGGCCGTCAGAATATCGCCCAGATTAGACTGCCGCTGCCAGATTTGGCGCTGCCGGGAAGAGAGATTAAACCCAGTAATGGTCGAGGAAGCCATAGTAACGTCGATAAGAATTACGGCGATCCATTACTGAGTGTGTTCTCAGTAATGGATTTTAGTTAAACAGTTGTGAGTTTTTAGATCAGCATTTCGACTGGTTCAGGGAGAGTCTGCGTTTGCTCTGACAAATACTCGACGAACCGATTGTTCTTATCCACTAAAATCGCTGTTGGCTCAATCGGTTTAGTTGAGTTCTCAAACGCCATGATGATAATCTCTTCTCCCGCTTTAATCAAATGAGCCGCTGCTCCATTCATACAAATCACACCTGAATCCTCAGGTCCTTCAATGACGTAGGTCTCTAATCTGTGACCTGACGTGTTGCTAACAACAAGCACTTTCTCATAGGGCCATAGGTCGACTTTTTTGAGTAATGTTTTGTCAATGGTAATGCTGCCAACATAGTTAACATCAGCCTGAGTCACGGTTGCTTTATGGATTTTGGCTCTTAAACTAGTTCTCATGATTATCTCCTGTTAGTTGATATGGATACTGTGTACTTGGCAAACGTGAATAAAATGATCGATAGAAATGATCATTAGAAATGGGACAGCGTTTTCAACTTTGATTCGGTCATGATCTCGCCCATGGCCACAGCAATTTTCCGAGGGCCCACATAGGGGTTTCGCCCGTGGGCCATCAGCATATTGTCAAGCATTAAAATATCTCCTTTTTGCCAGGAAAATGCTTTTTCTGCTTGTTTGTAGGCAACCTGAAGCGCATCTAAAACCGTTGGCTCAATGGGGGTACCATCACCGTAGTACACTTGCCGGGGCAGTCGATCTTCCCCAAAGAGCGATAGCAACGATTGCTGGGTGGGTGCATCGAGATAAGACAAATGGTGTAGCTGTAGCTGGTTAAAAACAACCCATTCACCGCTGTAAGGATGCCTCACAACCGCTGGACGCACCTGTCTTGTCTGTAGGCCATCATTGGCTAGCCACTCCCACTCTACCCCAGCTTTTTTACACCGCTGCTCCACTACACTGCGCTCCGTAGTGTGAAAGAAATCTTGCCAGTCAACATCCAATCCTTTGATGTAGTTACGTACATACATCAGCTGTTTGTCTTTGATGCGATCGCGCACCTGAGGACTCAAGGATTGATAAATCTGACGACAGTCTACAATGGGGGTTTCTCCTCCTTGTTGAGACGGTTGTAGACAGCAAAACCAAATCTTCATCGGCCACTGTTGTAAATGGGAGCTTTCGTTATGAAACAGGATGGCCTTATCTTCTGGATAGGGTGTAGAGCCGTAGACTTTGTTACTAACTCCGGTTCGAGGCAGATCGCCATACTCTCCAAACAAGTCGGGACAAATCGCTTCTGCAGCCTGCTCAAAGTCTTGAGCAGAAGAAATTGCAAACCCTCGAAAAAGCAATGCCCCTTGCTGGCGAAGCTTTTGGCCAATAATCTCTCGTTGTTCCTTTGCCCAGGAGACGATATCGACATTTTTATGGTGGGGTTGAATAGCTAGCACACCACAGGACAGCGGCTGCATCGTTACGACATCTATGGCCGATTGTTGTACAGCTTGTGGGGTAACTCGTTTGAACTTTTTGCGTCGCTGAGTCGCTTTTTGACTCGATTGCCGTTGGGCAAAGGCAGCGGCCAGCGCCTCTAGAGAGAGATCAGGTTTATCTGTCACCTGCTGCAAGAGGGTTTCAAATTGATGGGCCATCCGGCGAATAGTCTCCTCAGCAAACCGGTCTGTACTGTAATTCCAGGTAATGGAGATACCAGCGGGCGTTTCATGGACAAACAAAGCGAGCACAAATTTAGCAAAATTAGATGCGAATTCCAGAGGGGCTAGCGTCAAATTAGATAGGCTTATAGGGCGAAAAGGTGCATTTTGCATAACAAAAAGTACCTGGAATAGGGGAGTATCATCCCCTCGACGCTGTGTTTCACCGGCAGTGTTGGTCTGTAGATCTTGGACGAGTTGAGCAAAGGGCAAATCTTGGTGAGCATAAGCCTCTAGAGCAACGTCCCTGACTTGATCTAGCAGGTCACGAAACGTAGGATTGCCCGATAGATCGCTACGCAGAACCAGTAAATTAACAAAGAAACCAATTAAGTCTTCTACCTCAGCCCGATTACGGTTCGCAATATCGGTACCCACCACCATGTCATGTTGACCCGTGTAAGCGTACAGTAACGCCTTAAAGCCCGCTAAAAGAGTCATAAACAATGTGTTGCCAACGTCCTGACTCAATGTTTGCAGCTTTTCAGTCAGTTCGGTGGAAAGTTGCAATGTGACGGCAGCCCCTCGCAAGCTGTGAGCGGCTGGCGGTGGATAGTCCATTGGTAAACGCAAAACGGGTAGCTTGCCCCCCAGCTTTTGTCGCCAATAGGCCAGCTGATACTCTAAAACATCCCCCGTCAGCCACTGACGTTGCCACTGGGCAAAATCTGCATATTGAATAGACAGAGGTGTGAGCTGGGGCAGAGTGGCCGTAGTTGCTGCAGTGTATAGCGCTGCTAAGTCTCGCACGAGCACCCCCATCGACCAACCATCAGAAATGATATGGTGCATCGACCACAACAACACATATTCCCGATCGCTCAAATGCAGCAGATGCGATCGCAACAGAGGTCCCTGAGTCAAGTCAAACGGCCGATGTGCTAGCTCAACCGCCAAACGCTGTACCTCTGCCATCCGCTGGTCTGGCATCAATGCCTGCAAATCAATCAGGGGCAGCGTCATGTCCATATCAGCAGCAATCCGCTGAACTGGACGTCCTTGATCTAAAGGAAAAGTCGTCCTCAATATTTCATGCCGTTCCACTAGAGCTTGCAAACTTTGTTGCAACGCATCAACGTGTAGCCCCCCCAACAAATGCACCGCTACCGAATGATTGTAGGCAGCATTGCCTGGATCAAACTGGTCAATAAACCATATCCTTTCTTGGGCAAACGATAGGGGAATTGGGTGTTCCCGAGACATTTGAGGAATCAAACTAATCTCTTTAGAGGTTGATTTTTGCGCGACGAGCCACTCAGTCAGACCCGCAACCGTTGGTGTTACAAACAACTGGCGTAACGGCATTTCCACATGAAAAATCCGACGTATGCGAGCGCTAATTTGGGTAGCCAGAAGAGAATGTCCACCAAGCTCAAAAAAGTTACTGTGAAGACCAATTTGCTCAACGGGCAGAACGAGGACCTCAGCAAAGAGATTCGCCAGGGCCACCTGATCTAGCGTATTGGGTACCACAAGACCAGCATCGGCAATTAAATTCTCTTCCAGACCAGGCAGGGCATTCCGAGCCAATTTGCCATTGGGAGTTAGGGGCAAAGTCTGTAGAGAAACAAAAATGCTGGGTATCATATACTCCAACAGATACCGCTTGAGATATGCCTTTAAGTCTTCGCTATCTAGATCATCGTCACCGACGACATAAGCCACCAATCGCTGGGTATCCGGACTAATTTCACGTACCACGACAGCACATTGCCGCACACCGCTGTGACCGCTGAGCACGGTTTCGATTTCACCAAGTTCAACCCGAAACCCTCGGATTTTCACCTGATGATCTATTCGCCCCAGAAACTCAATCGTGCCGTCAGCGCGATAACAAGCCCAGTCACCTGTTTTATAAAGCCGTCCCTCGCCAAAGGGGTTGTCAATAAATTTTTCAGCCGTCAGCTCAGGTTGATTGAGATAGCCTCGCGCTACCCCAGTTCCACCAATGTGAAGTTCACCAGGCACCCCAACAGGCATCAGCTGCAGGTGGGGATCAAGGATATAAACACAACTATTTGCAATGGGGCGACCAATACAAGAAGGCTCAACAAATTTATCTTTTAAAGACAATAAGCCGTTTGAATTTGACTTTTTATCTGAGTGGTGCGGCTGCCAAACCTCATGACATGTGACGTCTGCTGAGACCTCAGATGATCCATACAGGTTTATCAAAAAGCTATTAGGCAAAATATCACGAAATTGTTTGCATAAGCCAGATTCTAAAGTCTCACCACTGGTTACCCAATATTTTACACAGGAAAGCTTGTCGCTTAACTCATTATCAATATCCAAAACTGCCTTTAGCAGAGAAGGAACCAAAACAATTCGCGATATCTGACTGTCACTTAAAGTCTCGATCAGACGATGGGGATCCTTAACAATCTCATTTGGAATAATTAATGTGGGAACACCCTGGAGCAGTCCTCCAAACAACTCCCAAACTGAATCAACAAAACTAAAAGCGGTTTTCTGACAACAGCGCTCACCGTCTTGGAAAGGGTAAGTTGTCCACATCCAACGGAGACGATTGACAGTTCCTTGATGAAGCCCTTGTACCCCCTTAGGCTTGCCTGTGGATCCTGATGTGTACACAACATAAGCTAGAGAGCCTGAATCTACCCCAGAAGTAGGATTTTGGGTATCGTGGGACTGTATTTGCACATCCCAGTCAGTATCTAAACAAATCTGTTTAGCCTGATGAATGGGAAGTTTATCCGCAATCGCCCGCTGCGTGATCAAGAGGGGCACCTGGCTATCTGCCAGCATAAAATGTAGGCGTTCCTTAGGGTAGCTGGGGTCAAGGGGAACGTATGCACCGCCTGCTTTGAGAATCCCCAATACCCCCACCAACATATCAAACGAACGGTCAACACAAAGCCCCACTAAGGTCTCAGGTCCTACCCCCATGTGTTGAAGAGCATGGGCTAACTGATTGGCACGCGCATTTAAGGTCTCATAACTCACAGAGTCATCACCAAACAGCGCTGCCACAGCTTTTGGAGTACGAACCGCTTGCTGTTCAAACAACTGATGAATACAGTCATTGTGAGGATAATCAATCGCTGTATTGTTCCAGTCAACAAGCAACTGCTGCTGCTCATGGGGGGTAAGCATGGGCAACGTCACAACTGATTGTTGGACATCGGCAACCATACTCTCCAACAGCGTTTCAAAATGAGTCGCCATGCGCGATATAGTCTCTGCTTTAAACAGGTCACTGTTATACTCCCACCGTCCCCATAAGCCTTGCTCGGTTTCCTGCATCGAGAGAGTTATGTTAAACTTGGCGGTTGCGGTATCCATCTCCTCTAAAGGAGTTAGGGTGATGTCATCAAGCTCCAGGGAGGCTGTGGGGGCATTTTGCAAAATAAACATCACTTGAAATAACGGGGTATGGGCTAACGTGCGCTCAGAAGACACAGCCTCTACTACCTGTTCAAAGGGCAAATCTTGATGAGCATACGCTTCTAGAGCAACTCGGCGCACCTGCTGCAGTAGATCTGCCACCGTAGCTGATGAGTCAATGGTTGTGCGTAATACTAGGGTATTTACAAAAAAGCCAATTAAGCCCTCAACCTCAGAGTGTTGTCGATTGGCAATCGGACTACCCACAACAATATCCTGTTGAGCACTGTAGCGAGCGAGCAAGAGTTGGAAAGCTGCCAGTAGCACCATAAATGGCGTTACCCCTTGCTGTTGCCCCAGAGTCTTTACAGCAGCGCTCAACTCCCTAGGTAGCATGACTTGATGGATACTTCCTTGAAAAGACTGGACGGCAGGGCGAGGATAGTCAGTGGGCAAGTCCAACAGTGCCGGAGCCCCAGCCAGCTGCTGTTGCCAGTAGCGCACCTGCTGTTCAAGCACGTCTCCCTGTAGCCATTGGCGTTGCCATGCACCGTAGTCAGCGTACTGAATTGGCAGATGTGGCAGCTCAGCCGGCTGTCCGGTTTGATAACCCAGATAAAGGGCTGTGATTTCGCGAATAAAAATCCCCGCTGACCAAGCGTCACTAACAATGTGGTGCAGCACCACCGACAAGATACTCTGGGTGGGCTCTAGCCGCAAAAGCTTGACTCGCAAGAGCGGTCCGGTTTCTAAATCAAACGGCTGCTGGGCTTGCTCTGTTAGCCAGTTTGTTATGGAACAGTCTAAGTCACCCGCTTCAATGACCGTTAGCAGCAGGTGGAATTTAGGCAAAACACACTGCACTGCGCTGTCACCACAGGCAGGAAAACAAGTCCGTAGGCTCTCATGACGAGCCACCAAAGCATCAAGCGCCTGCTGCATGGCTGCAACATCCAACAAGCCTTCGATACGCACCGCTTTTGGAATATTGTAAATGGCTGAGTTACCCTCTAGCTGATTTAGAAACCACAGACGCTGTTGGGCAAAGGAAAGGGGAAGCTTTGAGGTATCTCGCTTGGTGGGCGACAGTGGCACAATCGCAGGGATGGTTGGCTGGGTTGTTCCACTCTGCTCCAAACTTTGCAGTACCTGATCTAATTCAGCAACAGTGGATGCCTCAAACAAAATCGCCAGCGACACGTCTACCTCAAATATTTGTCGTAGTCGCGACATCAGCTGGGTCGCCAGCAGAGAATGTCCCCCAAGTTCAAAGAAATTAGCATGTAAGCCCACATGCTCTGCTGGCAATGAGAGAACTTGAGCAAACTGCTGCACCAGCAAATGCTGTCGCTCGCTTTGGGGGGCAACATAGGTTTGGTCAGCCATTAATTCTTCTGCCGATGGGGCTGGTAAAGCCCTATGATCGACCTTACCATTAGGGGTCAGCGGCAGCACGTCGAGAAACATGATGACAGTAGGCACCATGTACTCAGGGAGTTCTCCTTTAAGTGTCTGTTTTAGATCGCTCGCCGTCACGTTAGTCTGATCTGCGGCCATAACGACATAGGCGACGAGTTGAGAGTTGCCAGACGTGTCTGCTTGTAAAAGAACAACACATTGCTTTACGTACCGACTAAGCACGGTCTCAATTTCGCCCAGCTCAATGCGAAATCCGCGGAGTTTCACCTGATGGTCAATTCTTCCTAGAAACTCGATGTTGCCGTTAGCCTGATAGCGTCCCAGATCGCCTGTTTTGTAGAGCCGTCCTTGCCCAAAAGGATTGGCAACAAATTTTTGAGCGGTTAAGTCGGGTCGATTTAAGTAGCCGCGAGCCACCCCAGCCCCACCGATATAAATCTCTCCAGGTACACCAAGGGGAACAGGCTGCAGTTCGGCATCTAGCAGATAAATTTGGGTATTGGCTAGTGGACGCCCTAGGGGCACAGTTGGTGATCCTAAGAATTCAGCAGCGGATTTGGCCACGCTAGAGTCTGTGTCTAAGGCATGGGTAAGGGCCCCAACCGTTGTTTCTGTGGGGCCATAATGGTTAAAAATCAGACACTCTGTTCCATAGCTCTGAATCTGCTCAATTAACGTTCGTGAACAGGCTTCGCCCCCGAGAATCAGATGTTTTCGGGGCAGAACCCGCTCAGGCTGAGAGGTGGTTAGCAGGGCAGCAAGATGAGATGGAACAATTTTGAGACAGTCAATGGCATGACAAGTAAAATACTCGGCGAGGGCTTCAGGATTAACCGTCCGTTCAGTTTCTATAATGTGAAGACATCCACCGCTAGTGAGGGCAGGAAAGATAACGGTATTGCCTAGATCTGCTGCAAATGTAGAGACCGTTGCAAAACTCTTACAGTCTTCAAGTTGCAGTCTTTGAGTAATCGCCTGAGTGTAGTTGCTCAGCTGCTGATGCTCTATAACAACTCCTTTGGGCTGACCAGTAGAGCCGGAGGTATAAATTACATAGGCCAGATTGCGGAGTGAGACCAGCGTGCGGGGATTTTCTGACGATGAGCTAGCAACAACGGACCAATCAGTGTCTATAGAAATTGTGCGGATATTGTTGGCGGTTGGCAGAGAATTTGCCAGTTTAGCCTGGGTAATTAGTATAGATATATCAGTATCCTTGAGAATGAACTCAAGGCGATTCTCAGAATAGTTGGGATCTAAGGGTACATAAGCGGCTCCAGCTTTGAGAACTCCCAGCATCCCTACCACCATATCAATGGAGCGCTCTACATAGATGCCAACAAACGTCTCAGGCCCAACACCAGCAGCCTGTAAATAATGGGCTAGTTGATTAGCCCGAGTATTTAATTCAAGGTAGTTCAGGCTTTCCTGAGCAAAAACTACGGCTGGTTGATGGGGGCAGCGCTCAACCTGCTGCTCAAACAGCTGATGGATAAGCGTTTTGGGAAAGGAAACCTGGGTTTCATTCCACTGTTGCAGCACTTTTTCAGACTCACTAGGCGTTAGTAGTGGTATTTGAGCAATAGAACAATCCGGTGTCAAGATGATTTTTTCTAGAATCATCTGCAGATGATTGGCCATGCGATGAATCGTCTCTGCTGCAAACAGATCAGTGCTGTAGGTTAATGAACCCCGTAAGCCCTCTGCAGTCTCTACCAGGTGCAACGCTAGGTCAAACTGAATTGTCTTTGTATCCAAAAAGTCTGGCTGTAGCACGAGATCACCACAGATCAGCCGTCCCATAGGGGCGGCCTGGACCGTTAGTATCACCTGTAGCAGGGGTGCGTAGCTACGAGAGCGCTGCACTTGCATGGCGTCTATCAGTTGTTCAAACGGTAAATCCTGATGAGCATTTGCGTCCACCACTGATGTCTTGACTCGCTGCAGCAATTGATGGAAAGAGTCTTCTCGTCGCAGCTGAGTGCACAGTGCTAGCATATTTACCAATACGCCGATCAATCCCTCTGTGGCCACCTGGTTACGATTTGCCACGGGGGTCCCCACTAACAAATCTGTTTGATCCGTATAGCGATAAAGCAGCACATTAAAGGCTGCTAGGACAGTCATAAAGAGAGTTGTTCCTTGATCCTGACTCAGCTGCTTGAGGGCTTGAGTCATGGTTGGCCCCAACTTTAGTGGATGCCTGGCTCCCTTTAAGCTTTGAACCGCAGGACGAGGATAATCTGTGGGTAATTTCAGTACTTTGGGCACCCCTTCTAGCTGCTGCTGCCAATAGTGCAAATGGCGATCGCTTTGCTGCAGGTGCTGTCGCTGCCAAACTGCATAGTCTACATACTGGATCTTGAGGGGGGCTAAAGGAGATGGGAGATCACGCTGAAATGCCTGGTAAAGAGCACTGAGTTCCTGTACAAAAAGCTGTAGCGCCCAGCCATCTGTAATGATGTGGTGAAAACAGATATACAAAATATGTTCGTCAGGAGCCAACCGTAAGAGTAGCGTTGTAAACAGTGGCCCTTTAGCTAAGTTAAAAGGAGTTGTGGCTACGGCAACTTCGCACTGTTTAATTTGCTGCTGTTGTTCTTTAGGAGAAAGTCCCTGCAGGTCTATAACATCTAGAACCCAGGGCGATGGTGACTGAATCACCTGAACGGGGGATTGAGCTGCATCGAGTGCAAAAACCGTACGCAGGGGTTCATGACGCTCACACAAGGACGTTAGGCTACGCCCTAAAACCGACACATCGAGTGGCCCTGCCACTTGAATAGTGGCTGGAACATTATAAAAAGGACTCTCTGGCTGTAGTTGATGCAAAAACCACAGCCGTTGCTGAGCAAATGAGAGGGGAAAGGTATTGGTATCCCTTGACTGAACTGGAATCGAGGGCATCTGTGGTTGCTTTTGTTGCAACTTCTGAGTGAGCCTAGCCAACTGCTCAGGGGAAAGTTGAGAGATGCGATCTGCCAAGTTATCCATCAAACCATATCTCCTACTACACTGTGAACTTCAGCAGTCTCCGACTCCACATCGGCTTCCAGACTGCTAAGCAGATCTGGATCTATCTGTGCTGCTAGCGTTTGAACAATGACATCAGCCAGATTTGCCACAGTGGGTCCCTCAAATAGGTGACGTAGTGAAACTTCTATCTGGAAGCTTTCTTGGACCCGTGCCATAACTTGGGTCGCCACCAAAGAGTCACCGCCCAATTCAAAAAAGTTATCCTTAATGCCGATGCGATCGCGATCTAGCAGGTCTTGCCAAATATCCGTCACCCTTTGTTGAATTGCATTGTGGGGTGCAATATAGGCTGTCTTAACAGCCGAGGTTGTGGGCCACAACGCCTGGAGGGTACGGCGATCAACTTTACCATTCGCCGTTAGGGGAATCGTCTCCAATGATAGATAGCTCTGGGGCACCATATACGCTGGCAGCTTTTGCTCCAGGTAAAGATTGAGATTATCCGGTTGGAATGACCGTACAGTGGCAGGCCCCCGCACTAGAAAAACATCAAACCCAATCCATTGAGCCACGGTATCAGATTGGGATAAAACCTGACATTCCGTAAAGCCCGCTGACAGAAGCGCCTGTTGCCATTGTTCTTGAGAAAGCAGTGGATGGCCTTGTCGAAGTGCGGTATCTTCAAATCGATCAAAGCCCTGCTGAAGCCCCATGGACAGATCAAAGGGAGCATGAAATTGGGTCTCTTCCAATAGCAGTAGAGCGCCCCCCGGCTTCAGTAATGAAACAATATGGGTCAGGGTCTCAGCAATGTCACGAGTGGTATGTAAAACACTAGACGCAATCACCAGGTCAAAGCTATGCAGCTCGTAATTTTGAATTTGAGGAGATTGTTCTAGATTGAATAATTTAGTTTCTAGGAAGGGATAGTCAGCAAAATTTTGTTGGGCCAGCTGCATAAAATACGGAGAAATATCTGTAAAGACATATTGAGTACGCTCCGCTGGCAGCAATGGCAGGACATAGTTGGTTGTTGAGCCAATCCCGGCACCCACTTCAAGAATGCGCAGAGTACCTTCAGGCTTCCAACTTTCCACTAAGGCTGCGATCGCATGCTGCATGACCAAGTTACTGGTGTGAAACTGCTTTTCATAGACTTCCGGGACCGCCTCATCTGCATACAATTCGGCTGAGTGTTGGTTTTCTGTGAGAATATCGGCCAGGCTATCCACAGTCTTGACCAGGAGGTTGGTCGCTGAGGTGTTGCTCAAATTAACAGTTTGGTTCACTTCTGCAATCAAGTTCTGTATCAGCTCAGAGGGAATAGTCTCAGGTAGCGGTAAACGTTGTATATAGTCAGCTCCCTGCTGGTGCAAATAGTCCTGCTGCACTAAATGGTCTAACGCTCGTTTTAACCAGTGACGATAGCGGGGGTGAATTTTACTGCGCTGCTGCAGCTCTTTTAGAGTGAAGCGATCACCTGGCTTGGTAAACAATCCTAACTGATGCAGCGCCCTGCCAACAGAAACCTGATACAGCTCTTGCATATACTGCCAAAATCTCTTAAAGCTTTGCCAGTCAGCACTCTCAGAGACTTGAGCAGCTTGACTCATCGCCGTTGATAGAGCGGTTTGCCAACGCTCAGGCTGTTGAGCAGGCTCATGGCATATCGCCGAAATAACTGGGAGGGTTTCGGCATTTGAGGGATCAGGTGTCACATCCGATTCCAAACAAACATTGGCCACTAGCTGCTGTCCTTGAGTTGTTTCCCCTGTTGTTAACACCACAGCTTGAGCCACCTGAGGATGTTGTTCGAGGGCTGCTTCGATCTCCCCAAGTTCAATTCGATAGCCTCCCACTTTTACTTGGGTATCTTCACGACCTAAAAACTCAATCTCGCCCTCTGGTCGATAGCGCCCCAAGTCGCCAGTACGATAGAGCACCTTGCCTGTGCGCGGATGGGTGATAAAGCTGGCGGTGGTTTTAGCCTCATCACACCAATACCCTTTGGCTAAACCTGCACCACCAATATAAAGCTGGCCGGGCACCCAAACTGGGCAGTTTTCCAGATGCTCATCTAGGACATAAAACTGCTGATTGGCCAGCGGGCGACCATAGGGAATACTCGTCCAGGTCGGGTCAATCTCTTTAATGGGATAAAAGATAGACCAAATAGAAGCCTCTGTAGCCCCGCCTAAACTCACGACCTGGGTCTTTGGCACTAAATCTTGGATTTGATCCGGCAAACTTAGGGGCAACCAGTCACCACTTAACAAAGCTAATCGTAATGACCTAGGCACAATGTTTGGACGATTGGCCGCATAGGTTACCAACATTTGCATCAACGCCGGGACAGAGTTCCAAATTGTTACTTGCTCACACTGTAATACTTGAGACCACACAGCCGGATCTTTAGCCGCATTAGCCGGTGGTATGACCAGGGTGCCACCAGCCGCCAGGGTGCCAAAGATATCGTAAACTGACAAATCAAAGCTAAGAGAAGAGAGCGCAAAGACGCGATCCTGGGGGCCAACATTAAAGCGCTGGTTAATATCCTGAATCGTGTTCATTGCCCCTTGGTGATCGATCATCACCCCCTTGGGTAGGCCCGTTGAACCAGAGGTATAGATTACGTAGGCCAGATCCGTAGGCTGTTGTTTAGATGGTAATGGGGTATCATCCTCCTGGCGAAGATCTTCTGAGTCCACAGCAATCATCTGCGCTTGGGGCCAAGCTATGGTGGGCGACAGGCGGCGTTGACTCAGCACCCACTTCACCTGGCTCTGTTCTAGAAGAACCATACGACGCTCTGGCGGCAGCGAGGGATCGATGGGAACATAGGCAGCACCAGCCGCCAAAATACCATAGACTGCAACAACTTGTTCCCAGCCTTTCTCTATGGAGATAGCCACTAGCTGGTTGGGTTCAACCCCGAGTCGCTGTAGTCGGTGCGCCACCTGATAAGCCCGTTGAGATAGCTCAGCGTAGGTTAGGGTTAACTCTGGAGTAACCACTGCTGGATGTTGGGGTTGGCGCTGAGCCTGCTGAAAGAAGCCCTCTTGCAACAGCAGTGCCGGGAAAGAGGCGTGGGTCTGATTGAGCTGCTGCTGTAATGTTTGTTGAGCCTGTGGCAAATAAAGCGGATGCCATGTTTGCCACACCTCAGCATTGACGACAAGGTCCTCTAATAGTCGACCATAGGTGGCAAACATGGCATCTATCATTCCAGCTGGAAACAGGTCTTCCACCGTGTCCCAGTTGTAAACAAGTTCACCATTTTCTTCATAAACCTGGTTGTCTAACCAAACCTGAGGAGTTTGGCTAACGGCGTAAACTAACGTGCCCAACCAATTGGTATCTGCAGCGGCCCGTTCCTGCAGCTGAGGATTTGCCAACAAACTAGTAAAGATAACTGGCATAGTCACCTGTTCTTTAGTTTGGATCATCATTTCCCGCATTACGGCAACGCCACTAAACATACTGTGCTCTAGATCTTGCCAGAGTTGTTGCTGTAGCTGTCGTGCTCGGTGTTTAAAGGCGTTGGGTTGGGTGTAGTCAACCCCTAATAAAGTAAGAGAGGTAAAATCTCCGACAAGATTTTGTACCTGGGGGTGAATGGGTAACCGATTGAAGGTGGTCAAATTAATGCAAAAGGTCTTTGACCTACTCCAGGTGGCTAAAACCTCAGCATAGACGGCTAACAGCAAGGCAGAAGGAGTCAGACCCATGTGAGTGGCCTGCTGTTTTAACAACTGCCACTGTTGACTATCTAAACGGGCTGCCCGACGAACAAAGCGGGGTTGTGTCAGCTGGCTTGGGGCGATTGCTAAGGGTAAATTTGGGGCCGGAGGCAGCTGAGGAATCCGTTCTTGCCAATAGGTTTTTGCGATCGCATACCCGGCTGTTTCTTCAAAGGCTTTGATTGCTAGCACATAATCGCGGAAAGATAGCTCTAGGGGAGGTAGCTGACTGTCTAAATCTTGGTAGAACAGCCCCCACTCTTGCTCGATAATACCGAGGCTAGTCCCATCGACAAGCAGACTGTCAATACTCAGAAATATTCGCACCGTTTGCTCATCCAAGCGCACCAGACAGCACTCAAACAATGGCCAAGTATAGGGATCGAGCATCTGATGAGAAAGACGATTTCGCAGATCACTCAGCTGTTGTTGCTGTTCTGCTGAGGATAGAGCTTGCCAGTCTAAGGGATGGATCTCATAGGGTGGCAAATCATCTAAAACTTGTTGCTGACCATCCGGTAATAGGACTGTACGTAGAGCCGGATGACGTTCAATCACTCGATTAAACGCCTGTTGCAGACGCTCGCAGTCGAGTCCATGCCCTTCAACTTCTGAATAGATATGGGCAGCAACATTACCCATTTCAAATGTCTTGCCCCGCCCAACCCAGTAGGCGGTTTGAATATCGTTAAGGGGAAACGGCTGGTGGCGCTCAGCGGGAGCCAACGTAACAGTTGGCAATGTAGCCGGAACTGTTGAACTAGTTAAGCTAGCGAGAATTTGAGCGGCTAAATCAGCAATGGTATGGCTGGTTAAAAACTGAGCCAGTGGGACTGCACAACCCAGGCATTTTTCTAGATCAAACTTGAGCTCAATGGCCATGATGGAGTCTAGGGCCAGCGTGCTGATGGGAGTCATTGCCGTGAGCGGCTCAGTGTCAGAGCTGCGATCGCGATCTACACCAATTGCTTGGGCAAACCGAGCGGTTAAATCCTGCTCAAGACGCGCCTGCTGTTGTTCAGGATGCAGGGCCAATAGTCCCGCTAGGGTAAGGTCACTATCTAATACAGCTGCCGTTGCTGGGTGATGTAAAGGTGCGGCTTTTTCTGCCAGGTCATTCCAATAGCGCTGTCGCTGGAATGGATAGGTCGGCAGAGGAATGCGCCGATGGTTTGTGTCGTCATAAAAGCCTGCCCAATCGATGGCAAACCCGCGCTGATAAAGCTCGCCTAAGCTCAACAGAAGTGTGGATGGCTGGACTGGATCTACAGCTGGAATCCAGTGTTTGGACGTGCCCCAGCTGGGTTCAATGTTGCCCACAATCAAAATCTGCTCTGGACCCTGGGGCGGAATCACCAGTTTAGAGGGTTGTTTTGGCTGTAGCCACTCTAGAACAAGGTCTGAGGGGATGGGCTGGTTAAACTCGTCATGGAGTAGCCCGGTCGGTGACTGCAGCGATGTAATGGGCACTGCTTTGACTGTCCACTCTAGCAGCTGTATCAGACTCAAATAACCCGCCTGGTAAGCCGCCATCAGCCGACCTTGACCAGTTCCCATCCAGGCTGAAGGGTGTAGTCCCCAGGACTGCCACAGCTCAGTGAGGGCATATTGCACCACAACATTAAGCAGAGAGGTATTAACACCGTCCGCAGCGGCAATATCAATAGCAGCAACCTGTAATTTCTCAGTCAGAACTTGATTACAGTGTTCAACAGCAGCTCGAAACTTTTGCTGGGTCTGCATCAACAGTTGGCCACAGTTTCCCAAATCCTCTGTTATGTCAGGAAAGAAACCAATTACATTCGAAGGAGGCGCATCCGGCTCGTTGTTGGCAGCACTATTTAATGTGTCGTTGGCGTGCAGATAGTCATTCAGGGCTTGCTGAAGCTGGGGAATCGATGTGGCCGTAAAGAGACATCGATGCTGAAAATGAGACCGACCCACTCCGGCAGTAAAACATAGATCGGCTAGCTCAACTTTAGGATTCTCTTGTAAAAATTGAGCATATCGCTGGACCAGCTCAACTAGTGCCGCTGGAGTCTTGGCAGATAATGGCAGAAGGGATACGGGCAGCTTTCGCGCCGGCTGAGTCTCTGGAAAAACCGGTGCCTCTTCTAATACTGCATGGGCATTCGCGCCGCTTGTACCAAAGGAGTTAATACCAGCGAGCCGAGGGCCTGAACTCATCGGCCATGGTGTTAGCTGAGTGGGAATTTGAGCAGGAATTTGATCTAAGTTAATCTCAGGATTGAGAGTCTGAAGATGTAAATGAGGGGGCAGTTGGCCATGCTGGAGTGCCAATGTCACCTTTAATAAACTCGCCAGTCCAGAGGCTGTTTCTGTATGGCCGATATTGGTTTTGACCGAGCCCAACAGGAGTGGAAAATCGGACAGCCGTTCTTCTTTAAATACCTGGCCCAAGGCTCGTACCTCAATGGTGTCTCCCAGGGGAGTGCCCGTACCCTGCGCTTCAACATATTGAATTTGTTGAGGTTTTACCTTAGCTTGGCCTAGGGCATCTCGAATGGTAGCCTGTTGCGATAAGCCGTTGGGAATGGTGAGACCGCCACTCGCCCCCCCATGATTCATAGCGGACCCTCGAATCAGGGCTAAAATCGGATCGCGATCGGCAACAGCATCGCTCAGTCGCTTTAAGACAAAAGCAGCACAGCCCTCGGAACGCACATAGCCGTCAGCCGCTGCATCAAATGTTTTACAACGACCGTCTGCGGCCAGAATGCGGGTTTTAGAGTATGAAATATTGACCCCTGGCGACAGCAGAAGGTTAACACCACCCACCAGCGCTAGATTACACTCTCGCCCCCGCAGCCCCTGACAGGCAAGATGAACGGCCATTAAAGAAGAAGCACAGGTACCATCTAACGCCATATTTGGTCCCTGTAGACCCAGGGCATAGGAAATGCGTCCAGAGGCAAAGGCAAATCCGTTGCCAGAGCCACTGTAGGCATCAATGCCGCCAAGGTTACCAGTGCGAGTTTGCAACGTAACATAGTCAGTAGTACCAATCGCAACATAGACTCCTGTACGGCTGCCTATCAAACTTTTAGGAGCATGGCCCGATCGCTCTAAAGCCTCCCAGCTGACCTCTAGCAACAGCCGCTGCTGAGGATCCATATGTATGGCTTCACGAGGACTGATGCCAAAAAAGTCTGGATCAAATTGATCAACGTTGGTGAGAAAGCCACCGTGACGGGTGTAAGCCTTCCCAGGAGCGCTAGGGTCTGGATCGTAATATGCATCAACGTCCCAACGGTCTGGAGGAACCTCCGTAATCGGGTTTTGACCACTGCTCAATAACTGCCAGTAAGCTTCTGGATCGTTGACTCCGCCAGGGAAACGACAGCCCACTCCAACAATCGCAATGGCTTCTGTGCGAGCCTGTTCTATGGACTCTAACTGCGACTGTAGTTCATAGGCGAGAAGCGCTAGCCGTTTGGGAGAGAGAGATTGAATACGTTCAAGGAAGTCGTTCACGATACCATTACCTCGCAATTTTTTCAGCAAATAGTTGCTCAATCTCGTCATCGGAGAGCTGAGTAATTTTGTCTAACGGGTTATCGCTCTCTTGATCCGGCTCAGGGCTAGTTTCAGATTGATTTGGGATTTCCCACTCTAAAATCTCTTGCGCTAAATAAGTCGATAACGCGACAACAGATGGGTGTTCAAACGCAGCAACCGCTGGAACAAATATGCCAAGATTGGACTCTAGAGTATTTTTTAGCTCTAGAGCCATGAGAGAATCCATGCCCATTTCAAATAGACCCCGCTCCAAATCCAGCGATTCTGGCGGTGAGACCCCCATAATTGAAGCCACCTGCGTCTGCACATGCACGACCAATTTCTCTAGTCGTTGGTTAACCGGCAAACTCTCTAACGTTTGTAAAAACTGACGCTGGATCTGAATCTGCGACTGTTGCCCAGAGGTTTGAGCAATGGGTTGTAAGAAAGTCTTGGTGGCCGCTTGAGGAAAGAGCTTAAAGTACTCTGCCCACGGTACCGGTAGCACTGCCATCTGAGCCATAGGCTGTGACAACAACTGGGCCAGCGCCTGTATTCCCTGACTGGGTTTGAGGGCCCAGCTGTCTGGTAACATCTGATATCCCTGCTGAATGTAACGGGCACGAATACCAATTTCATCCCAATCTCCCCAGTTGATGCTAAGGGCCGCTTGCCCCAGGGAGCGCCGATGGTGGGCAAGGGCATCCATAAAGGTGTTGGCCATACTATAGCCACCAATTTTTTGCCCTACATCCCCCAGCAACCCGGCCCAAGACGAAAATAGAATAAAGAAATCGAGAGGCTCATCGGCAAACAGACGATGGAGACACCAGCTGCCTTGAACCTTGGGCTTAAAGGAATGTTCTAAAGCTGCAGTATCAGTCTCTGTTAGGGACTGCATCGGACTGGGGACTGTTGCTAGGTGAAACAGACCTCGAATTGGGGGACAGCCTTGTTGTTCGATATTTGCGATCGCATCCCCCACCTGGTCTTCATTAGCAACATCTGCGTAAGCTAGATATACCTTGGCACCACTCTTTTCAATCGCCTGAATAGCCTTAATACGCTTGGCAGCGGTGGTGTCAGACTCAAGCGATGGCCAGTCATCCCGTGACGGTAGAGGCGTTCGCCCTAGTAACACAATGTGTTTTGCCCCCCGTTTTGCCATCCAATCTGCAATAAATAGCCCTAAGTCCCCCAGACCGCCCGCAATCAAATAGCCTGCTTCTGGCTGCCAACGATAGGTGGACATCTCTGCCAATTGGTTGGTCTGTGACGTTAGTTGAGCTGAATAACATTGTCCCCGTCGAAAGGCGAGATGATCATCACAGCTGGTATAAACTTTATGCTCACGCTCTTGAATCACACTAAGAATCTCTGCCGCATGGGTAGCTGGTTCAGACTGAGCTAGCTGAGGATCAAGATCGATCAGTGCCCCCCATTGTTGGGGTTGTTCCACCGAAAGAACACGTCCTAGCCCCCACAGCAAAGATTGGGCTATGGCCAGGGGCTCTGTTTCCAGGCGCTGTGCCCCCTGGGTCACCCACCACAGCGGAGTTTTCTGAAACCTGCTAACTCCGTCTAGAGCCCGCAACAAATATAGAGGAGTATGGGCAGACCAACGATAAACCGATTCCAACTCTTCAACGGTCATAGACGTCGCTGAAGCATGGAGTCCCCAGAGATAAACAACCCCTCGCCAAGCTTCTACATCACGATCGGCTAGCTCTTTAAACAACCGTTGAAAATCATCAGGTTGTTTCGGGTTCAGCTGAATCTGATTAGCTTCTAAGACCTGATAAGCCTCACCGGGAACAACCACAACACAGCCGTTATCTTGGCTTTGCAGCTGCTCGGCTATCTGGTGCCCAATGCCCTCACCATCCGCAAAGATCAGCCACTGATTTGACGCTGTTTCTGGGTGCATTTTGCCAGCACCGTTATCCTGCTGGCTGTTGGGGCCTGTGGCCAGAATAACAGTCGACTGTGCCAGTGCTTCAGTCTCAGCCGTAATCACCTCCACTGGGGAAAAGTTCAATTGTTGTAAGAGGGTCTGCCACTGGGCTGTGCTCAGTAAAGTACTGTCTGATCGCAATGCCGTATCGGTAAACTTCCACCAGCTCTTAAAGAAACCAAATATCAGATCGGTCGAGGCTTGTGGCCGAGTTTGCTCCAACAGCACCAACAGCCCCTTTGGTGCCAACATTTGTTTAACATGATTGAGCGCTTGGGTGATGTCAGCGGTCTCATGCAGCGCATTAGTCGCAATAATCAGATCGTACTGATGCGCTAAAAATCCTTGCTCCTGGGGAGCTTGTTCAATATCCAATGCTTGATAGGTAACAAATGGATAGTCTTGGAATTTTAATTGGATCTCAGGTATAGATAGATCAGTAAATCGATAATCAGTGCGATCAGCCGGTAGCACCGGTAGCACAGCAGCCGTTGTTGTACCAGCACCTGCCCCAATTTCTAAGATGCGAATTATCCTATCTTTAGGTAATTGTGCTAAAGCAGCGGTAATTGCTTCTTGCACCAGTTGATTGGCCACCTGTGTGCTCGGAGAGTCTTGATAAAAATTGTCTAGCGAGAGAGTAAAACCCAGCAACTCTAGAGGATCGGTTTTTCCCTGGAGAACAGCAGCTAAATGCTGGCCACAGCAACCCAATAGCTCAAGGTCTGCAGAACACTGAGGATACTGGTCTTGCAGCGATTGCAAAGTAGTTTGGGGATTTGCGATCGCCACTGTCTGGGTCACCTCCCATTCATGATTTGTAATGGCCCGACAAATCCCAACTTGTTGAAGATTTTGCAACAAGCGACGAAACAATCGTTGATGCTCATCAACAACCTGCTGATTAATATCAGTTAACAACAAACGCTGTCCCCGCTGCAGTTCGATACCCATCTGATAAAACGCCCAGAGAATATAGTTCACACTTAGGACTTCGAGTTGAGGAAGCAGGGATTGATAAACGTCTAAAGAAGACCAGCCCTCCTGCTGAGTCATCTGTTGACGCACCTGTTGGCCAATCTCTTGAGGAGAAACCAGGTAGTCAGGCATGGCTTGTCGAATGGGACGAGGCTGCCATTCTATGCCATAGAACCAGTCCTTAATAAGGTGGTTTTGGGGCTCTGCTGAGGTTTGCCGTAATCGTAGTCCGGTCACCCGTACTACCACTTGACCAGCCAGATTCAGAATACGCACATCCCCTTCATAGGTTGGTGTATCGTCAGCACTTTTAGAACGTAAAGTCGCATGACTCCAGAATTCGGTATCGTGAAGAGTGCCTTCTAACTCAAGCTTACCCAGATGTGTGGGTTGGTAGTGAGCCTGTAATTCACCGTTCTCGTCCGTTGGCATGGTAGCCAAAAACACCTGTAGACAAATATCCAACAATGCTGGATGAAAGCCATAATCTGCGACCTTTGAGGTCAGCGAATCAGGCAGACAAATTTTACCCAATGCCTCTTCTGTTCCCTGCCAAAGCTCTGAAATTCCCTGAACACCTGATCCTATGTCAACGCCCTGAGCTTGAAGTCGTTGATAGAACTCTACGCCCGTACTCTCCTGCTGGCACCGACTCCGAATGTCATCCAGCGATGCTTCAAAGTCAGGCTCACTTGGTGTAGAAGGTTGTTTAGGAACAAAAGCTGTAAACTTCGTTAAATCTACAGAGGACTGAACAATAGGTTGATTAACTTTTTCACATGCTTGCCGCAGTTGATCAAGATACGGAAGATGCTCCAGAATTAGATCATCATCAGGACCAAAGTCTAGCAAACAAGCAATCTCATTTACTCCGATCTGTCGCAGCCGCTCAACAAGTTCACTGCAGCTTTCTGGAGTACCGAGAAGGGCACGACGATCATAAAAGAATTTATCAAAAACTAAGTTCGTAAGGCTATCTAAATCCTGTGGTGACAAAGATTCAATGGAGAAACTCATATCACGGCTTTCCCCCAAGCCCTTGAGTATATTTATGTTGGATTTGAGATAGTTACAATAAGGCACCCTTACCTGTTCTTGAACAATATCAAGCTCGTGTCCTACAAAGGTATGGAGTGCAACGGTTACCAGTCCAGCTTCAGGATCATGTCCGTGCTGTAGACGAGCTTGACGATAGAGTGCGATTTTCTCAGCCAGAACCTCTACCTCTTGATCAAACAGGTGGGTCAGCAAATTGATCCCCAACTCCCCAGCTTTAATAAACGTTCTCGGGTTGCTAGCTGCCGTAAGCCAAATAGGTAACTCTGGCTGAACCGGACTAGGGTAAGCCTTTACATTTTGTTGTTTTCCATCTCCCCGAGTAATAGACATAGATTCCCCACGCCAGAGCTTTTGCACCTGGTGAATGCCCTGGCACATCTCTTCATAGCGATTAGAAAATCTCTCTGGGAAAAAGACAAAATCACTCGGGTTCCAGCCAGAGGCAAACGAAACCCCTACTCTTCCATCTGACAGGTTATCCACAATTGACCATTCTTCAGTAACGCGAATGGGATGATGCAGTGGTAACACCACACTGCCAGCCTGCAAACGGATACGTTGGGTTTCTCGAGCTAACGCTGCCTGCACCACCGCTGGATTAGGATAGATACACCCCATAGCCGTAAAGTGTCTCTCAGGCACCCAAACACTAGAAAATCCGTGTTGATCGGCAAATTTGGCACTTTCAAGCAACAGGTGATACTTATTTTGACCAGCAGCAGACTCACCACTAGAAAAAAACATTAAGCCAAACTGCATGGCTTGTCCGGTGATTTGCCCGCGTTTTTCTTGAACAATTGTGGATGATTGCATTAGATACTAATCCCAAAATTATGCGTGGTGAATATTGGCGCTGGCATGAAGAATCCAAGATTGATGCGCCGGTTGTGAATTGTTAGCTCGACTGTAGACCTGGAATGTACTGAGGCCGT
The DNA here is from genome assembly GCA_038748405.1 of Cyanobacteria bacterium P01_H01_bin.21. Lineage (GTDB taxonomy): Bacteria > Cyanobacteriota > Cyanobacteriia > Phormidesmidales > Phormidesmidaceae > Leptothoe. The sequence continues at coordinate 60,807 of JBCDIX010000019.1, read as the reverse complement.
TAGGCTGTTCTACTAACACCACCTGAACAGGACACGGGTGATCCTCAGGGAGAACGAAGGGAGTATGGAGTTCCAAGTCACTTAGCCGATAGTCTTTAGACACTCCTAATGCAGTATTAGCAGCCGCTAGTGCCATTTCTACATAGGTACCTAAAAACAGACCAGAACTTCCCAAAAGGCCATTTTCTCCGAGAGCAGACAGACGTTGTGAATCAAATACACTCAACCACAGATGTTCTCCAGGTCGATGAGCAGCTGTCATCAAGGGTTGTCCTAGTAATGGATGCTTGTTGCTGGTGCTATGAATATTACCAAGCTGTGCGGCCAAAGTCTTCTCAAAACCATTGACTTGAACTTCTAAGCCGTCAGAATGATACTGATCTGTGACCCAATAGCGTTGTCGTTGGAACGGATACGTCGGTAACGACACTTTACATCGCTGAGGGTAATTACGCTCAAACCCATCCCAATCTACTGATATACCCGTCACACACAGCTGACTGACACTGCTCAACAGCTGGTGCCAATCTGACTGTTGCCTTCTCAAAGATGGTAGCCAGACTCGCGTGTCACTCTCACCCAGACACTGACGTGCCATGCCCAACAATATCGGCTGCGGACCACATTCAAGCATTACTCCACAGCCCTGCTGCTCCAATGTCGCCATGCCTCCGACAAAGTTAACCGGCTGCAAAATATGCTCACACCAATAGTCAGCAGAAGAAACAACGTCACTCACTAGCTCTCCTGTCACATTCGATATCAACTTGAGTTTTGGAGGCCCGTAAGACACTTGTTCCGTCACTTGCCTAAACTCATCCACCATAGGTGCCATCAGTGGCGAGTGGAACGCATGGGAGACCAACAATGCTTTCGTTTTTATCCCCTGCGCTTCTAGATGAGTCACCACCTGTTGAACCGCCCCTGCTTCGCCAGAGATGACCGTACTCTCTGGCCCATTGATAGCGGCGATAGATACAATCGTTTCCTCAGATTGGCTCTCAATAATCTCACGCACCACCTGAGCCGAAGCCATCACCGACACCATTGTTCCACCCGCAGGCAGGTATCCCATCAGCTGCCCCCGCTTAGCAATCAGCTTTAAGCCATCGGCTAGAGAGAAGACACCTGCCACACAGGCCGCCACATATTCACCCACACTGTGACCCATCACGACATCTGGCTCAATCCCCCATGACCGCCACAGCGCATACAGCGCATACTCCAGAGCAAACAACGCTGGCTGTGTATAGGCCGTCTGAGCTAGAAGACTCTCTGAGTTGTCCATCTCATCGGTAGGATACAGTATCGACAACAGCGACTGCTCTAGATAGTCATCGAGAATCTGTGCACACTCATCTAATGTTTGTCGAAACGTAGGCTGAGTCTCATACAGCTCTCGACCCATCTCCACATACTGAGCCCCCTGGCCCGTAAACAGCATAGCCAGTTTTGGAGTCTCTCCACCCCTGACCTCGCCACTGAACACGCCCGGAACAACTTGACCCGCTGCATAGCTTCTTAACTTTGCAGACAGATCTGTAGAAGTGTTAGCCAACACACTTAACCGATAAGGATGGGTCACCCGTCCAGTGTTGGCACTAAAGCAAACATCCGAAAGCAACTGATGAGAGGCATGAATCACATGGTCACCATAACGCTCGGCCAGTTCAGAGAGACTCTCCACACTCTTCGCCGATAGCGTCAATACTTGCAGCGGGCGCTCATACTCTGCTTTATGAGAAATAACCTGTGTCGGCGGTTCTTCGAGCACCACATGGGCATTCGTGCCCGTAAAGCCAAACGCACTCACTCCCGCTATTCGAGCACCGTCACTCTGCCATTCGGTTAACTCTTGAGGCACCTGTAGCCACTCTTGCCAATCAATCTTCGGATTGGGAGTGTCTAAATGCAAGTGGGCTGGAATTTGACGATGCTGCAGTGACAGCACTACTTTCATTAACCCCGAAATCCCTGCCGCTGCTTCGAGATGACCAATATTTGTCTTCACTGACCCCAGCCACAACGGATGAGTCTCAGAACGATTGTCTCCTAAGACCGACATCGCCGCATTCACTTCTATCGGGTCTCCCAGCGACGTCCCCGTCCCATGCGCTTCGAGATAGCTCACCTCAGTGGGTAAAACCTTCGCCTGCGCTAATGCCTGCTGCATCAACCGTTGCTGTGACTGACCATTCGGTACCGTTAACCCACTGCTCGGGCCATCCTGATTCACCGCACTCCCACGAATCAATGCCAAAATCTCATCCCCAGCTCGCTCCGCATCCTGCAGCCGCTTCAGCACCACCAGTCCACAGCCTTCGCCGCGACCATACCCATCCGCCGATGCATCAAACGTCTTGCAATGCCCATCCGGCGACAGCATCCGCGCCCGAGACGTGCCAATATACCCCGCTGGCATCAAATGGAGCTTCACACCGCCCGCCAGCGCCATCTCACATTCTCCTAGCCGCAAACTGTTGCACGCTTGATGCACTGCCACTAGCGATGATGAACACGCCGTATCCAACGTGATGGTGGGTCCCGTAAAGCCTAATGTATATGCCAATCGGCCCGCCGCACTCGAGATATGACTGCCCACACCGACATAGGGGACCAAGGGACTCGCGGGCGAGACTTGACAATGCTCTTGCAATAGCTGTTCATAATCATGACCGTCATTGCCAATGAAGATGCCCACCACTGATTCTGACAGGCGCTCATGCTTCTGACCTGCTCGTTCCAGCGCTTCCCAACTCACTTCTAACAACAACCGATGCTGTGGGTCCATGGCCACTGCTTCCCGCGGGGAAATGCCAAAGAACGCGGGGTCAAATTGGTCAACATCCTTCACAAAGTGACCGGAGCGCGTGAGCATCTTGCCGGGTGCATCTGGGTCAGGGTCATAGTAGGCATCAACATCCCACCGGTCAGAGGGAATCTCACTATGCGCATCTCGCCCTGATGACAACAGCTCCCAGAATGCCTCAGGGGACTCTACACCACCGGGAAAGCGACATCCCATCCCTACAATTGCTATCGGCTCATCGAATCCTGGCAATGGTAAGGGGGAGCGAGAACCGGCGTCGGGCTCAGCATTCAGGTCTAACAGCTCTTGGGCTAGATACTCGCTTAGACGCTCGATATTCGGAAAGTCAAACGCCACTGTGGACGACAACGGTATGCCAACCCGCTGGCTCAGACGACTCCGCAACTCTACCGCCATTAACGAATCCATCCCCAGCTCAAAAAAGCCTACCTGTGGATCTGGCAACGCACCTTCCTCTAACCCCAACACTTGAGCTACCTCTTCTTGTGTCGTGCGCTTGAGAACAGATAGCTGCTCGCCTATCGGCAGTGCCTGTAGCTGGTTGAGCCATTCGTTGTGAACCGATGAGGACTTCTCGAATACCTCTGATTCGATTAGCTGCTCCAACAACCGACGAGGACGACCTACCTGATAAACACCATTTAATTTTTGCCAATCTACATCGGCAACAACACAATGCCGTGCCTGGCTACCCAGCAACGCTCCCAGGGCAGCCGTCATCTGCGGTACTTGTAGAAACGTAATGCCAATATCGGTCAGCCTGGTGGTATTTTCTGTGTCTGCTTCGGTCATCATGCCAACGTCTGCAATGGCTGACCAATTGATGGTTAGCGACGGTAACCCCCGATTGCGGCGATACTCACTCAGCAGATTTTGAAATTCATTAGCGGCTCCATAGTGCGCCTGATATGCAGACCCCCATACCGCTGCAATGGAACTGAAGTTCACGAAAAAGTCCAAGTCCCACTCCAAACTCAGCTGATGCAGATTCCAACTGCCACTGACTTTTGGCGCTAGGGTCTGCTCCAAAACAGCGGGTTCCAAACTGTCAGTCAAGTGCAACCCACCAGTAATGCCAGCGGCATGGATAACTCCCTGAATCGGTGGCAATGACGCTGGTCGTTGAGACAATACTTCCGCTAAGGCGATTTCATCCGTGACATCCACAGCCGGGGTCCACACCTGGATGCCGCTAGATGTTAGTTGTTCAACCGCCGCTTGCTTAACAGGCGTATTTGCACCTTGCCGACTAAGTAGAATCAAGTAACGGGCTCCTTGATCAGCCAGCCATTGGGCAATTGCTAGCCCTAAACCGCCCATTCCACCACTGATGAGATAACTGCCTTCCGAACAAATGGAGATGGGGGACTCCACAGTCAGCTGACGACTCACCAGTCGGGCCACATATCGGTTGTTGTTGCGATAGGCCACCTGGTCTTCGGTCGCATTTTTCAGAACTTCATGGATGAGAACTTGCGCCTGGTGCTCGATGGCAGCACCGCTTTCCAAGTCGATTAACCCACCCCACTGCCCAGGGTGCTCCAAACCAAAGATGCGACTCATTCCTCGGAGCGGAGCTTGCTCAATAGCCGGGTCTTCTGGCCCGATCACCACTCCATTTTGCGTGACCACCCACAGCTTAGTTTGTGAGCGCTCCGATTGTTGCACCAGACTCTGCATCAGATACAACAACTGAGTGCAGTGATTATTAACTGCTGTTGTCACTCTCGAAACCGTCGGTGCTACACCGATACCCTCATTGATGCTCGAGAGCCAGAGAATGCCGACCACCTCCATTGAAATATCTTGGTCTAAATGATGCCACAGCCGATCAAAGGCAGCCGGACTGTCAGGACATACAACATAATCGGCATGGTCTTGGCTTTGAGAAAGATCTTCGTCTGAGACGATAATCAGCGTTGTGGTGTGACCATGGTGATGCAGCTGGTCGATAACCCCTTTACCCAAGGATTCAGATGCGGCAAAAATTAACCAGTGACCAGAGCCCTGACTCTCTACTATTGGCGGCAGCTCGACAGGCATCCATTCCACTGCGTACATGAGCTCTTGCACCGACTGGCTGGCTAGCTGCTGTTGATGCACCTTCACCAGTTGTTCTAAGGTCTCAGTCGCATCAGACGTCTCACGGAGCAGTCGACTTAGTTTAGTGATGTTACCCTGATTCAACAGATCAGTCACCTGGGTAGTCTGCGCAGACTCAACAAGACCTGGTTGAGAAGACTCTACCCAATAGCGCTGTCGTTGGAATGGATACGTCGGTAACGACACTTTACGTCGCTGAGGATAGTCTCGCTCAAAGCCGACCCAATCTAACGAGACACCAATGGCATACAACTGACTCACACTGCTCAGTAGCTGACGCCAATCCGACTGTTGCCTTCTCAAAGATGGTAGCCAGACTCGCGTGTCACTCTCACCCAGACAGTGACGCGCCATACCCAACAATATCGGCTGCGGACCACATTCAAGCATCACTCCACAGCCCTGCTGCTCCAATGTCGCCATGCCTCCGACAAAGTTAACCGGCTGCAAAATATGCTCACACCAATAGTCAGCAGAAGAAACAGCATTACTCACTAGCTCTCCCGTCACATTGGAGATCAGCTTCACTGTCGGCTCGCGGTAGTCAATCTGTTGAGCCACCTGACGAAACTCAGCCACCATCGGCTCCATCAGCGGAGAGTGGAACGCATGGGAAACCTGCAAAGTTTTGGTCTTAATGCCCTGTTCCTCAAGCTCACCGACTACCTGCTGAACCGCGTCTGCTTCGCCAGAGATGACCGTACTCTCTGGCCCATTGATAGCGGCGATGGCAACAACCGCTCCTTCAGACTGTGTATCAATCATCTCCCTAACTCGCTGAGCTGAGGCCATCACCGACACCATCGTCCCGCCCGCAGGCAGTTGCCCCATCAGCTGCCCCCGCTTAGCAATCAGCTTTAAGCCATCGGCTAGAGAGAAGACACCCGCCACACAGGCCGCCACATATTCACCCACACTGTGGCCCATCACGACATCTGGCTCAATCCCCCATGACCGCCACAGCTGATACAGCGAATACTCCAGGGCAAACAGCGCTGGCTGGGTATAGGCCGTCTGATCTATAAGGCTCTCCTCGTTCGCCTCATCGGTGGGATAGAGAACCTCCAGCAACGGCTGATCTAGATAGTCATCTAGAATCTGCGCACACTCATCCAGTACCTGGCGAAACGTAGGCTGAGTCTCATACAGCTCTCGCCCCATCTTCACATACTGAGACCCCTGCCCCGTAAAGAGCATCGTCAGTTTCGGAGTCTCTCCACTCGGCACTTCACCACTGACCACTCCAGGGACAACTTGACCCGCTGCATAGCTTCGTAACTTGCCTGACAGCTCTGACCCACTTGTTGCGACCACACTTAGACGATGATTGTGAGTCAATCGTCCGGTATTGGCACTAAAACACACATCCGAAAGCGGGTGCTCAGGAGCATTAATCAAGTGGTCACCGTAGCGCTCAGCTAACTCTAAAAGACTCTCGGATGTTTTAGCCGATAAGGTTAGGACGTTCAGCGGTCGCTCGTTTTCAACGATAACCTTCTCAACCAGGGGCGGCGCTTCTTCAAGCACCACATGGGCATTTGTTCCCGTGAACCCAAACGCACTTACTCCCGCTATCCGACGATCTTCACTCTGCCAGTCGGTTAACTCCTGGGGCACCTGTAGCCAGTTTTGCCAATCGATCTTCGGATTGGGGGTGTCTAAATGCAAGTGGGCTGGAATTTGACGATGCTGCAGTGACAGCACTACTTTTATCAACCCAGAGATACCAGCCGCCGCCTCTAAATGACCAATATTTGTCTTCACGGACCCTAACCACAACGGCTCTGTCTGAGGGCGATTCTCTCCCAACACGCTCATCGCCGCATTCACTTCTATCGGGTCCCCCAGCGACGTGCCCGTCCCATGCGCTTCGAGATAGCTCACCTCAGTGGGTAAAACCTTCGCCTGAGCTAATGCCTGCTGCATCAATCGTTGCTGTGACTGACCATTCGGTACCGTTAACCCACTGCTCGGGCCATCCTGATTCACCGCACTCCCACGGATCAAGGCCAAAATCTCATCCCCAGCTCGCTCCGCATCCTGCAGTCGCTTTAGCACCACTAACCCACAGCCTTCACCACGACCATACCCATCCGCCGATGCATCAAACGTCTTGCAATGTCCATCCGGCGATAGCATCCGGGCTCGAGACGTGCCAATATACCCCGCTGGCGTCAAATGCAGCTTCACACCGCCCGCTAGCGCCATCTCACATTCTCCCAGCCGTAAACTGTTGCACGCTTGATGAACCGCCACTAACGAGGAGGAACACGCCGTATCCAACGTGATGGTTGGCCCTGTAAACCCTAACGTATACGCTAGTCGGCCCGCCGCACTTGATATATGACTGCCCACGCCCACATACGGCACCAGCGGACTCTCGGGAGAGGCTTGACAATGTTGTTGCAGCAGCTGTTCATAGTCATGGCCGTCATTGCCCACAAAAATCCCCACCACTGATTCAGAGAGTCGCTCATGCTTCTGACCCGCTCGTTCCAGCGCTTCCCAACTCACTTCCAACAACAACCGATGCTGTGGGTCCATCGCCACCGCTTCGCGAGGAGAGATGCCAAAGAACCCTGGGTCAAACTGGTCTACGTTATCCACAAAGTGTCCATGGCGAGTCACCATCTTGCCCGACGCATCTGGGTCGGGGTCGTAGTACGCATCTACATCCCAACGCACAGACGGGATCTCACCATGGCCATCCCGACCAGCTTGGAGCATCTCCCAGAAGTCTTCGGGTGACTCTACACCCCCCGGAAAGCGACACCCCATCCCGACTATCGCAATGGGCTCATCGAATCCTGGCAGCGTTAACGGTCGCAGAGCAGTCGCCTTGCCTTCTGAATCCGGCTCTAACAGCTCTTGGGCCAGATATTCGCTCAACTGGTCAATATTTGGAAAGTCAAACGCCACTGTCGACGACAAGGTTAGACCTACCCGTTGGCTCAAACGATTCCGCAACTCTACCGCCATTAACGAATCCATCCCCAACTCAAAAAAGCCCACCTGCGGGGCCGGCAAAGCATCCGCACCTAATCCCAATACTTGGCCCACTTCTGCCTGAACCGTCCGCTTCAGGATCTCTCGCTGTTCTGATGCGGTTGCTCTCGCTAGCTCTTGTTGCAAAGTCGCCGAGGGATGAGTGCGGCTTTGCTTGGCCTTTGCCAACACGTCAGTTGGCAATACCGACGCAAAGAACGACTGCTGTTGAGGATTGAGTCTGTCAATCAAACGCTCCCAATCAAACGCCAAGACGCTCACTTGTCCCTGATTCCCTAGTTGCTGCTTGAGCGTCTGTAATCCTTGCTCGACAGAAAGCGATCGCAACCCCATTTGACTCATACGCGCTTTGAGAGCTGACGATAACGTCGACGCCATCCCTCCACCTTCCCACGGTCCCCAGTTGAGACTCAGCCCGACTAGCCCTAACTGGCGACGATAGGCACAGAGACCATCGAGAAATGCATTAGCCGCTGCATAGTTACTTTGGCCCAAACTTCCTAAAACAGAGGCCGCTGACGAAAAACAGATAAAGAAGTCTAAGTCTTGACTCTCTGTCAAACGATGTAAATTCCAGCCACCCTGCGCTTTTGGCGACAGCACTGTGGCAAACCGCTCCCACGTTTGACCTTGCAACAAACCATCATCCAAAATACCCGCTGCATGAATCACACCGCGTAATGGTGGAATCTTCGATGAGACAGACAACCATTGCTCCGTTAGCGCGCGCTCATCACTCACATCCACCGCCAGCACCTCCACCTGAGTTCCCTGGTCGCGGAGACGCTCAACAACTGCCTGCTGTGATTCTGTTGTGATACCGCGTCGGCCCAGCAACACTAAATGGCCAGCCCCCTGCTCACTCAACCACTCTGCTACCTGCAGGCCCAGGGCTCCTAACCCGCCACTAATTAAATAGCTATGCTCTACACTGACAGATGGCTCTGAGTTAACCCCTGCTGAGCGCACCAACTCGGGCAGATAGCGCTGCTGTTGACGATAGGCCACAGTGATGCCATCGTTGCCATGGATAATCTCTGACCATATCTGCGATGCACCTATGTCTGCTGCCGCAGAAGTCTCCAAATCGATTAACCCACCCCATTGCTCCGGATACTCCAGCGCGATGACGCCACCCAGACCCCAGAGTGATCTCTGGGTAATATGCACAACACTAGACTCTATCGCTTGGGCGTTGCTCGTTACCACCCATAGCTTTAGCCCGGTCACTGACAGCTGACTAACAGACTGCACAATGGTCACAACAGACCATAGGGACTGTTGTAGATGAGTCTGACACTCCTCATTTGACCAATCTTCTGGCAATGGCTCCGCTGGACTTAGATAGATAATGCCTGCTAACGGGAGTATGTGATTTTCAACCAGTTGGGTGAGATAACGGGTCAGCTCCTCAGTGGTGGTCGGCATTGACGCTACCAACAGCTCCTCGCAGTGGTGTCCCGCCGCTTTCATCTGGGCGCTCAGGCTCTTTGATAGACCATTGCCAGGGCTGATCAACAGCCATTGGCTCGGCGATATGGCGATATCCAATAACGGGGGATGAACCTGCCAGGCGGTTTCATACAACAGCTCTTTGACACTCGCTTCGATCCGTTGACGCTGATGCAGTTGACTCAGCTGCTCCAGAAGCGCCTCTGGTGACAATGTATCTAAATACATTTCACGCTGCTGAAGCTGGTCTAGAACCGCCGATGTATTGCCCGCTTCCAGAAGCGCTAACACCTCTGATGTCAGGATAGGCTGCTGTGACAATGCATGTGCAGACGACTCTACCCAATAGCGCTGTCGCTGGAATGGATACGTGGGCAAGGAGACTTTGCGTCGCTGGGGATAGTCTCGCTCGAACCCATCCCAATCCAACGAGACTCCCACCACATACAGCTGACTGACACTGCTCAACAACTGCTGCCAATCTGACTGTTGCCTTCTCAAAGACGGTAGCCACAGACACTCTTCACTCTCTGACACACATTGTCGTGCCATCCCCAACAATATTGGGGTGGGACCACATTCAAGCATCACTCCACAGCCCTGCTGCTCCAAAGTCGCCATGCCACCAACAAAGTTAACCGGCTGCAGAATATGCTCACACCAATACTCTGGGGTGGCCACCACTTCCGTAATCACCGCTCCCGTCACATTCGATATCAGCTTGAGCTGAGGGTGCCTGTAAGAAACCTGTTGAGCCACCTGACGAAATTCATCGAGCATCAGCTCCATCAGCGGAGAGTGGAAGGCATGGGAAACTTGCAAAGTTTTGGTCTTAATGCCTTGTTCCTCAAGCTCACCTACCACCTGTTGAACCGCCTCTACTTCGCCAGAGATGACCGTACTCTCTGGCCCATTGAGAGCGGCGATGGCAACAACCGCTCCTTCAGGCTGTGTATCGATCATCTCCCTAACTCGCTGAGTTGAGGCCATCACCGACACCATCGTCCCGCCCGCAGGCAGCTGCCCCATCAATTGGCCGCGCTTGGCTATCAGCTTCAACCCATCAGCTAGAGAGAAGACGCCCGCTACACACGCCGCCACATACTCGCCCACACTGTGACCCATCACAACCGTCGGTTCAATCCCCCACGACCGCCACAGCTGATAGAGCGAATACTCCAGGGCAAACAACGCTGGCTGAGTGTAGGCCGTCTGAGCTAGCAGACTCTCCTCGTTCGCTGACGCTTCAGTGGGATACAGTACCGACAACAGCGGCTGCTCTAAATAGCCATCCAGAATCTCCGCACACTCATCCAGTGTCTGGCGGAACGTAGGCTGAGTCTCATACAGCTCTCGACCCATCTCCACATACTGAGACCCCTGGCCCGTAAAGAGCATCGCCAGTTTCGGAGCATTGCCACTCGGCACCTCACCACTGGTGACGCCAGGCATTGATTGGCCAGAGGCATAGCTTCTCAACTTTGCAGACAGCTCTGACTTGGTTGCTGCCACCACACTCAGACGATGAGTGTGGGCCAATCGTCCGGTATTCGCACTAAAGCACATATCGCCAATCCGTTGGTCTGGCTCATGTATCACATGGTCACCGTAGCGCTCAGCTAACTTTAAGAGACTCTCGGATGTTTTAGCCGATAGGGTTAAGATGTTCAACGGTCGTTCAGCAGCTAGCTGGGAAATTGCTGGGGAGGACGGCGGTTCTTCGAGCACCACATGGGCATTTGTTCCCGTGAACCCAAACGCACTTACTCCCGCTATTCGAGATCCTTCTGACGCCCATTCGGTTAACTCCTGGGGCACCTGTAGCCACTCTTGCCAATCGATCTTCGGATTGGGAGTGTCTAAATGCAAGTGGGCTGGAATTTGACGATGCTGCAGTGACAACACCACTTTCATTAATCCCGAGATACCCGCCGCCGCCTCTAGATGGCCAATATTTGTCTTCACTGACCCCAGCCATAGTGGATGGGTAACAGAACGATGCTCTCCCAACACGCTCATCGCTGCATTCACTTCTATTGGGTCACCGAGTGACGTCCCTGTCCCATGCGCTTCGAGATAGCTCACCTCAGTGGGTAAGACCTTCGCCTGTGCGAGTGCCTGCTGCATCAACCGCTGCTGGGACTGACCATTCGGTACCGTTAACCCACTGCTGGGGCCATCCTGATTCACCGCACTCCCGCGGATCAATGCCAAAATCTCATCCCCAGCTCGCTCCGCATCCTGCAGCCGCTTTAGCACCACTAACCCACAGCCCTCGCCGCGACCATAGCCATCCGCTGACGCATCAAATGTCTTGCAATGGCCATCTGGCGATAGCATCCGCGCTCGAGACGTGCCAATATACCCAGCCGGCGTCAAATGAAGCTTCACTCCCCCCGCCAGCGCCATCTCACATTCTCCTAGCCGTAAACTGTTGCACGCTTGATGCACCGCCACTAGCGACGACGAGCACGCCGTATCCAACGTGATAGTTGGCCCCGTAAACCCTAACGTATAGGCCAGTCGCCCTGCTGCACTCGAGATATGACTGCCCACTCCGACATACGGCACCAGCGGACTCTCGGGCATGGCTTGGCAATGCTCTTGCAGCAGTTGTTCATAATCATGACCATCATTGCCTACAAAAATGCCCACCACTGATTCTGACAGGCGCTCGTGCGGCTGACCTGCTCGTTCCAGCGCTTCCCAGCTCACTTCCAACAACAATCGATGTTGCGGGTCCATTGCTACTGCTTCACGCGGAGAGATGCCAAAGAACGCGGGGTCAAACTGCTCAACATCTTTCACAAAGTGACCGGAGCGCGTGAGCATCTTGCCGGGAGCCTCTGGGTCGGGGTCATAGTACGATTCCACATCCCAACGATCTGAGGGAATCTCACTGTGCGCATCTCGACCCGATGACAACAGCTGCCAGAAGTCTTCAGGGGACTCAACCCCACCGGGGAAGCGACACCCCATTCCTACAATCGCAATGGGCTCATCTAACCCCGGCAATGGTAAGGGAGTTCGAGGATCGGCATTGGTTTCTGAAGTCAGTTCTAACAGCTCGTTGGCCAGATACTCACTCAACCGCTCGATATTCGGAAAGTCAAACGCCACCGTGGACGACAACGGTATGCCCACTCGCTGGCTCAGACGACTCCGCAACTCCACCGCCATTAATGAATCCATCCCTAGCTCAAAGAAACCCACCTGCACATCCGGCAGAGCCTCGGCACCTAACCCCAATACCTGAGCAACCTCTTCTTGTACCGTGCGCTTTAGGATCTCCCGCTGTTCTGATGCCGACAGCAATTGTAATTCTCTTAGCCATTCGCTTTGACCAACAGACTGCGCCTCGACAACTTCTGGAGCCAATAACTCCTGCAATAAACGTCGAGGACGCCCCACCTGATAGACACTATTTAATTTTTGCCAATCTATATCGGCAACAACACACTGTCTGACTTGGCTGCCCAACAGCACTGCTAAAGCGGCTGTCATATGCGGTACCTCTAAAGGTGTGATGCCTATGTCAGAGAGCTTGGTCATATGCGCAGGGTCCGCGTTGGTCATCATGCCAACACCATTAATTGCTGACCAATTGATGGTTAGCGACGGTAACCCCTGATGGCGACGATACTCACTCAGCAGATTTTGAAATTCATTGGCGGCTCCATAATGCGCCTGATAGCCAGACCCCCATACCGCTGCAATGGAGCTAAAGTTAATGAAAAAGTCGATGTCCCAATCTAGACTCTGCTGATGTAAGTTCCAGCTACCTTGCACTTTAGGCGCTAGAGTCTGCTCCAGCACCGTTGGGGCTAAACTCCCAATTGGGTGAAGACCGCCATCAAGTCCCGCAGCATGAACAACGCCTCGAATTGAGGAAAATGGCGCTGATAGGTCTGCCAATATCTCTCCTAAAGCGGTGGCATCACTCACATCCACCGCAGCTACTTTCACCCGCACTCCCATAGAGTCTAGGTGAGCAACGGCCGCTTGTTTGGCTGAGGTGTCCGCCCCTCGACGACTCAACAGAATCAGCTGACGCGCTCCTTGCTCAACTAACCATTGCGCCACAGTGAGACCTAATCCTCCCAGCCCCCCACTGATGAGATAACTGCCTTCCGGATCTATGGAGACTGAAGCATTCAAAACCGGCTGACGACTCACCAGTCTGGCTACATATCGGTTGTTGTTGCGATAGGCTACCTGGTCTTCGGTACGATTTGTTAATACTTCACCAGTGAGCACTTGAGACTTGTGGACTATAGAAGATTCGCTATCTAGGTCGATTAAGCCGCCCCACTGCTGGGGATGCTCCAGACCAAAAATACGACTCATTCCTCGGAGCGGTGCTTGCTCAACAGCGGGCAAGGCTGACCCCAATGCCACACCATTTTGGGTGGCAACCCATAGCTTAGTTTGTGATAGCTCCGATTGTTGTACCAAGCTCTGCATTAGATATAGCAACCGAACACACTGCTTATTAACAGCACTGAATAAGGGCGAAGCAGTCAGCTCGACACTCGATACCTCACTCGATACTTCGTCTAAGCTCGAAAGCCATAGAATACCAGCAACATTTGATGTTTTGGATTGATTTAGCTGATGCCACAACGGCTCAAATGCAGACGGACTATCAGGATTTAGAGCAGTATTGGCATGGACATTCTCCTGCAGTTGTTCGTCTTCTAAAATCTGCACCAGAGTACTCGTCTGACCATGACGGTCTAACTGCTCTATAACTTCCTGCCCCAACCTTTCAGAAGTCGCAAACACTAGCCAGTGATGAGAATTTTCCATCTCTACGGGTAGAGCATCTGCAGCTATCCATTCCACGGTGTACATCAAATCTTGAACCGACTGACTAGCCAGCTGGCGTTGATGTACCCTAACCAATTGTTCTAAGGTTTCAGTTGGGCTAGATGTCTCATGCTGCTGGGCAACCAGTTGACTTAGTTCGGTGATATCTCCTTGGTTAAGCAACTCTGTAACCTGAGTGGGCTTACCTAATACTGCAGACTGAGGCTGAGAAGACTCTACCCAATAGCGTTGTCGTTGGAATGGATACGTCGGTAACGAGACTTTAAGTCGCTCAGGATAGTCTCCCTCAAATCCGTCCCAATCCACTGATACACCAGATACATAAAGCTGACCTAAGCTTTTTAGCATTACAGACCAGTCAGTTTGTCCTGAACGCACGCTAGGCAACCATAGACATTGATTAACTAGGTGCTCGGGCAGGCAAGTTTGCCCCATCCCCAACAGAGTCGGCTGAGGTCCTACCTCTAAAAACACTTTGCAACCATCTTGCTGCAAGGCATTCATAGCCGCAGCGAACCTAACTGGCTGAAGCACATGATTAACCCAATAATCGGGTGTAGCAACCTCAGCAGAGGCAATTTTGCCATTCTGGGTGCTGACTAATGTTTTATTAGGTAAAGCAAAGGTAACTTCTGAAGCAACCTGACGAAACTCAGCCAGCATAGGAGCCATCAGGGGAGAGTGGAATGCATGAGAGACTTGCAAAGTTTTAGTTTTGATGCCCATGTCTTGGCACTGAGCGATGACATGGGTAATGGACTCATTTCGCCCAGAAATCACTACATTATTGGGACCATTTATGGCTGCGATCGCAATCTCCGCTGCATCATAGGGTTGCAGCAACTGACGCACACGCACCTCGTCGCTAGCAATCACCACCATGCCACCATCCTGAGGCAGGGTCTGCATCAGACGCCCACGGGCGGCAATTAGCTTAAGCCCATCTGCCAGGCTAAACACCCCAGCCACACACGCCGCCACATACTCACCCACACTGTGGCCCATCACGACATCCGGCTTAATTCCCCAAGAGTGCCAGAGTTCAGCCAAGGCATACTCCAATGCAAACAGAGTAGGCTGAGTGTAGCAAGTTTGATTAAGTTCGCCAGTCTGTTGCCCATCTAGAGGATAAAGAACCGACAGGATTGACTCTCCTAGTTCATCGCGCAAGATCTCATCGCACTGCTCTAGAATTTGTCGAAATCTGAGACAGGTATCATAGAGTTGACGCCCCATCTGCACATACTGCGACCCCTGACCCGTAAATAAAAAGGCAATTCTGGGCATAGAGTGAACTGACTCTTCACCCAGAATTGCATCGTCACCAGACTGATTTTCTAAATGCTGGGTCAGCTGATCTAGGAGCTGAGCTTTTGAAGCTGCCGAGATCGCCACCCGATGAGCAAAGTGAGCTCGCCCCGTATTGGCTGTAAAACAAATATCAGCCAAAGCCGTGTCATCAACCTGCAACAGAAAGTCTTTATATCGCTGCATCAGTTCATGCAGTGCTGGCTCAGTTTTGGCTGATAGGGCAAGCAATTGCCAGGGGCGTTGACTACTTTGTATTGACTGAGGCGGCTGTTGAGCGCGATCAGCAGCTTCAAGAATAACGTGGGCATTAGTCCCTCCAAAGCCGAAAGAACTGACCCCCGCCAACTGTAGCGGATTATCTGCTGTCCATTGTTTGGCCTCAGTTGCAATATTGAAAGCTGGCTCAAGAGAGATATAAGGGTTTAGCTGATTCAGATTTAAATGGGATGGAATCTGTTGGTGCTGTAGTGCCAGTATCCCTTTGATGAGTCCAGCAATACCCGCTGCTGCCTCTAGATGGCCTAAATTAGTTTTGACGGAACCTAAATAACACTTTGCCTCTGGAGCGCGCCCCATGGCCAAAACGGCCTGGATAGCATCGACCTCAATGGGGTCTCCCAGGGACGTACCCGTGCCATGGGCCTCAACATATTGAATCTCAGCTGGTGCAATATTGGCATTGGCCAGAGCCTGACGAATTACGGCTTGTTGGGCTAGGCCATTGGGAGCCGTCAACCCATTGCTGCGACCATCTTGACTAATAGCAGAGCCGCGAACAATGGCCAAAATGCGATCGCCAGCAGCGCGAGCCTCACTCAAACGTTTTAAGACAACAACACCACAGCCTTCCCCACGTACGTAGCCATCTGCATCACTATCAAACGTTTTACAACGACCGTCAGCAGCCAGCATCTGAGCTTGAGAAAAGGCCTGGGTTAGCTCAGGAGACAACAGCGCATTAACACCACTAACCAACGCCAGATTGCACTCCTGTCGCCTTAAACTGTGACAAGCAAGATGTAATGCAACTAAAGACGAAGAACAAGCCGTATCTACAGCTAAGCTCGGTCCCTGTAAATTCAATACATAGGAAAGGCGATTCGCAGCAATACTAAGAGCATTTCCAGTACCTATATATGCATCCATATGGCTGGGATTAGCCATCAGTTTACGGGCATAGTCATTGCTGCTAATCCCCACAAACACTCCGGTCTGACTACCTGAGAGTTGGGTTGGCGATTGACCAGCATGCTCTAATGCCTGCCAGGCAACCTCTAATAACCAACGCTGTTGAGGATCAATTTTCTCCGCTTCTCGCGGAGCAATCCCAAAGAACGCTGCGTCAAACTGATCAATGGCCTCTAAAAAACCACCCCATGTGTTTGCGTCAAAACTCACATTATGGGCATCCAAATCTAACCGCGCCCTAGAGACCTGGGTAACTGCATTTTGACCCGTACTTAATAAATCCCAAAACGCCTCTGGAGAATCAGCCCCTGGGAAACGACATCCCATCCCCACAATGGCAATAGCCTCTTGATGATGAGAAATCTCGCTCTCTGTCTTACCAGCATCCATGGTCGCTCTCGCTGATTCTGCCAAAGGATCTACAGCCAGATATTGAGACAGTTGAATAATGGATGGATAGTCATAAATCAGCGTCGGGGAAAGTCGCCGACCTAGCCATTCCTCCAACTCTCCAGAAAGGCTAACCGCAGCTGCAGAATCAAGACCATAGCTGGAGAAAGGTTCATAGGAATTTATCTCACTCGAATCAATATTGAGATAGCGAGAGAGGCGAGTCGTCAGCCATTTTTCAATTGCTGCTATTGAGAGCGTGTTTCCATCAGCTTGAAGAAGCTCTTGGGGAAGGGAGTGATCGATCGAATGAGTACTGGTAACTTGCTGTTCTAGCGCAGCTAAATCCGTTTCTAACAGCATCACACCAGTCTTATACTGAGGATTTTCTAGCCAGTCACCAACGACATTTAAAGTATTGGCCTGAAATCCTCCTTTACAAGCATGGCGTTGAATTTTACCACTGGAGGTTTTAGGAATACTCCCTGTTTTCAATAACAGAATTGCATACACTCTCAAATCATGGTGTTCTGAGATAGCTTGCCGAACGGCCTGGGTGATCTCTGACACATTGAGATTTCGTAAACCAGAACGATGAACCTCTTGAACAACCACCAGTTGTTCTTGAGCGTCAACATCAACTGAAAACGCAGCTCCACACCCCGGCCTCAAGGCTGGATGGGCCTGTTCAACAGTTACCTCAATATCTTGGGGATAGTAATTACGACCTCGAATAATAATCAGGTCCTTCAATCGCCCGGTTACAAACAGTTCACCATCGCGAAGAAAGCCTAAATCTCCTGTCCTCAAAAACGGTCCTGCTCCAGTGTCAGACAGATATGCCTGAAAGACAGCTTGAGTTTTTTCAGGTTGATGCCAATAGCCTTGGGCAATGCTTTCAGAATTACTCACCCAGATTTCACCCACCTGGTTGTCATCACAGCCACGACAGCTATCTGGGTTAACAATCACAATCGACTGTGGAGGAGATGCTTTTCCACAACCGACTAGACTTGAGCTTCCCTTATCATTTTCAGCAACATAAACAACCTTCTGGCGCTGCAGGGATGCAGCTTCAACAGCCTGACAAACCGGCAGTGCCGATTTTTGCCCCCCACTGATAAATAACGTTGCTTCCGCCATCCCGTAGCAAGGATAAAAAGCCTCACGCCGAAATCCACAAGGTTCAAATGTTTCAGCAAAGCGATCCAGGGTCTCAGTCCGTACAGGCTCTGCGCCACTAAAAGCTAGATTCCACGTACTTAGATCTAGTCCAGCTCTGGCCTCTGGAGTAATTCGATTGAGGCATAACTCATAGGCAAAATTGGGACCACCGCTGATATTGGCCTGATATTGACTAATTGCCTGCAGCCAACGAATCGGTCGCTGCAGAAAATCTACTGGTCTCATCAGAAAAACCTTAGAACCAGCGTACAGTGGCTGCAGAATGCCACCAATAAGACCCATATCATGATAAGGCGGCAACCAAATCACTCCACGACTTTGGGCAGAAGCCCCAAAGTGCTGATTAATCAGCTCTAGATTATGTAGAAGATTTCTATGGGATACCATCACCCCTTTAGGGGCGGCTGTTGACCCAGATGTATATTGCAAAAATGCTAAGGAATCCTTCTCAATAGATGGTTGCTGCCACTGATTGGCTAGGTCACTACTGATTTCATCAACTGCAATCCAGGTTAGGTTATCCACCTCCAACAGACTACATCCTTGGGCTTTTAGCTTTGCTGACAGGTCACTTGTGGTGAGAACAATGCTGGGCTGAGCGTCACTAATAATGGCCTCCAATCGAGACAGCCTTCGATTGGCTCGAGGCGGGTAAACAGGTACTGCGATCGCACCTGCATACAAACATCCAAAGAAAGCACTAATATAATTTAGTCCTGGTGAAAGTAATAACAAAATCCTCTCACCAGTGGAGTTTAGAGCCAACAATTGCGCCCCAATCCCTTGAGCACGTCGTAATAACTCTCGATTAGAAAAGGAAACATTAGCCACTTCATCAGCTTCCAGCACTGTATATGTCAGCTGGTCTGGCTGAGATGCTGAGCGCCAACTCAGTAAATCCAAAAGGGTATTCATCTCACTCAAAAGGTTGCGGCTAGATGCATCCATGCTGTAACTCCCATACATTAAGCTCTATCCACCAAATCAAGTTCAACTAGAAACTTAATTTTGGAAGACCATAGATAATCGGCAAGACGAAACACTAAAGCCCTTAGCCTTCAGGACAAGAAGAGTTCTTGCAGGTTTTTCATAACTCGAAGGAATCAGAAGAGCGAAAAGCTCAAACTGAGCTTGCCGAGCAGATTTGGCGACCAAACTACCAATTCTGCAGTCGCCTAAAACGGCATTGAGCTTTGTCCATGAAAAAGACTAGATTACAAAATAATTTTTATAAGTCATTGCAGAAAGCTATCAGCTACACGAATCTGACAGTAACTAGACTGCAATTTTTGACCAAGAGGTACAAATGCAAACTGTAAAGTGTCTCCCTATAGCTCAAAAATAAATCTCTCAGACTTTTCAACAACGAACCGTCAGTAAAAAATCCAGAGACCATATAGGGGTATGGCACCAGTAATTAAGCTACCAATGTCTAACTAATGCAACCTTAAATACCTCTCACTACATTAAGGCTCTCTTTTACTTGGAGCACAAATTCAGGAACTAACTGTAGAGAACACACTTGCGTGTATGCACCTATTATCCATAACCAGGCTCATTTTTGCAATAGAATAATGAAAATAATTCCTATTTGACTCTTAGAGCAGGAGAACACCTATATCTGAAAAGCATTACGCTCGGTACGAGATTCAATATTGCCTGATTTGGCTAAAAGGCTTGAATAAAGGTATTTAACCAAGCTAAGCTGGCATAGCACAAATTAGAATTCTTTCAGAAACAAACCCAATCCCAATCTGAAGCATGATAGAAACCACACTCAATATGTCTATACAAATGCAACCGACTTGCATTAGCTAAGATGGACAATTCGCGAAGACTCAAGCTATTGAATGATGCACTATCGTTAGCTAGTCTATACACATAATCAATCGAGCTGAGCCAAAGATGGTTCGTCCAACAACATCCATCATCACAAGTCGCAGACACCATACCCCACCAACTTATAGGAGGTACTCTCCTATACTAAGCATTGTGAAATGAGATTTCAGATTTTTTTGCCGTAGTTCTATAACATTTAGATGGTTACAACGCTAACGGAAAAAGAAACTGCTGCCATTATGGAGAGATGCTATGGAAATAGCTCGGTAGTCAGTTATGGAGATAAACCTGAAAATTGCTACAACGTGCAACAGAAGCTAGGACATGAGTATGCTCAAGCTTTAAAACTTCGCCCTGGTTTATGGCTACAGATCATCGATATCCATAGGTGTTCGAATCATATTCAACATATTCAGCATTCAGAGAATATGCCGATAATTCTATCCTTTTATTTATCAGAAGGTCCAAAAATCAGCAACAATAGCCTTGAACAAATAAAAGAAAAGGTAGCAGGAAAAAACTATCTGTATTGCGCACCCAACACAACTGAAATTGAGGAGTTCTCAGCCGGGCAACGTATTCACACAGTCAAGATTTACATCTTCCCAAAATTATTTTCTACTTTTAGAGATCGTTTACAAGAACTGCCTACAGATATCAAGAATGCTATAGCACATCCTGAACAAGCTTTACTAAATAATACTAATCAAATTACGCCTGCCCAGCAACATGTTCTTCAGCAACTGTTGTTATGGCCTTACAAAGGCATCACGCGTCATTTTTACATGGAGAGTAAAGTGCTTGAGCTATTAGCTTTATATTTTGACCAGCTACTCGAAAAGCCAAAGTTGCAGTCAAAGAAACTGAATTCGAAAGAAATTGATAGCGTCTATCAAGCACGAGATATTTTGATTCAAACAATGACAAATCCACCTTCTTTGCCCGAGCTTGCCAAACAAGTTCAGCTTAATGAGCGCAAACTAAAACAAGGGTTTCGCGAAATTTTTGATAATACTGTATTTGGTTATTTACGCGAGCATCGTATGAAACAGGCTCAAATGTTATTACAAACAGGTAAACTCAATATTCAAGAAACCGCTCATTGGGTCGGATACGCCAGTCGAAGCTCATTTGTTGCTGCTTTCAAGAAAAAATTTCAAGTGACGCCTAGCCAGTATAGTATCTCTCGTTCAAATAATGTACTTCAAAAAGTTGATAGCCTATAGCAGTATCTATTGTGAACAGCAGTAGCATAGTAGCCAACAAAGTTGTAGTTTGTAAGCATCTATCTGACCCACAGGCTCTAACCTACACAAGCAACTCAGCCTGGGTCAAAAACAGACACCATAGTATCTAATTACCAAACCAAAACTTACCGCCCATAGTCAGTAGTATTTGATCCTTAACGACATCAATCCATAAAGAACAATAGTATTTCCAAAACGAGATAGATTAGCGCCCAGCTATATTCAATTCCAAATATCTTCAAGCAGAATTATTGCAGAAGATAACAACACTGATAAGCCAGTGTTCGCGATATCTTAGCGGCTAACTAGATTTTGATAGATATCGAACTGTCTTTAACCCAAGCAAATTAAATTTTCCACACCAGAAATGTTAGTTCTTTGAACTTAATGTTCTCAAAGGTGTTTTTTGCCTATCCTCCTCCAATATTTGCTTATCAATTAATCTATGCGTACCTTTACTCTCATATGGTTTGGTCAGCTGATATCTACTCTGGGCACCTACATGACATTTTTTGCCCTGACTCTATGGATCTGGGATGCTACGAATTCTGCAACAGCTATAGCGCTAGTCGGGGTCTTCTCACGGTTGCCTAAAATACCGACAACGCTATTCGCTGGACCAATGGTTGATCGGTTCAATCGAAAATATCTGATGCTATTGGGAGATATCACATCAGCACTTACCACGGTCGCTATCTGTTTTCTTTACCTTACTCAACAATTACAAATTTGGCACCTCTATGGTGCTGTCATCTTGACTGGCGGTTTTGGCCAGATTCAGACTTTGGCCTATCAGGCATCAGTATCACTGATGGTACCTAAACAGCAATATACTCGCACCAGTAGTATGACGGCTGTCGTTCACTATGGCTCAAATATCCTTGGTCCTGCTTTGGCAGGTATTCTCTATCCTCTCGTCGGACTATCTGGCATTTTAGCAGTTGATTTGTTCACCTTTACTATAGCCTTTGTCACTTTGCTAGTAGCACCCATCCCTCAGCCTAAAAAACAGACTGGGGCTAGGCAATTAGTCAATAATAAAGTTGAGTCTAAACAACTGACCAATAAGATTGAGCCTAGACAGCTAGTTCATGAATTTACGTTAGGTTTTGCTTATGTTTGGCGACAGCCTAGCCTTAAAGCTTTGTTGTTAGTCACTGTTGTGTTTAAATTTGCTCACGACTTAGGCGCAGCACTTTACAGTCCTATGATTTTGGCACGCACTAACGGCAGCGCACCAGCATTGGCTAGTATTTCTGCCATTGCTGGTGCGGGTGGCGTAGTCGGAGCTATTGTTATTACGATTTGGGGTGGTCCTAAACGCCGTATTCATGGCATGTTCGCTGGATATATTGGAGCAGGTCTGAGTAAGATGTTTTTTGGTCTTGGACAGTCATTGGTGGTTTGGCTGCCTGCTCAAGTTTGTTCATCGCTAAATTTTCCCCTGATTGGAAGCACTCGCAGGGCTCTCTGGATGGATAAGATTGCTCACCATGTCCAGGGCCGAGTATTTGCCGCTAATGATTTGATGATTCAGATAGCAAGCGCTGGAGCTGTATTGCTGGCTGGTCCATTAGCAGATCGACTATTAGAACCAGCCATGATGCCTGGCAAACCTTTAGCCAGTTGGCTTAGCATCATCTTTGGTAACGGTCCTGGAGCTGGCATGGGTGTCCTTTATAGCCTGTGTGCCCTAATAATGGTCGTGACTGGTATAACAGGATTTTTTATCCCTAGCCTCAGAGCAATTGAGACACCCCCTAACTCACTCCCTAAAATAGGATGAAGCGTCACAATGACTATCCGGAGTGGTGAGTCATCTGAGGCCATCTGGATGTCCCTGCCAGCAATATATCAACAATGTGCTGTGATTTATACCGATCGGTTGAGTTTCTATCCAGTGGCGTTACCTAGCAAACGTCATCGCCCTGTCGACAAGGATAGTGGCTATACCAGCTATATTGAGCGATTGAACAACACGATAGAGTCTATGAGTCTATTGCTGTCTTTTGGGTCTCACGTAGCTGTAAGAGATCCCAAAAATCACTTTCACTGTGTTCTTTGTCGTTCTCTTTAGGAAGATAGTAAAACATTGCTCGCCGGATCAATACAGCGGCAATTCCAACTCCGATAAACTCAGGTATCGCTAGCGCGATTCGTGTAATGGCATTAACCTGTGCTACTTGCTGGTTAAACATAGCTGTGCCGAAATCGGCTACCACAATTCGGAGATTTAGAGAAAAGTTTGCAGCACCTGTCCATAGATTGACCATCAATACAATTATGGTGCCGTTGACCAGTGCCCGATAGACTCTTGACTCTTTGAGTAAATTTTTTAGTGATTTTTCCTGTCTCGGTGAACTCGGGCTGAGTCCTTGCATTAAAAAATAGTACATAATCGGCTTACGCATGATGATTGAACCACCAAATACTAGAGCCAGCAAGATAGAACCAACACTATCTTTGAAAGCAAACTGAATACCGTCAACAAACCAGAATGCCAATAGGCCACGCATAATTGCAAACGCCCCAATATAGCTGGTAATAAAGTTAAATCGTTTAGTGATAAAAAACGAATCAATCAGGACCCAGGCTACGGGGATAAGAGCGGCAACAACGTAGGTGGATTCTGTTCCAAGTTGTTCATTCAGATTGTTTAAGATTAGGATGGGAATGACAGATCCCATGAGAATATCGAGGAAGAGTTTTTGGTTCATGGTTGAGGTTGGTTATTAGTGTTGAGATTATTCAATGACAGAATTTCGTTAGCTGCGCGGATGCCGCTTTCTAGTGCACCGTGGACGGTGGCTGCACGTGTAGGATGGGTTGCTTCTCCGGCAAAGAAGAGGAGTTGGTCAACTGGCTGGGCAAGTTGCGATCGCACCCCCACCCCATTCACTGGAACATAAGAGTACGCCATGCGCGCATAGGGATCGGCTTGCCAATCAACAAATAGTGCATCGACTAATCGATCGGTTAACGGCATCTCAAACATTTGTTCTAAATTCTGTAAACCTGTTTGAATCGCACCGTCTCGGCCAAGTGCCCCCAATGTATCTGCCCCCATCGCACCTGTGAACGCGGTTAACACAGGTGCTTCCTGGTTGTGTCTCCAGCCGGGTCGCCACCACAGCTGTGTCTCCAGGGTAGTCGCGCAAGACTCTAAGTCTTTAGGCCAAAAGGGCTGATCAAACTTTAGAATTAGTTTTGTAATGTGGCCTGCACCGAGACCATGAATGGCATTGAGTTTGCTATCAGGAAGCTCAGGTTCAAACTCTACCGCGTTCTGTTGTAACAGAGCCAGGGGTAGCGTGATAACCACCTGTTGTGCAGTATAGGTCTTGTCGGTTTCTGTCTGAATTTCTACCCCCGATGCACTCCAGTGAATGCGGGTGACAGTTGTTGCGTACCGGATGTTGAGTCCGGCTGCAAATTCTTCGAATAGGTGAGAGTAGCCCTCTTTTAGCCGAGAATAGCGCTCGCCATCGCCGGCATAGGTCAACTCTGCTAATCCATATACCCCTAGCTGATCGAGACTCGCGGCATAGCTACCGCTGAGAAAATGGTTGACGATGCGCCGCACATCTGGTGACAATTTGACGTGATGAAGTGAGAGAAACTGGGCCATGCTGACATCGGGTTTGCCCTCATCAATCCATGCAGTGATCAACGCGTCAAGGGTAGGGTCATCGGTCAAATCGAGAAATTCCATACCAGCAATTGTCGACCAATGTTTGAATGGGAGCAGCTCTTTATTTACATACATAAACTGGTTTCGATCGTGGTCAAACACAGGCAGTGTCCTTAGCCGGTAGCGACGAACCCAGTTCCAGGTGACGATGTTTTCACCGTGGATGTATTCCGCCCCACATTCAACCGGATGGGGGGCAAAATCGTTATTGGTGTGCACTCTACCGCCGATGCGATCGCGAGCCTCAAGCAGCAGTACAGAGCGGTTGGCATCCTGCAGCGTTCGGGCTGCCGCCAGTCCTGCCGCACCCGCACCAATAACAATGGTGTCAAAGTGGGTTTGATCGGGTGATACTGGTGCAGCGACTGGTTTGCGCTTCCTGCCCAGACAAGTAATTGCTGCCAGCAAGGACATCATCAAGCGCCGAGAAATAGTTCGCATGGAAAATGCCTCCTCAATAAAGAGGTAAAATATGAGCACTGTTCATATTCATAAAATACGAACGATGTTCATATTTTGTCAACCCATCAAACGAGCGCGGCTGATTCCCGGTATGATTTCATCTTGAATAGGCGGCTTCACCGATTCGAGTCGTCAGTCAGCGCCAGCAAACATCGATGTCCCCATCAGATTCTTCTAGCTCATCCAAACTTAATAAGATGCGACGGCAGCCAAAACAGGCTCGCAGTCAGGAACGCGTCCAGCAAATTCTGGATACGGCAGAGCAGCTGTTTCTAGAAATGGGGTATGCATCGACAACGACTCGTGCGATCGCAGCCCGTGCAAAGGTATCAGTTGGGTCGCTTTACCAATTTTTTCCCGATAAAGAAGCGATTCTTAAAGCATTGGCCATTCGCTACATGCAAACCCAGTATCAGCAGTTTCTTGATCTGCACAGTCCAGAAGCCGTAACCCTGCCGTTACCCAACTATGTTGATCGAATGATTGACGTATTTGACCAGTTTTATACCGACTATCCAGGGTCACGCGCTATTTTTGAACAGCTGCTAGATACCATTACCTGGTCTGCCATTGAAAAAATTGATGACTTTGAATATCAGGTAATCGATGAACTGGCTCGTTTTTTCCACTCCCGTCAGCCAAGTTTATCCACCACAAAATGTGAGCGTATCGCCATGGTGATTACCAAAACGATTACTGAACTACTGTGGCTTTCTCTCAGCGGAGATCAGAGATTTCGCCAGGAGCTTGTCGCAGAAACTAAGCTGCTTACCCTCAGCTACCTGCAACAATATTTGGGATCTGTTAAAAATTAAATCCATCGTTTGATTCGCGTTTCACCTGCAAACATGGCAAACACCATTCGCCCCCTCACCACAGAAGATGAATCATTTCTCTGGGAAATGTTGTACCAAGCCATCTACATACCAGAAGGGCAATCTGCTCTACCACGAGAGGCTGTACGATTCTATAAGCGTTTTGGTTTTGAAGTTGTTAGCCAACAAGATAACTCATTAACAATGAAGCGACCCTTACAATAAAGCACCCCAAAGTACTGACAGCTTATTTTAATAATCGCTGTTTAGATAAACGCCGATAGAGCGCATAGGCAACAACAATTAAACTAAACGAAAACAGTGTAGTAAGGGTGCCTAAAGCATAGAGTGCGGGTGATGTAACATTGGTAGTCATACCAAAGATTTCTAGAGGAAGTGTATTATGCTGCCCTGATACCAGCGACGTTCGGGTAAACTCATCGTAGGATAGGGTGAATGTTAATAAACTCACGCCAATGAGACTGGGTGCAATCAACGGCAACACAATTTCTAAAAAAGTAGTGCTGTCGCTTGCTCCTAAATCTCTAGCCGCTTCCTCATAGGATGGGTTAAACCGATTAAAAATACCCAGCATGATCAAAAACGCAATGGGCAACGTCCAGGTCAGATGAGCGCCTAAACCAGAGCTGTACCAGCGTGTTGGCCACTGCATCACCTGGAACATCACCCCCAGACCCAAAGAAATTAAAATGCTGGGTACGATTAAACTGGCAATGCTCAGATAAAACAGCACCGTTGACCCCTTAAATCGTTGGCGAAACGCCATAGCTGCAGAGACGGCCATACTGGCTACCAGAGCGGTTACAATGCCGCCTAATAGTAGCGATCGCTTGAAGGGCTCTACAAAATTACCCACCCGCTGTTCTTGAAATACCTGCCCCAACCAGTAAATGCCAAAGCTCCGGACTGGAAAAGTGAGAGTGCCATCAGGTCCCTGCAGCGACAGGATAAAAATAGTGATCATTGGGCCATAGAGAAAGAGAATAAATAGCCCAAAAAATGCAGCTAGGAGATAAAAAGAGAGGGAACGCTTTTTCATAGTTCTTTTCTAATATCCACTAACCGCAAAATTGAAATCACTACCAGCAATGTTACCGCCAACAACACAATGGCATTGGCCGCTGCTAGGGGATATTGCAAACTGCCAATCTGGGTCTGGATCAGTTTGCCAATGGAGGCTGCCTGACCACCCCCCATCAGACGCACGGTGACAAATTCTCCCATAACCAGCGTGACAATAAATATAGAGCCAATGGCAATACCGGGAGCCGACAGCGGCAGAACCACTTCTCTAAATACCTCAAATCCAGATGCACCCATGTCTTCGGCGGCAGTGACTAGGGTGCGATCAATCCGCATCAGGCTATTAAAGATAGGCGCAATCATAAAAATGACATAGAGATGCACCATGCCCAACACGACGGCAAAATCTGAATAGAGCAAGAACTCTAGCGGCTGCTGAATAAGCCCTGACCCTATGAGCAACTGATTGATTAACCCCTCTCGTCCCAACAGCGGTAGCCAAGAGATCATCCGAATGATATTAGAGGTCCAAAACGGAATAGTACAGACCAGAAATAAGAGTACCTGCCAGCGCAGTTTAGGAATATGAAACGACAGAAAGTAGGCAACCGGGTAACCAATCAGCAGTGTAAACAGCCACGTTAACCCGACAAACTTAAAGGTGTTGAGGTAAGTTCTGAGGGTAACGCTGGAGTTAAAAACACCGATATAGTTATCCAGGGTAAACGCTGGGGACATTGAATAGCCGTTAAATTCCCAGAAGCTAACGACCCCGATTAGCACTATTGGAAATACTAAAAACAACCCCAGAGCAAATGCTTGGGGCGTTGCCAGGAGATAAGGCTTGAGATTAGTCCAGGCTTTAGCCATAGGAGAGAAGTAAATGCTCAGTTAACTCCCCTCTTGGGAGGGGCAGGGGGTGGGTTGACCACTGGCGCTAGTGACCGAGACCCACCCCGCCCGTTGGGCACCCCTCCCAGGAGGGGATATTCTTTTACGATGCAATAAACTCGTTCCACTTTTGAACGAGATAAGTGTTCTCTTCCATGGTGGAGTTCCAGCAGACAATGTTGCCAAAGCGATCGTTAAAGGCACCACCATCGCGGACAGCACCCGCTTTAGCCAGCGTCTTGCCAAAGGGGCCTACCATATCGGCAGCAGCGGGTTTACCTTCATACCAGAAATCCCACTCCTCAGCAGACATATACTTCTTAGCATTCTCTGGAGCAGCACTGTAGTAGCCCTGACGACCCAAGAATGCCCCAACCCAGCCTTCCAACATCCAGTTGAGGTACTCATAGGCCGCATCTAGCTGAATACCGCTGAGATTTTTGGAGAGACCAACACCGCCGCCCCAGCCGCGATACCCTTCTTTAAGAGGGGCGTAGATGCAGTCAATGCCTTGAGCCTGTACAGCGGTGACTGCCGGAGACCACATGGACTGTAGGATCACTTCGCCTGAGGACATCAGGTTTACTGATTCATCAAAGGTCTTCCAGAAGGCGCGGAACTGACCGTTGGCTTTTTGTTCTTTGAGAATGTTGGTAATTTGATCAATCTCTTCTCGGGTCATATTGCCCTTGTCGCCAAAGGTCATTAGACCCAAAGCTTCAGCAACCATGGCTGCATCCATGATGCCAATCTGAGGAATATCCAGAATAGAGGTTTTACCTCTAAATTCTTCGTTAAAGAGTTCTCCCCAGCTTTCAATATTGCGACCGACCAAATCAGGACGATAGCCTAGGGTATCAGCGTTGTACTGGAAGGGGATCAGCGTGGCAAAATCTGTCGGCGTAGCGGAAAATTCTTTAGAGTCTGCACCCGTTAGATACATTACCCTGTAGGGGGCAGTTCCCTGGGATGTTTCAACAGGTAAGCCTTCAAACTGACCTGTGGTGAAGAAGGGAACAATTTTGTCCCAATCTGTAATTTTAGAAACGTCGATGGGTTGGAGGTTACCTGAGGGCACCACTAGCGGCAAACTAAAGTATTCGCCATCAAAAATGTCGTACTGATCCGGCTGAGTAATGGCGATTTGGTTGTTTTCTTCAGTACTCAACGCCCGCATATCCAACTTAAAACCCAGGTCTTCTTGGGCTTTATCGCGGATTTCGTTGATCTGAGAAACGCCGGTACCAATCAGGCGCAGGGTAACGTCTTTGATCTGATTTGTGTTGACTTCAGGGCCAGGGGCCGGATTGTTGGGGGTGCCTTCGGGGGCAGATGAGGCGCAGCGTGTTGTTGCAATCGCAGCCCCAGCGGCCAAACCAGTATAAAGTACCTTGCGACGAGTGATTTTAGTCATAGATTGCTCCTAGAAACAAACTCATGTGGGTTGTGTAAAGTCCATTAGACAGGCGGTTGCACCTAATGGGCTAAGAAAACACAGTCATTGGCAGACCATTTGAGTGATACAGTCTGCCCCTCTTGCAGAGCAAGATTTTGCCAGTCTACTGTCCGCAGCGTGTGCAGTAGCGGTTGGCCCGTGGCGGTGGTAATTAACGCCACACGGGTAACAAAGCCGGTGAGTTCTACCTGAGTGATGCGGGCCGTGAGGGTATTGATGGGAGCCGCGTTGGGGATCGGGGCGTTCGGGGCAGCGACATCTATTTTTTCTAGAGTGAGGAGATCGGGACGGATACAGCAGGCCGCATCTGTGCCAGGTTGAGTGCCATTGCCAGTGGCATAAAGAGAGCCGATACCATCTACATCCAGTCGAATGAGGTCTTTGCCATTGTCGTGGGGAGTGGAGGTCAGCACCTTACCAGAAAAAATGTTGTTGTCGCCAATAAATCTGGCAACAAATTTAGAGGCGGGCTGATTAAATAGCTCTGTTGGAGTGGCTACCTGGTCAATGTGACCATGATTCATCACCACAATCTGATCAGACAAAGAAAAAGCTTCTTCAACGTGGTGGGTAACCTGAATAAATGTGAGGCCAAACTGTTTTTGAATGTTGCGCAGCTCTCCTCGCATGCGTACTCGGAGATTTTCATCCAGAGCGCTAAGGGGTTCATCTAGCATTAGCACCTGGGGGCGTGTTACTAAGGCTCGCGCCAGAGCAATCCGCTGCTGCTGCCCACCACTGAGCTGGTTGGGTCTGCGTTGGGCGGTGTGGCTTAGTCCTACAAGTTCTAAAATTTCTTCGACCCGTTCACGCCGCTCTGCTTGGGGCACCCGCTGCATTTTTAGACCAAATTCAACATTTTGCCAGATGGTTTTGTGGGGAAAAAGAGCATAGTTTTGGAACATCATGGCGGTGTTCCGTTTTGCGGCGGGTAGGTCGTTGACGCAGCGATCGCCAATCAAAACCTGGCCACTAGTGACTGGCTCATGACCTGAGATCATGCGCAAGGCTGTAGTTTTGCCACAGCCACTGGGTCCTAACAGGCAACAATAGACGCCTGCTGGGATATCCAGGGTCATGTTCTCAATAGCAGTCACAGTGCCGTACTTTTTAGTGACGGAACGCAAAGACACCCCTGCAGCTGCCTTTGGAGGCAGGGTCTTGGATAAGGTTGAATCGAGAGGCTGTTCTTGAGGGGCTATCGGGGAGGACCGATCAGCGCTAACCGCCATGGGGGGGTGTCTCCTAAGGGGCAATAACGAAAAAAATTGAAGCTGGATATACTATGCGCGGTGACGGTTGGTAATATCTGTTACCAGTGAACATGGGTCAAGGCAAAATGTAACCTGGGAAACAGCTGGATAAAAGCTACCAATGGCTGTCTCAGGAAGGTGGAAAGTTCCACTAAACTTTAGATTCTGTTTTGAGAACAGGTATCTCTTCGGGACAACGGTAGTGCTGGTCTAGTTTTAGCAGGGTATGGAGTAAGACATTGGCTCCTTGAATACAGTGTTCGGGGGTGGTGTACTCAACTTCGGAATGGCTGATACCGCCCTGACTGGGGACAAAAATCATCCCCATATCGGTGATGCTGGCAATGATTTGGGCGTCATGACTGGCACGACTCGGCAGAGCGTGAACCGGTAGCTCTAGCTGATTACAAACCTGGGCAATGGTGTTATGGATGTGGGAATTAACGGGAACAGGCTCATTGCGCAGCTGAGGCTTGATTTGGATTTGGGTTTGGGTCTGAGTTGCGATCGCACCCATTTCCTGCTCTAGGTCCGCCACCATAGCATCCAACCGCTGATTCGACAGATCCCGAATATCCAGCGTCATTTCTACCCGCCCTGGAATTGTATTGGCCACATTGGGCGACAGCTTCATGGCTCCCACGGTAGCTACTTGATCTCCGTAACCATCCCCAGTTTTCTGGCCAATGCGGTTGACCGCTAAAACAATCTGAGATGCGGCCACTAAAGCATCCTGGCGCATAGGCATGGGGGTAGTGCCCGCATGACTGGCGCTGCCGTCGATTGTGATCAAATAGCGCCGCTGCCCGACGATACCCGTCACCAAACCCACGGGGTTTCCGGCAGCTTCTAGCACCGGTCCCTGTTCTACATGTAGCTCTACAAAAGCGGCTAACCCATCGGTATCGCGCCGGGCTGAGGGCAGCTGCGACCAACTACCCCCAATAAAGCTAAGCCCAATTTCAATCGGTTCATAGTGGGGGTGGTCATAGAAATTGGGATCTAAATTGGCCTTACCCGCCATGGCCTTACTACCAATCATGGTGCGCTCTTCGTCAGCAAAGACAATAACCTCAATTGGGTGATCGGGGCGAATATTGTGATCATGGAGTGTGCGAGCGACTTCCACACCCGCCAGTACGCCATAGGTGCCATCGTAGATACCGGCATTGGGCACGGTGTCTAGGTGGGAGCCGGTGGCAAGTGCCGGGGCATGGGGAAAGCGTCCTTCATAACGACCGATCATGTTCCCAGCGGCATCGATAGTGACGCTCATACCGGCTGCTTCCATCCAGCTTTGTACCTGCTGCCGCCCCTGGCGATCTTCTGGACTAAACGCTAGTCGTCGTACTCCTCCCTTAGGTAAAGCCCCAATCGCGCCCATATCGGTCATCATTCCCATGAGGCGATGTCCATTAATGGCTAAGGCGACTGATGCGATATTGGCTGATGCAACGGTATTCGACATGGCGGTGTGTCCAGCAAGATAGGTGCAACATCTCAGGTGAGTATTCACCCCTTGTTACGATGTATAGATTATTTTTACTTTATTAATGCTTATGTTATCTATCTGTAACGTCAGCTACCCTCAATTTGCCAAGATTGTTTAACGACGCTCCCCCGGCAGCACAATATTTAACATCACCGCACATAGCCCGCCAGTAGAAATACCAGACCCAAAAATATTTTTTGCCAGCGGTGGCAACCCAGTTAGTAAATCAGGGGCAAAGGCAACGCCCAGACCTAACCCTAACGATGTCGCCAAGATGATGGTCTCTCGACGACCAATCTCAATCGAAGCAATAATTTTTAGACCTGCTGCGGCCACACTGCCAAACATAATAATAGTGGCCCCACCCAGCACCGACTGCGGTATAGCCTGTAGCACACCACCAACAATTGGGAACAACCCCAGCAGGGTAAAAATACCCGCAATAAAATACCCCACGTAGCGACTGCCAATCCCCGTCAGCTGAATCACTCCATTGTTTTGACTAAACGTCGTGTTAGGAAACGTATTAAAACAGGCAGCGATAAGAGAATTAATGCCATCTCCTAAAACCCCTCCACGAATGCGACGAAAATAGATTTTTCCCTGGATAGGTTGACCTGTAACCACCGATGTGGCCGTCAAATCTCCAATGGACTCAATGGTAGTAATGATGTACAAAAATGCAAACGGGATAAACGCCGTTGGGTTAAAGCCAAACCCGTAGCGAAATGGAATTGGTAAACTAAACAGCGATAGTTGTCCCAAACGACTCAGATCAACAATCCCTAAAAACAGCCCCAAGGTGTAGCCCACAATCAGGCCAATAGCAATGGATGCCATCCGTAGAAATGTGTTGCGTCTGGTATTTAAAGTGATAATAATTGCCAGTACCAACAAAGACAAAAAGAGATTTTGGGCACTGCCGTAGGTGCCATTTTGTCTGGCCAGGGCACCACCCCCCATGGCCAATACCCCAGCATTAATCAGCGTCAGTCCAATTAGCATCACCACCGTACCGGTGACTAGCGGGGTGATTATTCGACGAATGGTCTCTAGAAACTGACTAAAAATCATTTCAATAAATGATCCTAGAAAGCACATACCAAAAATTAGCCCCAGTGCCTGGGTTGGTGTCGCTCCACCGGCAATGGCGGCAGTGCCGGCACCAATGATGGGACCAATAAAGGCAAAGCTGGTGCCCTGAATACTTAGTAAACCCGACCCTACCGGGCCAATCCTATGAACCTGAATCAGGGTGGCAATACCCGATACAAACAGTGACATGCTGATCAAATAGGCTCGGTCTTGGGGGGCTAGCTCTAGGGTATTACCGATAATTAATGACGGGGTGATAATGCCGATAAAGCTGGCCAATACGTGCTGTACGGCAGCAAACAAAGTTTCTCGTAGGGGTGGTTTGTCGTCTAAACCATAGACCAAATCCGTTGGAGTGGTGAAAATCGGCTCTGGCGATCGCTCCGCTACAGTTTCATCCGGGTCTTCAACATAGTTACTCTGTTGGCCGTAGTTGTTCACCCTGGGTTCTCCTTGTCGCTCAGCGAATTTGGTTTACGCTGTTTGAGCACACTGTCTGGTTCTGCCATTTAAGGTGAGTTACCTAGAGAAAAATGTTCCAGAATATACCGTTGGGCAAATGAGTTTAGTTCTGGGACGCTTCATGAATATCAACATTTTCTTGAAATAAAACCCCGTAGGGTTTATTAAAAACGACAGCTATTGGAGAGATTATCCATGACCGATACCGGTACCAAGATTGTGTTTATATGTGGTTCAGCCCTACGTGGACAGCCAGATCACGGCAATCTGCAGTCGGCTACGTTTTTAAAAGCGGCCAAAACAACAGCGAGCTATCGTCTGCATGCGGTCAAGGATGGATGGCATCCGGGTATCTATGGGGTGGACTCTGACGGTATTTCAATTCCGGGTGAGCTATATGAGCTAACGGCTGAGCAATATGACTATCTGGTATCTACAGAACCACCCAATATGTATCCAGCCGACGTTAGTTTAGAGGATGGGGGAAGTGCGATCGCAATGCTCTATCCCCAACAACTAATCGAAGAGAATAACTGGCCCGACATTTCGCACCACGGCGGTTGGGCAGCTTACAAAGCGGCTCAACCATAGCCAAAAGACCGCACGGTGGGCATCGCCCACCAGAACCATCACAAAAATGTTTGGTCTATTTCCTCAAAAGGGAACCATTGCTGCAGGCAGCGATGCCGATATTGTCCTGTCTAAAATTTTTCACCTATTCTGACTCAAGAAAAGATGGAGACTCCTAGAGAAATCGCACTGCTGGTTATGCAAAAGGACGATACCCACAGTGACAATAAGATTCAGTCTATTAGACAGTTGATGAGGTGTGCCAGGCTAACCCCAGAGGGTGTTTTACAGTATGAAAGTGAAATTGCCTTTTATACGACCAGAAAGCGCTTCAACAAACAGCTGATCAAATCTGGCAATACAGAATTGATGGTATTAAACGCCATGAAGATAGTCTCTCAGGTGCTGTGCGAAACTGAAATTCCGTCAAGGAAGAATACGGAAGACGTGCAGAAATATAAAAAGACAGTTGACGAATATTCCCACTACTCAACTGTGCTGTCGCCTAAGCCATCCTCCACATCTGAAGCGACAATTGATCGTAATCGACGATCCTCAGAGGGCTTTCGCTAACTAGGGTTTGCTGTTGAAGTCTAGGCCTAATACTCAGCCAGGGTTTCATTCTATTGAGATGTGCTTAAGTGCACGAAAAAGTGGCTAATATGCTCAAAACCCTTGCACCTACTCAGGGAAATGTACCGACAAACTTCACCCGGCCAGCTATCCTTCCAAGACTTTTATCTGCCGTTTGGGGGCAAATTATCGCCGGAGAATCGCTGGGTGCAACTGGCAGCGATGATCCCATGGGAGGAGTTTGAATCGGCCTATGCGAGCCAGTTTAGCGAGGATATGGGCGCTCCCGCGAAGGGATTTCGGATGGCTCTGGGAGCCTTGATTATCAAAGAGAAATTGGGTGTCAGCGACCGAGA
This sequence comes from Cyanobacteria bacterium P01_H01_bin.21, assembly GCA_038748405.1. Taxonomy (GTDB): domain Bacteria; phylum Cyanobacteriota; class Cyanobacteriia; order Phormidesmidales; family Phormidesmidaceae; genus Leptothoe. The sequence continues at coordinate 25,266 of JBCDIX010000019.1, read as the reverse complement.
GACGATTGACCAAATCCGAGAGAACCCGTATCTGCAATATTTTCTCGGGCTTCATGAGTACAGTGACCAGGCCCCCTTTGATGCGTCGATGCTGGTCCATTTCCGCAAACGCATTGGTCTCGACCTGGTGTTAGCGGTCAATGAGTCTGTAGTTCAAGCCGGCATGGAACCTCCAGCACCAGCGACTACTCCTTCACCTGAGGAAGGTGCATCAGAGACCAACGATAACGATGACTCAGACCCACCGGAACCGCCATCGAGTGGCAATCAAGGTCAATTAATTGTAGATGCCAGTTGCGCACCTGCTGATATTCACTATCCGACCGACCTCGATTTGCTCAACCAAGCCAGAGAACACAGTGAACGGCTGATCGATGAGTTGTATCAACAAGTGGCAGGATGCCTTCCAAAGAAGCCCCGAACGTATCGTCAAACCGCCCGCAGAGACTACCTCAGGATTGTGAAACGGCGCAAGAAGCCACGCAAGTTGATTCGTAAGGGACTCCGACAACAACTCAACTATGTGCGCCGCAACTTGGCCCACATCGACCGGTTAATCAATGTCGGCGCAACGCTCGCGGTACTGAATTCACAGGAGTACAAGACCCTGTTGGTGATTCATGAAGTCTATCGCCAACAACAGCACATGTATCATCACAAGCAACGGCGTATTGATGACCGCATTGTGAGTATTTCACAGCCCCATGTACGACCCATTGTGCGCGGTAAAGCTGGGACTCCCGTCGAATTTGGGGCCAAATTCGCCATTAGTTGTGTGGTGGGTTATGTGTTTCTTGACCATCTCAGTTGGGATAACTTCAATGAATCCGAAGACTTGATCACTCAGATAGAACGCTTTCGAACTCGAACGGGCCACTATCCCGCCTCAGTGCATGCCGACCAGATTTATCGGACACGCGATAACTTGAGATGGTGTCAACGACATGGCATCCGTCTGAGTGGTCCTCCCTTAGGCCGACCGTCGCTTGATGACACCCAACAAGCACTTCTTCGGCAACAAACCCGAGATGATGAGAGTATTCGGGTTGCCGTCGAAGGTAAGTTTGGTCAGGCGAAACGACGATTTAGCCTAGGACGAGTGATGGCCAAACTCGCCCAAACGGCCGAAACCATGATTGCCATCACCTGCTTGGTGATGAACTTGGAGAAACGGCTACGCCGTTTTATTGTCTTGTGTTTGATGATGTTAATACGGTTACTACGTGGCTATCAGGCAGATGTGTGCCCCTCTGCGGCAACGTTAAGTGATGATTGGCTGAAAACCCTCGACCATCAGCCAGGCAATATTGACCACATTTGGGCTGCCGGATAACCGCTGGGATTTTTATTGAGTTTTTCAGCAAACCCTAACTAATAGACTAAAGGGGAGCGCAGTTACACATCCCTTTAGTCTGTCTTATTTATTCTAAAAAACTGACTTAACCAACCGAGTTTCTGCGGCTTTGCTTAACCGCCCAAGCAGCTCCCAATAATCCCACGATAATAGAAGGCTCTGGCACATCCTCAGTATCACCCGCATCTGTAGCAAGCTGAGCGATAATCGGGGTATCTGCCACAAAGCTGAGTGACTCCTGGAGAGAGGGATCGACAGCTGCAGTTTTGACAATTGCATCCGCTTCAAGATCGCCCCAGTTTTCTGCCGCCACAGTGGGTTCAGTTGTCTCTCCATACTGGCCGCTGTAGATTTGCTCTTTTTGACCGTTGGTGGTGGTACTAACAGTTAGCGCACCGCTAGTGACTTCTGCCGAGAGTTGATCGGCTGCTGAACCAGGCGGATTTGCTCTGATAAATTCAGTTGTTGCTGAAATATCTGCTAAGACCGTAGCTAGCTCAAGAGTTTCTAATGATGGGTTGAGCAACTGGATCATAGATGCAGAATCTTGCAAACTTTTGATAGTGTTGCTAGCCTCGGCGCTCAGCTCAATAGCAGGGTTGGTCAAAAGTTCATCTGTCAGGGTGACGAGTTCACCAATGACTACCCCTACACCGTAGCTGACATTGGCTGTGATACCACAGTCAGACCAAAAACAGGTTGTTGCTACCTTATTAGAGTAACCGTCAATAACAACAGCATTAGTCTGGTTGTTGTAACTAATATTAAAGGGGCTCGGATTATTGGGGTCACCAGCGACATCAAACGAGTCGGAAGTCAGAATGCCGCTGCCGCTAAATTGAGTGACTGTAAAGAGAGTATCAGCAGTCTCCAGTGCTTGCTCAGGGGTTAAGTTCAAACTGCTCAGCAATGCGTCGAGGGTAGCATCATAAGAATCACCCAGCAGGCCACCAACTAGCTCATAACCCAGCTCAATATCCCCGTCGGTTACTTGGGTAATGTCATCTAGAACGGTAAAACTACCACTGACACCTGTCGCACTAACATCAATGGCCTCGGGGATAGTGATGTCATCAAGCGTTGTCAGTAACGGGTTGACAATAATTTCAGCGGATGTGTCGGTTTGAAATCCAAAGGATAACGTGGTGGCGCTCGCAGGTACTGTAGCGATCAGACCAACAGCTGAAAAGGCAGCCCCGGTAGAAATCAGTAGTTTACTCAAGGTGATTGTTTCTCCACGTGCAGGCAGACTAATTTTTATAATGCGTCCCCTTCCCAAGTATTCAGCTTAACCAAATTCAGGTGAATGAATTTGAAGTTACTGGAAAGTTACGACGTATTTTTGCTGAAGCCTTATTCAAATTTAAAGGACACAGATACCGCCTCTGAGGCAATTGCTGACAGTCAGAGTGCACTATGAATTAGCTGATGAGTGCAGTTCTTAGAAGATCACGATAGTCTGGTAGACGAGCACTATTCGTCTACAGGAGGTCAGTCTAATGGCTCGATTTACAATAGCCGCTCTTTTCACGGCTTTTTCAGTGACGGGTCTGGCGGGTCTGGCACTGGCAGAGCATCCCACACCAGAGCCCCAGAGCTTGCCGGTCATTGCCCAATTGCAACTTCGCGATCGCACCGTTACCGTTAAGTCCCATGCTGAGGGCTATCTTTACTCAATAGCAGATGCATCTGGAGCAGTGCTAAGTGCTGCCATCACAGAACAGGAGATTGCCGAGCAGTATCCTGAGCTCTTTGATCTTCTGCAGCCTGCTGTGGCGGATGACGAAGATGCTGAATTAATGATGCTGGCACCTATGGTTCAGTAAAAGCCAGATGAGGGAATAAATCTTCTAGGAAATCAGAAAGCTTATTCCCTGATAAGCATAGTTTCAAAGCAATCCATTCATAATATCCTGACGGGGATGCCGCCATACATTTTAATGTGTTGGCCTTTTTGTAGTGTAGGCCCGCTCTAATTACCGGCTCATCCTTCTAGCCCAGCCACGAACGACATAACCAAACCCTGCATTACTAGAAGTTACCTGATGCACTATTCCGTAGCCATTGCATTGTTTACATGGGCCGGGTGAACCCTGACAAACAGGGCACAGTGATGTTGGTTCAACAAACGTGGTATCGGCAAAATGTCTTGTAAACTGATCAAGATTTTTACCGTCTGTTGATTGCTGCTGCTGTTGCTTCTTCTTCTGCCTTATCATGATATTTTCCTTTCAAATTAACTGTTACCCACAAATTCTGATTAATAGCACCGCGCTTGCCTACTAAGTTAGTGGCAAGTTATAAGATGCGACACAGTATTTGCACCCATGTAAGTCAGTATTTTTCAGTATTTTTTTGAAGGCAAGCATGTCAGCCTGGGGTCAGACAAAATGCAGGTTAGGAATATAAGCTATCCGGACAAAACAGCCATGAGACAGCAGCTAATCGAGCATCCTTAAAGATGCTGGAGACGATAGATATAAGTGAGGGGATAGGTTTTCCGACTAGAAAACCTATCCCCTCAAAAGCAATCACAGAGATAGCTGGGTTAGTTGCTCGATCGAGCTTTTAAGCAGCTTAAGCCTGCTCAGCAGCTTTCTTGCGCTTACTAAATGCAGCAGCACCCATACCAATCAGGCCAGGCAGAAGCGCTGGAGTAGGTACCTCTTCAGAACCAGCAAACACTAAGCCGTCAATAAAGAATTCCTCGCTTTGACCGAGAACTCCGCCAGGGGCAACCTCATCACCATGGATTAGACGGAAACCATCTAAAGGGCCATGGGTAGAGACAAATCCTAAAAATGGAACAGGTTTACGGCTGAGTTTATTAAATACAAAGCGTCCGTCGCTGCTATTGGACAACCCTAAAAGGTCACTGACCAAAAAGCGCTCGCCTCCTACTTCAATACCAATCTCTGCAAGATCTAGACCTATTTTAGAGAAATCTCGTAGACCTAGGATACCAAATCCATTGATGGGAACAGCAGTGTTGAACTCTAGAGCTAAAGAATCACGTCCAAAGCTGTCTACTTCTCCTCTGAATAAGCCATTGCCTGTTAGCCCTGTAGGACCTGGATCGCGTCTGCCACCATCAAGATCTACACTAAGACCGTTGCCGACACGGTTGCCGGTTGAATTGGCAGCGAAGCTGGATGCATCGCCATCAAAGTTTTCTGATGAGAATACATTGCCCGATAGCGCGGCTTCCCAAGCGCTCTGGCTGGTAAATGCCGTAATGCTGGCTGCTGCTGCAGGTTCTGCCACAGCAACGGCTCCGACGGCTACTGTACTAGCCATTACGCAAAACTTTTTAAGGCTTGACATGAATTATTTCCCTTTAATGTTTCAAACAAATCAGTGAGGCGTAAACGCTAGAGTGATTAATCTTTTAAAAATCTCGTAAGAGATCTTGAGAGAAAATTTACCCTAGCTAAATCAAGATATGACGCCACCCTGACCGCATCTGTGCGTAAGTTATTTAATTTGCTAGCACCCTCTCACCTAGTCTTCAATTTTCTCGATTTTTTCCCGTATTCCGGAGTTATCTTGTAGATGATGCTGAGGCTAAGCTTAGCTTGGCAGATACAAGCCATAGCACCATTCAGACGTTTGAAATTAAAGATTTCGCAGCGGTAGATCAAGCAGTATGGAAAAATCTAATCTCTCTATCCGAATAGGGAACTTAATATCTTCAAGTAAGTCATATTCGAAACCAGGTTCCCTGCTGTTGAAGGTTTTGGACAGATGCAGAATTGATATTCACAGTCTATATTATTTGCCATAAATTTCTTAGGAACAATCCTCGCAGCATCGTTTTTATGACAACTTTAAGGGACTCCGCTAAATGATAAGTGACATCCCTGTATAAAAGAAATGAAGGGATTACGTGGAAAATTGCCTGAGTTCAAATAATTGATGCAAAATCTGTTGACATGATGTCTTGAAAGTAAGTATTGGCAGCGGTGTGTTACGGATCAGGGATATCGTAAGGTTTGTAACATGAGGTCGTGCTTAGCCAAACTGTTGAATAAGATCGAGTTAATGATGGATAGAGTATAAAAACTATCGACTAGTGACTCGTCCGTAATGGGTGTCTACAATGATTACGAAATCTAGTCTTATCTGTTTAATTGGGTTGCTCTTTATTGGTTTTTTCAGCCCGGTTTGGGCCTATACTCCATCTAGCACTACAGTTGGGATAGCGACAATGGAAAACACCTCTGAGAAAACACTTATAGAACAACCTAAACAAAAACAACAAACTGATACAGCGCCCGTGACTAAACAAACAGTACCAAAACAGACTGCCGACCAACAGTCACCGTCTAGTCAAGAGGTCGTTAAACCGTTTAATCCTTATGATATGAAGGCTCTTAAACAATTTGATGCGGGCGACCATCGAGCTAAAAAATAATGCTGGAGAGACGTTGCATACAACGTCTCTATGTCCGACATATGAAACTCACTAGCCACAGCTGGCGTTAGCGTTATTTTCTGTTTCTACTAGGCACTCTGGCGGCGGCACACACCGGGGTGCATCAAAGTTGACGGGAGCTGGTAGCGGTCTGGCAAGTTCTGCACAAGGAGAACATCCTTGAGTACCTACCTGAAACTGGGTCATCATATCGTGGTCTTCATGTACCAGATTATGACAGTGAATCATATATTTGCCTTCGTGGGGGCCAAATCGACCAATCATATCTACTGTTTCAAAGTCGTTGACAAAAAAGGTATCTTTTTGACCCCGCTCATAAGGCGCAACGGGTGTTCGACTACGGCTTAATAATCGGAAATGCCCCAGGTGGATATGGATAGGATGGACCCAACCGCCCGTTGCAACAAACCGCCAAATTTCTGTTGCACAGGGTTCAACAAATGCATCTACCCGATGAGGGTCCCATGCTTTGCCGTTAATTAACCAACGCCCGGCTCGGTCAAAGCGGAATGTGCGGATGGGAGCCTTGACCTCGGAGAGAAGCGTTTCAATAGGGGTCAATGTGGTTAGACGTTCTGGTAAGGGAGGATTGTCTTGAGCACCGTCACTCACCTGGAAGCACATGATTTGGGTGCTGCGCAGATTACCATCTATGTTGCCAAAGAACAGCGGGTTGACCAGCAATACCTCTTTACCCACATAGTCAGCAAAGTCAATGACAAACTCATAGCGTTCAGCGACACCTACGCGCAGGTTATTGGTGGCAACAGGAGCGCTCAACAACCCAGAGTCGCTAGCGATTACGTGTAGCGTAACCGGCTCTAGAGCACCGTCGCTGTGTTTGACTCGTGCCTCTAGACTTAAGGTGCGAGATGGACCTCCGTTTAATACACGAAAGCGATACTTGCGGTTTTTGACCGCCAGCCTTGGCCAGGGAACCCCGTTGACCAAGACTACATCGTCATAAATGCCCCGGTTGGCTCGATCATTAAAGATCAGTTCACCATCGGGGGTGAGCCGTTTATCTTGAATCAACAGTGGGATGTCATAGTCCCCTTGGGGTAGTAAAGCCTGAGCCTCTGGGTCACAAAATTCGTCAGCGTCATACTCTACGATATACATACCAGCCAGACCCATGTAAACATTACGGGCCGTATGCTCAATCACATGGTCGTGATACCAGAAGGTGGCTGGTCTATCGTTGGGGTAATAGTAGTCTTTGTAATGCTGTGGTGGAATAATGTCTTCGGCATAGCCATCGTATTGGGGTAAAGAGGCGACACCGTGGAGGTGAATGACAGTACTAATGCCCCTGCCCCGATCATCATTACCCAACTCATTAATAAATCGAACGACCGATCCTGTTCCTTTGCGCTGACGAATCAGTGGACCAGGAACCTGCCCGTTGTAGGTCCAAACCTCTGTTTGTTTACCCGGCAGAATCTCTACCTGGGCTTTTTTCATCGTGATTGTGTATCCGTCTAAATTGGAGCTGACTGCCTTAGACGGCAGTACCTGCATGGGTTCAAAGGGGCGCTCAAAAAGAGGGATATTGGGACTAAACTGAGGATTTCGATACGGGCCTGGGGGTTCTCCTGTGCCATGGGGAACACAATCAGCAGAATCAGCTAAAGCATAGTTGTGCCCCTGTGCCCAGGAGAATAAACTGCCAGCGCTTAGTAATCCAAGTCGCAGAGCATTGCGCCGTGTAAAGTCCATATGACCCTCCACTCTATTTAAATATCTGTTTTAGTAAGGGTTGAACAACCCGTATCTAATCTCAAGCCATATCTGGACGTGTCATTTTACAAACAAGAAAAAACGACACGCCTAGATATAATTTGCTGTCTCATATGACTGTTTTAACTGCTTACTGCGGTAATGAAGTCAAAAAATTGAGAAAACGCAATCTTTCTTGGGCTCACTCTGCAATGGGTAGTGTCAAGATAAATTCTGTACCTTGATTGAGCTCAGAGTTAACGATGATGTGTCCACCATGGGTTTCCATTATAATCTGTTGCACAATGGCCAGCCCTAACCCTGTGCCCTTGCCAATTTCTTTTGTAGTATAGAGGTGGTCAAAAATTCGTGGCTTAATGCTGTCAGGAATGCCCAAGCCGTTGTCGCTAATATGAACGGCTACTTGGGTGTCGTTGGCGCAGGTTTTAATTGTAATTTGATTCGGGATGGTTTCTAGGGTGCCGTAAGCCTTGTCCTGACTATTTTCGTCAAGTGCATCGATGGCGTTAGCTAAAAGGTTCATAAATACCTGGTTTAGTTGGCCAGGGAAACAAACTATCTCTGGTAGGCTGCCATAGTGTTTATGAACTTGAATGGCTGGGCGTTGTTTGTTTGCTTTTAGGCGGTGTTTCAGAATAAGTAAAGTACTGTCGAGTCCTTCGTGGAGATTAAAGGCTACCTTCGTTTCTTTGTCGGCACGAGCAAATGAGCGGAGACTAACACTGATATTACGAATGCGATCGCATCCCGACTCCATTGATTTCAGCATTTCTGGCAAGTCAGCCAATAAATAATCCAGCTCAATTGTCTGAGCGTGGGCCTCAATATCGTCTAGAGTTGCCTGTTGACGACAGAGGGTTAGATGATCAACCAGATCTGTCAAACAGCGTTTTAATTCAGTTACATTACCGTTAATAAATCCAATAGGGTTATTAATCTCATGGGCAATACCGGCCACTAAGTTGCCTAGGGCCGACATTTTCTCCTGCTGCACCAGCTGCAGCTGAGTTTTCTGAAGCTGCGCCAGTGTTTCTTCTAGTTCTTTATTTTGCTGATTGATTTTGGCCTCAGCCGCTTTACGTTCAGTAATATCAGTGGCCCGTGCAAAGTTATACTGTTCGCCTTCAAACTCTAAGAAGCTAGCAACAACTTCGACGGGAAAAATATGCCCGTCTTTAGTTTGGTGAAACGTTTCCAGCTGTTGAAAATGTTGTTCTTTAAGTGCCTGCCAATGGGCGGGCCACTCATGTTGAGAAAATGTAGGGGTAATGTCCCAAACCGACATTTTGGTCAGTTCGGCCGGAGAGTAGCCTAGCTTTTGGCAAGCTGCCTTATTCACAGATAAAAAATAACCATCCTGATTAATCCAAAAGGTGCCGGTAGCCGTGTGATCAATAGCAAACTTTGCCAGACTGAGGGCCTTTTCGGTCGCTTTACGCTCACTAATATCCTGAACTAGCCCCAGACTATAAACGGCTTGCTCTCCTTTTAGTTTCACTAAATAAACAGTTGTCTCTGCCCAAAAATAGGTGCCATCTTTACGCATATAGCGCTTCTCAAGGGTAAAGCTATCAACATCGCCTCGATAGAGTTGCTGCATAGCCTGCTGAGAAGCCGCAATATCGTCTGGGTGAGTGAGGCTAGAAAACGTTAGCTGGCACAGCTCGGCCCGAGTGTATCCCGTCAGTTCACAAAACAGCGTATTGACCCTCACAAATTTTTGAGTGGTCATATCAGCTTCAGCAAAACCCACCGCTGCTTGTTCAAATGCAGCGGTGGTACGAGCCTGGCTGAGCTGTAGCTGGGCTTCAACCCGTTTGCGATCGCTAATATCGCGAAAGACAACAACATTACATTCTTGTTCTGCAAACGAAAGATAGTTGACCCTAATATCGGCTGAATAAATACGACCGCTTTTGGTGCGATGGATAGATTCAAGGGAAACGCTTTTAGTTTTTTTAATTGTGCGCCACAGCTTTTTCCAATGTTTTAGTGAAAAATTAATATCAATATCCAACGCTGACAGCGCTGTAAGTTCTTCAAAGGAATATTCAAGCAGGTTACAGGCCGCAGTATTGGCATAAAAACAGTTGGCATCTTGATCGAGCCAAACAATACCATCAGCCGCATTATCAACGGAAAACTGGGTGAGTAATAGTCTGTTATTAAGCTCAGTGAGTTCCTCTGTTTTCTTCTGCTCTAGCGCATACAGCTCATTAACGTGTCTAAGCTGTAGATGAGTTTTTACCCGAGCGAGTAGTTCTGGCGGCTGAAAGGGTTTGCTAATAAAGTCAGCGGCACCAGCTGCAAAACCGTCAACGATACTTTGAGTATCCGACAGCGCTGTAACAAAAATAATTGGAATATGGGCGGTTTCGGGATTGGCCTTAATGTACTGACAGGTTTCAAACCCGTCTAGTTCTGGCATTTGTACATCGAGCAGAATTAGGTCCGGTGTCAATAGTTTTAGCTGTTGAATCGCCCGTTTACCGCTAAGAGCCGCTGTCACTGTGTATCCAGCTTTGGATAACACCTTTGTAAGTATTTCCAAGTTAGCAGGCTGATCGTCAACAGCTAGAATTTTGGCACTACTCAGCATTGAACACCCCCTATCCCATAGGACCTAAGGCTATTCCTATTGTCTCGATTGCAGCCTAAGTACTGACAGCGTTTATAAGCAATCATCTTTTTAAGGGTTCCTACTGCCGATATGACCATCATCAAACTGTGTATTGGTAGCACAGAGCAGTCGCTACAAGCTATAGACAGAACCTGGTAAGTTACCGGTCGGTGGCTATAGCCGTGCACAAGGAATATGCTCACTATACGGTCTATAGACAATGCTTTGGGGGGGGTGGGTTCCATTGCTACATATTTTTCCAGACCCTGACTCAGGACTTTGATGGCTCTCTGTAAAGGGTTCACAATTCTTGGCGGCGAACCAAACCCTAAAAAAACAAGTAGTAACCCCTTAGGCGTTATTGAGGTGTGTATCGTTGATGAATATCAATATCAACACATTTCCTATGGTTTGGCAGCGTCCTGACGGTCGGCAACCTGATGAACTACGTCCGGTAAAATTTGAACGGCAGTTTACACGATATGCAGCCGGGTCGGTCTTGGCCCACTGTGGTAATACCCAAGTGCTGTGTACGGTTTCTGCATCTGAAGATGTACCCCGCTGGTTAAAAGGCTCAGGGCAAGGGTGGCTGACGGCGGAGTATCGGATGTTGCCCAGTGCTACCCACACCCGCAAGCCACGGGAGCTGATGAAGCTATCGGGACGTACCCAAGAAATTCAGCGATTAATTGGCCGCAGTCTGCGGGCGGCTATCGATTTAGACGCCCTGGGTGAAATTACACTGACCGTAGATGCGGATGTGATTCAAGCAGATGGCGGTACTCGTACCACGGCCATTACGGGAGCCTATGTCGCCCTAGAAGATGCGATCGCAGCGCTCATAGCCAACGGGGCTTTACAACGTTCCCCACTCAAACATCAAATTGCAGCTGTCTCGGTTGGTTTATTGGAAGGCGAGGCTTTTCTAGACTTAAACTACCCAGAAGATGTGGCCGCCGACATTGATTTTAATGTGGTGCTCAATGGTGATCTGGGCTACATCGAAGTACAGGGTACGGCTGAAGCCAACAGCTTTAACAGGCAGCAGCTAAACCAGATGTTGGACTATGCCGAAGTTGGCATTAAGCGGCTGATGGTATTGCAAAAAGAAGCGCTGGTGCAGGGGTAGATTAGTTTTGAATTTCCTCAAACAGCCGGAGCCTGATTGCCTGGGGCATTAAGGGAAGCTGCAAAGAGTGCGATCGCAATGGTCAGTCCGCCTGCAACAAAAAAGGGGATGCCATAGCCAAAGGTCACCAGCAGCCCCGAGATAGCTGGGCCAATGGCATTGGCAATACTCAAGCACGAAGAGTTGGTGCCAAGGGCTTCCCCCTGCTCATCCTTCGGTGTGCGCAGTGACAGCAGCGAATCGATTAAGGGCATGGGAAAAGCATTCACAATACCAAAGAAAAATAGCAATATCCAGAATGCCTCAATGGTAGGGAATGAAGGATACAGGATGAGCAATATCCCCCGCAAAATTAGAGCGACCACCAACAGCGTCACCAGATTCATCCGTTTACGCAGGGGTTCAAGCAAAAATACCTGAGAGAGAAACGCTAAGACACCAAAAAACACAAAGGCAAACGCCAACATTTTAGTATCTTGCTCCAGCACCGTTAAAAAGAAAGGCTGAAAGGCAAAGGTAAACACAGTAAATGTGGCCCCGTTTAGAAAAGTCATTAAGAAAATGCGACCCACTACAGGTTTACGAAAGGAGGTAATCAACCGACCAAAGCCAAAGTCAGCCAGAGAAAGCTTTAGTTGGAGATCACAGTCAACCGGCGGTCGTGTTTCCGGCAGTATGGCAAAACAAAGGATAGCCGCCACCAACGCCATCAACGCCGAGACTACAAAACTCATACCCAGGGGCGTAATCCCCGGTAGCGGCGGCAGAGACTGAGCTAAGTATGCCAGCGGCGGACCGACTACAAACCCAAGCCGAAACATACCGCCAAAAATGCCAAACGCCTGGGTGCGCTGTTCTGGTGTGGTGATATCGCTGACCACCGCTTGAGCAACCGAATTATTCCCCCCGGTTAACCCATCTAGCATCCGCGCCAGATACAACCACCAAGCAAAGGGGCTCACTGCCGCCAGCAGGTTAGCCACCACCGTTCCCAATAGACTTAGCACCAGCAGCGGTTTACGCCCGATACGGTCCGACAGCCGACCTAAAATCGGTGTCCCTAAAAACTGCGACAGCGAAAACGCCGTGGTCAGCAAACTGGCCGCCAAGTCGCTAAGGCCAAACTCTTTAGCATACGGGTACAGCGTTGGAATAATGATGGTAAAACTGACAGAGTTAATAAACGCCACCAAAGTGACAATCCAAAACTGCAGCGGCAAACGTGACTTGGCAGCCATAAAAGACGTGACGTAAAGTTTTGTAACCCTGTCAGAATATCAGGTCAGAACACCACGGTGGCCTCTACCAAATTGAAAACAAAACTGGTTGACGTCTCAAAAGAGAGTAAGCTAGAATCTCTCCATTGAGTTTTTCAAGCTTTTATTGTCATGAACGCAGCCAAGCAGCTATCGCTACACAGTCTAACTAGCCTCGGCGGGCTAGGGCTGCTGCTGCGCTTGGCGCATACTAATTAGACTTCACCCAACCCCATAAACTCAGCAGGTTTTTTCTAAGTAATGCATCGCTCAAAGGCTTTACTAAGTAAGCATATGAGCGTTTCAGATAGTATATCTGAAGCAAAAAGGTAATTACTTATTCAGGTTGTTCCTTTGTTGGGATGACCATATGAATGAGGTAAATGCTTTAGGCTGTCTATCTCTTACCTGCTTCTCGGCTCTCTCATCGCCATACCCTATCCCCTCCTGGGAGGGGCTCCGGGGTGGGTCACCCCTGGAGCAACTTGCCGATAATTAAATCTTGGCAAATTTTCTCATAAAAAATCTGTTGTAGTGAGAGTGATTTTATCTTTTCACTTGTAGAGATTTTTCTCTAAAGATTTTTACCCACCCCGCCCGTTGGGAAATCCCACTCTGCTGTTTACGATAAACCTTCTCGATAGAGAAGCGTTATTGCTCCGAGGAGGGGAACACCCAAAGCTAGTCACTTTTTAGAGGATTACTTTCCAGGAGTCCAGCTTTTAGCGCATCAGCCAATACCCTATCCCCTCCAGAGAGGTGCTTCGGGGTAGGTTGATCGCCATCATCCCGTTTTTCAGTCACTCTTCCTCAACAGAGATAACAACAACTATCCTACGGCAAACCATCATGTTGCAAAATCCTGCTCAAAAATATCGTTCGTTTCAACCGATTCAGCTCACAGATCGGACCTGGCCAAGCGGCACCATTACCAAGCCGCCCGTATGGCTTAGCACCGATCTAAGAGATGGTAACCAGGCCCTGGCAGACCCCATGTCCATCGACCAAAAGCTGCGATTTTTTGACCTGTTGGTCAAAATTGGCTTTAAGGAAATCGAGGTAGGTTTTCCATCAGCATCAGCAACAGAATTTAAGTTTGTCAGACGCCTAATTGAAGAAAATCGTATTCCTGACGATGTGACTGTCCAGGTTTTGACCCAGGCTAGGGAATCACTGATTTATCGAACATTTGAATCTTTAAAAGGGGCAAAACAGGCCATTGTTCATGTTTATAATGCTACCGCCCCAGTATTTCGGCAAGTGGTATTTAATAACAGCAAATCTGAAACTATCGCCCTTGCCATATCAGCCGCCTCTTTGATCAAACAGTTGGCCCAGCAGCAGCCAGAGACAGACTGGCGATTTCAATATTCTCCTGAGGTATTTACCTCAACAGAACTCCCCTTCGCCCGAGACATTTGTAATGCGGTTTTAGCCGTCTGGCAGCCGACACCAGAGGCTAAGGCTGTTATTAACCTACCTGCCAGCATTGAAGTGGCCACACCCAATGTTTTTGCAGACCAGGTGGAATGGATGCATCGACAGTTGGATTATCGAGATGCGATCGCACTTAGCGTCCATCCCCATAACGACCGGGGCTGTAGCGTCGCCGCTGCCGAACTCGCCCAGATGGCCGGGGCGGATCGAGTCGAAGGGTGTTTGTTTGGCAATGGCGAACGGACCGGCAATGTAGACCTGGTCACTCTAGCCATGAACCTTTACACCCAGGGTATTCATCCCGGTCTAGACTTTTCCAAAATTGACCAGGTGGCCGAAGTCGTAAAACACTGCACTCAGTTACCTATCCATCCCCGCCATCCCTACATTGGTGAGCTGGTGTTTACAGCCTTTTCCGGCTCTCATCAAGATGCCATCAAAAAAGGCTTTACCCAGCGTCAGCCAGATGACTATTGGGAAGTTCCCTACCTGCCCATGGACCCAGCAGATGTAGGTCGTTCCTATGAAGCGATTGTACGAGTCAACAGCCAGTCTGGCAAAGGTGGTATCGCGTTTTTGCTGGAGCGAGACTATGGAGTAACACTGCCAAAACCCCTACAGGTTGAATTTAGCCAGATTGTGCAACAGGTCATGGATCGCACCGGTGAAGAGATGTCATCATCTCTAATTTGGCAACTGTTTTGTCAGACCTATCAAACAACATCTGGTCCATTCGTATACAAGACACATCATCTTGAAACAGCCGGTGACAACAATCAGGTGCAACAGTTAACGATGCAGGTTAACTATCAAGAAAAATCTCTATGGCTGCAAGGAGCCGGTAATGGCCCAATCGATGCCCTGGTAGCAGCTTTACGCCACGGAGGTTTTGATATCGAGATTGCCGACTATGAGGAACGTGCTTTGCAGGCAGGCAGCGGGGCTGAGGCTATTGCCCTGGTTGCTGTGACTGATTTACAACAATCGCGATACTACGGTATGGGCACCCACAGCAATATTACAACAGCATCCATATTAGCTGTTATTAATGGGGTTAATCGTTTGCTCAATGAGCAAAGCCAAAGCGAGCAATCGGGTCAGCTGTCTGGTGTATGTGTTTAACAGCGTTTAGGTGTTGTTAAAAATTAATCTTACGATCCATAAGCTTAGAGGTTATGGTGGAATCGATTATTGTTTTGTTGAATATCCACCTGGGGAGAGTTTTATACCATAGATTTTTGGGCTCACAAGATCCTCTCGTGAGATGTAAATAACCTGACTAATCGACCCCACCGTACCCCCCCTCGCCATTACTCTTGCTATTAGTAACACCCCTGTCGGGGGGTGTGGGGGAGTCCAGGCCCCCACGAACAGGAGGGGTTCGGGGAGGAAAGCCCTGAGCAACCCTCTTCGCCATTACACAAGCCTTACAAACACCTAGTGGCCATTTACTTGTTCTTTAAAGGATTGGAGGATATTTAAATATTCTGCTTGGGGTCCCGCCGAGTTCCCTTTCCGGAAGTAGTTAAGTAATCTCAATTAGGCACATTGGGGTTTCCCCTGGGCAGGGCGTTCCGCCGCCCTACAACCCGGCGACTTAGGGTATCTCGGATTGCGTAGGTTAGAAGTTACGGCGGGGTCGATTATTTTTATATTGAATAACACCTGGGGGAAGGTTTATGCCATAGATTTTTAGGCTCACAAGATCTCTTTGTGAGATGTAAATAACCTGACTAATCGACCCCGCCGTAACCCCCCCTCGCCTGAATCATTGCCAGTAGCAACAACCCTGTCGGGGGGTGTGGGGGAGTCCAGGCCCCCACGAACAGAAGGGGTTCGGGGAGGAACGCCCTGAGCAAACTTTATCGCTATTATCCAAACCTTACAAACACCTAGTGGCCATTTACTTGTTCTTTAGAGGAGCGTCAGATTGAGTTTTTCTGCAATCCAGCTGCCTAAACTGCCGTTAATCTGCACCAGCGGTGCCTCAGGGCCTAAACTGCCACCCGCTGTGATAGAAATTAACGAGGTAGCAATCATACCGGGGTGTTTGTTTCGGTTCTAAACGTCCAGCATCGTGTACGCGATCAATCACAATAGCCATCTCTCCTGGCAACCCGAGAAAGTGCAAACATAATCCCACTCCTAAACCACCTAAGGTTGCTACAATCCAGGTATAGTGCCAGTGGGGTAACCAGACAGGAAACCAGCCCAAAATCAACTCTCGACCCGAGCCCCAAACTATCTCCAGCAGCTGTTCTAAGACAAAATAGTAAACTGTTGCTACGAGTCCTCTCGCAGCTCCCACAATCGCTGCATAAAATAGCGTACGAAAGTAAGTTGATTGCTGGGAAGAGTCAGACACTTCAGCAGCAGACATCCCACTGATCTCCTCTGAGGCGATAGTCATTGCGGTTATATATTGAGATTGCCGCTATCGTAGCGATACACTTTTGCTTGAGAAAGTAACTGTGACTACGAAAGCAGCCTGCCGATGCCTTAGGTTGATAGAATCTATGCAGCTTTTACATGACTCTTGTATTCTCTTAAAAGAGAATATTGTCAGCAGTATCGATAAATAGCTAATCCAGCTTTTGGAAGCGTTGTTCAATACCCTGGCTAACCGACGGTACTCGATGGTTGGAGTGAATATGGCATACTGACAAGTGTGTTGCAGATTTTTGTGCCAGTTGGCAATCTGCCCCAACGTGAGTAATCTTCAAGTTTAGAATAGATAACTACCTATTTTTTAAATAAATTTAGTCTAGAAATTTGGAATTAAAAGGATTTAAATTGGAATTAATCGCTGCGTAAATTCACATATAAAATCTTTTGAATAAAGTTGCCGTAAACCCAAGAAACTTTTTTCAAAACAGGCTTAGTAGATATTACAAGTGCTATTTTATACCTTAGTTTGAAGTTGTTTTTTAATTAAAGTTTGTCGTTTTTTTCCTGTCTTTAATTTTGAGGCTAACCGTGAATCCCTTGGTGGGAAATTAGCATAGCCTCCTTTATTTATTTGGATGCTATGAAGTCATCACCATTAGGCAATGGGTCAAAAAAATATATGTAATATTTTTGATGAATGCGCATCAGCATTTTTCACTAAAAATAAGCCCCTACAAATTATTCGTTACAATTTATGGTTGACTCTTTATCTAAGGCTCCTCAGCCTAAGATTTCTCCTAACACAAACTCTCAAGACACTGCCGACGAAGAAATTTCTACTTGGTGGCGTGGACTCATTGGATTAGCCTATATCTCTGTTGGTGTTTTAGCTGTCGGTGCTGGTTTAGCATCGATTTCCTATCGCTTAACTCACGTAACCGTTGACAGTGGTTTGATCAATGGTCGAGCTGTCCGGATTCAAGCACCTGTTGATGGGACAGTGCACAGCTTTTATGCACGACCGGGAGCACGAGTGCGAGCCGGGCAAGTGTTAGCGCAGCTAATGCCCCTGTCTTTAGACAACAAAGCTGTGTTGGTGGCTGACACTGTGCCAACAGATCAGCTGTCTACTCAGGCATTAGAAATCCGTTTTACCTCTGCTCAGCAAACGCTAGAGCTATTAAATCAGCAGCTACAGGAGCTAGACCGACAAGAACAAATTGTTGAAGGATCCACCCTGACTATCGCGACTGAAACAGTTGGGTATGCTGATGCGGCTGTTACAGCCGCGATATCGCAAGAGACCGCGGCTCGTAATAAATATGAGCGGTTTAGTCAGCTGCTAGCACAAGGCGCTGTCTCTCAACAAGTAGTTGATGAGATCGAAGCTGACTGGCGCTCTCAGCAGGCAGCTGTACAGCAGGCACGCTCTGAGCAGTCGATTGCTCGTATTGAAGCAGATGCGCTAGCCCAGCAGGCTCCACTCCAGTCCACACTTAAGGATTTGCAATCACAACAGCGACGTCTGGTTGAAGAGATTCAGCAACAGACTAGACAAGCAGAGCTATTGGCCCTGGAACTGCAGCAGCGCTCTCCTGAAACAGCTGCTGTTGGTCAGCCTGTTTCTGATACAGCTTCATCATTGATTCCTGCTGCCGATACAGCGTTGAATTCATCCTTGATTCCTCTCGTGGCTCCGTTTGAGGGGGTGGTTCACATCACACACCATGATGCTGGGGAGCAGGTTAATCGCCCAACAGCACTATTGTCGCTGTTGGACTGTAATGTCCTTTGGGTGGAGACGTTAGTGACGGCAGATCAAGCCAATCGAATTGATACCAGCAAGCCAGTGCGGATTCAGTACGGAGACCAATCTGAGACATTAATTGGTGAGGTAGAATTTGTCACCGCCATCAGCACTAGTGAGATTACTAAAGCTCGATCGGAAGCGCTGATCCCGGCTGTGTCGTCACATTTGGCTGGGCAGCCCTTAGCCCGAATACGGGTGAGTATGCCACCTACTCAGATACAAGAAGAAGCCTATCGATTCTGTGGTGTGGGTGAATCTGCCAAACTGACATTTGCAACTCAGAGTAATCCTCTGAGCTTTCTAGATCGGTTGCCTCGTCTTTAAATTATTGAGTCTTTAATTATTAGATAGTCATGCCTGTAACTAGACATCGCACCATGGGTGATTATATCAACATGGCTGCATTCTTAGCCCTGTTTGGGGTGGGTCTTAGTGGCTTATATTTACTGCAAAATTCTGGTCAACTAGCCATTTGGAATATTTTTGGGTTAGTGAGTTTAGGGTTTGTGGGTATTTGGCGCTGGTCCTGGTTTTTACTGCGGATGGTGCGGGCTCGCTACTATCTCCACAGGGCATTTCCTAAGTGGCGTCGTCGAGCGGATGCCGTCCCTGTTGAAGCATTACCCCACATGTGTTTTTTAGTCCCCACCTATAAAGAACAACCCTGGATCACAGAGCGAGTGTTTAAGGCCATTGTGGCAGAAGCTAAAACCCTGGCTCAGCCCACCACTGTGTTAGTAAATAGCAGTAGCGATGATGAGAATGCCGCTATTAAAGCCATTGTCGAACGAGAAGATCCTAGACTTGAGTGGGTGCAGCTGGTTTTAATGACCCAGAACGAGGGCAAGCGTAAGGCCATGGCCGATAGCTTGCGTCATTTATCACAGCTAGACCTGCCAGAAGACACCGTCATTGCGCTGATGGATGGGGATTCTGAATTGTTGCCGGGGACTCTGCGACGCTGTTTACCGTTTTTCCAACTGTTTCCAAAAATGGGGGCACTGACAACAGATGAACTCCCGGTCGTTAAAGGCTCGTACTTCTTTTCAGAGTGGTTTCACCTACGATTTGCCCAGCGACATATGCAGATGTGTTCCGATTCTCTGTCCCATAAGGTCATGTGTTTGACCGGACGATTTTCGTTATTTCGAGCGGAAGCGGCTCTTCAGCCATCCTTTGCTGGTCAGCTGGAGCAAGACTATTTAAATGATTGGCTGTGGGGACGATTTAAGTTTTTATCAGGGGATGATAAAAGTACCTGGTACTGGCTATTACGACATAAGTACGACATGCTGTATGTGCCTGATGCCATTGTTAACTCGATTGAGTCTCTATCGGGTTCTGTGGTAGACCGCGCCTATAACAATATGCGCCGCTGGTATGGCAACATGTTGCGCAACAATGGTCGAGCCATTGGGCTAGGCCCGATAACAACTGGTTGGTTTACCTGGTATAGCCTGTGCGACCAGCGCATTAGTTTTTGGACCTGTTTGATTACTCCAGGGTTTTTACTGATATCTCTGTTACAGGGATACTGGAAGGCTGCGGCGATTGTAGTGTTTTGGGTCATCTGTAGTCGCTCGTTGATGCTAATGCTGACGTTTTGGGGCCGCATTTCTACGCTTAAGCTGATTCACCTACCGCTGTTGTTGTTATCTCAGTGGGGTGGCTCCTTGGTAAAAATTTGGACCCAAATGAATCTGGCCCAACAAAAGTGGACCAATCGAGGTTCCCAGAGTGTTTCAGCCCATGGTGAAGGGTTAGAAAGAACTGTCAAAGTGGGCACCTCACGGCTGTTGCTGTATGTTCAGCTGTTTGTGTTTGGGATATTTTTATGCTGGCTGACGGGCAATCTTAACCCTGCCTGGGATATTGCCGGGCTGCAGTTAACTCGCCAATCTATTGTGCCTCAAACTCCGCAAGTTGTTGAGGTGATGGACTATGGCATTTGGCCCAGCGATGGTCAAGATGACAGTCGGGCCTTTCAAGCACTGCTTGATCAGCTCTCTAAAGACTTACCGGATGACCAGCCCGTAGAGCTGATATTACCCATTGGTGAGATTGATCTACTTGAGCCTGTGACCATTGGTCGCAGCCAGCTTACCCTCAGGGGCCAGGGGCCAGACCGCACGATTCTGGCCGCTCAGTTTGATCGCTCAACGGCCAATGCGGTTTTAATGGTGCAGCCAGCACATTCATCCACGCTAGAGCAGATCCACTTTACTGGGTTTACCTTAAGGTCCACAGATACCGCCGCTGTTGCCCAACTCGACGGTATTAGGCTGCAACAGGTGGTGGATAGCTCGTTGAGGAATCTTGCGATCGCACCCACTGTCCGTGAGCCGTTGACGTTAGATAACACCGACAATGTCACCGTTGAAAAAATTGTCGTTCAAGGACGGCCATTTAGTTTACAGCCGTCACCGAAAAGTTAGCAAACTCCACATAGGTATCCTGGGGGGTGGCCCAAGACGGATCACCTCCACCAAAAAATGTAGAAAAGAAAATCCCGTCGATTTGTAGCGAATCGACGGTGCGGAACATCATCTCTTTTTGCTCAATGACCAGAGTGTCATTAACCCACAGCCTGATTTCACCATCGGCCACATCAGGCGTATTGAGAATAATCTCTTGATCAAGTTTGTACCAAACCCCCGGCTCAAACTGCCATGCCCCCCGGTCAATGGATGTGCCAAAATTCTCACTGGTAGGAAGATAGGCATACACCTCACCCTGACCCTCTGTGCGCCACATGAGCCGCGTAGAAAACCCATCAGAGCCATCGGGAATGCTACCGCCACTAGCGCCAATGCCGCCAAACAACCCCGGCAGCTTACCCCCTTTTACAAAGTCAAACCCCTCTGCAAATTTGACATAGTAACTAAGCCGCAGTTCATCGTGGGGGGGCACAAACAGATCCGCGTAAAACTGCGCTCCCCCCAGTGACGAGTCGTTCTCGCGCGACACAGATGGACTGGCACTTCCCTCCGGATAGTAGACCCGCAGCACATGGTCAAATACGTCGTCAGAGCGGACTTCTAAATTATCAAATCCCCAAGACTTATCGCTTCGTGGCTCCCAGGTACTCATCCAGTCTGAGTCACTCAAGTCACTTGCCCACAGAGGAGCAATATTGTCGTTTGCTGAAGTGACCGCACTGACCGCATCGGCCGCATCGGCCACTTCAGCATTGGCTACATTGGCCGCCTCGGAAGCACTGTCATCAGCCGAGTCTAGGGCCGTACTTGAGACGGACGGCTGGGTCTGGCAGCCGAGCAGCGTCAAAGCCAACAGCCATTGAGTTGATTTAAGCATTGATGAGTTAATTCCTGATACAACAGTTTCTATGGTTTCTGGTGGTAGACCATCCGTTTTGCCCAGGGTTTACTTTCTTTATTTTATGTAGTGCTTCAGGAGTTGTGGGTGCGTTAGGGTGTAGTCTATGCCGCGATGCCTTCTATAGAGAGTCCAATGGTTCAACCCATTTCCATTGCATCCCCTAGTCAATCATCTTCAGCATCGATTACGGCTGTTCGCCGTGCCCCCATTAACCCAAACCACTGGTATGTGGTGGCCCAAAGCAGCGAACTAACCGACAGCCCCCTGGGGATAATGCTCTGGCAACAGCAGATTGTGCTGTATCGCGATCGCACCCACACTGTTCATGCCCTAGAAGATCGCTGCCCCCATCGTCAGGTACGTCTGAGTCACGGTCAGGTACAGGGCGACCAGTTGGAATGTGTTTATCACGGCTGGCAGTTTAACGGTACTGGAACCTGTGTCGATGTCCCCTATTTGAGCAAAAAACAAAAACTTCCCAGCTGTCGTTTACGCACCTATCCAGTCCGAGAACAGGACGGTTTTATCTGGCTGTTTCCAGGCGACATCGACAAAGCTGAGACAGTACCGTTGATGGGGCTGCCGGAGTGGGATCACATTAACTACATCGCCTCCTACACCGTTATCGATACCCAATCCCATTTCTCATTTCTGATTGAGAACCTGATGGATATGTACCATGGGCGACTCCACGATGACCTGCAGGCATGGGCCAATCCGGTACTGCGCGACATTGAGACTAGCCCTACTCGGGTTGACGCCCACTACGATGCCGAAACCTATTATAAAATCGATAAAATTTACTCCGTTGGGCAGCTGTTTATCCCGGCCATGCGTAAGCTGCGGCCCACCAACCTAGACGTGAGCTATGTCTACCCCCACTGGCAGTCTGTTTTAGGAAATGACTTTAAGATTTACTGTCTCTTTTGCCCCATTAGCGAAACCCAGACTAAAGCCTACCTTGTCCATTTTGTGTCTCTAGGGGCATTTCATCGATTGCATAAGCTACCGATGCGCTTTCGTCGGTTTGTTAAAAATCGGTTATTTAATGCCGCCAGTGGGTTGCTAACTGGGTTAGTTGAGCAAGATGTGCTGATGATGGAAGATGAGCAACAGGCTTTTGAAGCCATGCCCCATCGCAAAGGACCAGAATTTAATCAGGCCATTAACACAGTGCAGCAGCTGATTAATTATCAGGCAAATCAACCCTAGCGGTGACGACGGGCTCACCGCAGTTGCTGAATGGTCTCCGGTTTATGTCTATTGTTAGATTTACGTTTTGTCTGGGCCTGTCGGATGAACTGCTTAAGCCCAACAGCGATAAAACGACCTGCAGCTTCTAACATATCTAAATCTTCTTCATCCCACATATTCGGTGTAGGGTGCCCCAAGGCGATTACCCCATTTTGCTTGTAATGGTCAATCGGGGCTGCCAGTAAACACTTTGCACTAGGCAGCTGTGAGTCAAACCGTTGGCCGTGGCTAATATCTTGATACCGGACGGAACGGCCTTCCCGAATAGATTTGCCACAGATACCATCCGCAAGATGAACACTCCAACCTTCCCCCATCGCTTCTCCGGCTGCAACAACAACTTTATAGCTATCGTTGTCAACCTGAAATGCGATCGCCACACCCGTCGCCCCAAATATTTCTAACAACACCGTGGCTGATTCTTTTAAAAAGGGCATTAGCTTTTGGGCAGAAACAGCCGAAAGCGCCTGAAGTGTTTGCACCCGTGACCACCTTCGTTGGCTTAGGGCATTAATGTCCTCTATTTGGCTCACCATACTGCTGTTCATTGCAGAAACATGCAGGTTTTGTTGGGCATAGTCTCGCTCACAAATCGGCTGATAGGCTCTCTCCATAATCTGAGAAACCAGCAGCGCCACCCGTTCAACCACCTCAACATCGTAGGACCAGATTGCATCAAAACGTCGGCCCTTAGTGACCGAGTCCTGCCCATCCACCTCACGGGCCACAAGGGTAGCCCAAAACGTAGGCGTATTGACCAACAAAAACCATTCCCGAGCTAGCGAAGAGGCCGGGGATAGCTCAACAAATTCGATTCCTGAAATGGTCGGAGGCTCACAGTCTGGAATGCCAAAAACATAAACCCGTCGGCAAATTGACCCAAGTCTGCCATATCGGCGTAGCTGCTCTGGAAAACGAGAAAACCTTTGAAATCCTGCAAAAAAGTCAGTTGTGATTTGATGAGTAATGATCTGATCTTCTATCTCGTGACTGATCAGATTCATAATTGGCACACTGTTTACTCGTCGCAGTGATTCATATTGATTTTCGATGGATAGAAATAAAGAAATCCCCATGTATTACACCCATTGACATTCCATTAAAAACCGACAATTTTGCGATTTCAACAGAAGTCAAACCTCATAAATAACGCTAAATTCAACAGTTAACCCAATAGACATTGATGTAATTCAATATCTATTGGGCTAGCTGTTTATGATTAAACTACAGAAACAAATCCATTCTTTGGAACGTACATTATCTCTTTACGTATCGAAACAGAGTGTCAAGCTGTTGGTTCTTGACCATAGATTCCTGTTTCCGGCTGATCTTGACCGTCTACCTCGTAGAACACTTCCCTGGCCAACTAAGCCATGTTTTTACATCGGATGAGATTCTCAAGCGCTGCATTTAAGGCAGTCATGATATCTTGACGCTGTATTGGATTTTACTAAATTTCTGATATGTGCCCATTTGGCACAGCTATTAAATAAAAGCGGAGTCTATATTAGTGACCTATTGTTTGGGGATATCAGTAAAAGAAGGGCTGGTTTTGGCAGCGGATTCTCGCACCAATGCAGGAGTTGATTATATTTCGTCCTATCAGAAGCTGTTTGACTTCTCGCTCCCTGGGGAACGGGTTTTGGTGGCCTGTGTGTCGGGTAATCTATCAGTGACTCAGGCCGTTGTACATCAGCTGGGTCAAGATATTAAAACGGGTGCAAAGGAATCACTCCACACGATTCCTACCATGTATGAGATCGCTCGCTACATCGGTGATAAAATTCGGGCAATTCAGGATGAAGATCGCATCTGGCTAGACCAGGACGGTATTAAGTTTCAGTGTAATTTTTTGGTGGGAGGACAGCTACCGGGAGAGCCGCCGGAGGTATATCTAGTCTACAGCCAGGGAAACTGTATCAAGGCCACACCGGAAACTCCGTTTTTGCAAATTGGGGAGACTAAGTATGGTAAGCCGATTTTGGACCGGACGCTAACCTATGGGTCATCACTGGATGCGATCGCAAAATGTGCCCTCCTCTCCATCGATTCCACCATGCGTTCCAACATTTCTGTCGGTCCCCCCATCAATATGGTGCTCTACGAAGCCAACAGCTACGAAATTCGTCATCGAGTCCAGCTCCAGTCCAGTGATCCGTATCTTGCCAAAATTCGTAAATACTGGGAGGGGGCTTTGCGAGAAGCGACCAACAATATGCCCACCCCCGAATGGAACCGTGTTTCCATTGATGCTGAGCCCGATTTTACCCTTGAGTAGCCAGCTGATTTAGGGGATGAATTTGGCTAGAGTAGCATAATGCCTAGGGCTTGTTAAAAATTAAGCTCATAGTTTGATTCTGGCTATTTTCCCTAAATAGAAAATTAGATAACTTTTTCTTTTAGAATTTTGTCGCCGCGCGCAAAATTCTCAGCAATTCTCAGTATGACAAATGATACCTGAACAGCTGTTATAGCAGGGATAGTAGTACCATCATGACGTTGAT
>JBCDIX010000018.1:0-101238 GCA_038748405.1 Cyanobacteria bacterium P01_H01_bin.21 | reverse complement strand
TGTCGAAGGCATTAATAATCGTCTGAAGCTGATTAAGCGGTCTGGGTATGGATTCAGAAATTTTGAACGCTTTCGGCTTAGGTGCCTCATTTGCTGGCATTTTTAATTCTCAGAATGCATAATCAATCCCGAAGAGCCAATCAGCTTTGACGAAAAGAAAATCTTCTCCAGTGGTAATCAGGCCAAATGCTTGTGAGGTGCTTGCACTAGCCAGATATGCCAAGGTTTGAGGTAATGCCTGCATCACGCTAAATCCATAGCGTTTAGTTTCTAGTAAAACGATCCAGAGGTTATCTTGTACGACTAAAACGTCGATCAACCCTTTAAGTAGAGTGTCACCGTTTTCAATTTCGATGGAAATGTATTTCTCGCCGCGAATTTTATAGGGCGGAGCACACAGCCTTAAAAGCTCTAGCAGTGGAGATACCAAAATAAAATCCACTGTACTTTCTGTGATTGCGCCATCAGTCTGGTAATACTGATACCTAGATTTCAGACGGTCAAGGGTATTGATTTCATCCGGGCATAATGCTGGTAAGTCACCCTGCCATTCAGAAAAGAAATCGGTCTGATTGGTTGGTTTAAGATTGAGACGCTGATGCGCCTCATTTAAATTGGTAATTGCTGTAGTAACTGCAAGCGTTTGAGTCATCAAACTCAGCTCCAGGAATAGATCCTGCTCTTAGTATAGGTTTACTACTTCAGGGTTTGCCGTTTTTTCTCGCTACCAGTACGGATTGTTGAAACGATGACCCAAAGAAATTGGAAGATTGTTCAGCTGATAGGTGGATTCAGTCTTGTAGTTGTATTGGCAAGCTGTACGACCACGACAGTAGCAAAACAATCTGAGTCATCGACTGAGCCGGACACCCAAGAATTGGTGAAGCAACCGCCAGTATCTAACGTTGCTACAGATATTGCTGATGCTTCAGTTCATCCGTTACCTGCTGAACCAGATACTGAGACGTCCTTTACTAAGGAACCAGAGTCTGAGATTGACCCCAGTGACGCGTTCACTAATCGAACCGATGCTAATGGCAATGTGCTGCCAGAAATTGTGGATGGTTTAGTTGTCAGTATGGACTATGAAGATGCACGCAGTCTGATTATTGGTGACATCTGGGCTCCTAAGACTGTGCCCCCTGCTAATCTGGAAAATTTAGCAGTAAGGTCTTTATACGACGCTGGTTACGAAGAGATTCGTGACTGCGCAGGGACAGGGTTAGGTCTGTGCAGAATGGAGTTTATCGAGCGAGAAGGATTAGTATTTGTGGTGATTGTAACCACATCGGAGGATGTGCCAAAAGTTTGGACGTGGTCTGTAGAGTAGGCAAGGGGTAGGGCTGTTATTTAACGGTCTGCAGCTCTTTCGCAATACCTGCCAAAATATCAGGCACTGAGCGAGGCTGCCAGGCTAGATCTCGCATGGCTTTTTCTCCACTGATGCGGACGCATCGGTCATAAATATAGTGAACTAGCTCATTATTTAGAGGCGCATTCCAGGAAAATGCTTTACCAATGGGGTCTAGGATGCTGCCAATAATTCTGACCAGTGGCTTAGGAGCATCTGCCG
The DNA here is from genome assembly GCA_038748405.1 of Cyanobacteria bacterium P01_H01_bin.21. Lineage (GTDB taxonomy): Bacteria > Cyanobacteriota > Cyanobacteriia > Phormidesmidales > Phormidesmidaceae > Leptothoe. The sequence goes on along the minus strand of JBCDIX010000018.1, from coordinate 99,665 downwards.
GAGCTTTTACCCCGACTGCATCACCTAAAATCTTAAACATTTCGCCAATGGATAGCTCGCCTGCAGAGATGATGAAATGTTCACCAGAGGGAGCTTTTTCCGCAGCGAGAACCATGGCCTGGACAAGGTCGTCGACGTGGACGATGCCGGTGATGCGATCGCACCCTGGCCACAGTGGCAACCGACCCTTTAAAAACAGCTTGATCACTGGTCCAAAGTGCGGGTCGTCTGCCCCAAAGATTCCACCCGGCATCAAACTCACCGCTGAAAAACCATCGGCCACATGTTGATTCACCAACTGCTGTGCTTTGTACTTTGTCTCGTCATAGGCAGATGAAAAGCCTTTTTGAGTACGCTGGTAGCTTTCATCAATCACCTGACCCGCCGTATCGCCATAAATACCAATGGTGCTGCAGTAAATCAGTTTTGGAGGATGTGTCTGAGTTTTGATCGCCTCCAGCACAGTGCGTGTTCCTTCCACATTGACCCGCTGCATTCGAGTCGCATCAACAATACCCAAATCAACACAGGCCGCAATATGAAACACCACATCTACACCGGCCATCGCCTGGCTAAGTATGGCTGCATCAGTAATATCCCCGTAGGCTAGTTCAAGATCCATGGCTGCGAGCCGCGACAGATCGCTTGTCCGTCGAACTAAGCCGATGACCGTATGCCCCTGAGATCTGAGTAGCTTAACTAAATGGGAGCCGGTGAAGCCATTTGCTCCTGTAACAAGTGCTTTCATGCGTGTGCTTGATGCTTTTTAGTAAACCTGATGAACCCAGGTAATGCCAGTGACTCTGAGCCTAAGCTGTTATCGTAACGGAAATCACGTCATTTTTATGGATGGTGCAACCGCCAGCAGTTACATCTAGAAAGCGGCTAAGATGAGGCAGCTAAGAAAACATCTAGCTAATATCTCAACCATCATCACTGAGTTCGTTTATTCAAATTAGTAGTTTTGGTTTATCTAACACCAAAGACGTACTGAATAAAGAATTGATTTTTACTTTACATACCTAAAAGAGGATGCTTTAAAGAGTGTCCCATTGAATGAAAACAACAATTAAAAAGTCTGACTTTGTTCTGACTCCCTATATGCAGAGCAATGATTGGCGTGCTACGTATCAGGTCTTAAACACGTTGATTCCTTATATTGCTCTGTGGTTTTTAGCTGTAAAAGCAGCTGAGGTTTCTATCTGGTTACTTTTGCCAATCATAATTTTACTCGTACTCTTTTCATTGCGTTGCTTTTCGCTAATGCATGATTGTGGGCATTACTCACTTTTTAGATCTAAAAAAGTTAACCGAGTCTTTGGATTTATATTTGGCTTAGTTAATGCCATGCCCCAATATTGGTGGTCGCGAGATCATGCCTATCATCACAAAACAAATGGTGATTGGGAACGCTATCGCAGTATCGGAGATTTCTTATCCACTGAAGAATATGCCAAACTTACTCCATCTGACCAAAGACTATATGGATTACTCAGACATCCTTTAATGGTTTTTCCTGGCGGTTTTTTCTACTTAGCCTTTAAGCCTAGACTTATCCTGATTTTGGGTAGTTATGACTTTATCTGCCACATTTTTCACTGCTTAAAGTCCAATTCACGTATGGGCTTGTCAAAAATTATCTCGTCTCACAAACCTAACCATTGGTCCACTTCAGCAGAGTTTTGGGATATTCTTCTAAACAATATTTGTGTTGTGGGAGGATGGATTTTTCTATGTCATTTATTAGGGCCGATTTTCTTTTTGAGTGTGTACTCAATTGTGTTAACCCTAGCTGCGGCAGTCTTTATTAATGTCTTTTTTGTTCAGCATATCTTTGAGGGGGCTTATGCCCATAAAACCGACGGTTGGGATTACATAGCTGGAGCTATTGAAGGGAGTAGCTATTTGGATGTGCCGGAACCTTTAAGGTGGTTTACTGCTGATATTAGCTATCACAATATTCATCACCTATCTGAGAAAGTTCCTAACTATAATCTCAAAGCGTGCCATCAAAAAAATAGTCACTTGCTTTCCCAAGTGAAGAAAATTCGTATCAGCGATGTGCTTGACTGTTCTAGGTTTATTTTGTGGGACTCTGACAAGAATAAGCTGACATCTATCCAGGCGTTTGACCAAAATCAGGCCAGTACCTTTTCGTAAATTCGATAGGTTTTGTAGATGGTGGCCCCAGTGCTCTCGATGATGTTTCGCGATCTCATATTGTCCTCGTATACCCAAGACAATTCGGAACGCTTATAGGGGCGCTTCTTCTCAGTGCCCCCTTTCATGCCCAAATAAACCACTGCCAATGCCACCATCTTGCGACTGTATTCCGGCAATGTGCAAATCGCTAAAACTCTAGCCTGGTCAATTTTGCGGCGAAACCAAAGAAATTTGAGAATGCCAAAAATATTGAGCTTGCCCTTTACATGCTTAAGAGCAATGTTGTAGTCCGGCAGCGCCATAAAAAAGCCCACCATTTTATTATCGGAGTCTTTTTTCGGATCTTCTGCAATTACAAAAATATCTGTATCTACCAGAGTCTGCAGTTCCCGTGCTTCCACCATAAACTCCTCTTCGGTGCGGGCACTGGAACTCCAATTATGGGCAAATGCGGTGGTGAATAGCTCGTAAATCTGCCGACAGTCTTGCTCAAATTCTTCGCCTTTGGTGTGGATAGTGCGAAATGTAATTCCAGCTTTTTGAGCAATTTTATAACCTCGCTCAAAACTGTCGGGTAAGGGCCTATCTAACGGTAAATCATAGGCATAGGCATCCTTCGCCTTATGCCAGCCGTTAGCTCCCATGATGTCTAAATAATACTCAGGGTTGTAGGGCATCATCAGCATTGGGTCTGAATCAAACCCATCTGCCAAAAAGCAACAGTTGTTATGAGTAGATAGATCAATAGGGCCGCGGGCTGCTGTCATGCCCTGTTGTTTAAGCCAATTGGTAGCCTCATCTAGCAGTGCTTGACCAATGTTGTGATCGTTAATGCACTCAAAAAAGCCCATGAGCCCAACTGATTGACCTTCTCGTTCAATCAGTCGGTTGTTAACAGCCGCAACAACCCGACCAATAGGCTGTTCATTTTGATAAGCAACAAACTGTTGCAGCTGACCATATTGGAAAAATGAATTCTCTTCAGAAAACTGTTTAGCCGTACTCGACTCAATGGGAGGAACCCAATAAGGGTCATTGTGGTAAACGTATGCTGGGACAGCAAGAAAATCCGCTTGCTCTTGTGAGGTAGTGACTGATCTGATGGAGAAAGTACTCATAGGGGGGGAGTCATGTTTGGTAAATGATGAATGATGCTTAAAGTTAGATCAAGTGAGCTACTGAAAAGCTAGTTTCCTAATCGAACCTACTCACCATTCACCATTTACCCTTTACCCCCTATGCATACTGAGCAACTGCGCCCCCAAGCTTCTGACGGACAGCCACCATTGCTTCCACCAGCCCATCCATTTCGGCTTGGGTATGAAGCGCATTGGCCGTAATTCGTAAGCGAGGCTTAGCGATAAACCAAATGGCTGAAACCCAAATACCGTGCTCTTCCATTAGGGCACGAGCAAAGGATTTTGGATCGAGATCAGGCGGCAGCAATACAGGAACAACATTAGTCTCACCAATGGCCTCAAAACCAGCAGCGATAAGCTTAGAGCGCAGATATCGAGTGTTCGACTGCAGCTTGGCTACGCGCTCCGGTTGACTACGCACCTGCCGGATGCTCTCCAATGCAGCTGCTGTTACTGGTGGAGGGAGAGAAATAGTACCGATAGACGTGGGAGACACATCTAAAAGGTCAATCAGTTCTCGGTTTGGTGCGCTGATGGCTGCACCTGCTGAACCTGCGAACTTGGAAAAGGTCGTCATGATAATGGGGACAATGCCACGGTCAATCACTGACTGGGGATTAATTCCAAAGTGGTCATAAATCCCTTCGCCTCTGCCACCAATAGCGCCACTAGCATGGGCTTCGTCCATGACAACAACGCTGCCGGGATAGTCCTCCATAATATCTAGCATGCGGGGTAGAGGTACCACATCACCATCCATGGAAAAGACCGCATCAGAAATTACGATTACCCGGTCATCAGGACGCACATAGCGACGCATTTTGCGCTCTAGGTCATCCATATCGCAGTGACGATAAGCTTTGACTCGCACCTTAGGGCTGTGGCCAAACATCTTACCTGAGCGATTATCAGCATTAACTACGGCTGCAATAATACAGCCATGATTGAGTACATCACTAAAAATAATCGTCTCTCGAGTATGTTGAAATCCTTGTACCGGCACGGCTAGGTGGCAAAAACCATCCATCAGTGCCTGCAATGCCATCCATGCATTGAGGAACAGTTGAGTATGGGGTAAATGCTTAAAAGCCGAGATTTCTTCCTCGAGCTGACGATGTAAGTCAATGCGACCGCTTAGAACCGAACAAGAGCTGTTTGAGGTGCCATAACGACGAATGGAGTCAATGGCAGCCTGGGTCACTGCATCATCTTGCGCCATGCCCAAAACGTCATTGGTACAGAATGTTAGTACCTGATGTCGTCTGCCAGTTCCCTGCTCTTCTAAATCAATCTGGTTGCCATTTTTATGATGGCAAATGAACTTGTCAGGGTATAACCCGCTTGCATGCAAACGTTGCACGTAGTCATTAACGACTTCCACAATTTACTCCTCATCACCTACATTGAGCATATCAATCAACCAAGGTCTGAGCTAGAAAGCCGATGAGCCTCTGGAGGCAACCTTGGAAACGGGGGCTTGGGCATCCCCAAGCGGGCGAATCACACAAGCATACCGTTACTAACCTCCTGAGATGGTTGGGTAGAAGACTCTTCTCGTACTTCTAGAGAAGACGAATGAGAAGCTTCTAAACGCTCATATTGACCGACAATGACCCGCTGTAGAGCAATGATTGCCGGATTGACTTCGACGTAGTTGCGATGTGGGTCGATGGAGTAGTTGCGTTGCTCACTTTCCATCATCTCTACGTCTTGATGTAGAAACTTAAGAAAAATTCTGTTCAAAATTAACTTTTCGAGTGCTCTGGCTAAAGGGCTATCCAGCAGCCACTGGGGTAATGGCAGCTTAAGGAACATCAAAGAAAATGATTTTGTCTCGGTTGGACCGATTGGCAACCGCATTAGATAGAGTGAGGAAACGGACTCTAATGCGGTTGCATAGTGAGGGTACTGGTAGCGGATAGAGACTGTGCGAGTAGTGCTGTCACTGCCTTTATCCCCGAGACCCAGAAGTTTGCTCAGAAAGCCTTCGTAAGAGACTTGGTAATCGGCTGACACGCTGTCGTCATCTTGCTTAAGCTTGAGTAGTTTAGGGTCGTACCAGCCTTGTAGATCTTTGTGTAGAAACCCATGAAACACATCCATCGTGTTCTCATTACAGATAGAAAAGTGGGCCTTAAAATGCCCAGGGATACGCACCATGAACCAGCCTGGTTGTCCATATTGGGGAACCTCGGGTAAAGGCTGCTGCTCAGCTAATTTAGCTTCACCTGGGAAAACCCAAATAATCCCGTAAGCTTCGCGGGCAGGGTAGCTGCGAGCTTGCGCACACGGTAGCTTTTGGTCCTCAGGGAAGTATGGAATGCTGACACATTGGCCACTGCTATTAAATTCCCAACCATGGTACGGGCACACCAAATTACCACCATGTATCTCCCCACGATGAAGCTCAACGCCTTTGTGTGGGCAGGCGTCATCTAGAGCATTCACAGTCCCGTTGGCGTCGCGGTAGAGCGCTAAAGAGGCGTCCCAAACCTGGACAGATACCACCTCTTCTGATTTAAGCTGGTCAGCCCAAAAGACTGGGTACCAGTAGTTTGGATTGATACCAACAGCGCGCGCACGTCGGTATATGGGTTGACCTTTGAGAACGGCAGATGCTTCCATCGTCTAGAGCTAGAACTGAGGATTAAGGGTAATTATCAACAAAGTTTCTCCACTGTACGAGACCTATCTTGATTTTTACTGAGTAAATATCCAATAAGCTCGGATTTTTAACTCAAATTGAGTGTCATTGTGGTTGCAGTATGACGGTAGAGAAGACGCTACTGACAATATTTAGTGACGCTTCGCGAACTGGCAATAAGGCCCGAGAACGATATTGGATAGGTCGGTTAAAACGTAAACAACCACCCTAAATATCGGTAGACATATGCACGTAACAGCGCTAGTCAGGCAGGTATAAGTTTTTGCTTATGCCTAACCCCGATAACCAGTTATGGGTAATGTTAACATCTATTAACTTGTCGCGAACGATTGACTCCTAAGGTGTGTTTTCTGCAAGTGTTGCTGTGTTCCCCCCTATGACCACTGTTTATAAAAAGGCCCCCCCAGAACTAAAGCGTTTAGCAAGACTATCGCCACAACCAAAACGTCATCCCTGGCAGGTGCTAGCAGTATTAATGCTGGCGGGCTGTTTATCAAGTGCGGCTGGGGCGATAGTTGCACCAGTTTTTCCAGAGATTGTGGCTCAATTTGAGTTGAATAGCCGCTGGGCTGGTGTATTGGTCAGTACCCATACGCTAACAACAGCGCTGGCTAGCTTGGTGTTTGGCCTCTTAGCAAGCCGCTTAGGTAGCGTCCGAATCTTAATATCTTGTCTAGCGGGCTATGCAATTTTTGGCACCTTAGGAGCGTTAGCTCAAGGATTTTGGGGGGTTTTGCTTTCAAGGGCTCTCGTGGGAGCGGCCAGTGGTGGTATTGGCGCAGGCAGTATTGGCATTTTGAGCAACCTTTATGATGGCGAAGCGCGCACACGAATGATGGGCTACGCCACGAGTGCCTTGGCGACAGCCACTGTAATTTTCCCAATTTTGGGGGGCTGGCTAGGGCTTTATCACTGGCGTTGGGCCTTTGTTTTATATAGTTTGGGTATGCCAGCGGCGTTAATAGGGTTGTGGCTTTTACCAAAAGGTCGGCAGCGTGCTGCTGGCATACCTCAGGCCAATGGTATCGGCAACATTCTAAAGCGGGGGCGGGTACTGCTAATTTTGCTTGCTTTAGCAACAGCTTCAGCAATTTTCTATGTAGTTGTTGTTTATGCGCCGCTCTATCTCAAGGAGGCCATTAATGCATCGTCTCTGCTGAATGGGTATGTCTTAGCGGCTCGTTCGGTAGGTGCAGCTGTGATTGCGGCTGTAGGGGCGGCAAAGGTTTCAAAACGCCTGGGGGCTGGGGGTGCGATCGCAACCGGCTTTTTTCTTATGGCCATTTCTCTCGCCACTATTCCCAATGTCCTGTCTCCGCCATTGATGCTGATGGCCGGATTACTCTTTGGTCTGGGCTTTGGTTTGGTAATGCCCAATTTTTATAGTGCTCTGGCCGATCTATCACCCGACTCTCAGCGATCTGGGGTGCTGGCTATTGGCACAGGTTGTGCCTCTCTAGGTCAGTTTGTATCACCACTGATTTTTGGGCCAGTGTGGGCCACGGCAGGGACTAATGTGTTTTACATAGCGGCCATTATCGCTGCTACAGTAGGTGGTCTGAACTGGATGCGGCGATAACACCGAACGTGCGATGATTCTTAAGCAGTCGCTACTAAATTTTCTTAAAACGGGTGCTATTCCCCTACTGTTGACTGGGGTTGCACTCAGGCAAATTTTACTGGTACATACAGCTGGTCTGAGCCCGTGGCACGGAGGTGGATTTGGTATGTTTGCCTCCATGGACCGTGATGAGCGTCGCGTGATTAAAACTCAGCTAATTGACTGTCGTCATCAGCAAGAGTTGATTTTGCCTGAGCTAGTGGCCGAATCACCTGACTTTTTGAGGGCTGAAACCTACACTCACGTCAGTACCTTTCCTACGAACTATCAGCTACGTCGTGTAGGCAAACGCCTGCTCTCAAAGGATTCTCAGAATCCTATTGCTAAACTCCATCAAGCAAACCATGAGAACGGCTGCGATGCCAAAATTCAACTTCAGGCGTGGCGATTGGTGTACGACGGTAAGACCATTGCCTATGAGCCGATTACTGACCTAGTCGAGGTTCAGCCATGATCTGGGTCAAACAGTGGAACCGATGGCTGGATGATCTGCTAGAACCGCCAGCTTATCTGCTAGTTCTGCGGCTGACTACGCTGCTGCTGCTGCTGCACGGCATTGACCACTGGCTGTGGACCATGTTGCCAGAAAAGCTCTTGGCGACAGCGATGTTGTTCTATCCACCCTTGGTGCGTCGACCCTGGGTGTGGCTGGGCATGAGTGCTTGTTTACTCTTTAACAATCTGTGGCACTGGTCAAATCTGGTCAACCATGAATATCTCTACACTTACTGGGTATTGGTATGTACCATCGCAGTCTGGAGCCAAAAGCCTAAGCAAGTGCTGAGCTGGAATTCGCGCTGGCTGATTGGGTTGTGTTTTTTGTTTGCCACTCTTTGGAAGTTAATTGGTGGCGAATATTTAGATGGTTCATTTTTGCATCTGACATTTTTGCTGGATAGCCGGTTAGCGATGGGGGCTGTCCTTTTTGGTGGGCTCGACCTAGCCACACTCGCCGAGAATCGTCAGATTTTTGAAATAATGCAGGCATCAGCGGCTGTGCTAGATCCGCAAGAGCTGGCAACAACACCCCGCATGGCCGCTGCAAGTCTAATGTTGTCCTATTGGACGATTTTGATCGAGGGTCTGGTCGCAGCCAGTTTTTTGTTGACAACACCTCGTTGGCTATATCAAAAGCGAGATTGGATACTCATAGGGTTTGTGATTACAACCTATGCCGTGATTCCAGTCTTAGGGTTTGGTGCCTTGCTAATGGTAATGGGGTTGATACAGACAAAAAGTAGTTTTATCGCTCGTACTTATTTGGTCTTGCTAATACTCATGCCTATTTGGATGCCGTTACCTCAAGGCATTTTTTGGTTAATTCAAAATATATTTTTTGGTACGTAGAGTTGGCGGGTTGATGGCGTAGAGGTGTTCCATGGAACGCCTCTACGCCATCAACCTGTGTTACCTATCTGTGTATCTGGCGATTCTTGTAATAGCCACAGACCGCTGTAGGTCATACCTGAATCATCGGGGCGGATGAGTAGAAAATGTAGCCCTTTGGCTGTGGCTTTACGCTGCTCAAAGGCGTTGGCAGCGCCGCGTACATCGCTGTCTTCAAAGGTGGTTAACACAAAGCGATCGCAAAGTCCTGCTTCTAAAATTAGCCCATCAGGCTGCCCGGCAATATACTTCAAAAATGCAGGCTGCACAGAGTCTAACCACTGGGTCAGTGCCATCGCTCGCTGACCTCCGTCGATCACCACACCAGGGATCAAAACGGTGCTAGATAAGCCAATCTCTAGAGGCAACAGCTCTTTAGGAACGGAACGCACAGGAATGGCTTCATATTGAAATCGCAGCAGATCCGCGTTGGATAAACCGGCAAATCGCCATGTTTCGCCCCAAAGATTATCTGGCAAAGGAATCGGTGTCGACCGCTCAATGGCAAATGGTGAATAGGCTTCTCCTGTGTAGGTCTTGAGATTGGAATACCAGGCAGCGCGCTGACGCAGCCATTGCTTCAGTGTGGGTAATCCCCGCTTGGCCTCAACGGGAATATCTAATTCTCGACAGGCGACTTCTGCCAGGGTCTGAGTCTGGGGGCGGAATACCTGTAGTGATTTAGGCCGATAGCCTGCTCGATGGATAGCTTGTTTGAGCTGATGCCGCAGCCACATGGCATCTGCCTCAGGCTGCGGACAGGTTTCCGCATAGCTAAAGTCCATGTTGGGAGTACACACAAGTAACTCCCAGAGAGACTGACTGTCAGCATTTTTTAACGGACGGCGATAGAAGTCGAGCTGCCAGGAGGAACTCATGAAGTATAAAGCTGGTTGACGTAGTCAGACACCATGCGATCGCTATTAAAAACAGGGGCAATGGTGCGAATTGAGGCTTTCATTCGTTTGGTCCAGCCACGAGGAACGTGGTTGCGATCGCAATCATAGTAGAGACGTACAATCTCCCGTTCTAGCTGAGAATAAAACGACTCTGCATCTATCGTATCCTGAACATCCTGATCTCTTGTTTCTGCATCTTCACCAATGACCCAGCCGTTGAGGTGAGGTTTGTAACCTTCACACCACCAACCGTCTAAAACACTAAAGTTGATGCCGCCATTGAGCGCCACTTTCTGACCGCTGGTTCCTGATGCCTCTAACGGCCGACGGGGGGTGTTTAACCACACATCAATGCCTTGAACCATGAGCTTGGCGGTATACATGTCATAGTCCTCGATAAAGGCAATGCGGTCCCGCAGGTCTGGGTGACGGCTCCATTCGAGAATGCGCTGAATAATGCGCTTGCCTGTCGTATCGTTAGGACGTGCTTTGCCAGCAATAATCAGCTGTACGGGGCGTTTCTGGTTGGAAAAAATACGAGTCAGGCGGCTCAGGTCACGAAAGATCAAGTCGCTGCGTTTGTAATCACTAAAGCGTCGAGCAAAGCCAAGTGTGAGCACTTTTGGGTCAAGCAGACGCTCCACTGCCTTAATGTCATCCGAGCATTCATTTCGCTCTCGCCTGGCTTTGAGAACGCGATCGCGAGCATAGGCAATCAGACGTGCTTTAAGAATTTGATGTCGCTGCCACAGACGCTCATCGGGAATATGCTCAATTTTGCTCCAGGTTTCGGGGTCGCTGATGCGTTCGGCCCAATGTTTGCCTAAGTAATCTTGATATAGGTCCTCTAAAAGTGGCGCAATCCAGCTGCGAGAATGGATGCCGTTAGTCACATAGCCAATGGGGGCTTTTTGTTCCGACCGCTCGGCGTACAAATTTTGCCACAGCTGGCGTGATACTTCTCCATGGCGTTTGCTGACTGCATTGGCCGAGCGGGTAAGCTGCAGTGCCAGAGCCGTCATACTAAATACGTCAGGGTTAGACTTCTGGGTCCCCAATGCCAGAAACTCGTCACGCTCTAGCCCTAACTTTGGCCAATAGTCGGCAAAGTATTTTTCTATCATTCCGACTGAAAATGCCTGACCTGTCGGTACCGGGGTATGGGTGGTAAACAGGGTGCGATCGCAAACATAGGGTTTGACATCCTCCAGGGTGCCACCCATATGATCTAGCTCAAAGCGGGCTAGCTCTAAGAGTGCGAAGGCGGCGTGGACATCGTTGAGATGATAAATTGCCGGTTCAATTCCTAGAGCCTGGAGCATACGCACCCCACCAACCCCTAGCAGCACCTCCTGAGCTAGCTGTTTATCGGGGTCGCCACTATAAAGCTGTGCGGTAATTTTGCGATCATCACTGTCGTTTTCGATGATGTCGGTGTCTAACAGATAGAGCAAACTACGCCCTATCTGGACTTGCCACACCTGCGCTTTCACCATGTGCTGGCGAATTGTGACCCGAATTTTGAGCCGTTGACCATGCTCATTACACACCGGAGTCAGCGGCAGATTGTCAAAGTCATTGTTTGTGTATTGGGTTTCTTGCCAGCCACTGCGGTTAAGCCGCTGTGAAAAATAACCTTGATGATAAAGCAGCCCCACACCTACCATGGGCAGCCCTAAATCTGAGGCAGATTTGAGATGGTCACCAGCCAAAACCCCAAGACCGCCACAGTATAGGGGCAACGACTCGTGGATGCCATACTCAATGCAAAAGTAGGCGACTGGATGGTCGACGGTAATGCCGGGGGCGACCTCTTCAGCCCAGGTATGATCCCGCTGGAGATAAGTGTGGAATTCGGCAGCAAGTGTCTGGAGGCGTTTGAGATAGTTGGGGTCTTCTGCCAGCTGCCAGAGACGCTCTGGGGTAATGGCCTGCATAAGGGCCACAGGATTATGCTGACAGTCCTGCCAGAGGTCGGGGGCCAGTGCCCGAAATAGTGAGCTGCGCTCCGAGGTCCAACTCCACCAATAGTTGTAAATAAATTGGGTCAGAGGCTTTAGCGGTGGAGGCAGTTTGACACTGAGGGAGCGACGAAGATTCATGGTGAGGTAGATAACAAAGAGTGAGAGGCGGATGCAGCCAAAATTGGCGAAGGCTTGCTGCGGTATAGTAAACCAGTCTTAATCCGGATACTTGTATTGTTGCCCTGACCGGGTATTGATTGTAGTGGTTAGCTTTGTGCGGCAGTAGTTTATGACCTCAGTTCTAAGTAAATTTGGTCAACAGATGTCCCATCTCACAGGGGTGCGGGCAATCATGAAAGATATCATTGAAACCCTACAGTCGGGGCAGTCTGCAGACTTTATTAACCTGAGTGCAGGCAATCCAGTGATTTTGCCTGAGGTGGAGCAGCTATGGCGGGAGTGTACGGCTGATTTGCTCGCTAGCTCAGACTATGGTGAAGTTGTCTGTCGCTATGGGTCTAGTCGTGGATATGAGCCGCTGATCGATGCGATCGCAGCCGACTTTAACCAACGCTACGGGCTTAACCTTACAGCCAAAAATATTCTAATTACTCCTGGCAGTCAGTCCCTCTACTTTCTGGCAGCAAATTCTCTGGGTGGCTACACTCCTGACGGCGCTCTAAAACAAATAGTCTTGCCTCTTAGCCCAGACTATACGGGGTATGGAGGGGTTTCTCTCTACCCTGAGGCCGTGCGTGCCTATCGACCCACCTTAGAGATCAATGAGTCTGCCCATCGGTTTAAGTATCGGCCTGATTTTAGTCAGCTGACTATCACTGAGCAGACAGGCTTTGTGTTGTTTTCTCGACCCTGCAATCCGACCGGTAACGTACTCACTGACGATGAGGTTAACCGTATCGCTAGCCTGGCGGCTGATGTCCCCGTTTTTATTGACTCAGCTTATGCCCCTCCGTTCCCGGCCCTCAATTTTACTGAGATGACCCCGGTGCTCACCCCAAACGTGGTCCACTGCATCAGTCTTTCAAAAGCAGGGTTACCCGGTGAACGGGTGGGAATTGCCATTGGTGATGTCGCGACAATCCAGGTTTTAGAATCGTTTCAAACCAACCTGTGTATCCATTCTTCACGCTATGGTCAGGCGATTGCCGCCCGCGCTATCGCCTCGGGGGTGTTGGCTGAGATTGCTAAAACTGTAATTCGGCCCCACTATCAGCAAAAATTTGCCGTTATCGAAGCCACTCTCGATGAAGCAATGCCCGATGTGCCTTGGTACCTACACCAGGCAGAAGGGTCTATTTTTGCCTGGCTGTGGCTGCAGGATTTGCCAACGGATGACCAGGCGTTTTACCAGGCGCTGAAACGCTATGGTGTAATTATTGTTCCAGGGAGTCCCTTTTTCCCTGGTTTGAGGGATGACTGGGCCCATAAGCACCAGTGCTTTAGGATTAGCCTGACGGATACTCCAGAGCGCATTGCGATCGCAATTCGACGTCTGGCTCAGCTTACTGATGAAATCTACAGCCAGAAAGTAAGGGCCGTGTGATTCTTGGCCAGGAAGCAGGAGCAGCAAGGGCGACAAAGATTTGGACTGTCTAAAGCAGTTGTATATACATATTCCCACTAGTCATCGCCCAGCTTACCTCTTGTATCGCCCTTATCTTCTCTGCTGTTATTCGTAGCACTTATGCCTAGCACTTATGCCTAATCCCCAACCCTCACCTGACTGGCTTACCATTGGTCGCATCGTTGGCCCCCATGGCCTTAATGGCGAGGTCCGAGTTTATCCTGACAGTGATTTTCCAGAACGGTTTGAGCAGCCTGGTGAACGCTGGCTGCTCAAACCAAAAGCGTCGGAACCAGAACCCATTCAACTGTTAAAGGGACGCCTTCAAGAAGGCAAGGGGCTCTATATTCTAAAACTGGCAGGCATCAATCACCGCGATCAAGCGGAATTGTTGCGGAATACTCAGCTTTTGGTGGCGGCTGACGATCGACTCCCTTTAGAGCCTGGAGAATTTCATGTAGACGACCTGGTAGGGCTCACCGTTATTCTGCAAGCCACAGGTAACCCAGTTGGTACGGTGGTCGATGTTTATCGAGCTGGTAGTGACTTGCTTGAGGTGGCTCTAGCAGACGATACAGACAATGCGACTCAGCCGCGTACTGTGCTAATTCCGTTTGTAGAGGCTATTGTACCGGTCGTAGATCTCACCCAAAAACGAGTTGAAATTACTCCACCGGATGGCCTGATTGATTGATGGGTTGTCTGTAGTGATGGGTCACTACCCCGGCTGCTTGCGCTTGAGTTGCCAGCAACTGCCGAATTCGCTCTAAGGTTTTGACATCGTCAATGCGCTGTTCTTGATAGCCGCGTTGCCACACCGGAGCGCCTGGGATACCTCTGACTAGGTTGATGCGCTTAGCTGCAGCGGCCTTAAAGCCTGCCACAAATGAGGAGAGTGCACGGGGCTTATGGTGACTGTGGCCAAAAGAATAAACGGCTGAAGTCTTTGCATCGTTGTTGACAACGGCGATCACTGCCCGCACACCGTTGGGGAGTACGGCCCAAAGATCTAGCTCAATATCACGCTGGTGAGAAACTGCTATCTGCTGCCATTCATCTGCAGCAATGTGTCCTGAAGGACTTAGTTCTGTATGCTCCCCTCGTACTTCACCAAATAGATACTCTTCTTGGTGAGTGGGGAGATAGATATGGTAGAACGTAATGCTGGGTTGGGATAGCCCCAGCCGAAATGTAGTAGCCAACCTTCCCTCAGTGCCTGCCTGGGCATCGCGTTGTCTTCGGTTGGTCTAGATTTCCCAGATTTTGCTGTAGATTCTCGGCAGATTGCAACACCATTAATTACAAATGTAGGCGCGTTCTACAGAACGCGCCTACATTTTCAGAAAATATAATGGGCAGAGCGAGACTCGAACTCGCATGACCAAAGGCCGCCACATTTTGAGTGTGGTGCGTCTACCAATTTCGCCATCCGCCCGTAGTTGAGACATTATTATAACGGATACTGCGCGCTTGTAGGAGACTTTGATAATCTTGGGTGCTGTGCCACTGGGTGATTTCCTTAGCCCGCAAGACTGGCACTGGGTGGGTCAGCTCCTGAGTGCGCATCTGTTTTAAGAAAGCCCCTAGCTGGTCTTGACTCAGATCTTCGTAGGCACTCGCCTGCTCTAAAAAAGCCTCTAAATTGAGCTGAGGAGAGAGCGTAGGCGACCCACCTGTTAGCTTCATTAAGACTGAGGCTACAACGCTTGCTTCCTGACTGACTAAAAGGGCTGCGCGATCGCAGGTAAATTCTGCACAGCGCACCCATTCTAAAATTTGGCTTTGTAGATTTTGAGCTAAGACAGGGCCAAGGGGCAGCTGGCTGGCCGCCAGCGCGATTAGGTTGGCTAGTGTCAAATACACCCCGTGATCGCATTTGAGGTGCCCCAGCTCATGGCCAATCACTGCCTGCAGTTCCCGCTCGTTTAACAACTCAACGAGCGAGGTATGAACCACAATAAAAGGTTGCTTTCCTCGCATCGCAAAGGTGTAAGCATTGGGAGCCGGATGCTGCTTGATATAAAGCTGTGGCGTCTCTATATCTAAGATTTCACAGGCTTCCACCAGTAGCTGATAGATATCGGGCAGCTGTTTTGGACCTACTAAAACACTGGTTGCAATGTTTTCTAGATAGAAAAATTGTTCAGCTGTAGGTCTCAGCAGCGCGCGAACTGCCAGCTCTAGACCGGGCAACTGCTTGAGCGATTCAGTCGCTTGTAAATCCAGGGGATGGCGAAAATGATTAGCCCGTAGCCCGGTCAAAATAGACTTATTATCCATGCATCCGCTTTCCCTGGTGCTTAATCTGTTGATCTACCAGTGTAGCCGGTTGCTCCTAGACAGCAACTGATGGGGGTGTTATGTCTGCAGCTGCAAGTGTGGGATCTTGGAGGCGTCGTAACTTAGCCCCCACAGCTATGAGTTTAGCCTCGATATTTTCATAGCCGCGATCTAAATGTTGCAGACCATGCAGGGTGGTTTTACCTTCAGCGGCCAGGCCTGCGACTAACAGAGCGGCAGCGGCTCTCAGGTCAGTGCCAGTCACAGGTGCACCTGAGAGATAAGGGACCCCACGGATAACAGCTGAATTACCCGTAAGTCGAATATTGGCCCCCATACGATTAAATTCGGCCACATGCTGCAGACGGTTCTCAAAGACTGTTTCTGTGATTACGCTATCCCCTTCTGCCAGGGTGGTCAGGGCCATAAACTGGGCCTGCATATCGGTTGGGAAGCCTGGGTGGGGACGAGTTTCAATTTCAATAGGCAAAATTCGCTCGCCGGGAACCAGCCGGGCACGTCGATGGCCTTCCATCTCAACTTTAATACCAGCTTCTGTCAGTTTGGCAATCACTGGAGTCAGGTGTTCCGGAATAATTGGCGATAGGCTGATGGGCGATTTAGTAATCGCGCCCGCCAGCATAAATGTGCCCGCTTCAATCCGGTCTGGAATAATGCCGTAGTCAGTGGAATGGAGGCTTGGCACCCCCACAATTGTGATGGTGTTGGTGCCAGCACCGCGTATCCGAGCCCCCATCGCCCGACAGAAGTTAGCGAGATCTAACACTTCCGGTTCCTGGGCCGCATTTTCAATGACTGTTTCGCCATCGGCCAAGGTAGCCGCCATCATCAGAGTTTCGGTGGCGCCAACGCTTGGGTAGTCCAAATAAATTTTTCCGCCCTTTAGCCGACCGCCAGTGCCAGGCACATAGGCATGGACAATCCCGTGGTCCATATGTACTTCAGCACCCAGAGCCTGCAAGCCCCTAATATGCAAGGCAACAGGACGGGCCCCAATTGCACATCCTCCCGGCAGAGGAACACGAGCTACCCCCAAACGAGCCAAAAGAGGACCAATAACAAAGAAGCTGGCTCTGAGTTTGCTGACAATTTCGTAGGGCGCGCGGGAGTGGCTGATTGAGCTAGCATCCACATCAAGAGTATCCCCGTGACGAGCCACTTTAACTCCTAGAGCAGTGAGAACATCTGCCATTCGGCCAATGTCTACCAGATTGGGAATGTTGCGAATCCGACAATCCTGAGAACACAGAATTGTTCCTGCCATGACCACGAGTGCCGAATTTTTGGCTCCGCTAACGGGAATATGGCCACTAAGGGGCTGCTTGCCCCAAATTTCAATCACAGGTGTAGACTCGCTGGAGGAGCGTTGATCAGCCTGAAGTGAGGTATTGATGGGAATGTCCTCCAATATTTAATAAAGAGACTCAGCCACACAAGAACACAAAAATGGTGCGATGACCAGTTTTGTTAACAATGGAGATGATTCTACCTGAAACTATTTATTTGTTAAGTCATATTAATATCCTATTTGCTGGTTTATTAACAGCTTGATTCTTTCGAAAATCAAAAAAACAAAGCATACTTGTCAAAAATTAGGGATTGACGAATCAGCCTTATTGCTAGACGATAAAAAATTGCAGGTGAACTGCATCTCTAAGCGGAACTGGCGGACTTGGTAGACGCGCTAGATTCAGGTTCTAGT
The DNA here is from genome assembly GCA_038748405.1 of Cyanobacteria bacterium P01_H01_bin.21. Classification (GTDB taxonomy): domain Bacteria; phylum Cyanobacteriota; class Cyanobacteriia; order Phormidesmidales; family Phormidesmidaceae; genus Leptothoe. The sequence goes on along the minus strand of JBCDIX010000018.1, from coordinate 82,240 downwards.
GTTCGCAAGGACTTCCGGGTTCAAGTCCCGGGTTCCGCATTTAGTAAAGCTGGCTCACAAGGGGTCGGCTTTTTGTCTTCATGGTCGAACGCGATGTTCGTAGTTAAATGTCTGCTGCTAAATGAAACCGATGTGGCTATTTGGTTTTCTTATTTATTCAGACTTTTTTATCGATTATCAAAGGATTCCTCAGAAAATAACGATTGGCTGCGCCGAGGTATGTCGAACATTGCTCCTTAGCGCGTTGGTCTATAGGGTGGCTGATAAAGTGAGCAATGCTGACCTGCCGCAAGGGGTAAATGCTAGAAAACTCGACAATAATTATCAGTACTAAAAATCCCCTGGCTAAGCAATTTCGTAAGCTACATCAAGCTAAAGAGAGGCGACGGCAGAATGTTTTTTTGTTGGAAGGAACTCATCTATTGCAAGAAGCCTGTACTGTTGGTTTTCCGTTGCTCCAGGCCGCTGTGACGGAAGCCTGGGTCCATAGTCATGGGGCTTTGCTTGAGCGGTTGCAATCTTTAGTGGTGGATGATGTTCGCTTAGTCAGCCCCGATGTGCTCAGCAGTATGTGCACTACGGTTAATCCAGATGGGATAGTGGCGATCGCACGACGAGTTCAGACAAAGCATTTCTCAGAATCTGTCTCCCTCGGTGTTGCCTTAGAACATCTGCAGGACCCCGGCAATTTAGGAACAGTCATTCGCACAGCAGCAGCAGTGGGCTGCGATCGCATTTGGCTAACCAATGACAGTGTAGATTTGGATCATCCTAAAGTGCTGCGGGCTACGGCAGGACAATGGTTTCGTTTGCCAATGCAGACAGTCGCCACGCTAGATAGCTTAAGCGCGTTGGATGTACAGCTAGTGGCAACAACTCCCACAGCTTCGCTTAACTACTGGGAGTTAGATCTGCGGCAGCCGACTGTCTTTTTAATGGGAAATGAAGGTGCTGGTCTCTCGTCCCAGGCGATGGCACTCGCCACCCAGACGGTGAAAATTCCCCTGGCAGCAGATGTAGAATCCCTCAATGTTGCGATCGCGACCGCTGTACTTTTATATGAAGCTAAGCGCCAGCGCCAGACCTAACGAGAGCCAGGTTTTTCAGAATTGGCCGCAGCATGCTGAATTTTCTGATGAGATGAAGGCTGTGGTTTACTCGCCTCAGACGCCTGGGTTTCATCGCCCAAGTCAGCGGCTTCGGCGGTATCTCCCAACAGCTCATCTAGATGTTCTAGGGATTGCATAAAATCTGCGATCGCAGATTGTCTTAGCTGACGTTTGTCCATAGTCTTGAATCTTGTCTTGTTAATCGTTCCCCGTAGCTGATTATCAAAAAACTATGGCAGCGCCATGATGTTTGCGATAGTCATCAGCACTAAGGGAGGTATGTAATGAGTTTTGTGAATCTAACTCCAGCCAAGATGTTCCAAGTTTAGGAAAAATAGAAAATTGAGCTTTTTTTCGTAAAGCCTTTTATTTGTCAGGAACTGCTTTCAGGGACACATTTCAGGGACACAAATTAATCTACAGGCTTTGACGTGGCAGATGCCGAATCCACCTGATTTGAAAAGAATTGCTCAATATCAAGTTGTCTAATATCCACAATCTAGTTGAGAATGGATTCTGCCCCTATATTACCCATGTCGTTTTTGCTTCAGGCAAACGGTGTATGAAGAACGGTTTGACGGGGTCGCAAATGTGCTGAAACAGGAGATCGTTGTGAGTTCATCCTTTGATTATGACTTAATCATTGTCGGTGCTGGTGTCGGTGGCCATGGGGCAGCGTTGCATGCTGTCAAAAGTGGCCTTAAGACCGCCATTGTCGAGGCAGCTGACATGGGAGGCACCTGTGTTAATCGAGGATGTATTCCATCGAAGGCATTACTCGCTGCATCCGGTCGTGTTCGTGAGCTGCGTGACAGACATCATCTACAGTCTTTTGGGATTCAGGTGGGAGATGTCCAGTTCGAACGTTCAGCCATTTCTGACCATGCCAGCAACCTAGTGAGCAAAATTCAGGGTGACCTAACCAACAGCCTGACTCGTTTAGGTGTCGATACCATTCGGGGTTGGGGTAAATTAGCCGGCACTCAAAAGGTGACAGTGGCCACCGCCGATGGAGAAAAGACCTATACAGCCAAAGACATCATGCTGTCACCGGGGTCAGTACCCTTTGTGCCCCGTGGCATTGAGACTGATGGCAAAACTGTATTTACCAGTGACGAGGCCATTAAGCTTGACTGGCTGCCTCAATGGATAGCCATCATTGGCAGCGGCTATATCGGTCTGGAATTTTCCGATGTTTACACCGCACTCGGCTGCGAGGTGAGCATGATTGAAGCCCTGCCGCAGCTGATGCCCACATTTGACCCTGACATTGCCAAAATTGCCAAACGAGTGCTGATCGAGCCTCGTGATATTGATACCCATGTGGGTGTGATTGCTAAGACGGTTACTCCAGGCTCTCCGGTTACCATCGAACTTGCAGATTTAGAAACCAAAGAAACAGTAGACGTACTTGAGGTGGATGCCTGTCTGGTGGCAACCGGTCGAATTCCAGCGACAAAAGATATGGGATTAGAAACCCTGGCGATTGAGACCGACCGACGTGGGTTTATTCCAGTCAATGACCAGATGGAGGTGCTGCGTGACGGTGAACCTGTTCCTCATCTTTGGGCGATTGGAGATGCCACTGGAAAAATGATGTTGGCCCATGCCGCCTCTGCCCAGGGTGTGGTTGCAGTGGAAAATATTTTAAAAAATAAACGCACTGTTAACTATCGCAGTATTCCAGCCGCCGCATTTACCCACCCAGAAGTCAGTTTTGTGGGGCTAACGGAGCCTGCTGCTAAGGAACTGGCTAAGACCGAAGGCTTCCAAATTGGCTCAGTACGCAGCTACTTTAAGGCCAACTCTAAGGCGCTAGCGGAAAATGAGTCGGATGGTTTGGCTAAGGTCATCTATCGTAAGGATACGGGGGAAATTTTGGGTACCCACATTATTGGTATCCACGCTGCAGACCTAATTCAAGAGGCTGCAAATGCGATCGCACAAGGACAAACCGTCAAGGAGCTATCGTTTATTGTGCATACCCATCCCACTCTGTCTGAGGTATTGGATGAAGCCTTTAAGCGTGCTGAGGTAACGGCATGAAAATTAGGCGACGCCCTCCTAACCCAACCGTGGCGGTTGACACCCTACGCTATCAGGTAAAGGTGCCTGACAGTGAACCGCGCAATATTCTGGAAAAAATTGTTTGGCGTAAGGAAGTCGAGGTGGCCCGACTGCGGGAAAAGACTCCACTGGCCGAACTGCAGCGCCAGGTGTCGACTGCTTCACCACCGTTAGATTTTGCAGCGGCTTTACGCAGTGGTAAGACAACCCCGGCTGTCATTGCTGAGGTTAAAAAAGCGTCTCCCAGTAAAGGGGTGATTCGGGAAGATTTTGACCCGGTTGCGATCGCAACTGCCTATGAAAACGGTGGGGCCACCTGTCTCTCTGTGCTCACTGACAGAGAGTTTTTTCAAGGCAATTTTGACTACCTTGCCCAGGTGCGTAAGGCTGTGACGCTGCCTCTGCTATGCAAGGAGTTCATTATTTATCCCTATCAGATCTATCAGGCCCGACTTAATGGGGCTGACGCTGTTTTACTGATTGCGGCTATTCTCTCAGATAAAGACTTGGGCTATTTCATTCGAATTGCTAAGGCATTAGGTATGACTGCCCTGGTGGAGGTTCATACCGCTGAAGAACTAGACCGGATGTTAGCCATAGACCATGTTGATGTCCTTGGGATAAATAACCGCAATCTCGAAGATTTTTCGGTGAGCTTGGACACGACTAAGACCCTGTTAGCCCAAGCGTCAGACCATTTAAGAGCCAATCAGATTGTGTTTGTGAGTGAGTCTGGCATTCATCAGCCAGCTGATGTCGCTCAAGTAGCTCAGGCCGGAGCCCAAGCTATTTTGGTGGGCGAGTCGTTAATGCGTCAGCCCGACCCTGGTGCAGCGATCACTCAGCTCATGGCCTAAGGGCTGCAGTTCCTTCATTTACCGCTAGTTTCAGGTTCCTTACTCTGATTTTCCGACTATGGATCGTCCTATACCCTTGCCATCTCATATTCATTACGAGCTACTGCTAAGGCTTTTGGAGCGTGAAACTGCTGCGGCTATTTATCAACACTCTCCCCAAAAGGAGCAGCTTCAGGAATTAATCATTACTTTGCGTAAGGCTATGTCCCAGCAAAAGCAGTTAGAAGAAAGCTGCCGGGCTTCAGAGCTACCTGTGGAATATTACTGGTCGTTAAATGAAAAACCGGGTGTTTAAGCGAGATGACTCTTGTCAATAAAATACCGGCTTGAGCGACAGCTCAAGCCGGTATTTTAAATTTATTAGTTTGCTGCCTAAGCAGTTCAGCCAGATATCCCTAAGGATGAAGCAGCAAATCAGGGAAGAAACGATTGAACTCAATCAAAATGCCAGCAGTGATGAGCATCCAGATCGCAGCCACTACAGGAGCTGTAGATAGATATTTTACTAAACCTTCGGGCATGGGAAAGTGTCCTGAATAAAAACGTCTACAATCACTAATAACTCAGCCCGGCTCAGCCATACTAATTCGATATGCTGAATCCGAGCCGAGCCTAAAAGTATCGCCTATCGAGGGGAGACAGTAATTTCGTCATCCTTCGCAAACATAGCACCGGATGCCATGTCCTTGAATGCCGCTAAGGGCCAAGCAGCACCAGCAAGAGAGCATTTGATTGCCAAGCCAGTATCGATAATGATTTCCATTTCTTCAGGCTTTTTAGCTGTGCGAGATGCAATCAAGTAGGAACGGCCAGTCCAGCCAATCCAGCCAGCAATATAAAGAAATAAGATGCCGGGAATTACAAACTCACCCAGGTGGGCTAAATCACCATCTACCACCAAATGTGGCAAACCATCTTCGCCACAGAGCAAACTGGAGTTAGCGTAAAAGTCAAAACGTGCTTTAGCACCGTCTGTTTTGGCTGCAGAGGCACGTTGTTGAAACGCAGCAGATTCGCCACAGGGGGTCAAACCAGCCACGTTGTCTCCAGCCAAGCTGGCAGAAGCAGGTGCCGCGAAGCCAAACCAGAGGCAAATTACTAGAGCCAGAGCAAACAACCGTCGCATAGAATGTTTCCTTTGTGGTTTACAAAAGACAAAATCGCCGTTGCTGAGCTAATGTGATGAACCGATCTGAAATAGACTCTAAAAACTAGAACTATTCAGAACAATCACAACCGATGAGCAGCAGCAAGAAGAGTTAAATTCAGCAAATCTCATAACTTAGGTAACTAACCGTAATGCTCTTTTAACTAGATTCCCCAGCGTATAAGCTTTAACAGCTAGCCGACTCAGCCTTTAGGTAGTTGTGAAAACCAGACTAACTTGGACTAAATTAAGGACTTACTTGACTTTCAGGAATCATACCTTTCTGCCAAACCCTGGCAGAGAAATTGCTCACAAGACTTTACATGACGACACAATTGACCCATGGCTACGATTTTGGCAATTGAGACCAGCTGTGATGAAACCGCTGCCGCTGTGGTTTGCCAACGCCAAGTGCTGAGCAGCGTCGTAGCCTCCCAGATTGACCTCCATCGCCGCTATGGTGGAGTCGTCCCTGAGCTAGCTTCTCGTGAACATTTGCTAATGGTGGGTGACACCGTTGATGAGGCATTCAGGCAGTCTCAGAGAGATTGGTCTGATATTGATGCCGTGGCTACTACCTGTGCACCGGGACTTGTGGGAGCTTTATTAGTTGGCATGAGCGTCGGTAAAACGCTCTCGATGGTTCATCACAAACCTTTTTTAGGTATCCATCATTTAGAGGGGCATATCTACGCTGCGTATCTAGAAGAAACAAGCCTGCAACCTCCATTCCTGTGTTTGCTGGTCTCTGGCGGACATACCAGTCTGATTCGTGTAGATAGCTGTGGGCAATACAAAGTGCTGGGCAAAACTCGTGATGATGCAGCTGGTGAAGCCTTTGACAAAGTCGCTCGCCTGCTAGATTTAGGCTATCCTGGCGGTCCTATTATTGATCGTCTGTCGCAACAGGGAGATGCAAACGCCTTTAAACTCCCTGAGGGAAACATTTCTTTGCCAGAAGGGGGCTATCATCCCTATGACGCTAGTTTTAGCGGTCTCAAAACAGCTGTATTAAGACTGATAGAGCAACTCAAGAGGGACGGTATTGAGCCCCTACCTGTCGCTGACATTGCTGCGAGTTTTCAGCATGCTGTTGTTAAAGCGTTGGTAAAACGGACCGTACGCTGTGCCCAAGACCAAGAGCTATCGACGGTAGTGCTAGGGGGTGGTGTTGCGGCCAACAGCAGTTTGCGCCATACACTTACTCAAACAGCTGCCGTCCACGGAATTAATGTTTACATCCCATCGTTCAAATTTTGCACAGACAATGCTGCGATGATTGCCTGTGCTGCCAGTGAACATTTTGATCAGGGGCACGTTTCAAGCCTAAATCTAGGTGTTTACTCGCGTCTGCCTTTAGAAAATGTGTCTGAGCTTTATCATGCCTAGCCATTAGCTAGCAGCCACTGACGTACTTGGGTTTCTAACGCCGTTGGCTGCTCTAACATGGCGAAGTGACCACACTGTTTGAATGCAACCACAGCCTGCTTGCCCTGGTGGAAAAAGCGATGAAAGCTTGCTAAATGTTGAACATACCTCGGTTCCATTACCGTATCTTGCTCGCCAGTGATGAAGTAAACCGGCTGTGTTAGTTGGGCAACGATGCGAGGTAGCTCATGAACTTCATGCTCAGTGGTGGATGCCAGCAAGGATTGGGTTGCTGCTTCTGGATCTGCCCGCAAAAAATCGATTAAACGCTGCTTTCCCCAACGATAGCTGAGGGGCTGGCGGACCATAATATTTGCAAATACCCAAGGAAGTAATGGTAAATGCTGCAGCCATGTTGGTCTCAACCCCACCATTTGCTGGCCAGCATTGCGAAATTTCTCGAAGGCATTACGAATATAGATACCGCCTCCGGCATTAACACAGATAACTCCTTGAATGCGGTCTGGAAATAGATAAGCTGCCCATAGAGCAATACTGCCACCTAAGGAATGGCCCATTAGCCAGACTTTTTCCAGGTTCAAAGTTTCTAGTAACGCGTTTAAGTCATGGGCATAGGCCGTTAGCCCATAGACCTCAGTCTCTGAATGACTACAGCGCTTGGAGAGTTCCTGAGTGGAATCCCCAAACCCTCGTAGATCATAGGCGAGACAGCCAATGTCTGGAGCCAGCTGCTGCATCAGTGGCTGCCAATAGGCTCGACTTAGGAGCCATCCATGAACACATACCAGTACCGATCGCTGACTGGCAGTAGCTGAAAATAAATCGGGAGTGAAATCATAGATATGGGGCACTCCGAAGACAGGTGTCACCACCATGGTGAAACTAGAATTCGTAAAACGACATTCAAACTTAAACCAGCCTCTTTTGAGCTCAACTCGTTAAAAGTTTAGAAATTAGCTGATGACTGACGTATAGCCATTGCTGTCCCCAAAGCGCTTAGTATGGCACGCTAAGCAAGCGTTCTCGCATACCATCTGCAATCTTATGGCCTAAATATTCTGGGATTAAGCTTTCGTTTGGCCCTAACAAATACAAGATTAGTCGGGTGCGACCACGCCACACCAATAGATTAGCATTCACCACCAGCAAATCCTCTTGCCAGATTGCATACATTACCTTGTAGAACAATCCCGGTTGGTTGTCCGCTTCAATCAACAAGGCTGGTAGATGAAAGACTGGATCAACATAGAATTCTGTTTCAACCTTTTCTAGACCCGCATTGAGATTAAACTCAACGCTCAGCATTTCTTCGACTTCATAGCGCCCAGCCAGTGCCTCTCGAATGGCGCGGCAGGTATTGTCAGCGGTTTTATCGCTCAGGGCTTTACCACCCCGAGACACAACTAGTTTGACAAACACCAGCATGGGTGGATAAATCTGCCCATACAGGCTGAGACTATGAATAGTGAGTCCATACGCCGCCAGCACGCCAAAAATATCACTGAGCAAAAAAGATTGATTGCGATAGGCAAAGTGAAGGGCGCTACGATTTCCTTCTGGTTTTATTTCAATAACAGCCTTTTTGGTTTTGTACAGCTGATAGGCAAGCCTGAGATTTTGTAGTTGAATTTCACTGCTGACAAACTGCTCATAGAATTGTGGGAACGCTCGGTTAAAGCGTTTCAGCAGTTCTACTGTCGATGTCTTTAGTCCGGCTGCCATATATATTCAGAAACTGCATTAGTTGTACCGGTTGGCTAGCTTGGTTTATCGCACATCTCAGTTCGACATATGCTTCATCAATGCGCTTCCTGATGAACCTGCTCCAGAGCACCTGAAGCAATGTTACCCAAAGAGTTTTGTTATCTCTGCCAGGAAAAACCAGATCCGCCATAAGCTCCTACCATAACCAGTAAAAACGATCACATTGGCTTGCTCGCAAGTTTACCGATTAGTTAGCTAATTTTGATAGATTCTAAATCAATGTTTTTACCTTCCTGGGAAAGGTTAGGTCTATACTGCTAGAGTTAAGACAGAGTTTAAGTTTCCAACCGTTTTGTATGCATGGGTTTCTGGAAAAGCTTATTTAGTCCCACCGAGGCTTCATCAGTGCCCACACAAGCTGTTTCTGATGATTATGCGATAAACGCGGCAAGTTCTGAGCAAGCCGCTCGTATTATTTTTAGTACGGATCGCAATATTGATCTGTACGAACTTGAGGAACTCTGCGATGCTGTTGGCTGGTCAAGGCGGCCTTTGCGTAAGGTCAAGAAAGCAATTCAGCACAGTTTTTTAGTGGTTACCATGTGGGAGCAACAAGGTGCTCGCAAGCGGCTGATTGGGTTTTCAAGGGCCACATCAGACCACGCCTTTAATGCCACTATCTGGGATGTAGTTGTGCATCCCAGCTTTCAAGGTAGAGGCTTGGGCAAGGCTCTGATGAAGCAGCTAATTAAAAAGCTGCGTAGCGAAGACATCAGCAACGTCACGCTATTTGCCGATCCCCATGTGGTGAGCTTTTATAAAAATTTGGGATTTATGCCTGATCCGGAAGGCATCAAAGGCATGTTTTGGTACCCAGATTAGTTTTGGTACCCAGATTAGAGGATAGACATTTACTGACACAGTTGTTTTGCTTCAGATATCCACTGTGAGACTTGCGTGGTGTCTGGGCTTAGATCAGCCCTTTGCATTAACTTTATTTGCAGACGTTTGAGCTGAGAGTGGAGCTGAGCAACTGATAGAAGCGCTAGCTGCTGGGGAGAGCTAATGCCGGCGTGAAGCAGTAATCCGCAGTATTGGCAGCCAACGCTAGGGATGCTGGCAAGTTTGGCTAGAGCTGTCCATTTGTTGATGTATTTGATATGGGAGTTAAGTTGCTGAGCTAGCTGCAGACGAGCTGGCTGACTTCGGGTTACTTTGAGCAAGTCAAGAGTGGTGCCAATATTGAGTGTTTTAAGTTGCTGCACCTGCTGGCTCGAAATGCCTGGTAGTTGGTCAATGGACCAGTTTTGAAAATGCATAACGTTTGATGACATAGTGCCTGATAGGAACCTTAGGATAAACGGAGCTATATTTATGCTAGGTTGTTAATCTAAGCAACTGGGTTCTTATGTGATCTGGGTTCCTGGTAATGCTTTGACTACGGGATGTAGCGCAGCTTGGTAGCGCGCCTGCTTTGGGAGCAGGATGTCGCAGGTTCGAATCCTGTCATCCCGATTGTGTTCCTTACTATTTCCAAACATCAGAGATGCTTGTTTGGTGGCCTGCTTGACCCATTGACTGGTCGTGACTTTTCTATTGATGCTGCTTCAGCTAAAGTTGACGCGGTGGTCAGTTTTGTAAATGGCTGTACTGATCTAAGAGGGGTTAGGCTGTGTTAGATGATTAGGATTACGCAGATTAACGAGTTTGGCATCGGGAGGAAAGATGAAAGCAAGATTTAGTCGTTTGCTGTGCGGCCTTATGGGTGGTGGATTAATGGCTGCTACAGCTAATGCCCCTCAAGCGGTGGCACTCTCAGAAACTGAGCTGTTGGAAAAGTATGCAGAAGTGCCTGTATTTGTTGTTGCCGATGCCAGCGGTGGCTATGTAACGCCCGTAGTGGATTTGCCCAATGATGGTATGGGTAATGTAGCGCTGCTGAGAGTTTTCTTTGGCGAAGAAGATGCGCGCTCCTTTGTGGAGCAAGTCCGTCAAGAGGAGCCCAGGTTCAATCAAGGTGGCTCTATTGGAGTCATTGACCTGGCTTCTGTGCATCGAATTGCGCAGGAAGATCGGGAAACTCCCCTAAGGTTAATCTTTGTGCCTCAGGCCGATGAGCTTGAGGCTGCCCGTACTTTGGATAGTGCCTTTGGGGAAGGGGGCTCTACTTCATCGGCGTTGGTGCCGTTGTTTGCTATTCAGGATGCAGCTGGTAATTTTCTATCTCTGTCCTTTGGGGGTGAGGCAAGCGAGCCTATTTTCTCTATGTTTTTCTCTAAAAAGGATGCAGATGGTGTTTTAAGCGCTTTACGGGAGTCAAACCCTGAGCTAGCCGACGTTAGTGTAGGTGTTGTTTCTCTGGCTGATTTTTCTGGTGATATTTTGACAAGCGATGATGAGGAACTGCAGCGAGTTCGCTTTTTGCCGGATTCAGATGTGATTAATCACATTCAAAGTCTGGATTTGGAGTAATTCATTTTGCTGGATGTACCGCAATTTCTACACCAGCGGGCTTGCGGCTTGCGGTAATGACTTGAGTAAGTCATAGATGTAATGCGCCATGGTCAACTTGGTGTTAGAAGACAGGGTAGATTGATGTCCTTGACTGTCTAAGAAAATGCCGTGGTTGCGATCGCACCCGAACCCACTCTCTGGCTGATCTACCGGATTCGCCACAATAGCGTCTAACCCTTTGCGTCTGAGCTTGCCTAAAGCAGGCTCAGCAATGTTTCCAGTTTGAGCCGCAAACCCCACCAGGATTTGATCGGCCCTTTTGCTAATGGATAGTTTGGCCGCAATATCTGTGACTGGTGACAGGGGGAGAGGGTTTGGTAGCTCTGACTTGGGCAGTTTGCCAGGGGCCTGTTGCTGGGGGCGCATATCAGCTACAGCCGCCGCCATAATAATCCAGTCTGCAATGTCAAGCTGAGCGATTAGTGAGGCTTCCATTTCCGCTGCGCTCACCACGGCTGTCGTCTGTACCGTATCGGGAATTGTCTGACGGAGACTGCTGTCCATGGGGCCATGGACTAACGATACCTGCGCACCACGATGGACAGCGGCGGTGGCTAGGGCTACACCCATGCGCCCCGTGGAGGGATTGCCAATGTAGCGGACGGCATCGATATATTCTTGGGTGCTGCCAGTGCTAATGAGCAAGCGTTTGCCCGTTAGGTCACGACGCCCCTGGGTATGTTGCAAGGACTCTAAGGCATTGAGAATGGCTTGAGGTTCTGCCATGCGCCCGGTGCCAATGCGATCGCATGCCAACCTTCCAGCCGCTGGCCCTACCGCATAGTAACGATCGTCTGCCAGTATCTGCTGCCAGTTACGTTGGACAGAAGCCTGTAGCCACATGTCTGTATTCATGGCTGGTGCCAGCAAAATTGGGCATGTGGATGCCAAGACTGTATTTGTCAGCAAATTATCCGCCAAGCCGTGGGTCAACTTACCCAGGGTGTTGGCCGTTAAAGGCGCAATTAAAAAATAGTCAGCCCACTCAGCAAGTTCGATGTGTAGCGGTCGAGCTTGCTCAGCAGACCAAAAGTTGCCATCCGTATAGGCAGCATGACGGGCAAGAGTAGCAAACGTCAACGCTGAGACAAATGCTTCAGCTGACGATGTCAAAATAACTCGCACTGCTGCCCCGCCTTTAGCTAAGGTAGAGACAACCTCACATACTTTATAGGCTGCTATACCGCCACTAATCCCAATTAGAACTTTGGGAGCTGGCGACGTGCTAGCCATTAGGCTTCGTCGTAGGTCTCCACATCCAATAGATGTAGATAAGAACGCACTAACTCAGGACGCTGAAACGCAACCGACCGTAGTCGATGCCAATCTTGCAATCCTTCAAAGGCATTCGTGTACTCATCTTGCTCTAGACGTTGTGCCAGCTGGTCGACTTCTTCTTGAGTGACGTCAGCGATGGGTTTATCAGAAACTTTGCTTGTGCTTGAAACCATGGTTCTGGCTCCTTTGGGCGGGCGCTATTCAATAGTGTATTCGGTGTTGCATCTACTGTCCCGGAGTGCGTCTGAAACGTTACACCTGCTTTTTACAAAGTTTTTCGCAAAACACTTTAGCTATTTCCAGTACCTGCAGGCTAATTTCATGACCCATGGTGAATTCATAATAGTCAACACTTAATGACAATTGCTCTAACTCAGTTTTAGTCCGGTGGGCTTGATTAATGGGAACAACTGGGTCTAAGCGCCCATGGATAAGCAAGATAGGTCGTGGACTCGTAGGGGCTGATAAAGGCCCATGGCTATAGCCACTGAGAATCATCATGCCAGCTAGGGGAAGCTGCATCCCAACATCTAAGGTCATTGCTCCGCCCTGGGAAAACCCACCTAGCACAGTGTTTTCTAGAGGAATACCTGTTTTTTTAGGAAGAGCGGTCAGCCAGTCTAGCAGTAGCTGACGACTTTGCTGCAGGTCTGTTTGGTGCGTAAACGGCTGGTCAAAGTCAAAAACGTCAGGTAAGGCGTACCACATACGTCCCCCAGGTGCGCCCATACCGCCAGATACCGTATGAGAGAGGGGGGCATCGGGGAACGACATCTGGTATCCAGACAGTTGCATATAGGGGGCAATGCCTGCCACATCTCTTGCATTGGCACCCCAGCCATGCAAAAGGATTAGTAAGTGGTGAGCGTTAGAGTCCCCAGCAGACAGAGCATGAAGTGACATAGAGAAGAGACATTTTGAGCGAGGTTAGTCGCTACGGATTCTACCGTAGACTCTTCAACTCCTGTCTTGCTGACTCACGTAAGGCAATCCTTACAACTCAAGGTATCAATACTGACGCTGGTGTACAGAGGCGTACTGCGGCTGGTGCCAAATTAACGTACAAATCCCCATACAACCATATAAGTCTTCGCTGTTGTAAGTGCAATCAACCACATAAATTTCATCAATACTCTACAAAGCTGTAATGTCTGCTGCGTCTGAAGCTATGGATGCCCTCTGATAGTTCTATGGGCAACTAAGTTTTTATTGCCTCATGACATGCAGTATTCCTTTTTCCAAAGTTTGTTTTTTAAGGCTGCGATACCCGCTGCTCTAATTTCCCTGGTTTGGCAATCTCAACAGTCGCCGACTCGTGGAAATGTATTGTCTGCCCAACAGACCACTGTCGCTCAACCCAAAGTGAGCCAGACCCAGAGCTGGAACTCTGTGCTGCACGTGGCGCGTTATGTGGGCAACACCCAGCGAAGTAGAAATCTAGTGATGCAGCTAGAGTTGCTCAATAAACCCCAAACCACCTACGCTAATGCGGTCTATCAGGTGTTTGCTAGAACGCGTGGCGGTGAGTGGCAAGAGATTTACACGAACCGTGGTGCGCGGCTGATACCTGGCAGTAACGGTAAATTTGTTTTAGAGTCAGAAGTCATTTCCATTGCCGAGCTTGAAGAGGAAATCCGAGACGAGCTTGGGGACAACCTGCGTATTGAGGATGTAGAGCTAGACTGTGTGGTTAGCATTCGCTATGACCTAGCTGGTGGTGGTCGCGATTTGCGTGAACGAGTCACCTATCGGCAGAGCTATAGCGAAATCAGCACAACGACCACCACTGCAATTGTGAGTACCTCAAGTACAGTAACGGCCAGTCGTACTACATCTACAGAGACTATCGGCTCTCGACAAACATCCAATCGACCGTCGCTCCGTATATCAGGCGATGACGATGACGACGATGATGACGATGGAGGGGAAGATCGCAGTGACGACGATGATGATGATGGCGACGATGGTGGCAATCGCCGTGGGTCAACTGTTCGGACTGAAGGGGGCAGCAGAAACTCTCGGCGGCGATCGCAAATTCAAAGCCAGGTTACTCGCGTTTGGGAGTCGGTGTTGCATGTGGCTCGTCAAACCGGCAGCCGCCGACAAAACCGTAATCTAGTGCTGCAGCTAGAAATCCTCAATAAACCCCAGACCACCTATGCCAATGTGGTTTACCAGGTATTTGCCAGAACTCGTGGTGGCCGCTGGCAAGAAATTCATACCAATAGCGGAGCGCGCTTGATTGAGGCAGCCGGGGGCAGATATATTCTGACATCTGAGGTGATTTCCCTTGCCGAGTTAGAAGAAGAACTCCGCGCAGAACTGGGCGATAACTTGCGTCTAGAGGATGTGGAAATCAACTGTATAGCCAGTATTCGCTATGACCTAGCTGGCGGTGGTCGAGATATTCGAGAAACGTTCTCCTATCAGCGCAGCTACACCAGCATTGTCACTACGACGACCACTGAAATCACTCAAATTGTGGGGTCATCGAATACTGTCGTGGATAATCATAGGGAAGATTATGGCGGTGACGATGACGGCGACGACGATGATGATGATGACGACGACGATGATGGCGGCGACGATGATGATGACGACGATGATTAACCGTCGGAGATCGTTAGTACTCTTTTAGTTGAATAGTCCGAGCGCCCCCTGAACGAAGTCGAAGGGGGCGCTTGTCAGATGTGCCTATTTCCGTAGGAATTGAACGTAATACGTTAGTCGCCTTCAAATTGGTCTCTATAGAGATTCGTTCCTTCAAGTTTGGCTCCTCAGATAATCATCGCTAAGAATAATCCTATTTGCTAAAGTTCAGACAAGTATTTCGATCATAGGATGCAGCTATCATGACTGTTGCAGCTCAGCCACTGACGCTTGAAGCCTTTCTGGAACTGCCAGAAACTAAGCCTGCATCCGAATTTATTCAGGGCCGTATTTTACAAAAGCCGATGCCCCAGGGTGAGTATAGTCTGCTGCAAAGTATACTTTGCGGAAAAATTAACCAGGTGGCAAAACCTGCGAAGCTAGCAGCAGCATTTCCAGAGTTGCGCTGCACGTTTGGTGGACGATCTATCGTGCCAGATATTTCAGTTTTTCGTTGGGACCGAATTCCCCTGACCGAAACTGGGCGTATTGCCAATAAATTTTTAACTCCGCCAGATTGGTCCATTGAAATTTTGTCGCCAGATCAAAGTCAAACTCAGGTGCTCAGTAATTTGTTGCACTGTATCGAGCACGGTAGCGAGTTGGGCTGGTTGCTAGATCCAGCGGAAGACAGTGTATTAGTGGTCGATAAAGAGCAGCGAATCCAAATTCTGACGGGGCAGGCAAAGCTTCCCATGCAAGCTGGTTTGGATTTATCTTTGATGGCAATGGATGTGTTTAGTTGGTTGACCTTGAGCTAATAAAAGTTCTGAAGATTTCCGTTAGTTGGACTACTTGAATTAATACGGACTGCTCATGACGACAGTGGTGGCAGCATATCTGCAATTTGAATCGTCAAGTCCTCAAATGCAAGAGGAGAGATTTTTAATGCCTCGGTCAAAATACTTTGAGCTTGATATCGTCCTTTCTCTGGCTGGCGAAACGTATAAAGCTTTCGCTCCACTACATCTAAAACCCAATAGTCCTGGATACCTGCTGCTGCGTACAAAGAAGCTTTGGTTTCAAGATCATATTTCAAGCTAGAATCCGCTACCTCAATGATTAGCAAGACTTCTTCTGGTCTAGGATGATGAGTGCTGTAGGCTAATGGATCACGCTTGGCGATGACAATGTCAGGTTCAGGTTCTGAGTGGTTATTCAAACGAATCGGATCCTGAGTTCTGATGAAAACACCTTGCCTGAGAGCGTCTGGCCAACATTCCTGAATTCTTAGTACGGCAGACGCGTGGGCAAACCCTTTGGCGATCATCGTGATGATTTCTCCATCAATCAGCTCTGTGCGTTCGTCAGGAGCAAGGATGCCAAGCTCGCTCATGCGCACATATTCGTTAACAGTAAAGCGACGGGTTTGAACAGCGACCATACCAGGTGCCTCAGCAAGATGCCCTTATTATAAAAACTTCCCTTCACGTTCTAACCTAGTAAGGCTTGATCACATGCAAAGTTATTGATGTTTCTCAAGTTAGAAACTCAACTTACTGGATGTGACTACTATCGAACCCCCCCAAGAAGAAATCCCATGACACGCTTAGCGCTGCTCAGTGCATCTGACAAAACAGGAATCGTTGACCTAGCCAAGGTTCTCACCACAGAATTTGACTTTGACATTATCAGCAGCGGTGGCACTGCCCGCACGCTGACTGAAGCTGGCATCCCGGTTACCAAAGTATCTGACTACACTGGTTTTCCTGAAATTCTGGGTGGTCGTGTCAAAACCTTGCAGCCTCGCATTCATGGGGGACTGTTAGCCCGTACCGATAACTCCGATGACCAAAAAGACCTGGCTGATAACGATATCCGCCCGATTGACCTAGTTGTGGTTAATCTTTATCCGTTTGAGCAGACGATTGCCAAAGCTGACGCTACGCTAGCTGACGCGATCGAAAATATCGACATCGGTGGTCCGACAATGTTGCGGTCTGCTGCCAAAAACCATGCGTATGTAACGGTGCTGTGTGATCCGGCTCAGTATGAAGGCTACCTCAGCGAGATGCGAACTAATGGTGGCCAGCCCTCTCTAAATTTTCGTGCTCAGTGTGCTCGCCAGGTCTTTTGGCATACGGCCACCTATGACCAGGCTATTGCCACTTACCTAACTGAGCAGGCAGGCGATCGCACCAGTGAGCGCTTTGCCATCAGCGGTACCCAAAAGCAAACTCTCCGCTATGGTGAAAACCCTCATCAGCCTGCTGTATGGTACCAAACTGGTAGCCAGCCTAGCGGCTGGGCTGCGGCTGAAAAACTGCAGGGTAAAGACTTGAGCTACAACAACCTGGTTGATTTAGAGGCCGCTCGTCGCATCATTGCTGAATTCCCTGGTGAAAACGGCCCTGCAGCGGCGGTGCTTAAGCACACTAACCCTTGTGGTGTAGCGATTGGTCAGTCTATGGCCTCTACGTACAGACGTGCCTTTGAAGCTGACAATGTGTCTGCTTTTGGCGGTATTGTTGCGCTCAACCAGGCAATCGATATAGACACTGCTGAATCGCTGACTCAGACATTTCTAGAATGTGTTGTAGCCCCTGGCTGTGTGCCCGAGGCGCGGGAAATTCTTGCTAAAAAGAAGAATCTGCGGATACTGGTGCTACCTGATTTGCTGAGCGGTCCTAGCCAAACTATTCGTGCGATCGCAGGCGGTTTTCTCACTCAAACGTCTGATGACTTCCAAGAAGATGTCACCCAATGGCAACTGGTCACTGAGCGTCAGCCCAATGAAGTTGAACTAACAGAAATGCTATTTGCCTGGCGGGTGGCTAAACATGTGAAATCTAACGCCATTGTAGTGACTAATGAAAGCACCACTGTCGGGATTGGTGCTGGTCAGATGAACCGTGTGGGTGCTGCCAAGATTGCCCTTGAACAGGCAGCTGAAAAAGCTGAAGGTGCGACATTAGCCAGCGACGGCTTTTTTCCGTTTGATGACTCCGTGCGGACTGCGGCGGCAGCAGGAATTAAAGCAATTGTTCAGCCAGGAGGCAGCATCCGCGACGAAGAGTCGGTCAAAGCCGCCAATGAATTAGGGCTGATTATGGCATTTACGGGGACCCGTCATTTTTTGCACTAAGCTGTGGTAGCTGGGTTAGCCGAACCCAGCTATGAGTTAGTTTCCTGGCACTCTAATTACCCTTAAGCCACTTCTGGCCGTTAAGACGCTGAACCACATACAAAATCATCAGCTCTAGGGTAATGCGACGCTCGTCACCCATAAATTGCTCGATAGTGCTGGGGATAGCGCCATCAGTTGCATATGAGAAAACCTTGGGGCCTTTGATGTCTTCTTCTAAAAAGGCAACATTGAACTGACGGGAGTTTTTGGCCCAGCGACCAATGACTTGAGGATAGCGCTCGCTGTCTACACCAATGACATTGACAGGCTGTGTTTCAAAAGAAACTGCGATATCATCTAGCCCTTCTTCTTTCTCAAGGGCAGTTTTTAGAGCGGGCAAGAAGTGCTGTTCAATAAATTCAGCAAACGGTTTGTCTTCTAGCTTGGGCGGTTTCGCTTTTTTAGCTTTTGCGGGCGCTTTGTCAGCGGACTTTGCCGCAGGGGCCTTAGGAGTCGACTCGTCTGCCATGCTTTGTGTCTGTTTGGTTAAGTTTGGAGCGTAGAGCACTCTCCAAACAAGGTCTCTCTAATATTAATGGAACGCCTCCCTAGAAAACAGGTTCTAGAGGAGGCGTTCGCATCTATTTTGTGTGTATTTAATCTAGATGTACCTAGGACATGACACCAGCAATCGCTGCACGGACGGTGGCTGCGTCTGATTGTTTGGTGACTGGGTCCAGGCCAATGGCTTCCAAGTCAGCATCTACCATCAGCTTAACCAAACCTGGAAAGTCAATGGAGGGCTCCCAACCTAGTTTGGCTTTGGTGTTTGTCGGATCACCGATCAAAATATCGACCTCAGCCGGACGCAAATAGCGGGGGTCAAACTTGACGTAGTCTTCCCAGTTAAGGTTGACATAGTCAAAGGCAATATTGAGAAACTCCTTAATGGTGTGGGTTTCACCGGTAGCAACGACGTAATCGCCGGGCTCATCCTGCTGAAGCATTAGCCACATGGCTCTGACGTAATCTTTTGCATATCCCCAGTCACGCTTGGAGTCAAGATTACCGAGGTAAAGAGCTTTTTGACGACCCGCTATGATTCGGGCAACGGCACGGGTAATCTTACGGGTTACAAAGGTTTCACCACGGCGGGGTGACTCGTGATTAAACAGAATGCCGTTGCACGCAAACATGTTGTAGGACTCACGATAGTTAACGGTTTGCCAGTGGGCATAAACCTTAGCGCAGGCGTAGGGACTGCGAGGATAGAAAGGCGTGGTCTCTTTCTGAGGAATGTCTTGGACTTTGCCGTACATTTCAGAAGAGCCTGCCTGGTAGAAACGTACTTCTGAATCAGTACGCTGTTGATAGTCACGAATGGCTTCCATCAGACGTAAAGCGCCCATCGCTACCGTATCAACGGTGTATTCGGGAGAGTCAAAGCTGACCCGCACATGGGACTGAGCACCAAGGTTATAGACTTCGTCGGGCTGAACTTGCTCTAAGATGCGCCGTAACATTGTGCCGTCATTGAGATCACCATAGTGAAGAAACAGACGAGCGTCTTCACTATGGGGGTCAACGTACATATGATCAATCCGATCAGTGTTGAATGTGGAGGTTCGACGGATAATGCCATGGACCTCGTAACCTTTTTCTAATAAAAGTTCTGTAAGATAAGACCCGTCTTGGCCTGTAATTCCTGTAATTAGCGCACGCTTAGTCTGCGTCATATTGTCAGCTTCCTTACTCTATAAAAATTTTCAGTAGATAGCCCCAATAACCAAACATATGGTAAACGAGGAACGCATTCATACCCGATGGCACTGCTAGTGGTTTCGAAGAACCGTTGAGCAGACCCCCAGACTATGAAAGCTCACGATACGGTACTTTGAGAAGTGCAGTATGACAGTTGGCAGGTCCCATGATTAGCTCGCCGACTGGTAAGCCTCGAACTAGGATACTGGTCTGTAACTAGGCTGCCCACTTTAGGCTAGTTTGAGAGATCTAACTCTATACTGCTGTTGATTAATGGTGTGCAATTGTGTACACAGCGCCGTTGTCGCCTCCACTACGTTAGCTTTAAATATTTAGGTCTTAAATCAAGAGATTGTGAGGTGTTTACGGATAGCCAACGAATTTAAGCTCTGCGATCGCGTTCAATATCGTAAATAGCCTTTTCCCAGCACCACTGTTCTGAGCGCTCTGGATTTTGCGATCGCACCCGATCTACCAGCCGAGCAGCGACGGCTTTATTCCCATTTACCAATCGCATTAGCCGCTGTCGAGTTGAGCGAGACACACTAGATGGGCCTGTCGGTATCGACGGTGCTGCAAATCGAATCGGAAATCGATATCCTGTCAACCAGCAAAATACCGCCATCACTAAAACCACAGCAAAGATGACTGAAAAGATGGACGACATTATTGATTTCCCCCGCGTTTAACTGCCTATGGATTCGGTCACTCACAATACTCAAGCCGTATTAGATTTCTGGTTTGGTTCACCTGCAGGTGAGTATCGCAAACAGTGGTTTCGTAAAGATCCTGCGTTTGACCAGCAGATCAAAACCCAGTTTCTAGATCTGTATTGGGCTATGGTAGCGTCGCCGCCTGAAAGCTGGTTAGGAACCGCTAAATCAAGCTTGGCCCGTATTATTGTGCTGGATCAGTTTGCCCGCAATATGTTTCGAGGAACACCCCAGAGTTTTGCCGCTGACCCGCTGGCCCTTACTACGGCAGAACTAGCAATCAAGCGTGGGTATGATGTCGAGTTGCTACCTGTAGAGCGATTTTTTCTGTATCTGCCGTTTGAGCACAGTGAGAATTTGAATCATCAAAATCGCTGTGTTACCTATTTTGAGAATCTGATACAAGACGCACCAGACCTTGAGCATGGTTTGGACTACGCCCGGCGACACCGAGAAGTGATCGACCGTTTTGGCCGTTTTCCACATCGCAATGAGACGTTAGATCGCCAGAGCACCCAGGCAGAATTAGAATTCCTCAAACAGCCGGGGTCCAGATTCTAGTAGGGGCGCACCGCCGTGCGCCCTTAGAAACGCAGGCAAACATTCGATATCCTGCATTGGACGCACCGCCGTGCGTCCCTACAAAGACAATCAACATCATTAAAAATTTGGAGACCCCTTAATCGGCCTTTTCATATTCAATTTCTACCGTGGTGTGTACATTCCCCCTCGGTTGAAAATCGCCCTTGATCTTGAATTTCAACGGGTCAGCCGCTGCGATGAAATCATCCATAATCTGATTGATGGATTCTTCATGGGAAATGTAGCGATCGCGATAGCCATTGATATAAAGCTTGATAGCCTTTAGTTCCACCACCTTTTCGTTGGGCGTATATGTGATGTAAATGGTGGCAAAGTCAGGGTAGCCAGAGAATGGGCACTTACAGGTAAATTCTGGCAGCGTGATATTGACATCATAGTGGCGGCCTGGGCGGGGATTAGGGAATGTAATCAGTTGGTTCTCGTCAATCGCCCGCTCACCGTACTTGATGCCATCAGCAGGTGCATTGGTGGGAAAAGTGGTATCAGCCATGGTTGTCAAAGTTCTGAAAAAGGTTGATGGTTTTTGGAAAAGCAGGGTAAAACTAAATGTGCAATTCGGCAGGTGGACTGTAAACGTTAGTTACTCTGCAGCTCGTCTCAGGTGTGTATCAATTGACCAACTTAATGGCTCTTAGCTATCTCTTTAAAGGAGAACTTAGCGCAAACACTTGACGAATGGCGTTGACGTTGCTCTAATTTGAACGTCCCAGGCGGCAAGTCTCCTGCCCATTGCCAGACTAGCTGCTTATAAGGCTCCCTTTGACGAACACCATAGGGCCTGCGTTTTTATTGGAGATTTTTGGAACTGCATATGAATCCTTCTCACAATTCTGACTCAGGGAGAAATCCGATGAGATCAGACGCCAGCTATTCACCCTCGGTGCCTGTGTCAGTGTATCGCGAGCTGGCAGCCGAGCTACAGGCGACAAAAGCAATGGTGGATTCATTGAGTGCGCAAAATAACCATCTCACTAATCAAAATCATTTGCTACGGCAGAACATTCATCAGATGGTGCAAGTCGCTCTGCAGCTAGGTCACTATGCGGGTGTTGCCCATCCTTCAGAAATAGAAATGACGGTGTCTACCCCCCCGGCAGTACCTCAGCAGGAACCACAACAGATTGTCCAGCCACCTACGGCGCCCAAAGTTCAAAAAAGACCTAAGGCAAATCTCTCTAGGGTTTTTACCGAGGAGGCCGGTGAACATCGTCGCTACGGTCTTGACCCATCTGCAAGCGGCAGTCTGAGCACTCTGTGGTTAATTGCCTCTATTGCCATTATTATTCTCACCGCGTTTGGAGCTGGCTTTTTGATTATGCGACCCCTAATTAGCGATCGTTAAGTCGTTTCTTAGTCCAGGTTCTACTCTAAAATTAACTACGCAGCGAATAGGTGACACCGTATCAATTGTTACGGTGACCTAATGTCGTAACCCGTTAAACGTTGATATCGTATGTTGGTCCAATCTGTTGGTCTTGCTACGTTATTGGCCCGGTGTGTGGAGCTTGATAAATTCGTATGAAAAAAATAGAAGCCATTATTCGTCCGTTTAAGCTGGATGAAGTCAAGATAGCCCTTGTCAATGCAGGTGTTGTTGGTATGACAGTGTCTGAAGTTCGTGGATTTGGTCGACAAAAGGGACAAACCGAGCGCTACCGAGGGTCAGAGTATACGGTTGAGTTTTTGCAAAAGCTCAAGGTTGAAATTGTGGTTGATGATGATCAAGTAGACAGCATTGTCGATCAGGTAATTGCGGCCGCTCGTACTGGCGAAATTGGTGATGGTAAGATTTTTGTTACACCAGTTCATGAAGTGGTCCGTATCCGTACTGGTGAGAAAAACTCGGAAGCTGTTTAGTGTCATCTGACAAGCTGCCAATTAATGATTTCTTGGCGGGATATGCACGTTTCGGTGTCAATCTAGGACTGTCACGAATCGAGACGCTGTTAACTCGTTTAGGTAACCCCCAAGACCGAGTGCCTATTGTCCATGTTGCCGGTACCAATGGTAAGGGCTCAGTCTGTGCCTATGTAGCGTCAGTATTGACAGCAGCAGGGTATCGAGTGGGCCGATATACGTCTCCCCACTTGTTGGCCTGGAACGAGCGTATCTGCATTAACCAGCAGCCGATTTCAGACGACGCCCTTTGGCACCATTTGACGGTGGTGGCCGCAGCGATTGATGCAGCGGCCGAGACATTTGTTCAGCTGGGAGCTGAGACACTTGCTCAGACACCCACTCAGTTTGAAGTGTTTACGGCGGCGGCTTGGTCTTACTTTGCGACAGAAGCTGTTGATATTGCTGTGATTGAGGTGGGTTTAGGTGGTCGACTGGATGCGACCAATGTATGTTCTCAGCCCCTGGTTACGGCTGTTGTTTCGTTAAGTCGTGAGCACTGGCAGCGTCTGGGGCCTACCCTGGCGGATATTGCCAGGGAAAAGGCTGGTATTCTCAAGCCGGGGCGACCTGTGGTGATGGGTCCTTTACCAGCTGAGGCTGACCCAGTGGTGCGTCAGCGGGCTCAGGAGCTGGGCTGTCCCCTGTACGAGGTAAGTCCTGCTCAGGTGACTGCCATAGGACAGTGGCGCAGCGGTCTGGATGACTTGGTGGATTATGAGTCAGGGCTGTTGGGCGAGCATCAGCGGGTGAATAGTGGAATTGCGATCGCAATTCTCCAACTGCTCCAGCGGCAGGGCTGGCAAATTTCTGCCGAGGCGATTCAACAGGGCATGGCAGCAACTCTCTGGCCGGGACGTCTGCAATGGATTACCTGGTGCGGACAACAACTCTTAATCGACGGTGCCCACAACCCTGCTGCTGCTAAAATGCTACGCCGTTATGTTGATTCTCTCCATCAGCCTGTTGTCTGGCTGATGGGAATGTTGGCTACCAAAGATCACAAGGATATCTTTCAAGCGTTGTTGCACCCAGGCGATACGCTACATCTAGTGCCTGTACCAGGACATCAGACAGCAGAACCAACAGATTTGGCTCAGTTGGCACAAGAGACATGCCCAGGGTTAGCGGGGTGTTCCCCCCATGACACGCTGGAAGCGGGGTTAGCTGCATTTGGTGAAACCCAAGGGGAGACCAAGGTTCTGTGCGGCTCCCTGTATCTGATTGGGGATTTTCTAGCTCGGTTTAATGGGTGAGAACAACCGAAGGACAATGTTTGTTTTTGGAAGGTAGAGGTTGACTGATGGGCACTGTCCACCCTGCGAGATTACCGGCTGTCCCATTCGTCAGCTGCGTCAGCTAAGGCTTCATCGACGGTTTTGTCGCCAAGCATGGCTGCCTGCAGATTGTCGTAAATGGCTTTTTGTAACTGCTTTACGTCTTCAAGGGCAGGAATCAGTACCTCTGCATCTGCTAGCTGGCCAGCGCTGACAGCTCGGGCAACTTCGATGGGCGTGGCATCAGCGGGGGCTTCGGTTAGGGTGCTATCGACAGCAGCAGCTGTAGACGGTAACACATTGGCAGCCTGGGCAAACGACACCTGGTTGTCATTGTTGGTGACATACATGGCAAACTTTACGGCGGCCTCAGGGACATCTGTGGCGCTTGGGACCACCAGGTTCATGGCGGCTACGTTTTTTTTGCCTGTTTCTCCTGTAATTTGAGGTGCGGTTTGGGTGGCAGCGGCAATATCTGGTGCGTTATTGGCGATATTGTCCAAGGCTTCAGCCCCAGAGGCTAAAAAGACAGTTTCACCTGCCTGATAAAGCTCAATGGCGCGACGGTGTCCCTGGGTGAGCACCTCACGGGGTAGCAAATCTTGCTGATAGAGATCGGTCCAATATTGAAAAACGTCTCGGCCCTCAGGGGTATTAAAAGCCGCGTTGCCTGCCTCATCGACCAGCGGTACACCCATCTGGATAAATGACTGTAAAACATCGGCCGCGTCTTCTGGCACAAAGCTAATAAAGAAGGCGTATTTGCCGGTTCTCTCTTTGATTTGCTGGGCTGCCTCAGCCAGCTCAGCGTAGGTAGTGGGGGGCTCACTGATGCCCGCTTGCTCTAGAAGGTCTGCATTAAAAAGGGTCACCCGTGTTGTGAGATACCAGGGAAATCCAAAACTGGTGCCGTTTAACGTTGTTGCTTGCCAAATCTTGGGTAAATAGACAGATTTTTCTTCGGGGCTAAGCTGCTCGTCTAGCGGCAGCCAAGCATTGCGACTGGCTAATTGGGAGGCAAAGTCAGGGTTGAGGTTGACAACATCAGGTGCTGTGCCGGCTGAAACTGCGGTCAAGATTTTGCTTTGCATATCAGACCAGGGCACATCCACCCAAACGACATCTATGTCTGGGTTAGCTGTTTCAAAATCGGCAATCAGCTGGTCAAAGTAGTCGGTGAATTTTGGCTGCAGCTGCATGGTCCAAAATTCTACTTCCTGCTTACCAGACTGTTCATTTCCACCACCACAGCCTGCTGCTGCAAGCATGACTCCAGCAGCAGCCCAAGATGCCATGCGTGCTAAAAAGTGCCGACGTTGAAACAGTTTCATGATGGGCTTTTCTTTATCGAGAATATTTTCTATGGATGTTTTCAGACACTGTAGACCAAGACGGTCATGAGTGGAGGTGATTTGTTGGCAATGGTGAAGAGCGGTGGAGTGGGAGAAGCAAGATGAACCAAGGAGAATAACACTGCGGATTGGGTTGAGCTAGCCCCAACGCAGGGAAGCGTTAATGAACCTTTACCCGCGCTGCACAGTCCCGTGCGCGCTCTCGCGCTTCTGCCACCGTATCGCCAAGTGCCAGTGCCACACCCATGCGACGATTCTTGTAGGCACGGGGTTTCCCAAACAGCCGCAGCTTGCTGTTGGGCACTGTCAGTGCCTCAGCTATACCCGTAAACGTGGGGCTGTTGCTAGATTCACTGGCTAAAATTACCGCTGACGCACCGGGACGAACTTGCTCAATTTCACCAATGGGCAGACCGGCAATGGCCCGTACATGCAGCTCAAATTCCGACATGTTTTGACTGACCATGGTCACCATGCCTGTGTCGTGGGGGCGGGGGCTAACTTCACTAAAGTAGACAGTTTGTTCGCCACTGGGGGCCCCAGCAATAAACAATTCCACACCAAAAAGTCCGACACCACCCAGGGCATCGGTAATTGCTTTGGCAATTTGTTGGCATTTTTCCAGGGTGCTTGGATTTAGGGCACAGGGCTGCCAGGACTCGCGATAGTCCCCTCCCTCTTGGCGATGACCGATGGGTGGACAGAAGTGGGTTGTGGGCTCGCCCTCAGGTATCTGAGGGTGAGCTCTGACGGTCAGCAGCGTAATCTCGGTGTCAAATTCGACAAAACCTTCAACAATCACTCGTTGATCCTTGCCACGACCGGCTTGAAAGGCATAAGCCCAAGCGACATCCACGTCGTCATCGGTTTTGACAAGACTTTGCCCCTTGCCGGATGAACTCATGACCGGTTTGACCACACAGGGGAGACCGATAGTTGCGATCGCATCTCGATACTCTGCCTCTGTTGCCGCAAATTGATAGGGGGACGTAGGCAAACTTAACTCCTCAGCTGCCAGCCGACGAATGCCCTCGCGATCCATGGTCAGCCGCGTCGCCAATGCCGTCGGGATAACTTTCCACCCCTCTGTTTCGAGCTCGATTAAAGTTTCTGTTGCCAGGGCTTCTACCTCCGGCACGATCAGGGTTGGCTGCTCTTGCTCTATCACCTGTCTAAGCGCCTGAGCGTCTAACATGCTAATCACATGACATCGATGGGCTATCTGCATAGCAGGAGCGTTAGCATAAGCATCCACTGCAATTACTTCCATACCCAGACGCATAGCTTCTAGTGCCACCTCTCGACCAAGTTCTCCAGAGCCCAATAACAGTAAGCGTTGACAGCCATTTAAGAGAGGCGTGCCCCAGACGACATTTACAGGTTGATTTGCCACTTTCCCCATGGTCGTTTAAGAAAAATCCAACTTTTTTTTAGAAATCGTGTGATCAATTTAGCCAATTGCGTGTAATATCGCTCGTAAAAAATCACATTCTTTCTCAGCACATTATCTTTGTCCTGAACTAAGAGTGATTTATCAAAGCTGATGTCATTACTCAAGAATCGATCCAATTTCAACATTCAAGCTGGTTAACAATCTGCAATGAAATTTGTTGGATAGGTCGCAAAATCTGCTTGAGTAGAACCGTTTAATCATGGAGGCATAATTGTCATCGCTGTTTTTTCTCGTTTTATAAGTTGAGAAAAAAACTCAGATAAAAAAAGTATGTTTTGTTAGCTTTTTAGGGCAGTATTGACTCCAACCTCTGTATATTTTGGCGATAGCTAGCCATTCCTGCGCAAATTGTGTACGATGCGTTAGCAAAAAATAGGCCAAAAACCCTTTAGCCTCTACTAGACCAGATCGTTAGGCTCCGCCTAGTTCAAATTGCTTTCCATAACCGGATAACTTTGTGACCGGATAATGCTGTGAACAGTTTAAAGTCGCTATTTTCAAGAAAATCCCCAGGTGTTGGTGTTGAACTCACACCTGAACGGGTCAACGTCGCTCGTCTGCGGAAACAGGGGCAAAAGATAAAGTTAGAAACGCTTGCCTCTGCTGAGATCCCAGAGGGTATTTTTGAAGAAGGTCAGATCATTGATACAGCAGCCATGGCTGAAGCTATCCGATCTGCTCTGACGGAAAGTAAGCTGCGGGTAAAACGAGCTACAACTGCTGTGCCTGGCCGAGCCATTACACGGGTAATTCCGGTGCCAGCTGAGTTAGACGACAACGAGCTGCGCGAGATGGTGCTCAACCAAGAAGCGAGCCTATATCTGCCATTCCCGAGAGAAGAAGCAGATGTTGACTATCAAAAGCTGGGCTTCTTTGTTGATGAAGACGGCATTGAAAAAGTGCAGGTGTTGCTAGTGGCGGTCAAAAAAGAGGTTACTGATGCCTACATGGAAACCTTTCAGCAGGCTGGGCTCAGCCTCGATGTGGTTGAAACCAGCAGCTTTGCATTGATTCGGACCATTCGTGAACAACTGCGACAGTTCACACCTCAAGAAGCGGCGGCCATTGTTGATATTCAATTTGAGAGTACAGAAATCTCCATTGTTGTCGATGGGATTCCCCACTTCTCACGAACGGTGCCTATCGGTACGTTTCAAATTCAAAGCGCGCTCAGCCGTGCGATGAACCTACCCCCAACACGCAATACGGAGTTGTTGCAGGGTATGACCGTACCTGCTACACCCATGGACAGTATGGGGGCCCCCCAGATGGCTGGTGGCACTAATCCGGGGACAGCTGCCATGCTGCGAGTGTTGGGTGAGCTGTCTGATGAGTTACGTCGCTCCATTGACTTTTACCTCAACCAGGGAGAGGACATGGAAGTTGCTCAACTTTTGCTGGCTGGCCCTGGCAGCGCTATTGGTCAATTAGATGAATTCTTTGCCCAGCGTCTGAGCCTGCCAGCTAGTCCCATTGATCCGATTGAGGCCCTGTCGCTAGAAGTGGGTGATGAGATTTCTGAGGCCCAGCGTCCTGGGTTGGCAACGGTTCTTGGCTTGGGTTTGCGGGAGGTTTAGAGCATGTATAGCATCGACGTTAATTTTCTAAATGATCGTGAAGAACGGCCGGTTTTAGCAACGCAGTCAGCGGTGGTTCGACAGCCAACGGCTGATCGCACACCTATTGCTATTGGGTTGGGTGTGTTAGTAGCCGCGTTGGCCGGTGTCGGCGGATTTTTCGGATTACTTAAATATCAAGAATCTAATCTGCAGCAACGTCAGGCTGAGCTAGATAGTCAGCTCGTTGAATTACAGGCCAAGCTGGCCGAGGTAGACCGCATTAGGGCAGAAACCGAGGCAGCTCGTGCAGAGAGTCGTGCCCTAGCAAGTGTATTTACTAAGATTCGACCCTGGTCAGCCATTGTCAAAGATATTCAAAACCGGATTCCCACTCGGGCTCAGCTAACCCAGGTTTCGCAAACCACAGGTATCGCAATTCCCCCTCAACCTGGAGCGGAGCCTGTTCTCCCAGAAGCGGGTGGCATCAGCATCGATGGTACAGCGTGTTCTTTTGACGATGTTAATGATTTTATTCTGACGCTAAAGAACTCACCGTTTTTAGAAAGTGAAACAGTTCAACTAAACACCTCGACGCTTGGAGGGGATGTCTTAGGTCGTTGTCCAGGAGAAGCTCAACGTGATGAGCCAACTCAGCTGGTCAACTACACCATTGGAGGCAACATTCAGAGTGTATCGACCGAACAGTTTGATCGATTGCTAGCTGAGCTTGAAAACCAGCAAGCATCTGTAGGTCTTTCATCCAGGTTAAAAGCCCTTTTAGAGACAGGAGTGCTGCAGTAATGACATTGAGTGGAGATTTTATACCGGCCGAAGATGACCTATATGATGAGCCGATAAATCCTGTTGTCTTTGGTATTGAGCTGACCCCAAAAATCTTGGGTATCTTAGCCGCGTTAGCAGGAATTGGTCTTGCTATTTTCTTGTTTCAGCGGTTTGTGCAGCCTGTGCGGCAGAGTAATCAAGAATTGAGGGCTACCATTGCCGAAAAAGAACAGCAGCTTGAGACTCAAGCTGAACGGCTAGAAGAGATTGCCAGGTTAGAGGAGGATCGAGAAGTCGCGCTGATTCAGCGTCGTAATGTCTATTCCTTATTTGCAGATGAGTCATCTATGGACACACTGCTGTTGGATATTAATCAGCGAATCAAAAACAGCAATGCGCCCATTGCTGCTGCCCGCAATCAAATTCAAGCCCGAGGCATTCCGCCAATTTTGGTTGAAGCTCAACTACAAAGTTTTGTACCTAGCGGTGAGGCACTGGTAGAAGATGGCAGCCTGGGACCAGATGTAGATGGCAAACTGAAACGCCAAACATACAGTGTTCAGTTTTCTGGAGATTTTGCTCAGACGCAGGCAATCTTGGGCAATATCGAGCGTTTAGAGCCTTTGCTGTTGTTGAGAAATTTCTCCCTCGCTTCTGGCCAAGCAGTCACAGAGACTATTCTTAACAATCAGGGGCAAGTCATCGGACGACCAAAGCAGGAGATAAATTCAACATTCGATATTGATGCTTTAATTCCGACGGGTGATCCAAATGCGCCTCCGGAAATTGCTCCGCCACCTCCACCTGAGGGCGAAGTTCCTGAAGAGCAGTAGTGCTCTTTTCAAAGATGTGGCTTGTAAATCTTTTCCAATCCCTCAAAAAATTCCATCCCCAGGCATTGACGTACGCTAACTAAGATTAAGGAGTGAACTGTGAAACGCTTTTTCAAACTTGGAAGTTTAATTGCTGGCGGAACTATCAGCGTCCTCACAGCCCAGTCTGCTGAAGCCGCCGCTACCGCCATTCAAAACGTTGAACTCAACGTTACTAAAACTGGTGTGGAGCTGTTGCTTTCGACCAAGGGTGGCAACACTCCTCAAATCTTTGCTGTGAATCGCGATAATGTGCTTCAAGCAGACATTACCAATGCTCAGCTAGCGTTGCCCCGCAGCAAAAACTATCTAAAACAAAATCCTGATCCTGCTATTCGGTCGATTGAACTGGAAACGTTGGACGACAACACAGTGCGATTGACTATTCAAGGAAATGACAAAGCCCCCATTGCTGATCTGCAAAAAGTAAATGGCAAAGGTGTGGTTATAAGCCTTGATACTCGCCCCAGCGCTACTTCTCAACCGAGTGAGGTTCCTGAGGTTCTCGAAACAGTTACCGATGAGTCTTTGTTGCCGATTCATCTTGCCCAGGCAGAGACGGATACGCCCGAAGAGACGGGTACGCCTGAAGAAACGGATACACCTGACATCTTGGTACCTAACCCTGAGGTCATTATCGACGGTTCACCGGTACCTTCACCAACGGTGAACACTGCACCACCATTTTTGCCTCAGGCTGTTCCACCTCCGGTAGGGGACATTTCCGTGTCTGAAGTTGATGCCGGTTTGGATGTTATTGATTTGGGTACGGCTGAACGAGTGCCTCGATTAGTGTTAAGAGAGGCGACTGCCCGCGAAGCACTCTCACTATTAGCCCGTGCTGCAGGGTTGAACCTGGCATTTACCGAGGCCGGCGCAGAAGGTGAAGCGGCAGCCGATACGAGGGTGACTCTAGATATTGAAGACGAGCCCGTACAAAACGTATTTAACTACGTGCTACAGATCTCAGGATTAGAAGCTAACCGCGTGGGACGGACTATATTTGTCGGTCCTCGTCTACCTCAGGCTGCTCGTAACGTCAGTATCCGCAGCGTTCGTCTCAACCAGGTTGATGTGGCCACTGCGATTAACTTCTTGGTCTTTATGGGGGCTGAAAGTGCTTTTACCGATCAGCAAGAAATTACTGAAGTAGTGGCAACCACTGATGTCGGTGAAGTTGAGGAAATTGAAAGAACCGAGCTAGAAACTGAAGTTGAGGTTCTGCGGGCAGATTATCAGGATTCTTCCCCGCTCTTACGTGGTCTAGAAGTTATCGGCGATCAGCGGACAAGCTCGGTGACCCTGGTGGGCACACCCCGCCAGGTGGAAATTGCCACATCTCAGCTTGTGCAATTAGACCTACGCCGTCGTCAGGTGGCTATTAATGTGCGGGTTGTTGATGTTGACCTCAATGCTACTGAAGAAATCGATGCTAGCCTTTCCTTTAGAGCGGGAGATGTAGGTGTTGATATTAACGACGGCATTGCCAACTTTGGCATCAGAAGTCTGGCTGGTATTGCTAGTAGCTTGATTTTAGATATCGATGCTCAGGTTAGAAATGGAAATGCCAAAATCATTACTGACCCGACACTGATTGTTCAGGAAGGGCAGGATGCCGCAGTCTCGCTGGTTGAACAGGTTGTTAGTCGGGTTGATGTAACCTTCTCGGATACCGATGGTGCCAGCCGTGAGAGCCGTGAAGTTATTTTTGAAGATGTGGGTCTAACCCTTCAAATCCTGGTGGACCGGATCGATGACAATGGCTTTGTCAATATGACTGTAGCGCCTAGTCTTTCGTCGCCGTTGGCTACTATTGATTTAGGTGGTGATACTGGCACAGTTACACCCATTACAACCAGGGCCTTGTCTTCTGGGCAGATTCGGGTGCGGGATGGCCAGACGCTATTGCTGTCGGGCATCATCGAGGAAACGGATCGTGTCACTGTGACTAAGGTGCCAATTCTAGGTGACTTGCCGATTATTGGTGCTTTATTTAGAGATACAGAAAATGTCGACGAACGTCGCGAACTGATTATTCTGCTGACGCCTCAAATTTTGGATGATTCTGACCAAAGCATCTTTGGCTATAGCTATACTCCCGGCGAAGATGTGCGAGAGCTGTTAGGAGAAGACGAGTAATTTCCGTTAGTCTCTGTAACAATTGTTAAATCCTCTGAAACCTTTGCTGTTGGTGGAGTTCCGGAGGATTTCTTGATTTTTGAGGTACAGTTGTCGATGATGAATCCTATGAATTTTCCTAAAAATCGCTGAAATCCATATAAATTCAATGTTTTATAGATCCATACTGACAAAGTACCCCTTAGAATAGGGCAGAGAAAACATGAGGCCTCAGGGGTTTCAGCGATCTGCTGAGATTTTCCTTGTGTTTTTTGGCTTGTTTGTCCAACTATGGACATGGTTCATTCATTGGTTTTAATCTGCGAGGAGACGAAGATGAATAAAGGTGAACTTGTGGACAAGGTGTCCGAAAAGGCCTCTGTTACCAAAAAGCAGGCTGATGCGGTCATCTCTGCAGCAATTGAGTCCATTATGGAAGCGGTTTCCAGTGGTGAAAAAGTAACGCTAGTAGGATTTGGTTCTTTTGAGCCTCGTCATCGTAAAGAGCGTGAGGGTCGCAATCCCAAGACAGGTGACACTATGGTTATCCCAGCTACAACTGTGCCTGCATTCTCGGCCGGTAAGTTATTTAAGGAAATGGTTGCTAAAAAGTAAGCTGGTTCAGCATTATTAGTTCAACAGTTATCAGACTAACAGTGCCGCTAGAGCTTGTAGCTATTAGTTCGTGTCGTTTAATAGATTTTCTAACGATACGTTTGTAATGTGCTGCTAACTCATAGCGGCACTTCTTTTTTGGGTGTATGAATGTTGTTTAGAATACAAATTTTTGTTTTCAACAATATGACCCCATCGAGAGAGAACTAGATGGGATTTGACGACCTAACGTTTTAATCTTGCCTGTCTCAACCCCAGTACAATTGGCGGAGATTAGCATGGTCATATGGTCACTTACGACACGGATTATGATTTAGCAATCCTAGGTGGTAGCGTAGATAGTCGATTCGCTGCCTGTAGGGCTGCACAAAAGGGGGCTCGTGTCGCTTTAATTGCACCGAACTGGCGGGCTAGTGACCGTACATATTACGTGTTGCAAGCGTTGAGGGCGTGGCCGCTAGATTCTAAGACAGATTGGTCCTCGTTACGTGCCTGGATTCGTCATCGCTGCAATTACCCGACGTTTTCCTCAACGACCTTAAGCACTCAAGGGGTCGATGTTATTTCTGAGCCCGCTAGCTTTACTCAAGGAGGACGACTCCAGCTAGATAGTCGCTCCCTCAAGGCTAGCCGCTATTTATTGACAGATGGGTATACCCTATCTAGCCTCACTATTGACCAAGGGCTATTTTGTGGTCAGCTGACTCAGCTAGCAAAAATTCCCAAACGGATTGCTGTTGTTGGTTATGGTGCAACAGTCTTGGAATGGGCCTATGCCCTGAGCCATCGAGCTACTGTCACCTTGATATGGCGAGGAGCATCGCTTTTGCCCGCAGAGGATCACGATATTCGACGGCTGGCTGAAGCTCAGCTAAAAGGATTGGGTATCAAGCTATTGAGCTTGAGTGACTGTCTAGAAGGCAAGGACAGTCAGCTTGATGCCAAAATGCTTGATGTTGACTTGCTGGTGGTTGTCCCTCAGCCTTACAAATGGGAAGCAATGTCATTAAAGGCGGTCGGTATTGTGGGAGAGCCAATACCTGTGAATTGCTACTTACAAACGGCCCATCCCAAAATTTATGTCAGTGGGGGTAGCTTGGGGGGAGAAAATCGTGCTGAACTCACGTGTCAGGAAACATCAATTGCCCTGGAAAATGCACTGTTTAAACGCAGTCGGATAATGCGGTATGAGCGATCATTCTATTCGATTGAGCTGCTATCGCCTGTTGGTCGCTGGGGTTTAACTGAATATCAGGCCAGACAGCGCTATGGTCAAGATATAATGGTAGGCCAGGCATCCTCTTTACCCTCAATGACTGATCAGGTTTGTCAGACTAATTTTTGCAAACTGATTGTTCGAGGCGCTCATCTTGTGGGTGTGCACCTGATGGGGGAGGGATCGCCTAATTTAGCGGCCACTTTGGGGAGCCGTCCGCGTCTGCACACTCTAAGTCGCTGGGCGATGGCCACGTTTGAATCAGGCACGCTGGCTGAGGCCGTTTATCAAGCGATCGCAAACTTACAAAATCAGCGCTGGCAACCGGGTCAATGGCGACGAGACTGGGCCGAAAATTGGTTTAATCTACGTCGGTCTTGGGATGGCTAAACCCTTGCAAGGGTAACCATTTCAGCCTGATCCTGATATTTGCCCTGACGAGTTTCATAGCTGACCTGGCATGGATCGCCTTCTAAAAATAGGAGCTGCACTACACCTTCACTGGCATAGATACGACAGTCTGCGCTAGAAGAGTTCGAAAACTCTAGGGTTAGATAGCCACGCCAGCCAGCCTCTGCCGGAGTGAGATTGGCAATAATGCCACAGCGGGCATAGGTGCTTTTACCAATACAAATCGTTGTAATGTTGTCGGGAATAGCCAATCGCTCTAAGGCCACCCCCAAGCCGTAGGAATGAGCCGGCAGAATAAAATAGCTGCCATGTTCATCGGTTTGTAGATGAGTCAGCTCTAAATTATCTGGATTAAAGTGTTTGGGATCAATGACAGTGCCCGGTATGTGACGAAAAATTCGAAACTCTTTAGGAGACAGGCGAATATCGTAACCAAAAGACGATAGCCCATAGCTGATGACCGGCACGTTGGCACCATTGAGATCCATCCGACGTACTAGCTGAGGTTCAAAGGGCGCAATCATCCCTTCATCAGCCATGGTATTGATCCAAGCGTCATTTTTGATCATGCTTTACCACTCATTAATTACGATGATGGGCGTCTATAAAAGAACAAAGAAGCCTGTCGGACTGGCGCTGTTGCGTTCTGCTTATTTCTGATTAGGGCAAAAACTCACGCCGAAATTCGGTGACCTGATCGGCTATGGACAGAATTGAATAGGGCATTTTAGGGCCTGTCAAAATAATATCCATTTGGGAAGGACGCTGCTTGAGCAGATCTAGCACCTCGGTTTCTGGAATCAAACCGTATTCGATGGCAAGGCTCAGCTCGTCCAGCATAATTAGCTCATACTGATTGCTGTGCACAACCGATTTTACATGGGCCCACAGCTCACTCACGGCTGCCTGCGCGTCATCTGTCGCCTCAAAAATACAGCCAGAGTAGCCACACCGGACCCAATCTAAGTTTTGACCCATGTGGGTCATATGCCCTGGCCCCTGGTCAATTCCCCCTTTGAGAAACTGAGCGACAAGCACCGTCATCCCTTGATCGGCGGAGCGGAGTGCTTGCACCATGACATTGGTGAAAAAACTGCGGTGAACTGAGGTGAATACCCGCAGCGACCCTTCAAGGGCCTGTAAAAATGGGTGACGCTCTTCCTTTTGGAGACCAGGGGAAGTAGCGGGAGACGATAGTCTGGATGGGCGGCGGGTATGCTGGTTGACCCTCAGCTGTTGGACCATAAAACGCTATATCTAGTAGCACATTCTCTACAGAGACCTAAATATAGCGCATACCTGGCAGATTTAATCAGCTGCTTAATATGATGATTCGTTGCAAATTAGGTAAAGGGTCTTACCCACCCTCAGCCCGCTCACAGATTAAGGCCAGTAGTTAGTTAAAGTGTACTACTTTTTTGCTTAGGCTTAACAATTCTGGCCCCAAGGCTGGTTGGCTAGAACGTCAGAGACCAAAGCGCTTTGGGGCGAGGCTGCGTCTGAGCAGGTCAAACAGTCAGAAAAATGCAGGAGAGGCCAGGGTGACCACGGCTATGAGAGTGAGTGTTGAGATCGCAACCACCACGCTTACCTTGTCTGCCTTAATCCGTTTTTTCATGTCCGTCCCCTGACAGGTTGGCCGCTATGGTACCACAGGTGTTTAGGATAGCCATGACACAGGCCATAACAGCTAAACCAAGCTATGGTCGGATGCATAGTTTACAAAAGCCACCCTAATGTTAAAAGCGGTTTTATTTGATTTAGATGGCACGCTAGCCAATACTGACCCGATTCATTTTCAGATTTGGCAGGAGCTGCTTATCCCTTATGGGATAACCATAGACCAGGAATTTTATGATCGCCGCATTAGTGGTCGTCTTAACATTGATATCGTTCAAGATCTGCTGCCACAGCTTTCACCAGACGACGGTATTGCTTTTAGTGTCAATAAAGAAGCTCAATTTATCGCGACTGCGGCGGATCAGCTCCAGCGGATGCCGGGGCTGACAGATTTTCTGCACCATATCGAACAGCTGGGATACGCCACAGCACTGGTGACGAATGCCCCTCGTCCCAATGCAGAGTTTATGCTGAAAACCCTGGCCCTCAATGGCGTGTTTCAGCCCGTTATCATTGCCGATGACTTGCCCAAGGGCAAACCCGATCCACTGCCTTACCAGACAGCCTTGGACAAGCTGGGCATAGCGCCGGAGGAGGCCATCGTCTTTGAGGATTCTCCATCGGGTGTGCGCTCCGCTGTGGCAGCCGGTATTACCACTATTGGCATGACGTCTACCCACAGTGACGCTGCTTTGCGGCAGCTGGGGGCCGAGGTTACTATCGCAGACTTTACCGATAGCCGATTACTCACCTATGTAGGGCAGCCACCTGGGTCTGGTGCCCCTGTCTCTCCCGGTAAGATGGGATTATAGCTGTGCGCACATAGTTCAAGCCACACGTGATCGCTGGAAGCTTTAGATAGCTGCAGCTATGTGCGGCGCAACCTGAGAAATCCATTCCTCGGGTTGCTGTAGTTATAATTTTCTGACATGAGTAACGCCGCTGACCATCCCCCTGAGTCCCAGACAGTTCAAGATCGTCTGGCCAGTTTGCGACATCTAGCCCAGGCATTTCCTAAAGAGCAACGCGAAGACGTGCTGCTTGAGCTTGATGATTTGAGTGCGGATCTAGCGAATACTGATGGCTCTAGTTTGCAAACCCTGCACCAACGACTCAAACGGTTGGCGGCCATTGCTATGATGGCTCGCATGTTTGCCACCAATAATCAGCAGGCCATTGAAGAGTTTGCCAGTCATCTGGTGGCGTTGACCAATGCCACCAAGGTTGAGGAGGGCTGAGCGGTTAGTAATAGTAGTTCCTGGCGGGTGGTGTATAGGCTTGCTCTACCCAGATTTGCGTGTTGACCGGACCATAGTGCTGCTGCAGCGCAGTTTCAACCCGTTCTCCGATGGTGCGAGACATGCTTAAAAACTCTGGATGGACAGCTAGGTAAAGCTCAATCCAAACTTGGCGACCCACCATACCCCTTGAGCGAATAAGGTTGCAGCGGGTAACGCCGTCTATGCTGGTGACAATTTGAGCAATGGCTTCAGGGGCAATGGCGGTGGGTCTTAGCAACGTGGGGAGCTGGGTATCTAGAACGCGCCAAAAACTGTGAAGTGTGGCAATGATAAGTGCGATCGCAATCAGCGGATCTAGCCAGGTATAGCCACGCCAGATGCCGACTAAACTCAGCAACAGAATGATACTTAGCCAGCCATCTCCCAATATGTGCTGGGTTGTGAGCTTAACGGTCAAACTAGTTAAGTACCGACTCTGATATGACACTAAGAGCGCCAATGTCAGAGCAATGGCTACCATGGCGGCCATCAGCTGCATCAGCGCTACGGTGACCTCAACCGGGAATGGAATAGATTCCTGCCGCATCGCCATTTGAAACTGTCTGATGGCCACCAGCAAAACACTGACGCCAAAAAAACCTAAAACAGAGGCTAAAATTAGCGCGCCGCCGGCTTCTCCTCGACCATGCCCCCAGATTTCGCGCCCTAGGGGACGATGGGGCGATGCGATCGCGCTCAGACTAAGGGCAATGCTAAACACATCAATCAGCGTATGCAGTGACTCTGCCAATAACCCGACTGATTGACTCACCCAGCCAGCTATCACCTCAATGGTCAAAATCACCAGGTTAGCCCATAACATCATCAGCAACAGGCGATAGCACGTTTGCCGTTGTTGCCCAGCGTCTATGACCATGGGGTACCCATAAACCAATAGAGCATTGATTAAACCATATCCAGCAGATCTTCTCAGAGGGCAAACAGGTATAGCCGTCCCCTGACAAGGGACCATAGCACGGGGAGTAGAGCGTATCAAAACTTGTCTACAGACAGCTACAAGTAGCCCAAAATCTACGAGTCTGGATACCAATCAATATCTGTATAAAAGAAATCCAAAAAGCCTGCTGAATTTGTAGAGATTCAAAGCGAATCCCACAGCCTGTCTAGGGCAATCAATGCAGATAACCCCCCTCTCCGATGCTTCCGATGCTTATGTCTCGGTGCTCTTGTAATCGTATAGCCACCCTGCCTTAGCCATACCGAAACCAATGAAAATCTGATATGGGAGTCAGGGCGAAAGTCTTGTGAGCGCTAGAGAATTTGATATGACCTATCTCAGCAACTCTGCAAATGCTCTAAAATCTCAAACTCTTTGTCTGGTAAGCAATCGCTAAATAAAAATTTAAAATCAGAAAGGGTACCGACGACTGGCCGTGTTTCGTCTCGGTACCCTTACTGGTTCGCTCCTCACACACAATAATAAGATTAGGGCATATCGCGGATTTTGTCATCCCCTAAGTTAACTTTTTAAAATCAGGTTTTCCATTGAGATTGTTCAATGTCAGAGCTGCTTTGCCAGTTGATGGCCCAACCTACCGATTAATAACTGTTCCAGTACAATACGCGTTGGTTCTAACCAAGCACTTAACACCTTGACCTCCGAAGATAGTCTTGCTGTCGCAATACATGTTTCTAAGGCCATTACCAAACGCCGAGCCTGCTGCACCAGCTGCTTGGGTTCACTGTTTTCCCAATTGTCGCAAATGTCTAGCAGACAGTAAATCAGTACTTGTATAGATTGATTGGGTATCAGAAAACTTTCCCAAGATATCCTGTTCGATTTTATTGGTACCGATAACCCCTGTTGCTGACAGTGAATTTGCCACCGACAACAAAGCTCATACCCAGACTGGAGTTGCCACAGCCAAGCCGCTTGAATAGGCCATGAAGATGAGGCTATCGCAGGCTGTGGCAACTGATTTAGATGTTGTCGCCACTGCTCAATACCCCACTGGGAAATCACAAACTCCAACCAGCCATCGTCAGTCTTTTGCAAGTGAGACCATAGGGGAGGTAATGTTTGGTGTTGTAAAACTGACATCAGACAATCTACTAGCTCATCTAGAGGTAGCTGCCACATTTTTGCCAACTTCAGTGGAATTGCAGAAATATATGTAACTGTTCCGTTACAGTTAACTTTTTTTAAGGGAATATTCTGATGACAAATCTGTGTGGTTTTACCGATGCTTAACAAAACCGCTGAATATCTGAGGGGAGTATAAAGGTTTGACCTTGATACATCTTGATTGATGGGATTAAGAACTTCAATCGAGGAAGCTATATCAGACTGCAATGTCCGTTTTAACGAAAACCATGTCATATTTGTAATACTTAGTTCACAGAACAGAGCCAGCTTTGTTCAGAGTTTTTAGCTTTACCGAAGGTTAGGCAATGTATTCCATTTGTCTGCTTCAACAAAAGCTGAAGTAAATATAAAGAAACCAATTTCAGGATGCCAACTGGATCGGTCGTTTGTATTAATGTACTTGGCGTATTTGTTTCGTATACTGATCGTGGTTTCACGGTTGACAGGTACGGTGGCTCCTTGGTAGTTGACATAGGGCTTTAAGTTACTTTTTTAATTTCATACATGACTGCTTTCAGGGCGTATCGATAACTGGAGTTTTCTTTCACCAGAAGCCTTCCAGGACGTTTGTTTTGTCTACAGACTTTATGGCTTGATATTAGGTAAATGACACTATCTGAATTATCGACAACTTCCAGCACCTTCCCCATGTCCTCATCTATCCCATCAGATGACGCTCGGCCATTTCATGTATGGCAACGCATTCTGGATTGGGCCCAAGAGCACTATCGATGCCGCACTTTTAGCAAAGATGAGCGAATTCCAACACGCCCAGGATTGCTTTATCTAGTGCAGCAGGGAGCGGTACGTTTAGTTGGTAGCGCCCAGGTCAGCGCCACCCTTAAGCAGCAAAAGAGTGCATCCTCTGCAAGGGTTCCTCTGGTGGCAGCTGAGGAAGCCTTTCTAGGATTTGTAGGTGCGGGCCAACCGTTCGAGATTGTGGCACAGCCTCCGTTTACACTACAAAGCTTTTCCCATGTAGACCAAACGACTATTGTCTGGCTCTACTGGAATGATTTAGATACATGGCCGCACTTTCGTCGGGAGGTGCTAGATGCATTTCGTCGTCAGCACCAGCGTAAGTTGCTTTGGCTAAGCACTCTGGGGCAGCGTCGTACCATTGACCGCCTGTTGGGTTTTTTAACTCTGCTGGTCGATGAATATGGTGAACCCTGCGAGAATGGCTACTATTTGCCTTTTCCTTTAACCCATGCTCAAATTGGCAGTGCAATTGGTTCGACTCGGGTAACTGTAACTCGTCTGATGGGTAAGCTGCGGCAGCGCGGACTGATCCAGAGCCATGGAGAAAATCTGATCAGCATTCCCTTTGGCGCGAGTTTAAAGCAACAGGGATAGGCGCGGCCCCAAGGCATAAGTCAAGACATAACTATAAAACCTAGGATTTGCCCGGCTCTTTATCGTAGCTGGGCAAATCCTATATCATTTAGGGCGGTCTGCCCCTCTGCCGATAGCATCAGTTCTGCATAGGTCTGACCAATGGGAGTATCGGCAGTTGTCACAACATAAATTTGACGCGTCAATGGATAGTCTCCAGTGCTAAATCCTTCTAGGTTGGGTTGATTACGTTGGGAAGGGCAGTTTTGTAAATCGATGTATGGAAGTTGATATGACGGTTGCTGGTCTATGGAAATAGGCTTAACCGTACACTGCCCCACTATCTCTGGTGCTGATGCAAAGTAGATAGCGCCCGGTGTATCACCTGTGAGTCGGATTGCTTCAGTGGTGGTGGTGCTGCGTTGAACGCTGGTAGCCAATGTTTCACCATTCAGTACCGTCTGGCTAAAAAATACAACGGTACCGCCTTTATCATCACGGGAAATTGCCATGATAGGCAGATCGGGGCCCCCTAACTGTTGCCAGTTGTTTACCCGCCCAGTGTAAATATCACGTAGCTCGGTCTGACTTAAATTTGAAAGGGGTAGCCCTGGGTGAGTGACCACAGCCACACCCTCAATGGCTACGGGAATTTCTTGCAAGGTGATGCCATTTTGTTGGGCTTGTTGCTTTTCAGTTTGAGTCAGAGGGCGAGAGGTTTGAGCAAAATCAAGTTCGCCATTAATTAGCATTTGAATACCCACAGACGACCCTGGTGCTTGATTGGTGGGATTTTTATAAACTAGCTGCAAGCCTGGAAATGCCTGCTCTATCAGAGGGTCAATAGCGCCGCGAATGGGTGCCCAAGTTGTGCTACCACCATAGGTAAATTGCCCGGTTGGTACTTCAATATCTGTAAATTTGCCAGCTGATGTGATCGCTGGCAGCTGAGATGTACCGAGCATTCCTCTTTGTCTAATCCACCAGCCACCGCCAGCAAATAAGGCAATTAATAGCGCTATCCCCAACATCCAGGGACGCAGTGGTCCCTGTTGTGCAGGATGAATTTGTTGTCCCGGTGACTTTGGAGAATTAGTGATGGGCTGAGGCGATGTAGCGTTTGCAACGGGGGTGGCTGTTGTCGGCGGCATTGCTGTTGCCGGGGATACTGCTGTGGCTTGTTTGGCCACAGTCGATTTAGATAGGCTGGGTGGAGCGTCAGTGCCTGGCATTAAGGCATCGAGCGCCGTCTGGGCACTGCTGTATCGATCTTGGGGGCTAGCGCTCAGCAGTTTATCGATTACGAGGATTAAATTTTTATCCTGTAGGGTGACATGCTGTTGCCACAGCCAGCGGTTGCTATAGCTGTCGAACAACTCTGTTGTTTCTTTTCCGGTTAATAAAATGACACAGGTGACCGCCAACGAATAAAGGTCGGATGCGGGAAATACTTGACCGCCAGTAACCTGTTCTGGCGGTGCATAGCCTGTGGTGTATATACCGGTTGAGCGAGTTGTTGAGGCGGCTCCAGTAACCTGTTTTACTGCCCCAAAGTCCAATAG
Organism: Cyanobacteria bacterium P01_H01_bin.21; assembly: GCA_038748405.1. Lineage (GTDB taxonomy): Bacteria > Cyanobacteriota > Cyanobacteriia > Phormidesmidales > Phormidesmidaceae > Leptothoe. The sequence continues at coordinate 39,926 of JBCDIX010000018.1, read as the reverse complement.
ATACAGCTGATTATCAACTGTTTTCATAATATTAGAGGGCTTAATGTCGCGGTGAATAGCCCCGTTGCTATGAACAAATTCTAAGACTTTTAATATCGATACCAAAATAGCTTTAACAGCGCCTTCTGGTAAGGAACCGTGCCGTTCAAGAATGTGTTCTAGGTCTTCTCCATCGATAAATTCTTGAACCAGGTAAAAATATTCCTCATCATTGCCTGATGAGGGTGATTTTACAATGATGGGGAAATAGGCATAGAGATCCGGGATTTGTGGATGCTGATTTCCCAGACGCTCCAATACTTCGGCTTCACGGGCAAAGAGCTGCTGTGCAATCTGTAGCTGTTGTTGACTGAGCTGGGCCGAGGGTTGAAAGAGTTTGACAACACAAGGGCGTAGAGCCGGAGTGTCGCGATCGCACGCATAGTAAGCGGCTCCAAATCCTCCCTGCCCTAGCAGTCGTTCTGGCAAATAGCGCCCTCTTAAAATTAGGGGCATGCCACAGTTGGTACAAAACAGCTGTGAAGCCGTTTGAATCGACTCTTTTAGTTTGGGATGAAAATTAACTGGCCGAGAACACCCAGGCCGAGTGCAGTGTAATTGCATGAAGCAGCAATATGATGACGCGTTAGAGTGGCCACCGCCAAAAATAAGCTGGCAACGCCTAAGACCATCCTACCCGTAGCTTAACTGCTCTCTTCTACAGGAGCATCATCTAATGATTTGTTTTCAGACTTACCATTAGTCACCGCTTTGGCAGGTGCTGCTTGGTTGCCCCCATTTTTTTTACGGTCGGGGCGATGGTCAAAATCAATCTCTCGATTCGTAAACTGGGGCAAAATCTCCCGCGTAAACGCACCAGCTGCCGTTGAACGATAGCGATTGGGATTAAAAATAACCGACAGTGTGCGTTTCACGACGACGGAATCAATTTTGGCTCGGTGCAGCACACCCATCTGCAGTTCTTTCTCAATCGCTGAAATTGACACAAACGCTACACCCAGCCCAGACTGCACTGCATTTTTAATGGCTTCGATGGAGTTTAGCTCCATTTCAACGCGTAATCGTCGTGTTTCGATGCCACAGCGGGTCAGCACCTGATCGATCACCTTGCGAATCGTGGACTGAGAGTCTAAGGAAATAAACTTGAGCTTGTAGAGATCTTCTCGCTGAATTGCCTGACTACTCGCTAACGGATGGAAGACCGGCATAATCAACGCTAGCTCATCTTCGGCGTAGGGAATGATTTCTAGCGAGTCTTGCAGCTCTGGCGGCACTTCACCTCCGATAATGGCTAGGTCAATCTGACCGTTACCCACACTCCAGGAAGTGCGACGGGTGGAGTGCACGTGAAGCTGGACGGCTACATCTGGATAGCGCTGACGAAATAGACCGATCATCCGGGGCAACAGATAGGTGCCTGTGGTCTGACTCGCTCCAACAATCAGGGTGCCTCCCTGCAATTTTTGTAAGTCTTCAATGGCGCGACAGGTTTCCTGACAAAGGCTGAGAATGCGATCGCCATATTCCAGTAACAAATAGCCCGCTTCCGTTAGCTGTGCTCGACGTCCACCTCGATCAAACAGCGGCACATCCAGCTGCCGCTCTAGATTTTGAACCTGAAGGCTTACCGCAGGCTGAGATACATAGAGGCTGTCGGCAGCTCGCTTAAAACTACCCTCTGCCGCAATTGCCTTTAGAATGCGCAGTTGATCTAACGTAAACGGGAGGTCAGACATAACGGTTAGGGTATCAACGCCGGTATTTCAAACAAAATCCGTGGCACGATTGATAAGAGCCTCTTGAGAAAAGCACGGTGTATACGTAACAAATAGAGCTACCTTATCGCTGCTTAACACACTGACTTGCACGTTAGAGTCTACAGGATACGTAGATCATTCGTTCCTCATGAGGGGAGAATAACTCAAAACGTTAACTAACGTGTTTGTTTGTGTGGAAATCTTTTCAAGCCCATTACTGGATCTATTTAGTTCTATTAAACGCGAATACTTACATTTTGGGCATTGCTGATCCTCGGGACGTTTTAGTTATGAGAGGCTGTTGAACGGCCAAAGTTCTAGCCAGATTCACCCTAGCGATCGCACATGTTTTAATGTTTGCCCTAGCCTCGCCTATATGCAGCGCCAATTAATTCAAAACTTTTTAGATTTACCCGGCATCCTGGGACTGAGCCTGATACCTTTGGATGACTTGCCTGCCCATGCCTACAGTGTTGGATTTCCCCAAAATAATGCACCTGAACAGCATCCATTGCTGTTAGAGGGGCTCCAGCAGATTATCCAAACAACGCCCGCATCCCTTGAATTTTGCGCGTTTCAATTTGGAGCGTATCAAGTGGAGCTGCACAAGGTAGAACATGAAGCAGTTTTATTTGTCTTTAGTGAAGACGTACTGCCAAACCAATATTCCAAGCCGATCAGTGAGCTAATACAGTTTATCAAGGCCGACTGCTCAGCTTTAGTTGATAGCATTCGCGCTATGGGGACTGAAACCGTCACCCATGTATTGCCAAAATCAGTACAGCCACAAACCGCCAGCCTGAATGATGTCTTGGAGGCTATGAACAGTCTTAGCCAAGTCACAAGGCGTTATTTAGGGCCACAGCTGGTGGCAAATCATTGGCGCACCCATCAATCGAGAGGTCCGGCCTGGCTGGCTATGTTTAACGTTTCTGGTAATGGCACTATCAGCGTTACGGGTGTAACGTCGCAGCTGTCCCCAGAGCAGCTGTCCGAGATTCGTCTGTGGACCCAGCAGTTTCATCAGCGGTGTACCCGTATTATTCGGGACTATGACGTACTGGTTGAGCAAACGCTGCCCGAGCAGCACTGGAAATTATTATTTGGGGGATAGTCACTTTCCTATGGTTAAAACAGTTCGTTTAGAGCCCATTGCCCAAGAAAGCGCTGTTGAAACCAATGGCAATTTGCTATCGGTTTTATTGCATAAGGAGCTGAGCGTCTTAAAAGAATGTGGCGGTCGGGGCATGTGCGCCACCTGCCACATATATGTCAATGATGGGATGCGAGCGCTGACGCCCATCAGTCGACGCGAGCAGCGTACTCTGGCAATTATTACTTCCTGCCGGGCTAATTCTCGTTTAGCTTGTCAGGCCAGGGTGATGGGCAATGGTGTTGTTGTGGAACTGCCACCGGGTATGTATGTGAATTCTCTAAAAGATATTGAGTCTTTAATTGGCCGTCGGGCGGAGCAAGATCTGCTGCATCCTTTAACTGGCGCAGTTCTAGTAGAGCAAGGGAAGCTGATTACGCGCTCAATGATGCGTCAGATTGAAAATGGTGAAAACCTGAATCTAAATGACTACTTTAAGCACAGTCGATAGATTTAGCGTGTTGGTTAGACCAAAAATTACGGATAGAGAAATTAAATTTTGAGAATTGGATAGTGTCTGCCCCAAAATCCAAAGGCTGTAACAATATATTTACACTTGAAGTCTTCAAAGCCTTTTCTGAGAATACAATCTAATATTTTTATTAAAAGATTTAGTATTCTACTGAGCTTTATAGCTATTCACTAACCTCTAGTATGTGTTCAGCTGTGGTTCTCTAGAGCTACGCCCATTTAGTTTGATTGCTGGCTACTTAAATATTGATGGCTGTCGATAAGTCTACGAATCTTAATCCTCGTCAACAACAGGTGATGCGTGCAACTGTACGTCACTATGTATCGACAGCGGAGCCCGTTGGTTCTAGAGCCCTGCTAGAGGCATATGGTCTCAAGGTGAGTGCAGCCACTATCCGTAATGTGATGGGTGCTCTTGAACGATCTGGGTTTCTATATCAGCCCCATACATCTGCTGGTCGTGTGCCTTCTGACTCAGGGTATCGACTCTATGTAGACGAGCTGATCAAGCCATCAAAACCAACAGCACAGCGGATTGATCGACTGTTGTCTCAACAGCTGAAATGGCAAGGATGGAGTGTGGAAGCGTTGCTCCAAGAGGCGGCTCAAATCTTAGCTCACCTGAGTGGCTATGTGGCGTTGGTAACCATGCCCAAGCTTGAGAATCTGATGGTCAAACATTTGCAGCTCGTGCAGATGTCATCTGATCAGGTGCTGTTGGTGGTGGTGTTAGATAGCTATGGCACTGAGTCAATGGTTGTGCAGTTACCCAGGGGCACAACGGGAGCAGGAGCTTCTCACGATGAAGACGCGCTTGATCGTGAGTTACAAATTTTGTCTAACTTTTTGACGACTCAGCTGTGTGGTAGACAGCTATCTGAAATCTCTAGCCTGGATTGGCATGAAGTGGACACAGCAGAGCATCATGTCGTGACGCTCTGCCAGGCGATTGATGATTTGGCACGTCGTAAGCGTCAGCCCCAAACCCACATTTTGGTAACAGGTGTGGCAGATGTTTTGAGCCAGCCAGAGTTTTCAGAGCAAAGTCAGTTACGCAATTTGGTTTCTCTGTTGGCGGATGGGCGAGAGCAGCTGTGGCCGTTAATGTGCTCAGACGATAATACCCACCCGCTAAAGATTTGGATTGGAGAGGAAAATCCACTGGAGCCGATGCAGGGCTGTGCTCTGATTTCGGCGGCCTATACATGCGACTCAAGACCCTTGGGCAGCGTTGGGGTCATGGGGCCAACGCGAATGCTTTATGAAAATACGATTGCTGCGGTAGAGGCGACTTCGAGCTATCTCTCAGAGATGATGTCGGGTTTAGATGTTAGCCAGTAGGCAGCGACAATGCCACCGATAAACCCAAATAGGTGACCTTCCCACGAAATACCTGGCTGAGTGGGTAAAAGACCCCAAAACATTGCACCGTAGGTGACTAGGATAAACAGAGAAATCGCGATCGCACCCATCGTCCGTTCGTAATATCCTCGACCTAGCAAAAAGCCTAAATATCCAAATATCAGACCGCTGGCACCAATATGCACCGAGCCTCCCCGAGCGATTAGCCAAGTCCCGGCGCCACCGATAACCGTAATCATTACCGTAGCTGCAAGCCAGGTGCCGATTGACCGTAGCATCACCCACCAGCTGAGGGTGAGCATGGGAACCGTATTCGCGATCAAATGGCTAAACCCACCGTGAAGCAACGGTGCAAACACAATGCCCCATAGCCCACTCAAAGAACGGGGACGAATACCGTATCGATCGAGACGGCCTCCAAAAACCAAAAAATCTATAATTTCAATGGACCACAGGGTAACTAAAACAAGACCCAACAGCTGAAATCGTGCTGTAGTTGCAGATTTCAGTTCAGACAATAGAGGACGTTCGGATGACATGTGCTGAGATGGCATGAACTTGAGAAGTGGGCAGCCTATACGGCAAGGCGTTAGACCCTAGATCTAGGTTAAGCCAACAATCATAAAGTTGCCTGCGTCCCTCTGTAATTTCTACCAGCCTGCGTCACCACTGCCATTTCACGTTTATTGCTCATCACCTCAAAGACATAAGCAACGTGCTCATTTCAGAACTGCTTGCAGTGCTTTCAATTTCGGCAGCTACAGGACTCCGATTAGCATTGCCCCTCTTGTTAATTGGTCTGTTTTCCGGCGAACAGCTGTGGTCGGCTGTGCCTATTTTGTCAAATATTCCCCAGGTATTTGTCGTTACTGTACTAGTAATCTGGTCACTGCTGGAACTGACGATTTCAAAGGACCGGGTTAGTCGCCGGTTTCTGCAAAGTGCCGAGCTATTTATTAGTCCCTTTGTGGGCACAATTTCTGGGATTGCGATCGCACGCCTGGCAGATATCGACGACAGTCTAATGCTTGTGCTGCTAGCTGCTACAGGTGGTGTGTTAGCCCTGGTGATTCAAATGGTGCAGGTGGGCTGGCTATATCGATCTAATAATCCACCGATGTGGATTATCTTTGCCGAAGACGCCCTGTGTATTTGCTTAGTATTTTTTGCGTTTGACGCACCAGAGCAGGGGGGGCTGATTGCCTTATTTTTACTGTGGCTAGCCATTCGTAGCTCGAGTGTCTGGCGAGACTGGCAGAAAAAACGGTAAAACTGTGAATTTTGAATTTTAAGTTGATTCAATTAAAAACTACCTGCCTTGAGAAACGATGCTCAAGGCAGGCAGCTCAAAACTAATCATTCAAAACTAAGCTACATTAACCCAGCAATGTGAAGCGGGCCATGACCGCTGACCATTTCCAATAGAAGTGCCAAAAAGCCCACCATCGCTAAGCGACCGTTCCACACTTCGGCAAAGGGTGTCAGACCCCAAGCAGACTTATCTTGAGGGTAGATACGGACCTGCTTTTGTAGCTGAGCTGCATCAGAAAAGAGCTTACGAGGGGACTCCAGTGCCTTGACCACCATATTCCCCATATCCTCGATAAAGACCGGATAAGTATTGAGGGCAGGTACACGATGAAACCCTTTAATACCAGCTTCTTCAGCCAGTTCACGATACTCAATATCGATTTCTTGCAGTGTTTCAATGTGCTCAGAGACAAAACTAATAGGAACGACGACGAGATCGTCGATTCCTTTTTCTGCTAGTTCCTCAATGGCATCTTCTGTGTAGGGCTGTAGCCACTCTACTGGGCCAACCCGACTCTGATAGGCCAATGTAAAGTCGTTAGGGCGATTAACCGCCTTAACAATCAGGTCAACACAGTGCTCCATCTCACGCTGATACGGGTCACCCGCTTCCTCAACATAGCTGACCGGTACACCGTGGGCACTAAAGAAAATATGGGCACTGTCAGGGTTGGGCAGCTTAGCAATTTCTTGATCAATCAAATCTGCCATCGCCCGCACATAGCCGGGGCTGCTATACCAGGATGGGATCAGGGTGTAATTAATCCTTTGCAGAGCGGGGTCATCTTGCCAAAGCTTGTCCAAAAGACGGAAGCTGGAGCCGCTGGTGCTAATGGAAAACTGAGGGTATAAAGGCAGAATGACCAATTCTTCGATGCCGTCTTGCTTAATTTGCGCCACAGCTTCTTCGGTAAACGGGTACCAATAGCGCATACCGATGTAAATTTTTACATCGCGCCCTAGCTTTTGTAAGTACTCTTTAAGGGCAGTTCCTTGCTCCTCAGTAATCTGTCGCAGCGGTGAGCCACCACCGATCTCCTTGTAGTTATCCTGGGACTTGCTAGCACGACTTGTGGAAATCAGCCAGGCCAGAGGCTTTTGCAACCAGGGAAATGGGAGTCGGATAATCTCTGGGTCAGCGAACAAATTGAACAGGAAAGGACGCACGTCCTCAAGCTGTTCGGGACCCCCAAGATTGAGTAATAAGACTCCAGTACGACCCATGACTGCTTGATTACCTTTATGAACGAAGTTTTAATCATCTTTGACTTATCGTAACAACTAACTCCTCCCTAGGCATATCTGATTTGTAGAAGTTGAGAATTTTTTTCATTTAGCATGGCCGAGTCTTCCGTAACGCATTCGCTGGATAAAGCGCTAGATCAAGTCAATCAGCGTCTAAAGGCGGCAAAATTAGGTCTCCAGATTGAACGACGCGGCGATCGGCTAAATCTAAGGGGTACGTTGCCGCCACGACCGGGTAGCCCAAAGCTACGACCCTATCAGCAGCGAGTGCCTCTAAAGCTACCGGCTACTAAGGCTGGGTTAAAACAATGTGAGCAAACGGCCAAAATTATTGCGGCCCAGCTATTGCAAAATGTCTTTGATTGGCGAGATTACCTTGGGCCTGTGGCCGGATTGCGGATGGCCGGTGCTGATTTATCCTCCCAGATTGATGCCTTTGAGCATCATTTTTTTGAAACTCGTCGTTCAGAGACCTCAGCTGCCTCACTACGAACTACCTGGGAAAAGGCTTACGTACCCTATTTGCGCAAGCTACACACGACGGCAGAGCGTCATCGCAATCTCAGTCTGCCTGAAGCTATCTACGCCACGGTTCAAAGTACTCAAGCCAATTCTCGCAGTCGTCAAATTTGCTGTACTGCTCTAGCGGCCCTGGCCGAGTTTCTAAATCTGGAGCTGCCGACAGATTTGAAATCTTTTTGGGGAAATTATGGCAACAGCCAGACACAGCTGCGGACCTTGCCCTCTGATGAGCAAATTGTCGAGGTCTATGACAGTCTTAAAAACCCACGCTGGAAATATGTCTATGGCATGATGGCCACCTATGGATTGCGTAACCATGAGGTGTTCTTTTGCGATGCTCCCAATGTGCGGCTTAGCGATCGCACTGCCGAAATTATCGTGCGTGAGACCACCAAAACCGGTCGTCATGAAGTCTGGCCCTTCTATCCTGAGTGGGTTGAGCGCTTTAACCTCACCAATGGTGAACTCCCCAACGTGAATACCGATCTGGACACAACCACACTGCAGCGAGTGGGGCAGCAGGTCACCACTCAGTTTCGTCGCTACAAAATACCGTTTTCACCCTACGACCTACGCCATGCTTGGGCAGTACGCACTATATTAATGGGGTTACCTGATGCGGTTGCCGCCAAAATGATGGGCCACTCAGTACAGGTTCACAATCGCACCTATCATCGCTGGATGACTCATCGAGATCAGCAAGCGGCGGTACAGGCAGCGTTAGCAAAAAATCAAATTAACGCACCCATGTAGGGACGTTGCATGCAACGTCCCTACAAATTGAATTGACATTACATCACCATGCCACCATCGACATTCATCACCTGCCCGGTAATGTAAGCCGCTGCAGGGTCCGCCGCCAAAAACCGAATCAGCCCAGCCACTTCACTGGCCTGACCGTAGCGGCCCAGGGGAATGTACTTGAGAATTTCCTCTGTATTGGACAGCTCACTGGTCATGTCGGTTGCAATAAAGCCAGGTGCAACGGCATTGACTGTTACACCACGGGGTGCCATTTCCTTGGCCACAGTTTTCGTAAAACCGATAACGCCTGCTTTGGCGGCACTGTAATTGGCTTGACCTGGATTACCCATCAGACCTGCGACGGACGAGATATTAATAATTCGACCAGACCGCTGTTTCAGCATGATTTTAGCGACAGCACGGGTGCAGAGAAATACGCCTGTGAGGTTGAGATCAATCACGGCCTGCCAGTCAGCGGGCTTCATTCTCAGTAATAATGTGTCGCGGGTGATGCCAGCATTGTTGACCAGTACATCGATGCGACCAAATTTTTCTATGGTGCCTTTAATCAGTGCATCCACCTGTTCTTCTTTAGAGACGTCAGCCTGCAGTGCGATCGCGCTGCCACCTGCGTTGGTGATTTCAGTGACCACCTCATCGGCAGCCGTGCTAGAGCGTGCATAGTTCACCACAACGCTAGCCCCTTCTGCAGCGAGGGCCAGGGCGGCTGCTTTACCGATGCCACGGGATGAGCCGGTGATAATGGCAACCTGATCTTGCATTGCTCCTGTCATGGTGAGGGGAAATGGTTAACAGCTCGATCACTCTATTATTTTTGGGGGCTAGGGATCAATTGCTCTGCTGCCCATCTCAGCCAGAATCATCAATCCAAAAGCCAGGACTTTGCAAACTGCCCATCTCAGCCGGAATTGTTAATTCAAAGTCCAATACCTTACAAATCCTTATAAAAAAGCCAAAAATTAGCTGAAATAGCTCCCATTTTTATGGGGCTCGCGTAGCATAAAAGCTGAACCCATCCCGGATTTAGGACAATGGCTGTTAAACAACAATTTTCTAGCTTTGAGGATATGCTCTCAGGCTCTGATAAACCCACACTGGTGGACTTTTATGCTACATGGTGTGGCCCTTGTCAGCTAATGGCAGGTGAACTAAAGAAGGTTAAAGAGCAGCTGCAAGACAAGCTGCAGATTGTCAAAATTGACACAGATCGCTACAATACGCTGGCCTCAAAGTATGAGATTCATGCGCTACCGACTATGGTGCTATTCAAAGATGGTCAAGAGATTGATCGCATTGAGGGCGCAATGACCTCGGCTCAGCTGGTCACTCGACTGCAGCCAAACTTATAGATAAAACGGCTAAATAGAACGGCTAATTCCCTGTCAGCTATGATTGAGAGTCCTCAGAGAAATCTGAATTTGTGACTACTAATCATAGCGGTATGGAAACAGCATATGCCGTTGCCCTGGGCAGCAACCTGGGGGACTCGGAACAGATAATTGAAGAGGCACTGATACGGCTTGATCGGCTAGATGGTATGCGGTTGAAAGTGCGATCGCACCTTTACAAAACCGCTCCAGTCGGTCCCCCTCAGCCCGATTACATCAATGCCTGCGCAGTATTCTGCACGGTTTTATCTCCCGAGCACGTACTACAGATGTTGCTCACCATCGAGGCTAGCTTTGGCCGTATTCGTCGTGAGCGTTGGGGACCGCGCACATTAGATTTGGACCTATTGTTCTACGGTGACCAGGTCATTGACACACCTAAACTCACCTTACCGCACCCAAGGATGCATGATCGAGCGTTTGTATTGGTGCCATTAGCTGAGATTGCAGCACACTGGTTGCATCCAGTGCGACTCCAAACCGTAACGGAGCTACTAGAGCAGGTGGAGACAGCTGGGGTATATCCATTGATCGCTTGAGCAGACGCACGACACAACGATTCTTGGTGTAACCTAATTTCGTTGCCTCATTGCATCCTCACTATGTCTCTTGGTCTAGAACCACCCCAGCTACTTAAAAAGTGTCTGTACTATGCCGGACGCAAGTTTGATTTTGAAGTAAATCGCCTGCGTCTGCCCAACAAAGTAGAAGGTCAGTGGGAATGTATTCGCCATCCGGGTGGGGCCATGGCGGTGCCGATCACGACTGATGGCAAACTAGTCCTCGTGCGACAATATCGCTTTGCAGTCCAGGGAAGACTGTTAGAATTCCCTGCAGGCACTATCGAAACAGACGAAGACGCGTTTACAACAATTCAACGAGAGATCGAAGAAGAGACTGGTTACACCGCCAAAGAATGGACTAACCTTGGCAAGTTCCCCCTCGCACCAGGCTACTCTGACGAGTACATTTTTGCATTTTTAGCAAGCGATTTAGAGCAGCTGGAAACTGCTCCAGAACAAGATGAAGATGAAGATATAGAAGTTGTTCTGAGGACGCCAGAAGAGTTTGAAAAAGCTATTTTGAGCGGTGAAGGAGTGGATGCAAAATCTATTGCCGGTTATTTTATGGCAAAACCGTTTTTAGACAAGCTTTAGCCAGTAACCATAAAATTTTTTTACACTATCATCCTGCATCGTTCGGACGGTACACAGAAACTCATGTATCGCCGCTATCAGACTACTAATCAAGCCTACACGAGGTTATTGAGCAGTTGCTACACAAGAGTTGAAGACTCAGACATGTGCAATTGAGCTAAGCCATGCACATGCTACTGCGCGTTAGTGGACCCTAATCCGATAAAAGTCGTGATGCCGAAATCTATGATGACGGAAGTCGTGGCGTCGAAGGTCGTTATGGCGGAACCGATCATGGCGAAAATGATGACGTCGGATACTGTTGTGACGGAAGAAAATATCGTCTCGCCGAAATTCTCCATGTCTAAACTGGGTACGATGGATGCTGCCATTGCGGAAAAAGATATCTCCTCGAAATCGGCCTGAACGAAACTGACTGCGACCAAAACGTCGTCTGTGCAAGCCTTTTTCTGAGGCAAGAGCTGTATCGCTTGCCCGCGGATTGTCCCAATCTTTTTGCTCTGCCCGTTCGTTAATCTCGGCTGGCGTTTTTACGGCAGAAGCCAGTGCTTTAGGAGTAAAGGCGCTGAGATGAGCGCTCAGAACGAGTAGCGATAGCCAGTAAAATTTCATGGAACCTCCAGAGCAATTGGAGAAAATTAAACGATAGACACCTTAAATGAGCCTTAATATCTACCAGTGTGAACCACTTTTATGAAAATAACCTGATGAAAATCTGAAAAAGCATGAAGCATTTCTGCTTGTACGGACCAAACTGTGAATGCTCTTGAGCACTCAGAGAAATAAAAAATTGTGAAGCACAAAAAAATCTCTTTTTCCAGTGACAGAAAAAGAGATTCTGATAACAAACGCTGTTTTAACGTTGTTTTACTGCTTTTGAGAGGATGGGGTCACCAATCGGCAGCTTTAAACCTCTTGGTTATACTTAACGCCTCGGTAGGTAAGCTGTACACGCTGGTGAGGGTGGTTGGGAACCTTAAATGCTTTGCGCTTTAAGGGAGCCCCTCGGTAGGTGCCAATCTTTTCAGTATCAGTAACTTGAACGTTTTCAAAGTGCGCTTCGTAGTTAGCGCCCAGAAATGATAGCTTCATCTCGATTTCTCCAATGTGTAGATGCCATGACAGAAACCCTTAGCGATGGAGGTATTTACTAAAGCTTTCTCCCAGAAACACCAAAACTGTGTAATTGATTACAGTTTATATTTAATAGGGATGCATTAACTTCAAGTTAGCAAAGCTTAAAGTGTAATTTAACATTTGCTTAATTATTTATAGGCAAAGCTAAGCCCAGGCTATCGAGGATAAACGTATACTCAAAGGCGGTTTCTTCAAGCCAGCCATAGCGTCCGGAGGCACCGCCATGGCCTGCATCCATGTTGGTTTTAAGCAACAGTCGGTTTTGGTCAGTTTTTAGCGATCGCAACTTTGCGGTCCATTTAGCCGGTTCCCAATAAGACACCCGCGGATCGTTCAGTCCACCCGTGATTAACAGATCAGGGTAGTCCTGGGCGGTGACATTATCGTAGGGCGAGTAGGACTTCATATAGTCGTAGTACTCTTGCTTATTGGGGTTGCCCCATTCATCCCATTCCATGACCGATAGCGGCAGACTGGGGTCCAAAATAGTGGTGACGACATCCACAAACGGGACAGCGGCCAGTGCAGCCTTAAATAGCTCAGGTCGCATATTAAGCACTGCACCCATCAGCAATCCACCCGCACTACCTCCATAGATGGCTAGTTTGTCGGGGGTGGTCCACTGGTTTTCGATTAGATATTCGGCACAGGCAATAAAGTCGGTAAATGTGTTCTTTTTGTGGAGAAATTTACCCTCTTCGTACCACTGCCGCCCCATTTCGCCGCCGCCTCGAATATGGGCAATGGCATAAACCATCCCCCGATCTAATAGAGACAGTCGGCTTGAGGAAAAATAAGCAGATGAAGACGCTCCATAGGAGCCATAGCCGTAGAGAAGAAGAGGGGTGTTGCCGCGCGTAACGCCCTTTTTGTACACCAGTGAGATGGGGACTTGGGTGCCATCGGGAGCCTTCGCCATGAGCCACTCACTCTGGTACAGAGTCCGGTCATATCCCCCAAGTACGGGAGTCTCTTTTTTGAGTTCCCGCTCATGGGTGTCCATGTCATAGTCAAACACCGATGGCGGAGTGATTAAGGATGTATAGGTAAATCGTAGAGTTTTGTTGTCAAATTCGGGCATGGCGCCAGACCAGACCGAATAGGTGGGTTCTGGAAACTCTAGAGCGGTTTCTTGGCCTGTGGAGAGTTTTTGAATGCGAATGGTGGGCAGACCGCCTCGACGCTCGTAGATCACTAAATGGTCAATAAATACGCTAATGCCCGTCAGCTGTATGTCTGAGCGATGGGGGATAACTGTTTCCCAATTCTCTTTGTTAAGTGTGTTAACCGGTGTCACCATCAGTTTTGAATTGATGGCGTCCTCATTGGTAACAATGTAAAACCGGTCGGAAGTGTTCTCGTTGCCAGGATGATGAGAAATATAATATTCCACCCCGTGACTGCGAGGACAGACTATCTGAAACTCTCCGTCCGGGTTGTTGGCCTCTAAAATCCGTATTTCAGAGGTGATTTTGCTATTGATGGAAATCATCAAATAGGCTTCGCTGCGGGTGCCACCCAACGATAGATAAAAGGCTTCATCAGTCTCCTCATAGATTAGCTGGTCGCTGTCTGGATTCTCTCCGAGGCGATGTTTCCAGACTTGGTAGGGGCGGTGGGCCTCATCAAGGCGGGTATAAAATACTGTTTGGTTGTCGTTGGCCCAGATGACCTCGCTGATGTTTTCAATTTCTTCTGGATACAGCTTGCCCGTTCTCAAATCTTTGAAAACCAGGGTGCAGCGCTCTGAACCGTTGGTGTCGGTTGCATAGGCCAACAGCTGATGGTCCAGGCTGGTTTCATAGTCGCCCAGGGCAAAAAACTCATGACCTTTAGCCAGTTCATTTTCGTCGAGCAGAATCTCTTCTGGGGCATCTAGACTGTCTTGTTTGCGACATAAAATACGGTAGGCTTTGCCCTCCTCGGTGCGGCTGTAGTAATAGTAGTCTCCATCTTTGGTGGGCACAGAGAGGTCAGTTTCCTGGATGCGACCCAGCATTTCCTCGTACAGCGCTTTTTGGAATTTCTCAGTGTGAACTGTCTGGGCTGCGGCGTATTCGTTTTCGGCTTTGAGATAGGCTAGGGTGTCAGAGGAGTTGCGATCGCACAGCCAATAATAATCATCGACGCGTATATCTCCATGTTTCTCCAGGGGGGTCGGCTGTTTCTTGGCGATAGGTGCTCCGGACGTACTCAAAACCGTTGACTCCTTAGTAGGTATTTTTCTAGAATACTGATCCAGCGCAATGGTAACCGCAAACCGCCTATACTGATCGGACCCTACCCTTTTTGACCAAAGTTTATGGCTGATCTGATCCTGTTTTGGCACCGTCGCGATCTGCGCGTTAGTGATAATTTGGGCCTTGCGGCAGCACGGGAACGTAGCGCTAAGGTGATTGGCATCTTTTGCCTGGACCCAGATATTTTAGACGCTGACGATGTAGCACCCGCCAGAGTGACCTATATGATTGGCTGTTTGGCTGAGCTACAAAACCGCTACAAAGAAGCGGGTAGTGAGCTGCTGATTCTAAAGGGTAAGCCTGGCCAAGAAATTCCAAAAATTGCGGCGGCATTGGGTGCGATCGCTGTTTACTGGAACCGAGATGTAGAACCCTATTCTCGTCAGCGCGACAATGCGGTGGCAGAAGCCCTACGGGAGCAAGGCATCGAAATGCGAACCAAAACCTGGGATCAGTTACTCCATGCTCCAGGGGATGTCCTAACCGGGTCTGATACCCCTTACACAGTCTATGGCCCCTTCTGGCGTAACTGGTATCAGCAGACAAAAGCGGAACCTGTCGCAACCCTGGCTGATTTGACTGGGCTTAGCCCCACTGAAAAGTCAAAGGCCTACGATGCTGGCATTGTCGAGCTGCCCTCGGCAAAAGACTTAGGATTTGACTGGGAGCAGCCTCTGCCAATAGAACCTGGGGAATCTGCTGCCCAAGAGCTGCTGACTGAGTTTTGTCGAGAAGATCGCGCGATTGCTGAATACGATGAACAGCGTAACTTTCCCTTTGTTGCGGGGACATCCATGCTCAGTGCGGCTCTGAAATTTGGCGCCATCGGCATTCGCACTGTATGGGCCGCTGCTGATGGTGCCTACGGTCGCTGCCGTAGCGATGAGACCCGCAACAATGTCAAAACCTGGATGCAGGAACTGGCCTGGCGAGAGTTTTATCAACACGTGATGTACTTCTTTCCAGAATTGGCCGATGGCCCTTACCGCGAGGCGTGGAAAGAGTTCCCCTGGGACAACAACGAAGATGATTTTACGGCCTGGTGTGAGGGACGCACAGGCTATCCTATTGTTGATGCTGCCATGCGTCAACTCAACGAAACGGGCTGGATGCACAATCGCTGTCGAATGATTGTGGCAAGCTTTCTCACCAAAGATCTCATTATTGACTGGCGCTGGGGAGAGAAATACTTTATGCAAAAGCTGGTGGATGGTGATCTGAGTGCCAACAATGGTGGCTGGCAGTGGAGTGCCTCTAGCGGCATGGACCCTAAACCCCTGAGAATATTTAATCCAGCCAGTCAGGCGAAAAAGTTTGATGCTGAAGCTGAGTATATTCGTCAGTGGGTTCCAGAGATTCGGCATGTGGACACTGCTGCTCTAGTGAGTGGAAAACTCTCTCCTCAAGATATAGAGAGCACTGGCTATGTGACTCCCATTGTCGATCATAAAAAACAGCAAGCTGTCTTCAAAGAACTGTATAAAGAACAAAAAGCAAAAGTAGGATAGTGCGGATAAAGCATGGTGATGAATGACACATAGAAGACTAGCGAAAGCTAGCTATGGGTTTTCAAAATCCTAAATTCTGCCTATAAAGCGTACAGAATGGCCTTTTTCTCCACCTCATCCGGATTTTTACTGGATCATCTTGATTAAATCTTTATACCAAGGTTTTTCTATTTATAAAATCGGGCAAATTGGAAGATAAGTCGTCATAACGACCGACATGATGGAATGAACGCATAAGGAATGAAGCAATATGACTAATTCAGGTGGAGTTGAAGGAGCCGACAAGAAAGTTGTGGCGGGTATTTTAGGTATTTTACTGGGAGCCTTAGGCATTCATAAGTTCTATCTGGGATATACCAATGAAGGCATTATTATGCTTTTAGTTTGCCTAATTGGAGGCACCGTTACCTGCGGTATTGGTTCTGCGGTAGTGGGTGTGATTGGTCTGGTAGAAGGTATTTTATACCTGACTAAATCAGATGAAGAGTTTGTCAGCACTTATGTCACCAACAAAAAGCCCTGGTTCTAAATAGGGATATGCCACTGTCAAAATCGTTGGTCTATCTACGCTGGGGGATATTGGGGGCGCTGTGTATGCCGCTCTTGATTGTGCTGCTTTCCTTGACAGGGTATGAGATAAAACTGTGGGGATGTCCGCTTAAGGCGTTGGTGGGTATCCCCTGTCCGACTTGGGGGATGACGCGAGCGGTTTTTGCGATCGCAAATCAGCAGTGGACTGCGGCTATTCGCTACAATCTGCTTGCGCCTGTGGTCATAATTCTCTGGGCAGTGGCTATTGGCCAAATTAGCCTTGAACTCTATCTCAAACGTGCCTTTGACAGCTGGTGGCGACAGCGAAACCTTTGGTACGGTGGCCTAATGTTTGTAGCGATATACCATGGCTATCGATTACATTGGCTGTGGGCTTCAGGCACATTGACCACTGATATACAGCAATCGTTTATGGGAAATTTGCTGTAGCTCAACTCTTATGAAAATTGCTATGCGTCATCGTAAATTACCGCTCAAGGCAGGGCTAGCCATCGCAGGACTGACGTACTGTCAGATCTTTGCACATATGGAAATCAATCCCTTTCTTAAAAACTATCTCGTCCTGGTGCCAATACAGCTAGGAGTGCTCATGTACTTTGGCTATCGGTATTGGAACGGCAAATATAAACAACCGTAAGCCTGAAATTGCGATCGCACCCGTTAATAACCCTATGCAGTCTTTATCCCCCAACCACGCCATGGGAGACTCTCGCCTTAAACTATCCCAAGAGTTAACAGAATTCCCTCTAGACATTCTAGAGATGTCAGATTCGATAGAGATTTTGGATCTGTCAAACAACCATTTAACATCTCTCCCACAAGAATTTTCCCAACTAAAAAAGCTGCGGGTTGCCTTTTTTAACAACAACCAGTTTGAAGAATTTCCAGAGATATTGGCAGCCTGTCCAAATCTCTCTATGGTCAGTTTTAAGGGCAATCAAATCAAAACCATTAGCGAATCTGCCCTATCGGCCAATCTTCGCTGGTTGATTCTCACCAATAACCAGCTAACCAGCTTACCCAGCAGCATCGGCAACCTTAGCCATTTACAAAAATGTATGCTGGCAGGCAATCAACTCCAAACCTTGCCTGATGAACTTGCCAATTGCAAAAAATTAGAACTGATTCGATTAGCCGCTAATCAGTTGCAAAGCCTGCCACCCTGGCTGTTTAGCCTGCCCCGGTTAAGTTGGCTAGCCTATGCCGGTAATCCCTGCTGTGAACCCACAGAAAATCAGAAAAATGCTGCCCTAGTCACTATCAATCCAGATGAGTTACAGCTAGGCCAAGTTCTAGGTCAGGGCGCTTCTGGTGTAATTTACAAAGCGCTGTGGAAACCAGCTTCAGAGTTAACGCCAGTTCAAGATGTGGCGGTTAAACTCTTTAAAGGTGAGATAACGAGTGACGGTTTGCCCACAGATGAGATGCAGGCTTGTATCGCGGCTGGAGCCCATCCTAATTTAGTCAATGTGTTGGGCAAACTGAGCCAGCCAATCGAAGGCAAAAACGGCCTTGTTTTTTCGTTTATTTCGCCTGAGTATGGCAACCTGGGTAACCCTCCTAGTTTGGACACCTGTACCCGCGATACCTACAGTGACGACACTGCATTTACGCTGCCCGTTATCTTAAAAATCGTCAAAGAGATTGCTTCTGTTGTTTCCCATCTCCACAGTCGTGGAATTATGCATGGTGATCTTTACGCCCACAATATTTTGGTAAATGCCCAAGGACAGAGCATTTTAGGAGATTTTGGAGCGGCATCTTTCTATGAGCCAGAAGATAGCGTTTCTGGAGAAATGTTTGAAAGGCTCGAAGCTAGAGCCTATGGTTGCTTGTTAGAAGATCTATTAGAGCGGCACGTTTCTGATAATGAAGAATCTGAGGTGAAAATATTTCAGCGTTTGCGTGAGCTGCAGCAACGATGTATGGCCCCAGAACCTGGTGAAAGGCCACTCTTCAGTATAATTAGTCAGCTGCTGACAGAGGTATCAACGCTTGTTTAGAGCTGCTCCCTTTCGAATTCATCATCCCACGGTAGCTCCATGCCCAATTGTGGCCAGTATCCCCCACAGTGGTTTGATAGTTCCTGAAGAGATTTTAGCTGTGCTAAAGCCAAACTATCGAGACTTTCTTCCCCATCAAGACTGGCATCTTGATAAGCTCTACAATGACCTGCCCCAGCTGGGGATTACGGTTTTAGAAGCAGTCTATAGCCGCTATGTTGTGGATCTAAATCGAGCTGCAAAAGCTCCCTTTACAGGAAGTTTTTGGCAGGCAGCAGTCACAAAACAAACTGCCTATGGCAAATCACTATACTGTGAGACGCTGCCGCAACAACACGTTCAAGCCCGGATTGAGCAAGTATATTGGCCTTATCATCGGCAGCTGTCTCAGCTTCTACAACAGTTGGTTGATCAGTTTGGTTATGCCTATCTATTAGACTTACATAGTTTTGCCGGCCCTATTGTCGATCAGGTTTGTTTAGGTAACGGCAATGGCAGAACCTGCGCTGAAGAATTTATATCTGCGGTTGATAGGGCTTTTGTCTCGCAAGGATATCAAGTAGCTCGTAACCATGTTTTCAATGGCGGATATATCACTCAACATTATGGCGCAATGCCTAATGTGCAGTCATTACAGATTGAGCTGCGGTATCATAACTACCTAAATTTAGAGCAGCTTGAGCAAGAACGTATTCCTGATTGGGATATTCCTGAATTTCATCAGGCAAAACGCAAGATTCAATCTGTTTTTAGACATCTTGTTCAATGTTTACAAGCCCCATCATAAAAGAGATAACAACTCAGATGATTAACGTTTCATAGCTAGCATCAGTCCATCAGCAATGGGGACTAAGCTCATAGAAACACGCTCATCCCTATGGATTTTTTGATTTAGGGCGTCAATCCGCTTAGTGCGATTATCCTGTTCATCGACTGGATTGACAACTCGTCCTGACCACAAGACATTGTCGACTGCGATCAAACCACCTGGCCGCACCAGCTGCAGTGCACGCTCATAGTAGTTGTCATAGTTGCTTTTGTCGGCATCAATAAATGCAAAATCAAAGCTGTTGCTGTGCCCTTCAGTGATTAACTGATCGAGAGTCTCTAGCGCTGGGGCAATGCGTAAGTCTATTTTGTGGGCTACTCCTGCTTTCTCCCAATACTTACGTGCCATTTGGGTATACTCGTCGCTGATGTCACAGGCAATCAGTCTGCCATCCTCAGGCAGTGCCATGGCGACCACTAGCGAACTATAGCCAGTGAATACACCCACCTCCAATGCTTTTTTAACTCCCAGCAGCTGTATCAACAATCCCATGAACTGTCCTTGTTCTGGGGCAATTTGCATAACAGCTCTAGGATGTTGAGCATTCTCTTCTCTCAGCTGTTTTAAGATCTCACTATCGCGAACACCAACAGAAAGTAAATAATTGTAGAGATTTTCGTTGAGGTTGAGAATTTGAGTAGACATTGAAGAGAGTGTTGAATTTTAAGTGCTGGGTTTTGAGGGCATAGAGGTAACAAGCGCTACCAACCCAGGCAATTTTAGAGTAAACAACTCAAAAATGAAAACTCATAGCAATCGCTGTGTGGACGATGGAGGCAACGCGATAAAACTCAATGCCGATCTCTTGCAACGCCAATGTCAGTAAGGTTGAACTGTTTGCTACCCTAAAAGACATAGCACATGAGGAACACCTGATGGACATCACCCAGGTAGTGCAAGTATCTGCCCGTGTGGGTTGGATCATTGAAATCAGCCAGCAGGATGATGGCTATCGCTACTGGCTGGTTAATCGTGAGCTAGATGTGCTGAGTGATGGTCAGGTGTATGCAACTAGCAGTGCTGCGTTAGCTGCAGGACGGCTAGTTGTAGAGAGAAACTAGACCACTTTTAGGACTGACACAAGACTCGGCGCATCGTCTTCATATTGCCGGGTAGGTCAATACGCATAGCCTGCTCTAACAAGAACTTGGGTGCCGGAATCATCGGTGTTGCTTTGACCGAATAGGTCAACAGGGTGCCTTCGCCAAAGTCTTCAAGCACAAGGTCGGCGGCAAAATCAGCAAAGGTGCCGCGCTCCAGACGAAACTGGATACTTTGATGCAGATGTTCCACGACGTGAAGATAAATTTCTACTTGCGCTGTGAAGAGAATAAACGCCTTACGAGCGGCTTGATATAGCTTACGCGTAATCCGCTTGGATTGCTGTTTTACGTGCTGCTTTACAGAAGCTTCTAGCTCGCGGCTCTGGGTGATATCGGGAAAGTAGTGAACCCAACGACCGTAGTCAGTGAGCTGTTCCCAGAGTTGCGATCGCACCAACGGTACATACATTTGAGCAGTCACAGCAGCACCTTTACCAGCGTGGGCGTTGGTGGCAATTAGGACGTCACCGCGCAGCAATGCTGTCTGTTGTTTCGTCGAAACCATAGGATAAATAAAAATAAAACTCTATAGGTACTTAATAAATTGCTGAATAACTGAGACCCCTGAAACACTATCGGTTGGAGTGTAAACTGCCGATATTTACCGATTCGTTGCCATTATTAACCAGGCGACATAAGCCTAGTGTCAAGCAGACACAATTTTGCGTAAAACCTTAGTAAACCTTGTTGGTGTTCAGGAATATACACCTAAGTTGCCCCATGACTAATCGTTTTCGTCTACGTCCAATTACCCAGCTGTTGCTGGCGACCATTGCCATGACAGCTATCGTTTGGATCTTGCGTGGTACCGGCCTCCTCCTGTTTCTACCAGGAATTGTCATCTGGCTACTGATCTTGACGTGCTTTGCGATCGCACTATTCAGTAGCCTACAGTCCACCCGATAGGATAATGCACATTGCCACTCGAATGTAAATTATTTCTAAACCAAATGTTAAGTAGATTTTAAATTCGCTCTGCTAGGTTGCCGGGGAGTTGTGAGGCAATCAGCTATGGAACCGTTCAAACTACTAGGGATCTCCCTGCTGCTTTTACTGCTGGGGGACTTTGTCGCTACGTTTATCTACCATGTGCCTGAGCATGTCTTTGGCCGCTACCACAGCATTGTGCACCATAGCCCTAACCGCAGTTTTGTCAGCTACGCTCTACGTAAACACTGCCCCCAAGCATTAGTGCCAGGGTTTTTAGGCGCACTACCTTACCTGATGTGGGTGCCGTTACTGTGGTTAATATCGCCTCTGGGGACCGTAGTGGGTCTGCTGCTCGCTGAGCTGCATGTAATCTGGCGGCATCAGTTTGACCCCAGCTATCGCACCCCAAAAGCTATCAAACTTCTCTGTCGCTGGTTGTGCATTACCACGCCTGAGCGTCACCGACTTCACCATCGAAATGCCAATTTAGCCTATGGGGATGTGTTCACGTTTTACGGTAAACCAGCCCAATATTGGCTAACGTTTTTACGTCAGAAAAAACGCCAGTGGGTTTAACCTGTTGCCGATCAGTTTGGCGGAATACAGGAACGTGCCATCATGCATTCCGTCAAACATACCGCAGTCGCAGCATCCTGTAATGTTAAGGATGAATCGGTTCGCCGGCGCAAGGAGTATCATGACCATCAAAACGGTTTCGACAACGCCTTTCTCAGACCAAAAACCCGGTACTTCTGGGTTACGTAAACAGGTCGCTGTTTTTCAAAAGCCTAATTATCTAGAAAACTTTATTCAATCTATATTTGATAGCTTAGATGGCTATCAAGGCCAAACCCTAGTTGTCGGTGGGGACGGTCGTTTCTATAACCGTCAGGCAATCCAAATAATCTTAAAAATGGCTGCCGCTAACGGCTTTGGTAAGACTCTTGTCGGTCAAGGTGGTATTTTCTCCACACCGGCCGTGTCTTGTGTCGTTCGCAAGTATGGAGCTTTTGGCGGCATCATTCTCTCTGCTAGTCACAACCCTGGTGGCCCAGATGGAGATTTTGGTGTCAAATACAATATCGGCAACGGTGGCCCAGCTCCTGAGAAGGTAACTAGTGCGATTTTTGAGCGCAGCAAGGTAATCGATGAATATAAAATTCTAGATGCTGACGATGTGGACCTGGATCGTGTGGGCACCACGTCCCTAGGCAGTATGACGGTTGAGGTGCTAGACGCGGTTAACGATTACGCGGCGTTAATGGAGACCTTATTTGACTTTGAGCAGATTCGTCAGCTGCTGACATCTGGCAATTTCACTGTGTGTATGGACTCACTGCATGCAGTGACTGGCCCTTATGCAAAGGCAATTTTTGAGGGACTTTTGGGTGCCCCCAAAGGCACTGTGCAAAATGGCGAACCCCTTGAGGACTTTGGTGGCGGCCATCCTGACCCTAACTTGGTCTATGCCCATGACCTGGTAGAGGTTATGTTTGGCGACAATCCGCCTAGCTTTGGGGCGGCGTCTGACGGCGATGGCGATCGCAATATGATTGTCGGCAGCAACTTTTTTGTGACCCCCAGCGATAGCTTGGCTGTACTAGCAGCCAATGCCACCCTGGTGCCCGGTTACCGCGATGGTATAGCTGGGGTAGCTCGCTCTATGCCCACTAGCCAAGCCGTGGACCGGGTAGCGGAAAAGCTCGGAATTGACTGCTACGAAACCCCTACTGGCTGGAAGTTTTTTGGCAACCTGCTGGATGCTGACAAAGCCACACTCTGTGGTGAAGAAAGCTTTGGTACAGGGTCCAACCATGTCCGTGAGAAAGACGGTCTCTGGGCCGTACTTTTCTGGCTAAATGTTCTGGCCGTAAAGGGGCAGTCCGTTGAAACTATCGTCAAAGAGCATTGGGCCACCTATGGTCGTAACTATTACAGCCGTCACGACTTTGAAGGCGTAGAGAAAGCTGCCGCGAATGAACTGATGGACGGTTTGAGAGCAAAGCTGCCCACCCTCAAAGGTAAGCAGCTAGGTAGCTACACCGTTGCCTATGCCGATGACTTTAGCTACACCGACCCTATCGACAACAGCGTTAGCCAAAAACAGGGTATTCGCATTGGCTTTACAGACGGGTCCCGTATCGTGTTTCGTCTATCTGGCACGGGTACCAAAGGTGCAACCCTAAGGCTCTATGTCGAAAATTATGAGCCTGATGTTGCGAATCATGATATCGATACCCAGGAAGCGTTAGCTCCCTTGATTCAGCTAGCTGATGAAGTCGCCAAGATTAAGGAACTCACTGGCTTTGATAAGCCCACGGTGATTACCTAAACTTCTGCCTGAGCCTCTCTAATGTCTAAGAGGGGCTCGGGGATGATTTTAATTACCAGGAACTTTTATCCCGCTTTTAACCTGTTGTTTCTCTGCACTCTTGCCATACTTTTCAGCTACAGCCGCCATTTCAGCCACACGTTCAGCATTGCTAACCTCTTCAGTCATGCCCGCTGCGATTTGAGCCTTGGCCGCTTCCTTTTCTTTCAGACCGTTTTTGACTCGATTAGTCAAAGACATCGTAAAGCCAACGCTCAGATAGGTAGCGCTTAGGAGCGCCCAGCCTTCGATGACATAGGTCATCATTTGATTTAAGGATTCAACGGTCATGATGCGTCCCTGGCGATGTAGATAACGGCATTAGAGCTAATGGAAGCACCAGCTTTACACAGCCGGTGATGAGCGCCTTACAACACAAATGATTATGCTCCCCATTTAAGCAGGTTATTTTTGGGATCGGTACTTATCGCAAGAAATATTTTGAACGCCGTTTTATAAAAGAGTGATGATCGACAGTGCGGGCATAGCAACTACGTATCAATTAATTGTTCGTTCTAAAATACGATCGCAGAAATTACCTATTGATTAACCGGTCGTTCTCAAATGCGATCGCAGATAATTAGCGCTGTATCCGACTATTTAAGGCCACTCTCAGTAGTGTCGCTATCTCAGTGAGGATTGCCTCAGTACTATTCAGGCAATGACACTGTTCGGTATTGTGAAGTACCGAGCGTCACTGTGTGTACCATGTCTACCCGCCTATCTTTCCAAACTAAATTGGCCTACGGTATAGGCGAATTGGGAACCGCTGTCCCCATCGGTTTAGCAATCTTCTACTTGCTTTTTTTTCTGACAGAGGTAGTGGGGCTGTCCCCTACGCTGGCAGGAACAGTATTGCTGGTTGGCAGGGTATGGGACGCCGTGAATGATCCGCTAATCGGCTGGCTTAGCGATCGCACCCAGTCTCGCTGGGGACGCCGCTATCCGTGGTTAGTGCTAGGGGCGCTACCCCTAGGGTTTTTCACATTTATGCTGTGGCTTGTGCCGCCGCTCGAATCACAGCTCAGTTTGTTTCTGTACTACGTACTGATGGCGGTCGGGGGCTATGCCGCATTTTCGGTCATCATTTTGCCGATGGTTGCGATCGCAACCGAACTCACCCCCGACTATGACGAGCGCACCAGCATTATGTCCGTGCGTTCAGCGGCCAATATCATTGGTTCCGTGGTGGGCTTAGTGCTGGCCCAGATCATTTTTGCGCTGGTTGAAGATGTTCGGCGGCAGTACCTGATTCTGGGTGGTGTTAGTGCCATCCTAATTGTGGTAGCCATTGCCATTTGCGTCGTCGGCACCTATGGCCAGTATCGTCCGGTGATGCGTAAACAGCCGGAGCTGTCTCCCCATCCCATGGGTCGGCAGCTGCGTCGAGTCTTTGCCAATCGGGCCTTTCGCTGGGTAATGGGGCTATATTTATTTTCTTGGGTTGGGGTGCAGGTCACCGCTGCGATGCTGCCCTTCTTTGTGACCAACTGGATGAATTTGGGCGAACAGCATTTTACCCAAATGGCCATAGTCGTCCAGGGGAGTTCGGTCTTGATGATTCCATTTTGGCTCTGGGTTACCAAGCGGACTAGCAAACAGATGGTCTACTTTGCAGGGGCTCCGCTGGCGCTACTGGGGCTGTGTACATTAGGTCTGGTGCAGCCCGGTCAAGTTGGCATTATGTATGCAGTGGGTCTGGTGATTGGAGCCGGTCTGTCTACATTTTATTTGGTGCCCTTTGCCATGCTGCCCGATGTTATTGATGACGAGGAACTACGCACCGGGGAGCGTCAGGAGGGCATTTTTATTAGCCTGATGGTGTTTTTGCAAAAAGTCGGAGTTGCGATCGCCATATTTCTCTCAGGTTGGATGCTTGATTGGGCCAGTCAAATTGGCCCAGATACTCAGCTGCTCACCATTCGGCTGTTGGCCAGTGTGCTTCCGGGGCTGTTAATTTGTGGCGGTGTCTATTGTGTATATCGTTATCCTTTAACCCGCAGAGCCCACCATCGCATTCGGCTAAAGTTAGAACGCAATCGAAAATAACCCCGGCGTAATTAGATTGCCGCCACCCAAAATTTTGTAGGGGCATTGCATGCAATGCCCCTACAAAATTGTCCCAATTCCCATGTGATTTATGCAAACTACTGCCGAATACTACTGTGCCTATTGTGGTGAACCCAACACTACCTTTATCGATCTCAGCACCGGTCTATCACAACAATATGTAGAAGATTGTCAAGTATGTTGTCGCCCCAATATTCTTTACATCACAATTGACGAAGAGACCTTGGATGTAGATATCCAAACCGATTGCGAAGATCGTTAACACTGTGTGAGGAATCTTTTGATCGCCACCCAACAATTGGGCAGGATAAATCCGAATTCAGTATCAATTGTTGTGTAGCTATTGGTAATGTCACCTTGGCAGCTATGGAGACCCCATTGAGAAATTTTGTTCGCGTTATTTCCAGTTCTTTAGTCGGTGCCCTGTTACTTGCCAGCTGTAATGGCGCAAACAACTCCAGCGGTCGTGGGTTTGAAGTAAAGCTGCTGGTTGGCAGTGCACTACATCATTTCTGCGATGAGGCAGCGGCTCAGTTTAATCAGACTAATCCGAGGCTCGATAGCGGTGATGCATTTCATATGACCTGTGAAGCAGCGGGTAGTGGCGATGTAGTCGAACGTACGGTGACCCTGGCTCAACAGCTGCAGCAAGGCACCATTACGGCTGAGGCTCCAGATTTCCCTACAATTCTGTCAGTGGATGGTGAAATTTATCAGAGCCAGCTGATCTATCGCATCGATCAGCTCTATCCAGGTCAAAACTATATTCCAGCGATTACCGATGCACCACTGTTGGCCAACAGCCCCATGGTGTTTATGGTGCCGACGGACCTAGCCCCCGGTTTGCGACAAGTAGACGACCTATTTGCCCAGCTAGTGAGCGCGACCACTCACAAAGATTTAGACGCTAGCAGTCCTGAGCAGCCAATCTACTATGTCCATACCGCACCTACCCGGTCTAATTCGGGTTTGCAAACCCTGGTTTCTCAGTTCGCCTCAGTATCAGGTAAACGTCCCGAAGACTTGACGGTGGCCGACGTCCAGCAGCAGGAGGCAGCGGTACAAAAAATCCAGAGTAAAATTACTCGCTATGGTAAATCCACGTCTACCCTGGCTAAGGCCATGGTGGAAAATGGGCCATTCTGGGCCTCAATTGGCTCTGTTTATGAGTCGTCGGTGATTGCGGCAAATACTGATTTGCCACCCGGTGGCACGCGCTATGAAGCGGTCTACCCCAAATCTACGTTCACGTCTAACATGCGCGGCATTATTCCCAATGCTCCCTGGGTCAGTGACCAAGAAAAAGAAGCCGCCGATCAGATTTTGGACTATTTGCAGTCTCCAGCCGCACAGCAGGTTGCGACCAACTTGGGTCTGCGTCCCGGCGTGCCCGGCGTGGCGCTGGGGCCTAAATTTAGCGCCGACTTTGGTGTAGACCCCCAAGCCAGCTACGATTCATACCGACCACCTGCACCAGAGGTGGTTGAAGCAATGTTGACCACCTGGAGTCAGGTGGCCAAAAAGCCATCCTTAGTCGCGGTGGTAGTGGATACCTCAGGGTCGATGGAGGGTAACAAGCTACCGTCGGTACAAAATACCCTCAAGACCTATGTGGATGCCCTTGGGCCAAAAGACCAGGTAGCCTTGATTGATTTCGATAGCAATATTCGACAGCCAGTATTAGTGGATGGCACCCCCGAGGGTAAAGCGCGAGGGTTGCAATTTATTGCAGGGCTAAGAGCCGATGGGGGTACCCGCCTTTATGATTCGGCGCTGGCAGCTCGTAACTGGTTATCGAGTAATTTAAGGCCAGAGGCAATTAACGCCGTCTTGATCTTGACCGATGGCGAAGATTCAGAGTCAGGGATTACGCTGGACCAGCTTGGCCAGGAACTGTCGCGTAGCGGGTTTTCATCTGATCAGCGAATTGCCTTTTTTACAGTGGGCTACGGCGATGAAGGCGCGTTTGACCCCGAGGCGTTAGAGCAAATCGCTCAGCTCAATGGAGGATACTATCGTAAGGGGGATCCGGCGACCATTGCTCAGCTGATGGCCGATCTGCAAGTCGAGTTTTAGGAGCGCCAATGAAGCTAGCTAATCCATTGCAGTATCCGTTGGCAGTGTTGGCGGGGGGCATTTTTCTAATCGGGGGTGCGCGTTTAGTCCGGTTGCCTGCTTTTGTGGCTATTCCAGGTGCGGTGATTATTGCAGCGGCTGGGTCTACTGTGCTCAAGTCCCGCGAACCCGATAAGGTTGAGCTGACTAATAAGGTCATTAACCGTGAGTTTCAGCAGGTGCGGCAGCAGGCAGTAGCCCTAGGCGCACTAGCGGATGAACTCAATGTGGAAGCTACTAAACTACTGACGGACAGCGATCAGATTGAGCTATTGGGGGTGGTGCAGTATGCGTGCGATCGCACCCAAGAACTCCCCCAAAAAATTGACCAGATGGCGCTGCGTCTAGAGGGTAAAGATGCGCTGCTCTCGGTCGATGAGCTACAGCGCCAGCTCAAACAGGCCGAAGTCAAGGTTCGCAACAGCAAGGGCATCGCCCAGGAACAATGGGGCAAACTTGCCAACAGTCTTAAACGCAATATTGCCCTGGCCGGGCATGGCGAAGACGCTCGTCAGGCCCAGCTTGCGAATCTGTCTACCCTAATTGCTGAATCGGGTGGCGTCTTGCAACAGCTACAAAACAAACTCCGCACCGCTGATCTCACTAGCTCGGTGGCTGCCGACGAACTGCGAGAGCTTAGCGATGAATTCAAGGGATTCCAAGAAAACGTCGATGTCTTAATTGCCTGATTGCATTCCAATTTGTAGGGGCGTTCCCCGTAAGGGCATTGCATGCAATGCCCCTACACAAATTGCCCCATTATCCATCCTCTGCCTAAATGTACAGACGTTCCATGGAACGTCTCTCCCCATTTTTCACCGCCATGTCCACCAAACCTTTTATCTCCCTCGCCATCATCGCCGCTGCCGCCGGTCTCGCCTACGCCCCTCTCCCTGGCGTTAACCAATCCATTACGATTGTCAGCGGCAGCGAACTGCAAGAACCCCTTCAACTTTTAGAAACTCGCTTTGAGCAACAAAATCCTTCAATTCAGCTAACCCTAGAGTTTCAAGGTTCACAAGACATTGTCAACAAATATATCGATGACAATAATGACTTTGAACCTACGGTACTGATTCCCGCCAATGGTCAATTGCTCGATGAACTTAGCCAGCGCTGGCAGGCGCAATATGGTGAAGAGCCATTTCATGAAGCACCCCAGCCCATAGCAAAAACGATGCTTGTAGCCGTCTCTTGGCCAGAACGAGCCCAGGCCCTGTTTCCGGGTAATGAGTTTCAGTGGCAACGGGTAGAAGATGCCATGACTACTGGTAACTGGGACAACATTGGTGGCAACGCCGCTTGGGGTAGCTTTGACTTTGTAACGACTGACCCTACCCGCTCTAATAGTGGTCAGCTCACCATGAGTTTATGGTCTCAAGCTGAGGCTAACAGCAGCCGCCTCAATATAGGTGACTTTAGCAAAGATGGTGTTCAAACTTTGTTTGGGTTGGTGAAACGCTCGGTTTATCAGCCCCCCCGCTCTACCGACATTTTGTTGCAAGAGTTTATTGCCCGTGGCCCCAATGATGCTGATATTGCCACAGTGTACGAGAGCATTGCTCTCCACCGCTGGGAACAGTCTAGTGCTATCCAAGGTAAACCTTATCAAATTCTTTACCTAAATCCGACTATCGAGACTGTTTCAACAGCGGCTATTGTACGGCGTGATGTGAGCGGTGGTGAAGCGAAAGCTGCCCGCGCATTTATTGACTTTTTAATGGAGCCCGAACAGCAGACTGTATTTGTGCAACACGGCTTTCGACCCATGAATGCACAGGTGGATATCAATTCTGTGTCCAACAGCCCCTGGAGTAAAAATATTCCTGGAGCAATGACAGAGCCCACAGGTACAGTAACAGCCCCACCCGATCGCTCGATTGTTGAAGAGGTGATCCGTCAGTGGCAACGGGCTAACTGAGCTGCTGTATCGATGGTCAAAGAGTCTTTAAATATGCTTTCTCAAAGACACAACACGTATGTCAAACTTCTTAGCTTGTTAGTCTCACAGCTTAATTAACGGTGGCTCTAAATCGAACAAAGCCATAAGCCTTTGTTGGATCACTTGAGGCAGGGATGACATCTCCCACATTAACGACAATAAAGCCATTGTCTTGGGTTTGGCTGCCTTGGGTTAAATCATATCGACAGTAGGCCATAGAAGCACTGTTGCTGCCAATATAGGCCCCTGTGTCAAGATCCTCAACGTTGGTCAAAGTTTGATTCCCATCAGTACGACCTAACAGAATGCCAGTATCAGTATCAAAGGCATTGTTCGCAAAGGTGAGATAGTCAGGAATGCGATCGCATAGTCGAAAATCTTGTGCCACCGTACTACCATTAGAGAGAAAATAGATAGTATACTCAATCTCATCACCTGGTTGTACACTGACGCCACCAACAATTCCACCAAGATAGTTGGTGGGCCACTCTACTGCATTATCGTCGTCATCGGTACTACCCGCATCCACATAGGTATTGTCAAATAATTGCTCGTCAACCCGACCACGATTGATAGCCGTAATCCTCTTAACTAGCGCTATTTGAGCTCCTTGTAGGGCATCAAATGGGAAATTGACATCCGCAATGTCTGTTGTCAAAAGTGCTACTGGGCGCGGATTGGTTTGAGTTATCTCGATATCGCCTCCACCGTAAACAAATCTCTCCAAATCTGTATCGGTTACATTGATATCAACCCAGTAGTTTTGATTTTCTGCCAGATTGGTAAATAAATACTGACCACCATTTTGGGTCTCTTGGGTTTCAATGATTAAGTCATCGCCATTCGTTTCTAAGATATTATCGCCGTCATCCTTATAAAGCGTAACGGCAACCTCATCTAAACCAGTCTCGTTATCATTTAGCCAATCATCGCGATTAACATCTTCAAATGCAGTCCCACTGATTTGACAACCAGCTGCTACTCCTGGAGTTACAAAAACAGACTGAGTGGCCCCGCCAGCTAGTGACTCACCTACTGCGTAAGTAATTTGAGTACTATCAATAAACGTGTTTTGATAATCTACTAAAATTCGATTATTAGTTTCATTTTCGGATGGGTTTGGCCCCAACCCTTGAACGTTAGATGAATTTGCGTTATCTGTCGATGATGCATCATCGAAGAAAGTGTGCTTGTTGCCCGAGATGTTCTCTACCAGAATGGAGCCAACATAAGTATTGCTAGAAGCGGTAGATGTTCCATCTAAAAAACTCTCGACTTCAAGAATGTCACGAAACTGGAGATTGTCGTTGACGTACTGACTATCAATATCCCCCAGCAAAACACGACTGCCACTGATCGGTCGATTGTATTCAATTTCTAAAACCCACTCATCACCGGATTCTCCCTCACGCTCCGTTAGCCTGGGTGTTCTGATGCCTGTTTTTGGATCAGTAAACTCAACGAAAAAGATATCTGGATTGTCGCCTGTGGCGATAAATTTACCGCTGTTATTATTAATAGCCACGGTACGTAGGGTAGCCATGGTGCCGTCCGGGGCAGTTGCCGTCCAAGTTGTATCAGCGGAGTACTTTGGCCGAGGATTTTGGCCTCCAGTTATGCCAAAAGGAGCTTGGTCAGGTACAAAATCACCGAATACGACATCATGACAGCTTAAAGAGATAGCTTCTGGGGGTAAAGTATCGGGTAACGCATCTAGTGGCAGATTAGCCCGAGCTGGTGAAGCCATCATCAATGATGTGGCAATAGTCGCTGCCAAGGTTAAGGAATGAGGGGTGATTAATCTACCAACTCTACTTTTGTCTGATTGTGTACTCAGCAGACGCTGATGTATCACACTGGCCAGAGACAACGATTGTCCTGTAACTTGTTTGCGCAGCCTAACATTGTGAGGGTTTAGAATGAGTAGGCGCTCAAATACTGATGAAAACACTGTATAAAAAGATACTTGATGTTCTCTTCTAGGTTGCCTCAAGATTCTCAGCAAGTTACTCGGAAAAAATGCTGAAATATCTAACGTAGAATGCCGAATAAAGTACAGGGAAAAATTTCTGTAGCCTTTTAAGTTTATAGCTTTTAGATTCTTAATTTCACACGTATATTTCTATAGATAGCCGTTAAACCTAGAGCGGCTTGATCTTTGATTATTCTAATCTGATGTCGAAAGTCTGCGTAATTTTACTGAGGTAGTGAAATACTTTCTGCTCGGTTTTTGATTAAAGTTCTATCTTCTGATGGTGCCAGGTTGGTTGAAGAGTTTATTTCTGTAGGGGGCTCTAAATCCACCTCATTTACTATATTAGATTCCACTTGTTGAGGAGTATTACTATCCACTGGATCCAGGAAACTACCTACGGCCTGATTTTCGATTGAGATCACTGGGCTTGGGCTGTTTGCCCAAGCAGGCATTCTCAAGGTAAAAGTACTGCCAGATAAAAGAACAGACAACAATATTTTTCTGAGGGGTAACTGATCGACTTTCCCTGAGTATGAAGGCAACAAAAACATGAAATATCTGAATTATCTGCTGCGTTGGGTACAAGGATAACGGCATCCTCTATCCCATACTGTTCTCACTCTAATTTATTTGTTAGTCTTCGAATAGCGGGAAATTGCATAAAAGAGAGCTAGGTATTTTTATCGGTCTAAATAGCTTGAAATCATAAATGTCCGACGACCTGTGCAGTTTCAGGGAAAAAATGATTATTCATTTACCTGAGTGGTAAAGCGGAAAAAGCCATAGGCATTGTTGGGGGTTCCTTGCCCAATTGATCCGGGCAGTGTTGTCAATCCTGCGGGCACCCCGGTGGTACCTGTAATATCTAAGACCAGCACATTATCGTTGTTGTTGGCTCCAGCCGGTAAGTTACAACTCGGCGTGGTTGGCAGATTGCCAACAGTAACAACTGCTGCGCGATCTGTTGCATCACTGACTGCTGTCAGGTTATAGATGCTGCCGCCCATATTTAGCTCGATGTCATTACCACCGTAGACGCCATTTACAAACGTTTGATTTGGCTGAATCCAATCGCAGATTCTGACAGATGCTGCTTCTCCCGAATTTGCATTGAGGAAATATATCGTATATTCAATTTCATCACCGGGTTGGACTAAACCAGCATTTAACTCACCTAATAGATAGCTCTCAGGCCAGTTGTTTTTGTCATCGGCAGAGTTAGGTACGCCATCATTGACAGATATGTTTAGAGGAGTATTGTCATTGGGGTTTTGGGTGCGATCGCCATTAATTGCCGTAATGCGCTTAACCAAAATTACAGATTTCATCGCCTCTTGTGGCTTCTCCGCTAGCGTTGCCCCAATAAAGCTAAGGTGCTCACGGTTGCCGGTTTCTCCAGCGGCATCATCCCCGACTACCACCAGCATCTGCTTCACTTGGCTAGCATCATCTACAAATCCAATCCAGCGAGTAGTCCGGTTACCGCAGCCGCGAAATGAAGCCGCACCACATTGACTGGGGTCGATAGTTGGCGGCACTACAATGTCATCACCAATGCGATTTCCACTTGCATCCAGCAATCTGACGATAGCCGATGTTCCATTTGGGCTAGTTTCCAAATCACCAAACCAGGCCCCAAAAGCTGTCACTGGTTCCGAAAAATCAAAGAGAATTGCATTACGGCTGGTGGTAGAACCACTGTTTTCATTCCAGTAACGAGAGTGTGCCGTAGTGTTGTAAAAGCTGGCAGGGCGAGGGGCATTCCCTTGGAGAGTATCGTTAGTAGATAGCTGAGCATTGCCTGTGGCAACAAAACCAATACTGTTAGGAATACTCAGGTCAACGTCGGTGACATCGTGCAGCGATGTGGTGACAGTAATGCCGCTAGCTGTGGTGAATAGAGTATGGGCATTACCGCTGATGGTGGTATTGCTTCCAGCTGGAATTTGATTTTGAGTGATTATAGTGGCTCCGATGGTAGTGGCAGCACTTTGCCATGGAGTATCGAGGGTATCTACCTGAGCGCGACTGGTGGCATTGTTGAAGCCAACTTCATCACTGATGTAAGGAACCGGTGCTGCAATAGCTGTTGATGGCAAAAAAATGGATGCGGCAGCTATCGAAGAGATGACTATCTCCTGTAGCCATGGCTGAGTTGTTAACCGTTGTTGTCGCCCCATTGTTTTTCATACTTTTATCAACGAGGGAATTCTCGAGCAGCATCCGATTGATCTTCGGTCTTATGCTGTGAAACCTCATAAACTTAGGTTTCACAGCATAAGACTGGATTGCTCAGCGATTTACTGGATTTTCTTCGTCGGATTTACGGACGCTAATTGCGCTATCCAAAGGGGTAGACTTAGTAGATTTTCTGACTGTCTCAACTGGGATATTTATTTTTGACTGGAAGTTTGCACGACAGATACTGATTTTGCCAGATTTGCTGGGTGTCGATGGTGTCAACCGCTTCAAGCAACTTAATGTCAGGTAATACAAACTAAAGTGTTTCAGGAGCAATCCCGAGTTCTTTTAGTTTTTCTTCCAGGCGATTAGCTCGCTTTTTCTCTTTTAAGACAGTTTCTTCTGGTGACAAGACAAGATTACCTGTAGGTGTGAAAAACCGTAATCTTGAATCATGTAGTCCCAAATATAGCTCTAATTGCTGACTCCACAAATATCCATTTTCACTGGGCTCAATGGGCTGATAGGTGCCGGCCATAAGTACAAAACCGCAGAACTCTAACGATTCTGGGTCAAACCAGAAATATTCGGGTGTCCGGAAGGTATCTTGATAAAGCAGTTTTTTAGTTTCTCGATCTGTTTTTGCGGTACTCTCAGACAAGATTTCAATGATTACATTAGGGTATTTACCCTCTTCTTCCCAGACAACCCAACTTTTTCGAGAACGTTGCTCAGTTCCTAAAACGACGAAAAAATCAGGTCCCCGAAAATCTTGATTTTTTAGCTGGCGAGGACTGAAGTATACGGTCAAATTACCTGAAACAAAGAAATCGTCCCGAGCCTGCCATAGCCATTCTAAACTGGCTATCAGCAGCAACATCTGTCGAAGATGTAAGTCAGTTTCCAACGTTGGCTCATCACTGTAGAGGTCTGTCGGTGGCACTATGACAGATCCTGAGGCTAAGGAGTCTAATTTTTGAGTTGTTGCCATAGAAACCTGCCACGATCATTCCGCCATATCATTATAACGTCGTTGTATGGAAGGCCCCTACAGCGATGAAGATCTAACATTTATCCGTCAACGCATGATTTATTTCACTCGTGTCCTAAATCTTACGTAGCCATAGGCCCCGGCAGCATCAGTGGTGGCATCAGGTAAGTCTCCTAGATTGACAACAACGGCACCGTTAGCGTTAGCGTTGATGCCATCGCCGTCGCCATCACAATCGATGCCGGGGAAGCTAGTGGCAGGATCAGCACCGGGGGCAAAGTAGGTGGCGCTGTCGCCGTCGTTAGCCCCGGTATGATAGTCGGTAGAGCCATTGCGGAAGAGTTCGATGCTGAGGTCAGCACCGCCGATGCCGCCTGTGGCTTGGGGCGCACTGCCATTGTAGCCGTTGGGGATATAGCTGGTGAAGGTGGGTACATAGTCGCAGAAGAGAACACTTTCTGCGGTGGCATCTCCAGAAGAGAGATAGTAAATGGTGTATTCGATCTCGTCGTTGGGCATGACGTTACCACCGTCGATGCCACCGATAAGGTTAGTGTTGGGATCTGGCCACTGATCCGTATCTTTGGGTGGATCGGTTGGATCAACTGGATCAGCGACAGTAATATCGTTGTCGTCGTAAGGGTTGGTGACATCATCCTGATTGATGTAGCCTGAAAGATCATCACCACCCGCTGAGACTGTGTCGTTGTTAATTTGGGTAATGCGTTTTACTAACAACACATTGGGATTTTGAGGAATAACAGGTAACTGATAACCAAAGTCGGCATCATCATAGTCATTGATGCCCAATGGTATCGTAACGGTTTGTTGACCACCTGGAGTGGTCGTAGTGGTTGTGAGAACAGCGCCATCAAGAACATTGGTACCATCGAGATCATCTGCTGTGCCCTCAAGTACTTTGATGATGTAGTTGCCCCGGATTAAATCAACAAAGTCGTAGTTGCCGCTGCTGTTGGTTACCTGGGTTGTAAGCAGCGGATCTTGGAAGTTTATGGCACCAGTAGTGTCGATGACACCGTTGCCATTGAGATCTCGGTAAATACCAACAGTAACATTGGCAATACCTGGCTCTAGGGGATCTTGCACTCCATCGCCATCAAGGTCATCCCAGATGCGATCGCCAATGGTGGAGAGACCAACAACACATTCTGCCATATCCGCAATCGGCGAACTAGTTGGGCTAGAGGGACCAAAGAGGGAACCCGTATTAATATCTACCTGCTGGATTCTGCTGGTGTCAGACAAGCCCCAAAGCACCCCATCTCCGTCTTTAGCGAGCTGTCCTAGATAGTTGCCACTAATCTGATTGTAGATACCGGTACTCAGATCAAAGCTCCAGGTGAAACCTGCTCTGCGGGTAGCGCCGTAGATAACACCCGCATCGCTGATGATCATGTCACCCCAGTCAGCACTATTCAATCCCCCATTGGCTCCACCCGTATTGTCATTTACACCAAGGGCTGTCAGGCTTTGAATGACTAGACCATTAGAGCCTGGGACAAAGTCAACCCGATAAACCTCTGTATTAGAGTTTCCTTGGGCTCTTTCGATGCCCAAGTAATAAGAGCCGTTATAAAATGCTGCGCCACCACTTGTCAGGCTCGAAATGCTTCCACCACCGGGCATAGCCGATACATTCAAGTTACCGCTGCTATCTTGTAATCGAACGTGAGTGTCATTAATGGGATCCCATGCGTAAATGGCTTGCCCCTCTGCGTAGTAGGCAACTCGATAAAAGTGATCAGTAGCAAGGGAGTTCACCACGCCTGCTAGAGCCGTAGTAGTAACGCGGAAGGTAGCACCTGTGGAGGGATAGATAGCATAGATATCGTTTGAAATACCGCCTGAATAGACTTCGCCGTTAGGGCTTTGGCAAAAGGCAACTTCGCTACCAGTGGTGATGAGATCAAAGCCAAAGTCTTGAGCAATGGCATCGGCACTGGTAAGTGATATTGTCAACGGGGTAGGGGTGCCAATGTTATGACCAATGGGAATATCAGGATCTGTTGTTTCTACCGCAACCTGATAGGTGCCTTGGGAGAGATCGGGGAACGAGTAGAGTCCGTTGGTATCGGTAACGGTTGTGGCTAGCTCTGTAGAACCATCGCTGCTGAGAAGACGAACGGTGATATTTTCTGGCATTGGAGCTTCGCTACCGCCACCAGCGCTGTCCTCATAGAGGTCGTTGCTATTGCTGTCGACGTAGAGGGTGCCGCTGATGTTAAAGATTGGAGCTGCGATCGCAACCTGATAGTCCTCTACCTCACCATCATGAGCTTCCCCACCTGGTGTGGCAGCATTAATACTGCCGTCAGTTGTTAGTCGAAAACGTGCATAGGTTGTTGTTCCGTCAGTTAGCCCACTAACGCCAGGCCCTGACCAGGTTAAGGGACCGTTGGGGGTGCCACCAGTAGTACCACTAGTAACAGTTTGGCTGGTATACTCATCAGTCTCAAACGTGCCACTTCCATCAAAATCAATCCAGGCATGAAGCGTGGCCGCTCCTAAGCCTGAGTTGTTGGTTACGGCAATATCGCTAGCCGGAACACTATAGGTTGTTGCGTTAGGATCGATGTCTGATAGGGTAACCCCATCTTCATCCGCACCGTCGCCAGTTCCATCTAAGGGAGACTCTGCATTAATCTCTCCATCTGGATTAGTACCAAGACTCAGATCATTCACAATCCGGTGGAATGGACCAATTGGATCGCCACCACTGTTACCTGCTGTTACATCTGTTCCGTAGCTATCAGGAGCATCACCGCGATCGGGTAAGCAAACAGGGGTATAAATTCGGTCAACGCCAAAGTCATCAGAGGCGAGTCCCTGTCCTTTCATCGCAAATTCAATTTGGGGCGTAGTGTTACTGGTGTACGGA
This sequence comes from Cyanobacteria bacterium P01_H01_bin.21, assembly GCA_038748405.1. Taxonomy (GTDB): domain Bacteria; phylum Cyanobacteriota; class Cyanobacteriia; order Phormidesmidales; family Phormidesmidaceae; genus Leptothoe. Next base: position 1,949 of record JBCDIX010000018.1, on the reverse strand, counting down.
ATCGTGATACGTACGTTACCCCATTGACTATACGCGCCACCGCCACCAGGGTTACTTAGACCCGTCGGTGAGCCAGAACTCATGGTAGCTCCATTCAGTGGAGTGAGGGTACTACTCCCCCCACCTTCTCCATTGATGGTCCTCATCTGCCAGTAGGGTGTTCCATTTACCCGAAGTTCTAAGGTACTGTCCTTGCTGCCACCACCACCTGCGTGTCTCCAGTAAGTATCAAACCAGATATCTAATTGGCCATTGAGATAGGTTTGATCTACGTCGAAGAGTGGGGTGACTAACAAGGCATCATCAGCTGAGTCATTCTCGTTGTACGCGATAATACTCCCAAGTGCGGGATATCCGTTAGCAATGGTGCCAGTTGGCTCATTACCTGGGTTAATGACAGCTGGTGCTCTGTTTCGAGTCCCCCAGTTGCCTGTAGCAGGGAAGAAGGTTAAGCCATTGTCAAAGCTGCCATCAGTAACCAGGTTTTGAGGCAGAAGGCATTGGGGAGCACCTGGTGGAGGGGTGGGTGGAGAAGAGGAAGTTGCGATCGCAACTGTCAAACTATCACTAGCTTCTCGCTCATTGCTAATCGGTGCACCATCCGTATCGCCGTTGGTTGTGCCTGTATTATCCTGCGTATAGACATCGTTTGAGCCTGCTATATAGACTTCATTCTGGCCATTGGTTGCCACCGTATCACCGAGAGTGACTGTTAAATCGAGCCCTGCTGTACCAGCGGTTACCGGCACTCGTACCGTAATGCTTCCACCTGCTGGAACTGAGCCATTATTCGTATTAGCAACACCATTTAGTAAATTGCCAGTGTTATCTCCTCCACCGGGCACCGTAATATTACTACCCGAGAGATCTTCTGCCGCACCTGTCCCTGTGCCATCAGCATCATACTCAATAATCTGAATGTTACCTGCCTGAGTACCGTTGGTAACAGAAGCGCTTCCTGGAATAACAAACTGGGTGGGATCGTTACCCACATTGGTGAGAACAAAATCAAAATAGACTGTATCACTTTCGTCAACCGCACCGTCATTAGGTTCAGTAAAACCATTGTTGGTCACAGTAAGACCCGCTACCTCAGCCACGGTTACCTGCACCACGTTAGACTCGATCAGCTTAGTGCTACTGTCGCTCGGGTCCACAAAGCTTCCCGTCGCCTGGTTCTCAATCACGGTACCTGGGGCAGGACCATTGGCCCAAGCAATCATCCCCGGTGACAAGACGCCCCTTGATAACAATAGTGCGGCAACTATCGTACGAGCGTGGTTAGTCAACCGACAGCGGTTTGTTTTTGATAGATTGGGGGTAGAGCGACGGTTAGACATTTTCAATAACCAAATTTTGTGTAATACCGAAAATCCAAAATTGTTGTAATCCCGATACGGGACAAATTATCGTTGTGGGTTCCCGTCATCATGGTAGAGACGTTCCATGGAACGTCTCTACCATGATGACGGGGGCGTTGAGGATGACGTCGGGGGCGATAATTTTCGGATGTTATTGCGATCGCGTTGCCAATTTTTTGGATTGTTGACGATATATCGTCGAATATATTCAATCGATCCGTTGGCACGAATTATATGTTCGTAGAATCGAGGTTGCCATGCAAAACAAGAATACCCATTTTGACGACAATATCGTGTTACGGAAGATTTATAGGATCGTACGATAACCCCCAACGAACCTCGTTTAGGTGATATTGCAGACATCGTTTTTGATAACGATCTATTAGGTGATGAAAATTTTTGGCGTAATTGATGGTTCCCGTCGGGGTATCCATCGTGGTGTCCATTGGTGTATCCGTCCCGGCGTCCGTCGCATGGTAGATACGTTCCAAGGAAAGTCGCTACCAAGCGACGACGTTTTTAGGGGTGTAAACCGTTATACAAGTGACGACGTTTTTAGGTTGGAAAACCGTTATAGCCACCCAAACG